>CAZTQN010000027.1:0-769 GCA_964615765.1 uncultured Phycisphaeraceae bacterium
CCGGCGTCACACGCGCCCACCTGCCCCGGCTGATCGAGGCGACGGGGCTGAAACGACCTGCCCAGCGTCCGCCGAGCGGACGGGCGAAGCGCCACAAGAGGCACCAGGCACCGGGCACCGGGCACCAGTGGGAAGACACCGGTGAGAGGCACGGCGTCCGGACCGCGGCGTTTCGAGCTGCCATCTCACTGGTGCCTGGTGCCTGGTCCCCGGTGCCTTCGCCACTCCTGGTGCCTGGTGCCCGGTCCCCGGTGCCTTCTCCGCTCCTGGTGCCCGGTCCCCGGTGCCTTTCTCCCCGCCCCGTGCCTCGTGCCTCTTCTTCTCCGATTCTTCACATTCCTCCACCACCCGTGGTACCAACCGCCCGCCGCACTTTGGGCACGGCCGCGATTCGTGCCGCATACTTCCGGCGATGACCCGATGGTCCGGGCACTCAGGCGAGACAGCACGCGGCGGACTGAGGGGACACTCACACCAACTGAGCGCTTCGCACGCGGGCAGCGGGCTCGGATTGCCCGCGGCCTCCCCACGCCCCCGCGCCCTCCCCTCCCTCCCGATGGATTCTGCGACGCCGCACGATCGCGGCGTCGATACCTATGCGCCGGATCCTCCGGCGCCGGTCACACAAGGAGCGCACTCGATGACGACCGTTCACCAAGCGTCGACTCCGATCATTGACCAGCACGCCCGCCGCGCCCCCCCCGCGCGCCCCCCCCCCCCCCCCCCCCCGGGGCGGGGGGGGGGCCGCGCGCGCCCGGGGGGGGGGGGC
>CAZTQN010000027.1:779-55897 GCA_964615765.1 uncultured Phycisphaeraceae bacterium
CCCCCCCCAACCCGCCGAGTTCGCCAGCGCCCGGCACGACCCGCTGTGGGACGCGCTCAGCGCCTTCCGCGTGGACCACGGCACGCCGGCCCTCACCTTCGAACGCCGCCTCGCCCGCGAGAACGCGTGGTCGCCCGCCTTCGCCGAGCGCGTGATGCGCGAGTATCGGCGCTTCGTCTACCTCGCCTGCCGCGCGGGTCACCCCGTCACGCCCAGCGACGCCGTCGACCAGGCCTGGCACCTGCACATGACCTACACGCGCAGTTACTGGGAGCACCTGTGCGGCCAGGTCATCGAGCGTCCGCTGCACCACGGCCCGACCCGCGGCGGGAAGGCCGAGGATGACAAGTTCCACGACTGGTACACACGCACGCTCGCGTCCTACGAACGGCTCTTCGGCGAAACGCCGCCCGCGGACATCTGGCCGCCGGCTCAAGCCCGCTTCGGCACCGCCCCCCACTTCTCCCGCGTCAATACCGCGGACAACTGGGTGATTCCCAAGCGGCCGCTCCGCCGCACGGTGGTCGGCCTGTTCGCGAGCCTCGGGCTGATGTCCGCCGCGGGCTGCGGCACGCTGCTGGCGCCAAGCCAGGGCGTCTCGCCGGTCGGGCCGATCGCGATCGGCGTGCTCATCGTGCTCGGCATCGGCATGCTGGTCGCCGCGGGCGTTGCGCTCACGCGCGTCACCAAGCGGGCCAGCCAGCGGGCCGCGGCGTCCACGCACACGCGGCAGCGCACGAGCGACACCTCGTCCGACTCCTCCGGCATCGCGTGGTGGTGGTTCTGGAGCTCGAGCACCGGCGATCATCACCACGCCGCCCACCACGCTGGACAGAGTTCGACCGTTGACCACTTGACCCCGGACTCCTCCGGCTCTCACTCATCCGGCGGCTCCGGCTCATCCGGCGGCTCTGACGCCTCCGGCAGTTCCGACTCCTCCGGCAGTTCCGGCTCGTCCGACTCCGGCTCGTCCGGCTGCTCCTCCTCCGGCTGCGGCGGCGGCGGGTGCGGCGGCGGCGGCGACTGATCGCCGCGGGGGGCGGGGGAGGGGGGAGGGGGTTGACGCGGTGACGCGGTGACGCGGGGACGCGGGGAGGGGGTGACGCGGGGACGCGGTGATGGGATGACGCGGTGATAGTGGGTCAAGATGCGGGTCGTCCTCAATGACTCCGCGCCTCCGTGGTTCGAACTTCTTCGGCTTCCGGCTTTGCGGGGGTGCGGGGGCGGAGCCCCTGCCCTCGCATCCCCAACCAACAGCAACGCGCGAGATCGCTGGCCGATACGCTCGCGGCGTGGCCAAACGCCGTTCAGAAAAGACACCTCCAAGCAACTCCGCCAAAGCGCCCGTCAGCAGGCTCGACACCGCCGCGCGTGTGTATGTGCCCGACCGGGCCGCGTGGCGGGCCTGGCTCGCCGCCAACTTCGCGCAGCCCGAGCCGATCTGGCTGGTGTACGACAAGGCCGACGCCACCGCGCGCACCGCGGCACGCACGCGCGCCCTCACCTACGACGACATCGTCGAAGAAGCCCTCTGTTTCGGCTGGATCGACAGCCTGCCGCGCAAACTCTCCGCGACGCAGTCCATGCTCTATCTCTCGCCGCGTAAGCCCGGCAGCATCTGGTCCGGGCTCAACAAGCGCCGGATCGACGCGCTGGTCGCCCGCGGGCTGATGATGCCGCCCGGCCTTGCCAAGATCGACGCCGCCAAAACCGACGGCAGCTGGACCGCCTACGACGCCGCCGAGACGCTCGAGAACCCGCCCGACCTCGCGGCCGCACTCGAGCGTGACGCCACCGCCGGCGCGAACTTCGCCGCATTCGCGCCCTCATCGCGCAAGGGCATTCTGTGGTGGATCCACTCGGCCAAGACCGACGCGACGCGGGCCAAGCGCATCGCCGAGACCGTGCGTCTCGCCGCGCTCAACCTGCGGGCCAACTTCCCGGAATCACGCGGGCGCTAACCCCCCACCCCACTTACGCCGCGCTCGCCGGCTGTTCACTGCCCCGCCAGCCGCACCAGCACGTCCAGCCCGCGCTCCAGGTTCTCCGGGCTGGTCGCGAGGCTCAGGCGGATGTTCGTGTCCCGCTTGCTGAACTCGCGCCCCGGCACGATCAGCACCTTGTTCTCGCGGCAGCGTTCGAAGAACTCCCGGCTGCCCACGCCCAGCCGCGCCGGGATCCGCGGGAACGCGTAGAACGCCCCGCCCGGCCGCGTCATCTCGTAGCCCGCGCCCGTCAGCCGCTCGAACGCGCGGTCCCGGTTGCCCGCGTACAGCGTCACCATCGCGTCGATCTGCTTCTGCACCGACGCATCATCAAACGCGGCGACCGCGTGCTGGAGCGGCGTCGGCGCGCACACGAACGTGTACTGCTGGATCTTGCTCATCTCTTCGATGAGCGCCCGCGGCCCCACCGCGTACCCCAGCCGCCACCCCGTCGCGCCGTACGTCTTCCCGAACCCGCGGATCACCAGAACGTCCTCCTGCGAACCCGCCTCGCGGGCCGGGCTCGGACACCGCGGGCCCATCAACGACGGCTCGCGCGCGTCGGCGAACGTGAACTCGTCGTAGATCTCGTCCGACACCAGGAGCAGGTTCCGCCGCCGGCACAGCTCCAGCAGTTCGCGGCAGTCCTTCCCGCTGGTCACCACGCCCGACGGGTTGCCCGGCGAGTTCAGCAGGACCATCTTCGTGCGCGGGTTGATCAGCCGCTCGACGCGCTCGGCCGTCAACCGGAAATCCGGGTACGTGTCGCACAGCCGCGCGTGCGCGCCGAGCAGGCGCAGCACGCTCGGGTACATCACGAAGTACGGGTCGGCCATGATGACCTCGTCGCCCGGGTCGAGCATGGCGATGAACGCGAGCATGAGCGCTCCGGAAGTGCCCGCCGTCACGATCACGCCGGGCCGCGCGGGGTCGGCGTCATCATCAAGACTGCGCAGATCCGGCGACCACGCGGGCCCGAACTCGCGGGCCACGCGGGCCGCGATCGCCTGCCGCAACGCCGGCACGCCCTCCGTCTGCGAGTACCGGTTGTCGTCCCGCTGAATCGCGGCGACCGCCGCGGCCTTGATCGCGTCCGGCACCGGAAAATGCGGCTGCCCGATCGACAGATCCACCTTCTCCGGCATCTTGGCCCCAAGCCGAAACACGCGGCGGATGCCCGAGGCGTCGATGTCGAGCGAGCGATGAGCGATGAGTGAACGGACGTCCATGGGCCCATCGTAAGCCCTTGTGCGCCAACGAGGCCGCGTGACGGCTGTTCGAGATTCCCGAACCGCGATGCAGGGGCTTCGCCCCCGCACCCCCATGAAAAGCCGCTGACCTTTGGCTCGGCAAAGGTCAGTGCTTCGCAGGCGTGCGGTCGACACAGGCGGGAAAATCGAGATCGTATACTGAGGCGCTCGGTACTCATGTGATCAGCCGCAGGAGAGAATAGCATTTCCACTGTCCCGGGCGCAGTCGCCGAATTACGTCACTGTCAATGCCGCCCAAACGCTCTCAGTGCTCACACAAGCCTTTCTCGATGCATTACGCCGATCTGACTCCAATCAAGTATGGTCCTGGCGATCCAGAAGGCTTGCTGGCTGTTGGCTGGCTTGACGATAGTCACCCGTTTCCAAAGGGCGTTGTTCCGGAGAGAGTCTGCGACACGCTTCTCGCAATGGCCATACTCGACGAAGCGGGTCGTCGCAAGCGCGGATTTCATGATCCTGGCCCCGTTCTCTTGCCGCGAGAATCCACGGAGCAGTTCGCTCGTGTCACGGCCACCGCCTGGGGACGTCGGTATTGGCTAGGCTCCACCGAAATTAAAATATCGCACCAGAACCTTGCCGGAAGGGCATTTCTATGTCACGACTTGATTTATTTTTATATTACAAAACACAGCTATTTGCCACCATCTGCTTTTATTATTTCCGTATTGGCAATCGACACGGCATCGCTCCTTCGCCGCATGCGCAAGTCAGCCGAGTTCCTTAGCCTTGATCCAGCATAATGGGGTCGTTCGAGAGCGATACACCTGAGGCGTCGAGCGCGTTCTTCGCGTGCCCAATGCTGGCTCGCGAGCCGGACGGACAGTCCGAGCGACGGGGGCCCATCGCAGTGACCTGCCCGGAGCGGCAGGTCAGTGACACCAGTCAAGGCAATGCCACCGGCCGGAGATAAGGACTCCAGAATAGATTCCGGCAACTTCGTCCCAGATCATCAACCCCCGACCCAGGCTCATCCGACAGACCAATCGCAGGAACTGCTTCCGCACCGCACAGACTGCAGCCGCAAGCAAGGCGGTGAACTGCGAACGAACAATCCATGACTTCAAGAGCAATCATCCGACGCTTTCCGAATGCACTCGTTGTTGTATCCGATTGCAACGGTGGCGAGACTCCCCCTGTCGGCCCCGGACTCGCGAGCCTGGGCAAGGGGTGTCTCCTCATAGGGTGTAGGCCGGACGCGGATGGACCAACTCGCGTCCATGTGACCAGCAATTCTCCGGACCGGGACGACCTTCCAGCCCTGGACATTGAGCTTGACACACCAAGCGGAAGCCTTGCAGTCGAGACCGTCTTTCGCGAGTCACTTATTGTCATGCCCGTATTCAGCGAGAAGACACGTTTGTTCATTTGGGCAAATGACCCGATGGAACCCGATGATCTAGAGATATATATAATGGCGAGCGGCATGGAACAGCTTCCGCGCCACTGACCTTTGGCTCGGCAAATGTCGGTGCTTCCCGGCATACTCTCCACGTGCCCACTGCCGGCTCGCGAGCCGAACAGACAGGCCGAGCGACGGGGGGCCCATCGTACGGACCTGCCCAGAGCGGCAGGGCCGTGGCACGAGTCAAATCGATGCCACCGGCCACATCCACCATAAAGGGTCGCCATGACTCCACAACGTCTGTTTGCCCGACTACTGGCACAAGCAACTGCCGAGCGTGTTCGCCACGATGAATTCAGTCCGTTCAAGAAGAGCGAATTCGATAGTGCGGCGCAACGTACCGCTGTTGATCACCTGCTCGAGCTGCGTCGTAACGAAGAGAGTCGCACGGCTATTGACTGGCTGATCCGCCACGTAGCCGAGCACATGGCTTTTCGAATTGCTGTACTTGTCGATGAGGACTACCCGCCCTGCGAAGCGCGATCGCCGCATGACGTTGTGTTGTCGATGGGCGTCTCCCATCCCGACAACCTGCATAACGAAGATCTTGTTCATGAGATCTACCTCGAAGAACTCGATCGTGCCTTCGGCGACGAGTGAAATGAGCTGAACGGCGGCCGTCCCACCCACCAAACACAACCGCCGACCCGGCCTGAGCCAGATCGGCGGACAGTACCAACGCACACGTTGCACCGCTCCCACGCCCTCAGCGTGGCCGCGCCCCCATCCTCCGACCCCCCCACCGCACCGCCGCGATCAGGCCTTGCCGACCAGCGTCTTGGGGATGCCCATCGGGCTGTTCTTCTTGGGGTCGAACTTCTTGTCGGCCTGCATCTTCGCGATGCGCTCGCCGCGCGTCAGCACGCTGCGCTTGCCCGCGTGGCCGGCCTTCACCTTGAGAGAGGGATCGAGGCTCATCGTCAAACTCCTGTTGCCGGCCGGGCTTGAGGCACAGGCCCGGACTCCTGACATGCTTGTCGGCCGGCTCACGGTGAGGCGGACCAATCACGAACCTTCCAGCGGCGTCTAGCGGTCGCGTTCCCGGAACAGCCGCCAGGCCGGCCGGGAGAAGTCGCTCGCCCCACGCTGCTCGCGTTGAAACCGCCGGCCGACGTCCTCGACCCGCTTGATCAACGCCGCCCGTTCCTTCTCGCTGGCTCGGAATCGATCCGAAGGGATCCCGTCCAGGATGAAAACGACGTGGGGGCCATTATTCGCGGCCGCCTTGGCCGGATCAACCGCCTTCTGGGCCGGCACCAGCCCGGCCCGTAGGCCGTTCTTCCCAAGAAACTCCACCGCCGCCAGCCCGTCGCGGTACGTCAGCGTGCACAGTTCCAGGTAGTTCAAGCCCGGCTGCCGCGGGTCGGCCCCGATGGTCGGGGTCGTCGGCGTGCCGGCCGCTCCGCTCGTCCCGGCGGACGGGCTGGCCCCGCTCGAACCACCCGCCACGCTGCCCAGATTGCCCGAAGCGCCCGTGCCCCCAGCCAAGTTCGGCGTGCCCGCGTCGGTCCCGCCCGGCGGCGTCGCGCCGGCCCCTGTCCCCGACACCGAGCCTGTTCCCGCCCCCGAACCAGCGCCCGACGGCTGCCCGCCCGCCGCCTGCTCCCCGCCGCTCGGCGTGGTGCCGCCCGAGAGATACGGCTGCAACTGCTTGCGTTCGTCGGCCTGCCCGGCGCGGTACGCGAGCGAGTAGGTCACCGCGGCGGCCGTCAGCCCGAGCGCCACCAGCGCCGCCGCCACCGCCCACACACGCCGATTCGCCGACGTCGGCATGGCGCCGCCCGACGAACGCGTCGGCGAGAAATCCACCGATCCCTGCCCAGACGAAGACGGGCGCGGGGCCGCGACTTCAACCGGACGTCGGAACGGGATGCTCGGCGGGCCCGCCGGGCCTGAGGCCGCGTCGCCCACGCCGTCCCCCCCACTACCCGCGCCGCCAGCACCACCCGGCGGCACCGGCTTGCCCCGGCGCTCGGGTCCGCTCAAAAACTCCAGAAGCGGTGGTTGTCGCCGGGCTCGGGCCATCGTGCACGATTATCGACTCGCGGGCCCGTCGAAGCAAACGCGGACCGCGCGGTGTGTGCATCCGCCGCGCAGTTCACTATACTGCCGGCCCATGGCCATCCGTCCCGAAGACATTCAGGTCGTCCCGCCCCCCACCATGTCCGCGATGCAGGCCCTGTACCTGCCGGAGATCATCCGCGGGTTCGGGACCACGCTGCGCCACTTCGTCACCAGCTTCGGCGCCGGGCGCACCAACCGCACCATCCAGTACCCCGAGCAGCGCCGCGAAGACCTCCCGGTCGAGCAGGGCGGGATGGAGTACAGCAACTTCCGCGGCGTGCACCGCCTCAATCGCGACGAGAACGGGCGCGTCAAGTGCGTCGCCTGCATGATGTGCCCCACGCTCTGCCCCGCCAACTGCATCCATATTGAGGCCGCCGAGAGCCCCTGGGACGACCGCGAGAAGTACCCCAAGAAGTTCGAGATCGACGAGCTCCGCTGCATCTTCTGCGGCATGTGCGAAGAGGCCTGCCCGGTCGACGCCATCGAACTGACCACCGAGTACGACGTGGTCGGGATGTCGCGCCAGGAAATGATCTTCGACAAGGAAAAGCTCCTGAGCGTATACGACGTCACGATCAATAAGAAGCCCATGTGACCGAGCCCGGGCGCCGCAGGCGGCGCCGGCCACCCGATAACTCGGCCACACCGGCTGAATCTTGAGGGTTTTACCGCACCCCTGGTGAGAGTGGGCGTTCTCGGACGTGAGGATGCCCGCCGAAACCGGGGTCGGGGCTTCCGACGTTGATTGCATAGCGCAAGGAACGTGAAAAGAATGCGCGTTCTCGGTCAAATGGGCTTGCAGAAGGCCCGATTACGCGTAGACTGTGCCCGTCGTGCCTCGAAGCCGGTGGGGAGACCGGCCGGGGATGACTCTGTGAGGAGAGAGACGAAACCTGTGAAGGGAATCGTCTCATGTCTCATGGACGTACGTTTGTTGGTGCCCTCGTCGCTGCTCTCGGTCTGAGCGCGTCGGCCCATGCGACTTTCTTCAGCTTTGCCTCTGACGCGAACGACCAGCTGCCGACCTTTGTCGGCACGCCGGGGTCGGGCTCGTCGTTCGTGATCTCGGACGCCGGGGCGGCCAACCGCTTCCAGCTCCTGATCGACGACAACAACGGCCCGCTGCCCTCGTTCGGGCGCACCGTGCGGCTGGAGTTCAACATCTCCGTCACGCACGCCACCAGCGTCCCGATCTTCGGGAGCACGTTCCAGCACATCTACACGATCGCCAACGGGCCCGGCAGCGCGTTCGCGTTCCGGTTCGTTGACCCGACCGACAACGCCGTGCTGCTGAGCGCGACGTTCGAAGGCTCGACGACGGGCGTGTTCAGCGTGCCGGGGACGGCCAACTCCTGGTCGACCACGGGCGCCGTGCTCGGCTCCGACGCGTTCGCGATGGTGCGCTACGACGCCAGCGCCGAACTCGTCGTCCGCATGACCGCCGCCGGGTTCAACCCCGAGGCGTACGGCGTGCGCAACGGCGCGTCGATCGGGCCGGACGACTTCGGCTTCGACCTCACCGTCATCACGCAGCGCAGCAGCCCCCTGGGCGTGGCGCTCGACCCGCAGACGCGGGTGCCCACGACGGGCTGGCAGTCCGAAGGCTCGTACAGCGGTTCGGCGGTCAACGGGTTCATCCCGTCGCCGAGCGCCGGCAGCCTGCTGGTCCTGTCGGGCCTGATCGCTCTGGGCCGCCGCCGCAAGTAAACCGCGGCGGGAACATCTGAACAGCATCGAAGCACGCCGGCGTCATGCCGACGTGCTTTCTTTTTTGCCGCGCCGCGACGTTCTTATGTTCGGGCTTGAGCGCGATGCGCAAAGAACGCATGAATCGCGCGAAGATTTGTTGCTTGCATGGAACCGGTGATGTATGCTGACTCGCCCCCTTCATTCCGGGGCCGCGCCGTGGGGCGCTGGGAGCGAGACGAGAGCCACACCCCGTGTGTTTTGAGGGTTGTCGCCATGCGTTCGCTCGTGCTTGTGGGTATTGTCAGCGTCACCGGGCTGGCCGCTTCTGCTGAAGCGAGCCTGTTCAGCTTCGCGTCGGATTCCAATCCGACGGGGTTCACGTTCCGCGGGACGGCCGCCGCGGGCGGTGTGTTCTCTATTACCAATGACATCACCAACTTGTTCCAGTTGGTGATTGATGATAACCCGGGCGGGTTGCTGAGTTCGTTCGCGCTGAACACGCGCTTTGAAGCGAACTTCTCCGCCGCGTGGATCGCCTCGGTGCCGCTGGCCGGCCCGACGGTGCGTCATATCTACGGCGTCTCGGCCGGGTCCGGGGGCGACTTCGTGTTCCGCTTCCGCGACGCGGTGACGAATGATGTCCTGCTGACCGCGTCGCTCGACAGCGGCTCGCAGGGCACGTTCGGGGTCGTCGGCACCAGCACCACCTGGGGCACCTCCGGCGAGATCCGCGCCGACGACCTCACCGCTTCCGTGCGCTACACCGCGACGCAGGCCCTCGTGGACCGGATCGTCGGCCTGGGCCTGAACCCCGCCGCGTACGGCATCTTCGTCGGCAGCTCTGTCTCTGTCGATGACTTCGGGTTCACGCTCACGGTGCTGAACGCAAACAGCGGCGGGCTGGTCCAGCTCGGGCAGGACCGCCTGCCCACCAGCGCGTGGAGCAGCGAAGGTTCGTACTCCGGCTCGGCGACGAGCGGGGTTCCTTCCCCGGGCGCGGCGGCGCTGCTCGGGCTCGGCGGGCTGGTGCTGGCGCGCCGGCGCCGGTAATCGCAGCGGATCAGACTCTCGCAGGCGCTCCACGATCGAGCGTGCGGACAATTCAGGGTTCCCTCGGGCCTGGGTGTGAAGGCTCGAAGGGCCGGGAAGCACGTGCCGGTCAGCACGCGATTCTGTACCTGCGACTCGCCTCGGCGGGGCAGGGTCGGCTTCCCGTCCTTCGCGCCTTCATGCCCAGTCCCGGGTCTTCCCCCGTCGCCTCGCCTGCTTCTTCGCTTTGCGACGAAGTCGCCGACTCCGGTGTCCGATACCGCGGACAACCATGTCCGCTTGCCACAACACTTGCCTTCGACGCGTCCTGCGCCACCGGTCCGGAACCGTGCTGGTGGCGCTGTTAGTCGCGCTGGTGCTGGTGGGCGGCGTCGCCGGCCTGATGGCAGTCTCCAGCACGAACGACCAGCATAAGACCGTCTCGCGGACATCGGGCGCCCTCGCGCTCGAAGCGGCCCAGGCCGGCGTCGAAATGGCCGTCAAAGAGATGATGGACTCGGTCGATCGCGACGGCGACGGGGGCGTCGGAACCATTTCCAACGACAACAACGCGACGAGCGACCCGTTGATCGGCGGGGCCCGCTCTTGGGCCACCAAGTCGACCGCGGGCGGTACGACGCTGATCGTCGGGCATGGCGCGGCGGGCGATAGCCGGCACGATTTCCAGGTCACGCTTGACACGCCCGCATCCCCGACAGGCAGTGGGGCAACGGTCTTACTCGTGGTGACCGATGCGGCAAACCTGGACCCGCAGGAGTCCGCCAAGCGGACGCTGTTCCAAGGGTGGGGATATCTGGTCACAACGATCTCGGACACCGCGACGCAGGCGGAGTTCGACGCCGCGGCCCGCACCGCCAGTGTGGCGTACATCTCGGAGACGGTGCTGTCGGGGAACGTCGGCACGAAGCTGACGGCGGCGACGATCGGCGTGGTGATCGAGGAGTCGGCGCTGTCTGACGAGTTCGGGATCGCCGCGAGCATGACGACGCTGACCTCGGCGAGCGTCACCATCACCAACACGACGCACTACATCACGAGCGCGTTCGCCGCGGGCGATCGGACGCTGTTCACCGCCGGGCAACCGGTGCGGTATCTCACCGGCGCGCTGGGCGGATACACACAACTGGCGACGGCGGGCGGGTTCCCGGCGATGGCGGTGATGGAGCGCGGCGCCACGCTGACGCCCAGCGGCAGTGCGGCCGGGCGACGGGTGTATCTGCCGTTCGGCAACACCGGCTTGAACATCAACCAGTTGACGACCGACGGGCAAACGCTGCTGAAGCGGTCCATCGAGTGGTGCCTTCGCCCAACGGCGCACTACACGCTCGACGAAGGCTCGGGCTCGACGGTGACCGACGCGAACGGCGGGCTCAACGGCACGCGGTTCGGCGCGGCGTGGACGGGCGGGCGCGCCGGCGGCGCCTTGCAGTTTGACGGTCTGAACGACTACGTGCAGGTGCCGAGCAGCGCCCGCTTCCAGGTCACTCGGGCGTTCTCTGCCGCCGGTTGGATCAAGGCGTCGATCTGGCCGACGGACACTAACTGGGCCAGTGTCATCCTGCGCAAGGGCGACGCGAACCCGTGCAACTGGCAGGTGTGCGTCGTGGCGGGCAAGGCGGCCATGGTGTTCGACGACTACGACACCTACGGGCTGTTCGGCGCCACCACACTCTCGCTGAACCAGTGGCACCACGTCGCGGGCACGTGGGACGGCGTGACGGCGCGGGTATATGTGAACGGGGTTATCGACGGCTCGTGGGCTCGGGCGGCCCCGATCGGGATCGACACGCGCCCGGTCTTCCTGGGCGGGCGCTCGGGCGCGACGGACATCACCAGCGGACCGGTCGACGATGTGCGGTTTTATGAGCGGGCCCTTACCGCTGGGGAAGTTGCCTCCCTCGCCGCGGGTGGAAAGCCGCGTGTTACGGCTTGGGCTGAAGTCGCCCCGTGAAGCCACGGTGAGGTTGAGGTAAGCAGCGGATGTGCCGATACCCGCACGGGTGAGTCTGGCCTTTGGCACAACTCAGGCAACGAGCCGGCGGGCCGCGGTCGTGGTGGCTTTGCTGGTCGCGCTGGTGCTGGCGGGCGGCGTGGCCTTGCTGATGGTGGCCGGCTCGTCGCAAGCGCAGAACGGGCAGCGGCTGGGGGTACAGAACAAGCGGGCCCGCGCGGCGGCCGACGCGGCCGTGGCGATGGCCGTCCGAGAACTCGCCAGCAACACCGACCATGACGGCGACGGCGGGGTCGGATCGATCTCGAACGACGGGAACGCCGGCAACGACCCGACCATCAACCAGGGCACGCGCCTGTGGGCCACTCGATCCGAAGCGGGCGGCGTGGTGACGATCACGGGCTTTGGCGCTAACGCCGATTCGACCGCGGCGGTGCAGGTTCAGGGGACCGCGGGGGCGGCGGGTCGAGTTCGACGCCGGTCCTGTGGTTCACGCGCGAGAGCAGCGCCGCCGTCCGCCGCAGCGAGTTCAACACCGCCACATCAACCTGGGGTTCGGCGTCGGTGAGCGCGAGCATGTCGCTGGCGCCGACGTGGGCCGCGGCGGCAACGATGGGCACGTCGACCGCGGTGCTGGTGTCCGACTCCGATCTGGATCTCCGCTTCGGGCTGATGAACTCGGGGGGAACCGGGAGTTTCACGAGCATCTGCTCCGACCTGGGCAGTTCGAACACGCGCCCGTTCGATGTTGCGGTCGAACCGACGTCGGGCGAAGGGCTGGTGATCTATTTCGATGACCCCAGCGGGAATATGCGGTTCCGGACGATCGTCAACGGCACGATTTCGGGGGCGTCGAACATGGGGATGTCAACCGACGATGTGTACTGGGCCCAGTTGATTCCGATGAGCGCGAGCGGCAACGAGATCATGGCTCTGATGATCGATGGGGACAAGGACCTTTTTGCCGCACGGTGGACGGGCAGCGCCTGGACGGATCGGACAACGCTGCACACGAATCTCGACGATGAGAAGTCCGAAGGGGCGGACGGGGCGCTGGAGATGACCTCCGGGCGGTTGATGGTGGCGTTCGGCGATGGCGGGGACAACCGGGTTGGATTCCGGATCTACACGCCGGGCTCGGGATGGTCTTCGACGCAGTACTCCAACGGGTATGACAGCAAGGTTCGGTGGATGCGACTGGCGTCCGCGCCGGCGAGCAACACGATCTACCTCGCGGCCCAGAACTCAGTGAACCGCGTCCGGGCCGCACGCTGGAACGGGAGCAGTTGGTCGTCCTCCGCGCAGATCACGGACAACACAGGGAGCGGCAACAACCGGCGCTTCGACATCGCCGTCTCGCCCGACGGGTCGGACATCATGCTGATGTACGCCAAGGCGTCGTCCCAGATTTTCTACCGCCTGTGGAACGGCAGCGCGTGGACGAGCGAAGCGACGGCGTTCACGCTCGCCTCGGGCACCAACGAGGGCGTGTTGATGCGCCCGGGCCCGAGCGGCGGGATGCTGGTCGGAGCCGTTGGCGACCACAACGGGGGCGTGACCGCCTGGTCATGGAGCGGCAGCGCGTTCAACGCGACCAATCGCGTTGGAACGACCAACACCTCGTTCCGCGACTACGAGTGGTACGCGATCTCGGGCACCGGGGCGGCGACGGCGGGCGGGACGTTCAGCGTCACGGGGTGGACGGCCGTCACGCCGTGAACTGTGAACGCGCGCGTTCACCTCAACGCGACAGTTCGGTCAAGGCCGTCGCAAACTCGGCGGCGGCGGCGCGGACGTCGTCCGTCCAGTCGGTCGAGTGTGCCTCCGGGAAGATGACCGAGCGGCTGGCGGTGACGAGCACGCCGAGCTCGGCGGGCGAAGACGCATTCGGACGCAGCATCGGGCGGACGTCATCGACCCCGCCGCCTTGTGCGCCGAAGCCCGGGACGAGAAAGACCTGGTGCGGCATGCGGGCGCGGAGGGCGGCCCCGTCGCGGGCCTTGGTCGCGCCGACGACGGCGCCGACATCGCTCACGCCGCGTGCGCCGATGCGGCCGGCACCGAGGTTCGCGACCATGTCGCCCATGCACTCGGCGATGGTGCGGCCGTCTTCGAGTCGCAGCGACTGCACCGCGTCGGACCCGGGGTTGCTGGTGCGCACGAGGACGAACAGCCCGCGCCCCTGCGCGGCGAGGTAGGGCGTGAGCGTGTCGGGCCCAAGGTAGGGGCTGACGGTGAGCGCGTCGGCGTCGTAGGGCGGCGTGAATGCGGCGGCGGCGTAGTGCTCGGCGGAGATGCCGATGTCGCCGCGCTTGGCGTCCAGGATCACGACCATGTCGCGCGAGCGGGCGTGCGCGATGGCGCGCCGGAGCGCGGCCACGCCGCCCTCGCCGAACCGCTCGTAGCAGGCCGACTGGAACTTCACGACGCGCGCGTGCGGGCGGACGGCGTCGACCACGCCGACGGAAAACGCCAGCAGCGATTCGGGGATCGAGGCGTCGCCCGCCGGGCGGATCGCCTCGGGCAGGCGGTCGAGCACCGGGTCGATGCCGACGCAGGCGGGCGAACCGGCGGCGTCCAGGGCGGCGGCGAGTCGGTCGGCGAAGGAAAGTACTCCCATGTTCGAGGGTAGTGCGGCCCGTGAACCGGACACGGGCTGGTGAGATGGGCCGTGTGTTTCGGCAGTTGTTGCGCACCCGCGCGGGGCGTGTGCGGGAATGCTCGACGCCGCGGCGAGTGTCTGTTAGATTGACATCGTGGGCACCATGAACCGAAGCGGGCTCGCACATGCTCGTCGTCCAGCGCGTGTGCGGATGGGGCTGGCTGGATTGGCCTGGGTGATCATGCTGCACGCGGGCGGCGCGGCGGACGCGGGCGTGGTGTACGCCGTGACCGAGCGGAGCGCGCGGGCCGGCGCGGGCAGCCAGCCGGATATCCCGCTCGTTGAGCGCACTTCAACGAGCGCGGGGCGGTGGACGGAGACGAACTTCCAGTCGCCCTCGTTCGGCGAGCCGGCCGGCGGCGGGTCGTATGTCGGCGGGGCCGGGCGCGGTTTGCAGGACACGCTGCTGAGCGAGACGGAACTGTCGGGGCGCGTCGAGAGCGCGGCGTGGGACGGGAACCAGGGCTTCGGCGGGCAGGCTGAGAGCGTGCTGACGGCGGTGTTTACGGTTTCGACGCCCACGCCCTTCCGCGCCAGCGGGACGTGGAGCTCTTCCGACCCGTTCAGCACGCCGGCGCAGACGGAGGTCGCGCTCGCGTCCATCGCGCTCAGCGGGCCGAGCGGGTTCGGGTGGACGCACGGCGTCGGCCAAGGGACGTACGCCGGCAGCTTCGACGAGGGCGGCACGCTCGCGCCCGGCGTGTACACGCTGAGCGTCAGCACATGGGCCCGCGTGCGGCATGTCGGGACCAACCTCGGCGTGCGCACGGGGCGGGTCGACTTCGTGATGCTGGTCCCGGGGCCGGGGGCCGGGGTGGTGCTGGGCGGGGTTGTGATCGCCAGCGCGATCGGACGGCGACGGCGATAGCGTTGCGCCGTGGAGCGAGCGCCGGTCAATATCGATCTGAAGAAGGACCGCGGGCTGACGGTCGAGTGGGCCGACGGGACGACGTCGTACTACTCGATCGCGTACCTGCGCAAGATGTCGCCCTCGGCGGACGTGCGGCAACTGCGCGAAGAGCAGGCGAAGAACCCGCTGACCGTGCTGCCGGCGAGCGCGGCTCGGGCGGGCGGATCGCTGACGGCCCTCGGCGCCGACCTGGTCGGCAACTACGCCATCCGCATCCGCTTCAGCGACGGGCACGACACGGGGATCTACTCGTGGACGTACCTGCGCCAGATCGACCCGGCCCAGGGCGGCGGGGCCGGGTCGGGTGGGGCTGGTCCCGGAGCGGTGAGTCCCGGCGGGGCTGGTCCGTGACGGCCGGCGGCGCGGGCGAGACCGGCACGGGGGCAGGTGGAGCGCGCGTGACGGTCGAGCACGCCGGGCTCACGACGCGCCTCGAACAGATCATCGACATCCGCCCCGCGCACGCCAAAGCGCTGGCGCTGCTGGACGTGATCACCGTCGCCGACATGGTGCGGCATCTGCCCATGCGCCACGAACTGGTTCAGGAAGAGACGACGATCGACCAGCTCGCCGAGGACCAGGTGGTGACGGCCCGCGGCGAGGTCACGGCGACGCGCGTCGCGGGCTTCGGGCGGAAGCAACGCTTCCAGGCGGTGCTGGTCGACGAGACGGGGCGCTTGGACCTGATCTGGTTCAACGCGCCGTACATGCGGGACAAACTGCTGCCGGGCATGCGCATCCGTGTGCAGGGCAAGCCGCGACGCCTCGGGCCCGGGTTGCAACTGGCCAACCCGAAATATGAAGTGCTCAAGGACGAGGCGGAGCCGGAAGCGCGCGAGGGGCGCGTGCGCCCGGTGTACCCGGCCAGCGAGCGGATCTCGAGCGCCGACATCGAGCGCGTCGTGGGCGTGGTGCTCGAGCCGGCGCTGGCGCAGATCGAGGATCACTTGCCGGCGGCGTTCAGGGAGCAGCGGGCCATGCCCGGGCTCGCCGCGGCGTACCGGATGATGCATCAGCCCGCGACCCTTGAGCAGGCGGGCGAGGGGCTTCGCCGGCTGGCGTACGACGAACTGCTGCTGCTGCAACTGGGCGTGTTCCTGCGGCGGGCGCACGCGCGCGCGACGCTGCGGGCACCGGCCCTCAAGTTCAACAAGGCGGTCGACGAGCACATCCGGGCCAGGTTTCCGTTCCCGCTGACGGCGGCCCAGGCCCGCGTGGTGGCGGAGATCGGGGCGGACCTGTCAAGACCGCAGCCGAGCAACCGGCTGATTCAGGGGGATGTCGGCTCGGGCAAGACGGTGGTCGCGCTGTACGCGATGCTGCTCGCCGTCGCGTCGGGGCACCAGGCGGCCCTCATGGCGCCGACGGAACTGCTGGCGGAGCAGCACTACGCCTCGTTCCGGCGGATGCTGGAAGGTTCGAGCGTGCGGCTGGAACTGCTGACGGGATCGCTGAGCGAGCGCGATCGCCAGGGCGTGCTTGAGGGCGTGCGCGAGGGGCGCGTCGATCTCTTGGTCGGCACGCACGCGCTCATCGGCGAGGCGGTGCGGTTCAAGTCGCTCGCCGTCAGCGTGATCGACGAGCAGCACCGCTTCGGCGTGTTTCAGCGGGCCGTGCTGCGCAGTCGCACGGACGGCGACGAGCGGCTGGTCGCGCACACGCTGGTGATGACGGCGACGCCGATCCCGCGGACGCTGGCGCTGACGCTCTTGGGAGACCTGGACGTCTCGGTGATCGACGAACTGCCGCCGGGGCGCACGCCGATCACGACGCGCTTGGTGCGCCCGGAACTCTCGGGCGAGGTGTACCGGTACGTGCGTCAGCGGATCGAGGCGGGCGACCAGGCGTACGTCGTGGTGCCGGCGATCGACACGGGCGCGAGCCAGGCCGAGGCGGGCTCGGGCACGGGCGATGCGGACATCAACGACCTGCGCACGGTGATTGCGCGTCTGGAAGCGCACGAACTGGCCGGGCGGCGCGTGGCGGCGTTGCACGGGCGGCTCAAGCCCGAGACGCGGGACGCGGTGATGCAGCGGTTCCGCACGGGCGCGATCGACGCGCTGGTGGCGACGACGGTGATCGAAGTCGGGGTTGATGTGCCCAACGCGACGGTGATGGTGATCGAGCACGCCGAGCGGTTCGGGCTGGCGCAGTTGCACCAGCTCCGCGGGCGCGTGGGCCGCGGGAGCAAGAAGAGCGTGTGCGTGCTCATCGGTCAGGCGGCGACGCCCGACGCCGAGGCGCGCCTGAGCGCGATGACGCAGACCACCGACGGGTTTGAACTGGCGGAGAAGGACCTGGAGATCCGCGGGCCGGGCGAGGTCTTCGGGCTGCGCCAGGCGGGCGCGCCGCCGCTGCGCGTGGCCGATCTGATGCGCGACCGCGAACTGCTCCGCCTGGCGCGGCGGGACGCGGAGGCGTGGATCGAGCGGTCGCCGTCGCTCGGCGGGCCCGACGAGACGCTCCTGCGAAAACGCCTGATGAAAGCGCACGGCAAGTGGCTGGGGCTGGGGGATGTTGGCTGAGCCCGGGCGGCACGACCTTGCCGCGTGCGCGGACGGGATGACACGAACCCGTGTCGAGTGCGGCGGGCGGGCGTGGACGGACGATCTCCTTCGCGGGCTAAGCACCGGGAGGAGACCGCGTTGAGTGGGCCGCACGGATCCGATAGGCTGCAGCGCGTGGAGTTAACGCCGCTGCACGAACGTCTGCACGAGGTCTTTGGGAATCGGTCATTTCGCGCGATCGCGGAAGCGACCGGGACCAGCCACGAGACCGTGCGCCGCTATATGCAAGGGCAGGCGCCGAGCGTCGAGTTTCTCGAGGCGGTGTGCCGCGTGGCGGGGGTGAACGGGCAGTGGCTGCTGACGGGGCGCGGGCCGCGGAACAGCGAGCAGATCCGGGCGCATGCGCTGAAAGAGGCCAACGTCTCCGAACTGCTGACGGCGATGGCGCGCACGCTGGAACGCCTGCAGGAACGCGTCGACCGGCTCGAGGTGTACATGCAGACCATCGAGGCCCGCATGCGCGGCATGGGCGAGGCCGGCACGGCGGGGCGGGGTGCGGGCGATGCGGGGGCGCCCGGCGGGCCGGCACGCTTGCCGGGCAACCCGGCGGGAACCATCGCCGGGGCCGCCGCCAAGGGTGGCCCGACGCCCGCGGCGCGCCGAACATCCGACCATGAGCGGCGAGCGCCCGCGATCCAAGTCACCCCTGATCCCCTCGATCGAGCCCGGCACATCGCCGACGCTCTTGCCCAGCGACCACCTGCGCCTCCTGGTTGAACTGCTGCGCCCGTGCGGGGTGGAACTGGCCAGGCGGTGGCTCGCCGCGCTGCTGGTCGCGCCCGCCCACGAACGCGAGGCCATCGTCGCCTCCGTCGAACAGCGGATGACCGAGCTTTACGGGCAAGGCGGCGGCGGGGAGCCGCGTCTGATCGACACCGTGAGCCCGCCCGTGCAGCGCGACGGGTATATCGAGCAGATCGTCCGCACGTACGAAGCCGCGCCGCCGAGCGCGCCCGCGAAGCCCGCGGCCAAGAGCGGCAAAGCCCCGCGGGCTCGCCCGGCGGGCTGATGCCCCCCCACCCTCCCCACTTACGCTTGCCGCATGGGCTTTAACCAAGCGGTTTCCGAGCGGCTGGACCTGATCGCGCGGCTGATGGACGTGATGGGCGAGAACTCGTTCCGCGCCTCGGCGCACGCGCGGGCCGCCCGCGCGTTGATCGACTCGCCGCTGGATCTCGAAACGCTCGCGAAAACGCCCGAGGGGATCAAGCGTCTGCAGGAGATCGAGGGCGTGGGCCCGAAGATCGCCGAGAAGGTCGTCGAGTTCGCCGCGACCGGGAGCATCCGCGAACTGACGGCGCTGCTCGAGCAAGTGCCGCAGGGGTTGCTCGACGTGATGCAGGTCCCGGGGCTCGGGCCCAAGACGGTGCAGACGCTGTGGAAGCAGGGCGGCGTGACGGACCTGGCGACGCTGAAGCGGGCGCTGGAGGACGGCAGCGCCGCCAAGCTGCCGCGGATGGGCGAGAAGAGTGTGCAGAAGATCCGCGACGCGCTGGCGCTGCTGGAAGAGAGCAGCAAGCGCCTGCCGCTGGGGCTCGCCGTGCCGGTTGCGGAGCGGATTGTTGAGCGGATGCGGGGCGTGGCGGGCGTAACGCGGGCGGCGTTCGCGGGCTCGGCGCGGCGCGGGCGGGAGAGCGTCGGCGACCTGGACGTGCTGGTCGCTTCGACCGACGCGGCCGCCGCGGTCAAAGCCTTCACGACCATGCCGGACGTGACGCACGTGCTGACGGCGGGCGAGAAGAAGGCCGCCGTCCGCTGCCGCGTCAACCCGGACTTCGGGCGATGGAGCGACGAGGGGGAATCCGCGTTCGGCGCGGGCAGCGGTGGCGTGACGGTGCAGGTCGATCTGCGCGTCGTGCCGGAATCCTCGTGGGGCGCGGCGCTCATGTACTTCACCGGCTCGAAGGAGCACAACGTCCGTCTGCGTGAGCGGGCCCAGAAGATGGGCCTGACGCTCAACGAGTACGGGCTGTTTCCGGAGGACGATCACAAGGATCCGCCGCAGGCCCGCGGCGTGAAGCCCGTCGCCGGCGCGAGCGAGGAGGAGGTCTTCGACGCGCTGGGGCTGCGCTGGATCGCGCCCGAACTGCGGGAAGATCAGGGCGAGATCGAGATGTTCGGGCAGCGCGTCCCGCCGACCAAGACGGACAAGGCCGGCGTGCCGCTCGATGTCGAGAGCCTGGTGACGGTCGAGTCGATCCGCGCGGAGTTGCACGCGCACACGACGGCGAGCGACGGGCTGCTGTCGATCGTCGAACTCGCTGAGGCCGCCAAGGCCCGCGGGTTCCACACCATCGCCGTGACGGATCACAGCAAGTCGAGCGCGATCGCGGGCGGGTTGTCGCCGGATCGGCTGCGGGCCCACATCAAGGCGGTGCACGCGGCGCGGGCGGAGGTCCCGGGGATCACGATCCTCGCGGGCAGCGAGGTGGACATCCTCGCCGACGGCACGCTCGATTACAACGACGAACTGCTGCGGGCGCTCGACATCGTGGTCGCCTCGCCGCACGCGGCCTTGTCGCAGGACCCGGAGACGGCGACGCGGCGCCTGCTCGCGGCGATCGCGCACCCGGCGGTGCGCGTGCTCGGGCACCCGACGGGGCGGCAGGTCAATCGGCGCGCCGGCCTGGCGCCCGATATGGGCAAGCTGATCGCCGCTGCGGTGAAGCACAATGTGGCGCTGGAGGTCAACGCGCACTGGATGCGGCTGGACCTGCGCGATCAGTTCGTGCGGCAAGCCGCGGCGGCCGGGGCGCTCATCGCCATCGATTGCGACGTCCACGAAATGGCCGACTTCGCGAATCTGCGCTACGGCGTGCAGACTGCCCGGCGCGGTTGGCTCCGCGCCGAGCAGTGCGTCAACACCTGGCCCGCCGACCGCCTGCACGCCTGGATCGCCCGCCAAAAGGCGTGACGGACGGTGCGTACAGGCCTCGTCGGATCAGTTGGCCGCGTGGTGAGCGCCGACCCGGACGGGCGCCGGCTGCGGAACCACGACCACCTGGGGCATGTTCAGCGCACGACGTTCGTGACGCGAGATCCGCTTGGACTCGATCCGGTCTTGCGAAGGGATCTTGACATCCCACGCCAGGCGGAGCTTCTCGAGCGTGCGGATGAAGATGTACGCCAGGTCGAACTGCCACCACGCCAGCCCGTGACGGGCCGAAGCCGGGAACGCGTGGTGGTTGTTGTGCCACCCTTCGCCGAAGGCCAGGATGCCGAAGATCGGGTTGTTGCGGCTCTGGTCGCGGGAGTTGAACGGGTGCGAGCCCCAGATGTGGCAGACGGAGTTGACGCTCCACGTGACATGGTGCACCAGGAACACGCGGAGCAGCCCGCCCCAGATCAGCCCCGTGAGCGCGCCGTACCACGTGCCGGTGACGATGAGCCCGATCAAGGCGGGGATCGCGAAGCCCAGGAAGACCCAGAGCACGAACAGGTTGCTCACCACGCGGGTGACGCGGTCGGCCTTGAGGTCAGGCACGTAGCGGTCGAGCAGGGCCGCCGTGGCCCCTTCCGAGAAGAACCAGCCGATGTGCGCGTGCCAGAAGCCGTGCAGCCAGGCGATGATCCCGGTGCCGTGGTGGTGCGGGGAGTGCGGGTCGTGCTCGTGATCGGAGTGCTGGTGGTGCATCCGGTGGTTAGCGACCCACATGAGGATGCTGCCCTGGACCGACATGGAGCCGAGGATGCCCAGCACCGCCGTCATGACCGGCCCGGTCGCGAAGGACTTGTGCGTGAACAGGCGGTGGAACCCGACGGTGATGCCGATCGCCGTGAGGATGTAGCCCACGATCAGCATGCCCAGGTTCAGCCAACTGGCGCCGGAGTCCCACAGCAGCACGCAGGCCGCGATGAACCCCAGGAACGGGAAGATGACCGCGGACAGGCTCGCGATCTTCGCGCCAAGCGATGGACGATCGAGCAGGTCGTCGGTCGGTGAGGGTTGCTCTTCAAAGACGTCGGCGGGGGGAACGTTCGTGACTTGTTGCACCAAGAGACTCCGCGGCAGAGCGCATACAGGGGACGTGTGAATCCGTTGATCGGAGCAAGACGGTAGTACGACCGCAAGTTTCCCGCTGTTCAATTTTCGGGAAATCAGGGATGACTCGGCCTGTATGGACGGATCACATCAGCGTTGGATGAGTCTCCGCCAACTATTTCAGGAGGCCCTGCCGGCGCCACGCCCCGAGCATCAGCGCCGACAGGTCCGCGTCGCTCGGGACGACCGAGTGATTCATCCCGCGGGCCGTGGCGAATGCGTGCAATGCGCCCTGATAGCTCTCCAGGCGGCGCATGTAGCCGTCGACGAGTTCGCGTGTGACGGTCACTTCACACGCGCGGCCGGTCTCGGCGTCGGTCAGGCGAAGATCCCCCAAAACAATCGGGCGCCCGGCCCCGTCGGTCTCGCGCATCGGGTCGAGTTCCCCCGGCGCGAGGATCTGCGCCAGGGTTATGTCCCACCCCGCGGTCATGCTCGCGAGCGCGTTGATCCCGTCGCGATAGCCATCGGGAATGAGCAAATCTGAGAGCAGCACGAGCACGCCGCGCCCGCCCCCCCTAGCCGGCGCACCGGCCAGGGCCTTCATGGCCCGCGTGAAATCCCCGGATGCGGGCCGCGCGTCGGGGGAGGCGGCGGCTCCGCCCGATGACGCGCCGGACGGCTCGAAGGTATTGTCGAGAAGGAAGTTGCCGAGGCGCTGGATGTTTCTGGCGGAGCGCACGGGCTCGAGCCGGCGCACGCCGCCCGCACCGTTCGAGGCAGCCCCGCCGAAGATCGTGACCAGCACGCGGTTGTTGTTGACCAGCCCGACATAGCCGAGGGCCATGGCGAGCTTCTGCGCGAGCGCGAGCTTGCTCGGCGTGCCAGCGTCCATGGACGGGCTGGCGTCGATGACCAGGTGCAGGGCCAAGTCCTGCTCTTCCTGGAAGATCTTGATGAACAGGCGGTCGACGCGGGCCAGCACGTTCCAGTCGACGTGCCGGAGGTCGTCGCCGGGGACATATTGGCGGTAATCCTCGAACTCAACACTGCGTCCGCGCGCCTTGCTGCGGCGTTCACCCTGAAGCTTGCCGGCAAACAGGCGGGCAGAGCGGAGGTCGAGCTGGTCGAGCGCCGCCGTCAGCCGCGGCGGGACCAGATCATCAATCGACTCCGGACGACGCGTAGACGGCGAGGCGAGCACGGGGAAGGGTACGGGGGGCGGGAGGCCAAGGCGGGTTGAACGCGAAGGCGCGAAGGGCTCGAAGGGGGAGCGGGATTCGGGATTCGGGATTCGGGATTCGGGATTCGGGATTCGGGAAGCGGGAAGCGGGAAGCGGGAAGCCGATTGAGCACGCGAGGGAGAGCTTCGCGTTCGGCCTCATCCGAATCCCGTTTCCCGTTTCCCGCTTCCCGCCCCTTCCCACCCTTTCGCGACCTTCGCGCCTTCGCGTTCGACCTCTCCGATTCCCGATTCCCGTTTCCCGAATCCCGTTTCCCGCTTCCCGAATCCCGAATCCCGTCTCCCGCCCCTTCGCGTTCAATCTCTTCCCCCGCTCCCT
Organism: uncultured Phycisphaeraceae bacterium; assembly: GCA_964615765.1. Lineage (GTDB taxonomy): Bacteria > Planctomycetota > Phycisphaerae > Phycisphaerales > UBA1924 > CAZTQN01. The sequence goes on from CAZTQN010000027.1 coordinate 23,878, forward strand.
CACGCCTGGCTCAGTTCCAGCATGTTCTGCACCGCGTGCGAGATCGCGGCGACCCCGCCGAGGTCCTGATCGCTCGCGGCGGCCTGGGCGGCCAGCGCCAGCACCAGCAGCGTTGTCCAGCGAACTGCGATCCGGAGCGCCGCACCCATGAGTCCTCCTCGCACGCGCCGGCGGATGGTCGCACCCGCCGCGTATGCCAACACTGGGTGATCGAGCGCCCAGCGGCCCGTGTTGCGCCGCCCGTCGAAGTCGGTCATTCACCCAAGTGATTTGGGTTCTGTCAGGAGGCAACTCGGGCCGATCCGGCGTGTATCACCGGCGTGTATCACCGGCGTGTCCGACGCACCGCGAACCGCACACTTTGGCAAGGTTGCCGCCGCCTATCCCGGCCCGTACACCTGGTACGTGCTCGTGTGCGCACTGGATCTCATGCTCACCAACGTCGCGCTCAACCACTTCGGCGGGATGGAAGTCAACGGGATCGCGCACCGCGTCATTGAAGCCGCGGGGTTTCCGGGGCTGATTGCCCTGAAGGTGGGGACGATGCTGGTGGTCATCGCCGTGTGCGAAGTCCTGGCGCGAAAACACCCGGCGGTCGGGCGCCGGGTGTCGGAATGGGCGGTCGCGATCTCGGCGGTGCCGGTGGTGCTGATGCTCGCGCAGGCGGTCGCCGCCGAGCTGCGGTGACGCACCCCCCCGGCCAATCACCCCTTCAGCGCGTCACCCCATCACCGCGTCACGACTCGCCGCGTCCCCCCTCCCCGCGTCCCGTTACTTCATGATGTCTTCCGCCGGGGCCGAGCGGGCCGGCGCGGGCGCGGGGGCCGGGGCCGGGGCGGCGCCGATCGGGTCGCCCGCGGGCGTGACGGCGATCTTGTCGCGGCTCTGCACCAGGAAGATCTCGACGCGCCGGTTCTGCGGCGTGTTGCCCGAGCGGGTGTTGGGCACCATCGGATCGAACTCGCCGCGGCCGCCGATCTCGAACCGCGGGGCCGAGACGCCGCCGCTGACGAGTTCGTTGCGGACACTGATGGCCCGGTCGGCGGAGAGGCGGATGTTGGTGCTGTGCCGCTGGGCCGTGCGGGCGCTGAGGCGCTGCGCGTCGGTGTGCCCGATCACGCGGATGTCGTAGCCGGCGGCGCTGTTGTTGAGGATGTCGGCCAGGGCGCGGAGCGTCGGCTTGGCGTCGGCGCGGACGACGTCGGAGCCGGAGTCGAACGTCACGTCGCTCTTGAAGCGGATCAGGCCGCGCTGCGAGTCGTACTCGAGCAGGTCTGAGTGCCGGGCGGCGAGTTCCTTCAGGGCCTGGTCCGTCGCGGGGTCGAGGGCCGAGACGTTCAGGTTGCCGAAGTTCAGGTTGTTCAGGCGGTCCTGCATGCCGGCGAGCTGACCTTCCAGCCCGCTCTTGCCCGACTGCAGCGCCGTGATGAGCGACTGCGCGTCCGACAGCGCCTTGTCACGCGAAGACACGGCCCCCTGCAACTGCTGCACGAGGTTGGAGAGCGATTCGTTCTCCGCCGTCAGCGCGGTGTTGCGGTCCTGAAGGGCCCGGTTGGCCTCCATGAGCGCGGTGTTGGAACTGTTGCACCCGCCCAGGCCCAGCCCGGCGACGGCAAGGCCCGACGCGGCGAGCAGCACACGGACAACAGAACGGGCGGGCAGACGTGAGGCGGTCAGCGTGATCATCAGGCGCTCCAATCTCGGGGTCGGTCGGGGCACAGCATACGCTCCCGCCGCCGGAGTGGTTATCGACCGTGCGGCGGCCCCGGCATCACCCGGCAGCCCCCAATCCACTCCCCAACCACCCCCACCCCACCCCGCCCCCCCCACCCGCCCACCCACTCCGTCGCCGACCATGGGCCCGTTCCCCATCGACCCACCGCCGCCCCCGGGTGACGACCTGCCGGACGCGGGCTGGCTGGTGGACGCCGCCCGGCGCGCCGCCGGCGAAGGGGTCTCGACGGTCCGGTTCGAGGCGCTCGGCGTCATGGACGGCGTCGGCACGCTCGCCTCACCGGGGGCCGTGCTGGTGCAGTTTGAGCCGCCCAGCCCCAAGACGTTCAACCGGTGGACGGCCCGGGTGCTGGCGTCGGGGCGGTTGCTGGATATCGCGCTGCACGAAGCGCCGTGCGCCGTCGTCCGCCGACCGCGGGAGGTCCTGCTCCCCGGGCTGGTCAACGCGCACACGCATCTGGACCTGACGCACGTCGGCCCGCGTCCGCACGACCCGGACCAGGGCTTCGCGGCGTGGATCCGCACCATCGCGCCGACGCGCCCGATCGAGCCTGAGGCGATCGCCGCAAGCGTGCGCGCGGGCGTCGCCCTCGCGGTCAAAGGCGGGACGGTCGCGGTCGGCGACATCGCGGGGGCCGTCGGGCGGGCGGCCAGCCTGCTGGCGTTCGACGCGGCCCGGGACTCCGGGCTGGCCGGCGTGAGTTATCTCGAGTTCTTCGCCGCCGGCGCGCGGGAAACGATCGGGCTCGCCGCCCTCGACCGGACCATCGCGGACGCTGCACAGCGTGGATTGCTCAACACCAATGGAAACGGAGCAGCCCAAGAGCCGGGTGCGGCAATGCGACTCGGCATTCAGCCCCACGCGCCGTACTCGGTCAGCCCGGCCGCGTACAGGCACGCCGCGACGGTCGCGGCGGCGTTCGGCGTGCCGCTCGCGACGCACCTGGCTGAGAGCCTCGACGAGCGCGACCTGTGCCGACGCGCCGACGGGCCGCTCCGTACGTTCCTAGAAGACGTCGGCGTCTGGACCGCCGACTTCGGCGCAACCTTCGGCGGCCGCTCCAGCGTCGCCCGCCTCGCGGATCACGGCGTGCTCAGCCACATCGCCCTCGCGGCTCACGTGAACGATGCCGACGAGGACGACATCGCGCTCTTGGCCGCTGCCGGCACCAATGTCGTGTACTGCCCACGGGCATGGTCATACTTCGGACACGCGCGGACCCTTGGCGACCATCCGTGGCGACGGATGCTCGACGCCGGCGTGCCCGTCGCCCTTGGCACCGACTCGATCATCAACCTGCCGAGCGACACGCCGCGTGTGGGCATCGGCGTGCTCGACGAGATGCGGCACCTGTGGTCGCTCGCGGCGAGCCCCGCCGGGCATTCGGCGGCCGCGCTGGCCCAGCAACTCCTCGCCATGGGCACCGTCCACGGGGCCCGCGCCCTCGGGCTGGATCCGGAGTCGTTCACGCTCCGCGTTGGCGCTCAACTGGCCGGGCTGGTGGGTGTGGAGGTGGTGGAACCGGGCCAGCGTCCGCCGATCGCCGTCCCGCCGGAGGAGATCGGGCGCAACCTTCTTCATACACCTGGAGACCGGCTGTCCAATCGCCCGAAAATGCTGTTTGCCCGAACTTTTTTCGGTCAGACCGGAACCCGTCCGGTGCCGCCGACGTCTCTGGCATAAAGTTGGAAAATCGAAAGTTATTCTCTGCGGGCTGACCTGGCCCGAAAGGCGGGGATGAGCGCGAAGTGGGTTCGAGCCAAGCAGTGGGACGATCGCAACCTGACCGGCCCGCTGACGCCCGTGAAGTGGGTGCTCCGGCTGTTCAGCGGGATCCCGCTCGCGGTCGTGCTGCTGGTGCTCGTGTCGCTCTATGGCGTGCTGGCGAGCGTGCCCATCGGCATTCTCGCGATGGCGCCGACGTGGGGGTTTTACGGGCTGACGGTGCTCGCGAGCATCGCGCTCGGCGCGGTGGTCCCGACGTGGATCGCCGTGCGGATGATGCGCTCGCGCGGCGCCGGCGTGCCGCCCCGCGTGGTCGTCGGCGTGCTGGGGGTGGTCGGGCTGTCGGTGCTGTCGGTGTGGGCGTGGCGGGCGCTGGCGTGGCCGCGCTTGAGGTATGACCCGATCACCGGCTCCGGCGTCGAGTTCTTCGCCGGGTTTGTCGAGCGGTACAAGAGCGTGCAGTTCCGGCGATTGCCGGGAATCGAGATGAGCGAACTGGAGTTCTACGCCTGGTGGCCGATGAACCTGGTGCTCATCCTGTTTGTCGTCAACATGGTGGTCGCGACGCTGCGCCGGATCGAGTTCACGTTCCCGCGCATCGGCGTGCTGATGGTCCACACGGGGATCGTCACCATCGCGCTCGGGAGCGTGTACTACACGCTGCACAAGAAGGAAGGCGACGCGCTGCTGCTGGCCGGTCAGCCGGATGCGCAGGGCATTCCCACCGTCGGCCCGCCCGAGGCCGGCTTCTACGACAACACGGCGACGGCGCTGTGGGTGACGCAGGACCTGACCGACGGGTGGGAGCAGCGCCGGCTGGAGCGCCTGCCGCGGTACAACGACTACAACCTCGCCGCGATTCCCGGGGCGGAACTGCCGACGTGGACCGAGGGTCCGCAGGGGCACCGCGACCACGGCCCGCTGGACATCCGCGTCGCCGAAGGCCCGCGCGCCTTCGGGCAGCCCGGCGCCGTCGACGCGGACGTCTCGTTCCGCGTCGTTGGGTACGCCAGTTACGCCGATCTCGAGCAGCGCTGGCTGCCGACCGGCGAAGCGGGCGAGGGCGCGAAGTCCGGTGGCGACGCGGCCCGCTCGATGCGCGAGGTCGTCGCGGTGCTGGACATGACCACGCCCGAGGGCGCGCCGGTCCCCAGCCGCACGTGGCGCCTGGTGCCGGAATCGCCGGCCGACCGGATCAGTCGGCTGGAACTGATGGCGATCGAGTACACCCGCGGGATGAGCGAAGAGCGGTGGACGGCGCTGAGCAGCGTGCTCCCGCCGGGCACGCGGCACGCGCTGGTGGTGAGCGTTCCCGGGACGGGGGGGGCGTGGGCGGCGGGCGGTGGCCCTGGTCTGGCGGGCGGGCGCGCGATGTACGCCGTGGAGGAAGGGCAGGAGATCACGGTCGAGAACACGGGCTACCGGATCAAGGTGCAGTCGCTGCAGGCCGAGCCGCCGTTCCCGATCGTGACCGAGGGCTACCGCGGCGCGACGTCGAGCCTCGCCGTGGTACGGATCACGCCGCCGGGTGACGGAGCGCCCGCGTTCGACCGGTGGATCTATCACCGCTTCCCGGAGATCAGCCAGGACCTGTTGCAGGAACTCAACGAGCGTGGCATGCCGGCGCGGCGCGACGCGACCTCGGACATCCGCGTCGAGTACATCGACGCCTCGCTGCTGCAGGTCTATTTCGACGAGCGCGAGGACGGCACGGTGCGCTCGCTGGTGCGCCTGCCGGGCGGGGCGGCGACAGTGCGCACGGGCCTAGCGCCCGGCGCGTCGATCGACGCGGCCCCGAAACTGGCCCTGAAACTCGGCGAGCGGCACGACCGCGTGACGCGCGTCGAGGTGCCCCGCGTCGTGCACCCCGACGCGCGCGAGAAGGACCGCATCGGCAACCACAAGGCGGCCGCCATCGCCGTCGAGATCCGCGACCAGTCGGGCCCGCAGGGCGTGCACTGGCTGCCGTTCACGCAGTATCTGAGCGTGGGGCCAGAGACGCAGCGGACGATCCCGATCTCGGGCGGCCGGGAACTCACGCTGGCGTTCGGGCGCGTGCGTCACCTGTTCGACCCGCCGATGACCGTGCGTTTGCAGACCTTTGAGATGATCCCGTACCCGCACTCGACCTCGCCGCGCGACTACAGGTCGGACGTGGTGGTCAGTTCGCGCTGGAACGGCGTGTACAAGGACGACGTGCGCAAGACGAGCCTGAACGAGCCGCTGCTGGTGCGCACGCCCTTTGTCAAGCGCGAGGACCTGCCGATGCTGGCCAACGCGCTCGGGTGGGCGATGAGCGTCATCGCGCCCAACCAGTACAAGTTCAGTCAGGCTGGGTGGGACATGGGCGGGTGGCGTGAGAGCGAGGCGGCGGTGGCGCGCGGCGAAGTGCCGCGGCCGTTCGCGCGGTTCACGATCCTGGGTGTGGGCAACAACCCGGGCATCTACATCATCGCGACCGGCGCGGTGCTGATGAGCGTCGGGATCCCGTGGGCGTTCTATCTCAAGCCGTGGCTTGTGCGGCGTGAGAAGGAGCGGCTCAAGCGCGCCGTCGCACGCGGCGAGATCACGCCGCGCGGGCGTGCGGCGGCCAAGAACAACGGCACTTCGGAGACCCCCGAGCCTTCGGGAATCCACGCGGAGGTCACGCGATGAACGCAGCACGGATGTGTTGGCGGTGGCTGGTGGTCGCGGCGGTGACGCTGGTCGTGGCGGGCCTCGGCACGCCGGCGATCGCGCAGTACGCCGCCCCGGCCGGAAATGAGCACCCGCGCGAACTCGCCGAGCACGGCGCCGACGCCCGCCCGCCCTTCGGCCAGCCCGGCCCGACACGTCTGGACCTGGCGAAGAAGGAAGCCTTCGCACGCGGCGTGAACATCGAGCCGCTGCGCGACCTGGCGGTGTATCACCAGGGCCGCATCAAGATCCTCGACACGCTCGCACGCGAGACCATCTCGGGGATCATGGGGCGGAGGAACTACATGGACCTCGACGTGCCCGACGGCGGCGGCGAGGTGCGCAGGGTCGCGTACGACCCGCTGTTCACGTACATGGATCTGGTCATCGACCCGGGGTACTACGTCAACCGACCCCTGATCCACGTCGAGTTCCTGCCGCTGCGCGAGACGTTCCTCGAACGCATGTACCAGTCGCCCGAGGAGCGCGAGTGGTGGAAGCGCGTCGGGCGGCTCAAGCCGCTGAAGCTCGCGGAGCACCTGACGGACGTTGAGACCAAGCACGGCTTCGAGCCGGCGATGCGCCAGGGGCTGGACCGCGTGCGCTCGTCGCTGATGACCTACCAGGAAGCCTGGCAGGACCTGAAGATGGTCGCGTCCGACGCGCCGGACAAGCCGTGGTCGCACCTCTCCACGCTCGACCCGGCCTCGCCGGCGGGCAAGGCGATGAGCGAACTGGGCGAGGCGTGGCGCGCGGGCGACGCGGCCCGGGCCAACGCCGCGATCTCGCAGCTCGCGCAGACGCTGCCGACGATCAACGCGGCGATGTACCCGGACACGCGGCGGTCGCTGGAAGCGGCGTACAACCGCGTGAACGCCTTCGAGTGGGGCTACTGGTTCTACGCGCTGGCGCTGCTGTCCCTGCTGCTGGCCTTCGGCACCGGGCGACGCTGGCTGGTGTGGACGGGCGTGTCGACGCTCGTGCTCGCCACCGGCATGCACGCCTTCGGGTTCGTCGCCCGCTGCATCATCGCCGAGCGGTTCGCGATTCAGAACCAGTTCGAGAGCATGACGGGCGTCAGCCTGTTCGCGGCGATCGTCGGGATCGGGCTGATGCTGGCCCGCCGCCAGTACCTGTTCGGGGCGGCCGCCGCCGGCGTCGGGTTCATGGTGCTCATCACCGCGACGCAGACCGGCATCCCCGGCGTCCGCGTTGAGCGCGAAGCCCCGATCCTCAACACCAGCGTGCTGCTGAAGTACCACGTCACGACCGTGCTGGTCAGCTACGGGCTCATCGCGCTGGGCTTCATGGTCGCGCTGTTCTATCTCGGCACGCACTACGCAGCCCGATTCCGCTCCGGCGGCGGGAGCGGCGGCAGCCCGGCCCGCGTGCCCGCGGCGACCCCGGCCCTCGCCGGCGCCGGCGGCGCCTCCATGCTCAGCGTGTCCGCCTCCGCGCTCGGGCTCTCGCAGCCCGCACCGACAGGCGACACGGGCGGCGCGATCGCGGCCACCCCCGCGAGCATGATCACCCGCAAGATCCTCGACGACCTCGACAAAGCACAGATGATCATCCTGCAGCTCGCGTTCTGGACGCTGGGCGTCGGGATCCTGCTCGGGGCGTGGTGGGCCGATCACTCCTGGGGCCGCTGGTGGGCGTTTGACCCGAAGGAACTGTGGGCCCTGGTCACGTGGATCGTGTACCTGATCGTCATCCACGTCCGCCTGGGCGGGCTGAAGGACAAGGGCCTCACGACGGCGTGGCTGAGCGTCGTCGGGTTCATCGTGATGCTGTGGACATACTTCGGCGTGAACCTGCTGCTGCCGGGTCTGCACGCGTACGCGTGAGCGCCCCGGCGGCCGAGCCTGCGGTCAGGATGAACGATTTTTCACGACTCGGGCGTCCGTTCTTCTCGACCGACGCCGAGTCGCTCGCCGCGGCGTTGCTGGGCGTCTCACTGGTCCGCGTGCTGGACGACGGCACCGTGCTGGCGGGGCGGATCGTCGAGACCGAGGCGTACCTGGGCGTGATCGACGCCGCGTCGCACGCGTTCGGCGGGCGACGCACCGCCCGCAACGAGGCGATGTACGGCCCGCCCGGACTGGCGTATGTCTACTTCACCTACGGCATGCACTACTGCATGAACGTCGTCTGCGGGACTGAGGGCGAGCCCGCGGCGGTCCTGCTCCGGTCCCTCGAACCGACCCACGGCCATGAGACCATGCGGGCTTTTCGCGCACGCCCGCGGGGGCCCGCCGGGCGTGCTCTGCGGGAGGTCGACCTGTGCAGCGGGCCGGCGCGGCTGTGCCAGGCGATGGCCATCGACCGCGGGCTGAACGGGGTGGACTTGGTCCGAGAAGCGCGGGTGTATCTGGCCCGAGAGGTCCGGCCGGGCGGGGATACTCCCGATTCCGGGCGGTCGGTCCGGATCGTGCGGACCCCGCGGGTGGGCGTCGCGTATGCCGGTTCATGGGCGACGCGCCCGCTGCGGATGATGATCGAGGGAAGCCCGTGGGTCAGCCGCCCCCCGCGGAGCGCGATCGTGAACCTGGCGTAAAGATCGCGCTTGCAGCGCGCTCAGCCGAGAATCGACGCGTACAGTTGGTGCGTCCGCGTTGGAGCCGTGATCCGTGAACACCAGCTTCGATTGGCCTTCTATCCGTAGCCGTGCGGCACAGTTTCCTGAGGAAGCCTTCGAGTTCGTGCGCGAAGGCCTGCGCCACACCGTCGAGACGATGCACGGGGGCTCGGGCTCGGTGGAAGAACTGGTGCAAGCGATGCCCGACGAGCGTCGGCACGTCAGCGGGCAGCAGCTCTGCCTCGGTCTCCGCGACCTGGCCATCGCCCGCTACGGCATGCTCGCCAAGACCGTCCTCAACCGCTGGGGCGTGTACAAGACCGACGATTTCGGCACCCTCGTGTACGCGATGATCGATCGCGGCGAACTCCGCGCCAGCGAGAACGACACCATCAACGACTTCCGCGGCGTGTACGACTTCGCCGAGGCGTTCGCCTGCACGCCCGCCTGAGGCGAAGGCGCTCGGCCCCATCCCACAGACCGGCGTCCCCCCCACTGCTTTCTTCCACCGCTTTCTGTCACCGCGCGCTTGTCGGCGTGTGGATCAGCACCAGCACGCGCAGCACCTCGGCGACGCTCCACGCCTGGGCCGGGCACCCCTGCGGGCGGTGCGGCGACTCGGCGTCGAAGATCTCCGCGATCTGCCCGATGCACCCGGCGCTCGCGACAGCGCCCTCGGGCGACATCATCGCGATCAGCGGCTGGATCGCGGCGCGAGCCTCGCTCCGTGCGGCGGGTGAGAACGCGCCGACGCGCAGCACGGCCTCCGCGTACGGGCCCAACAGCCAGGGCCACGCCGTGCCGTTGTGGTACGCGCGGTCACGCTCGAACATCGAGCCCTCGTACCGCGGCTGGTAGCCGGGCTCGCCGGGCGCGAGCGTGCGCAGGCCGACGGGCGTGAGCAGATCCTCGCGCACGCGCGCCAGCACGCCCCGCTGCTGCTCGGGCGTGAGCGGGCCGCCGGGGAGGCTGACGGCGAAGAGCTGGTTGGGGCGTACTTCCGCGACGGGCTTCCAGGATGATTCGGTGGGCACGAGGCGATCGAACAGGCAGCCGCGCTGCGGGTTCCAGAACGACTGGCGGAACGACGCGGCGGCGGCGGCGGCGAGGTCGCGCAGGTTGGCGGCGTGGCGCGGCTCATGGGCCGTCATCGCTTCGGACAGCGCGCTGAGCGCGGCGCACCAGAGCGCGTTGATCTCGACGGGCTTGCCGAACCGGGGCGTGAAGACCACGCCGTCGCGGCGCGCGTCCATCCATGTGAGCTGCGTGGACTCGCTGCCCGCGGTGAGCAGTTTGTCCATCGGGTCCATCGCGATGTTGTTGAGCGTGCCGCGCCGGTACCAGGAGACCACGTCGAGGCACGCCGGGAGCAGGTCGCGCTCGAAGCCGGCCACATCGCCCGAGCGGGCCGCGTACTGCGTCGCCGCCAGCACGAACCAGAGCGAAGCGTCGACGGTGTTGTGCTCGGCGTGCCCGGTGCGGTCGTCGAAGAGGTTGGGGATGACGCCGTCTTTTCGGGCGCCGGCGAACGCGGCCAGCGCGCGGCGGGCTTCATCGAACCGCCCGGTCACCAGCATCAGCCCCGGCATGCTAATGCATGTATCGCGTCCCCAGTCGGAAAACCACGGGTAGCCCGCGATGATCGAGCGGAGCGTCGGCGCGTCGGGCGCGTTCGCGGGCGGCTGGCGCGCGACGACGAAGTCGTCCGCCGCGCGGATCAGCACCGTCAGCGCCTGAGCGTCGGCGGGCGGGAGCGTGGCCCGGGCCGCTTCGGGCAGTGCGGCGGCGAGGGCTTTCTGAGCGCGGGCGCGCCGGGCGGCGACGGCCTGCTCGATGTCGAACGCCGGCTCAGCGTTCAGGGCCGCCGTGATCGTGCACGACACGCTCGTGTCGCCCACGCCGAGGTCGAGCACGAACTCGCCGGGAGAGAACAGGTCCTCGAAGCAGTCCTGCCCGCGGTCCTGCTCGATCTGATAGAAGAACTCGTGCCACCAGTCGCTCGCGGCGTGGAACGGGACGCCGGGGGCGCGAAGGCTGAGACGATGCCCGTCGATCTCGACCGCGACGGCGTCGCAGGCGGGCTGAACGCGGAAGCGGTTGCGCGCAGCGCGGTACATCAGGGCGTGCATGTCGCGCAGCGCGACGAGGGGGCGGATGGACAGGCGGAGCGGCCCGGGCAGATCCTGCGAGACGCCGCGGTCGAGCCGGTAGTGCAGCGCGCAGGCGTTGAGCCCGTCGGCGAGCGTGAGTTCGCGTGTGAGCGTCGCGCCGCCCACGCGGTACACCCAGCGGACGCGCTCGCCGGCTTCGAAGGCGACGAGTCGTGCGGCCCCGTCGGGGTGTCGGACGGCGGGGCACAGCGGCGGGCCGCGGAAACGGAACGAGCACAGATCCACCCGGCGCGGGGCGGGGCCGCCGGGCCCAAAGGTGATGGTGTCGACGGTGGCGCTGAGCGCGAGGATGCGCCCGACGGGGGGCATGGTGGCCCCGATGAGCAGGCCGTGGTACCGGCGGGTAGGGATGCCCGAGACCGTGCCCATGGCAAAGCCGCCCAGCCCGTTGGTCAACAGCCACTCCCCGCCCGTGAGCGACTCGACCGGGGCCGGCTCGGCGATCGCGAGCGAGCCGGGCGAGTGGGGAGCGGCGGCGGGCCGGGGCGGCGCTTGCGGGGCGGGGGCCGGGGCGGCGGCGGGGGCTGGGGCGGGGGCTGGGGCGGGGGTTTTTGTGCGAGCTTTGGACATTCCGGGCGGCTCCGGGGGCGCGATCGAGCACGGGCGGGGCGAGCACGGGCGGCGGTGTCGGATGCCGCGCCGTTTGACTCAGTTCCGAAGCGCAGGATAATGCGCATGGACGCGACACGTTCCCGGGGTTTGTCCACAGCCGCCATTGCAACCGCTCCGAACGCCCAGGCCAGCCCGACGGCCCAGGCGGGGCCGCACGCCTTGCCGGAGACCGGCAAGATCGTCGGCGACGGCATCACGTTCGACGACTTGCTGCTGCTGCCGCGGTATTCCGACGTCATGCCGTCGGAGGCCGACACGTCGACGCGCCTGACGCCCAAGATCCGCCTCAACATCCCGCTGGTGTCGGCGCCGATGGACACGGTGACCGAGTCGGCCCTCGCCATCGCGCTGGCGCAGGAGGGCGGGATCGGGATCATCCACCGCAATCTGAGCATCGAGTCGCAGGTGCGCGAGGTGAACAAGGTCAAGCGGTCGGCCAACGGCGTGATCGTCGACCCGATCACGCTGGGCCTGTCCGACACCGTCGCGCAGGCCCGGCGCCTGATGCGTGAGTACAACGTCAGCGGCTTCCCCGTGACGGACGACGGCTCGGCCCACCTCCGCTCGCGCGGGCGCGTCATCGGCATCCTGACGCGGCGCGACCTGAAGTTCGTCGAAGACCAGAACACGCCGGTGCGCGACGTGATGACGCGCGAGCACCTGGTCACCGCGGCCCCGGGCACCAGCCTGGAAGAAGCCGCCCGCATCCTCAACCGCAACAAGGTCGAGAAACTGCTGCTGGTGCAAGCGGACGGCTCGCTGGCGGGCATGATCACGCAGCGCGACATCGACCGCCTGGCGGACTTCCCGAAGGCGAACCTGGACGCCCGCGGGCGGCTGCGGTGCGGGGCGGCGTGCGGCGTGGACGCGTACGACCGCGTCGAGGCGGTGCTCGCCGCCGGGGCCGACGTCATCGTCGTCGACACCTCGCACGGGCACTCGGAGAACGTGCTGCGGACGGTTCGGGAGATCAAGCGGCGCTGGGGCTCTTTGGGCGTCGAGGTGATCGCGGGCAACATCGCGACCGCCGACGGCGCGCAGGCGCTCGCCGACGCCGGTGCCGACGCGATCAAGGCGGGCATCGGGCCGGGCTCGATCTGCACGACGCGCGTGGTAACGGGCGTGGGCGTGCCGCAGATCACGGCGGTCTTCAACGCGGTCGCGGGCGTGCGCCGCTCCGGGCGCGACATCCCGGTCATCGCCGACGGCGGGATCCGCGCCTCGGGCGACATCGCCAAGGCGATCGCCGCCGGGGCCGAGTGCGTGATGCTCGGCTCGCTGTTCGCCGGGCTGGACGAGTCGCCGGGGGAACTGGTGATCAGCCAGGGGCGCCGGTACAAGTCGTACCGCGGGATGGGCAGCGCGGGCGCGATGGAGGCCGGCTCGAGCGACCGCTACGCCCAGCACCGCTCCGGCGAAGAGCACCCCGATCGCAAGCGCAAGTTCGTGCCCGAAGGCGTTGAGGGCCTGGTGCCGTACCGCGGCACGCTGGCGGAGTTCGTGTACCAGATGGTGGGCGGGGTGCGGGCGAGCATGGGGTATTGCGGCTGCCGCACGATCCCCGAGTTCCGCGAGCACACGCGGTTCGTGCGTGTGACGGCGGCGACGGTGGTGGAGAACCACCCGCACGACATCCGCATCACGAAGGAAGCGCCGAACTACTCGCACGAGACGTGACCTGTCGCGCCGGGCGCGAAGAAAACGCGCGCGGGCGCAGCGGTACACCCGCCCGCGCCCGCGCGGTTCATGGCACCGATGACCGACCGACTTAGCGCCGACGACGCAGCGCCCGCAGGCCCGCGAGCGCGAGCATGCCGGCGCCGGGCTGCGGCACGAGCTGGCCGCGGATCTCGCCGCCCGGGAACTGCGACGAGTGGATGTTCACGTACAGGTTGCCGGCCCGCAGGTCGTCGAGCTCATCGGGCGGGAAGGCGAAAGGGGCCGCGGCGGGCGATGGCGTTGAGAAGCTGGTGACGCCGAGCGGGATGAGCGACCAGGTGGGCTGCCCGCCGCCGAGGGCCATGCCGTCGAGCCCGATGATGACCGGCCCGGCGACGCCGGCGGGCGCGCGGTGGATGTGGGCCATGACGGTGGGCGTGGTAAGCCCAGCGAAGGTGACGCTCATCGTCCACTGGTTGGTGGCGGTGTTGAGCGTGAGCGTCGCCGAGCCGGTGGCGGGCGTGGTGACGGGCGGGGTCTCCTGGGCGCCGGTGAGCGATGCGGTGAAGACGGCGAACTGTGCGTGCGCGGACGCGGCGCACGCGGCAACCGCGAGCCCGGAAAGCAGCATCGGACGCATGAACGAACTCCTCGGGTTGACCGGACTGAGCGTGGCCCGCCGCACGCGGCGTGCGGCGAGAGAGGGGCCGTCATGACTGTGCCGCGCGCGGGGCGCGGCGCCAAGACGGCGCGTGCAGTTTCGCTCAAGTCACCCGGGAGCGGGACGGCGTCACTCGCGCGGCGTGGCCCGCTGGATGTTCCGCTGCGTCTGATCGCGCTGGCGCTGCTGCTCGATCAGCGGGGGCGTGGCGGCCTGCCCGGCGTTGCGGATGGCGTCCTGATGCAGATTGCCCAGCGTGCCGGTGCCGGAGGTGGATGCGTCGCTGAAGACGCGCAGGGCCGAGCCGTGCAGTTGATCTTCGAGGCGGAGTTCGTCGGCGCCGACGTTCTGGCGGGGGAGCGGCTGTCCGAATCCGGACGGAGCAAACACGCCGAAGCGCTGGTAGCGCAGGTAAGGGATGAAGTTAACCCCGTCCTCGTACCGCGGGTTGGGGCGTTCGGCCTCGCGTTCGGCGATCTCGGCCTCGGCGAGCAGGCGGCGGTTGTCGGCGGCGATGCGGTCGCTCCGCTGCTGCAGGCTCTCACCGGGGCCGAGCGTGTTGAGCGGGACTTCGATCAGGCCGTCGGCGCGGCGGGCGGACGCGCTCGGTTGCGCGGTCTGGACCGGCGCGGGGGCAGTCGACGCCGCCGCACGAGGCGCGTCCGGCGTGCTGCGCACGCGGATGTACGGGCGGCCGGGACGGACGTCGGCCGGCGTCGCGGCGACTTCGACCGAGCCGACGCGCGGGCCCGCGGGCCCCGTGGTGGTCGTGGCGGTCGCGCCGCCCGCTGGCTGCGCATCGGGCTGGGTGGCGGGTTGGGTTGTTGACTGCGCCGACGCGGCGGCGCCGGCGGACAGCAGACTCAGGCCAAGACCCGCCGCGAGCGTGAATGACGAACGCATCTTCATAATGTGGAACCCCTTGCTGGTGATCTATACCCAACGCGACCGGGCGCGGTTCACGCGCGCGGTCGATACCATCCGGAAAGGACCCGGGCGTGCTGCCCGGAGCGAGTGACCATTGCCCCCAGATTCACATTCATCACGCGTTTCAGGCCCTGCGTGGGCGGCGTGCCCCCGGAAGGTGTGGTGGGCGGCGACGCTGTCGCTGCTGGGAATCGCCGCGGGCATGATGCATGGATGCGGCGGCGGGCGAACGGTTGCACAAGCGCCCGCCCCCAGCACGCGCGTGGAGCGCGAGATCGGGCTGGAGGCGGTGTCGTGGATCAGCGTGGCGGACGATGCCCGCGTGGCCCGTGTGCTCGGGGCGTACGCGGATCGGCAGCGCGGCGTGGATGCGCGGACGGCGGAGCTGTGGGCGCGGAACGGGCTGCGCGTCGTCGAGGTGCCCATCGAGGACGCCGCGCGTGTGGAGGCGGAACTCAACGACCCGACGGCGGTGCGGGCGCTGGTCGAGCGGCAGTGGCTCGGGCAGGCGTTCACGTGGACGACGATCGTGCGCGGGCCGGCGACCACTTCGCCCAGCACGCTCGTGACCGACGCCGAGCCGGTGCGCGTGCCGGCGGGCGATGTCCGCCTGCTGGCCCGTGTGTGGCTTGGGCCGGGGACATCGGGCGGCGATGAGGGTCGACTGAGCGCGGATGGGATGGGCCCGCCGGCGCCGGTTGCGACGGGCGGGCGGGCGGCGGTGCTGCGCATTGAGCTCATGCCCGCGCACCGCGAGCAAGCGGCGCCCGGCGCGGGCGGCGCGGAGCAGGAACTGCCGTTCGCGCGGCTGCGCGGCGAGATCCGCGCCGACGGACGCTTCGCGTACGTGCTTATCCCGGAAGAGCCGGGCGTGATTTGGCAGAGCGCGGCGGAGGGACGCCAGCCGCCCGCGGAACCGGCCGCGGAGGATGCGCCCTTCGGTCGCACTCTCGGGGCGGCGATGTTGGAAGGTGGCGCATACCGCGCGCCGATCGTGGGGCCGACGCTCCCGGCGCGGAACCGGCGCGTGGTGCTGCTGCTGCCGCGGGTGCCGGAACGGTTTGAACTCGGGGCCCGGTGAGCGGCGTCAGTCGAGCCAGGGCAGGGCGGCGTCGGTGAACAACGCCCGGGTGACGTCGCTCAGGCGGCGGAGGGCATCCTGGAGCGCCCACTGCTGGCGCTCGCGGTCGCCGGTGACGTTGCTGATGACGCGGATGTCGAGATGGCGCACGCGGGGCGCGGCGTGCAGGAGCGCGTGCGCGATGGCGGCGGACTCCATCACCTCGGCGATGGCGCCGGTGCGGCGGGCGATGTCGATCGCGGCAACGTCGACCCCGGAACAGGTGCTCACCGTCGCGACCGGGCCGGTGTGCACGGGCACGGGGGTGAGGATGGCGCGGAGATGGTCCGCCGCGGCGGTCGCGAGGCGGGCGGGCGCGTCGATGCCCATGCCGGGAAAGAGCGTGTGGTTCTCGGCCTGTCGACCCGGGGGCAAGCCGCAGGCGGCGATGTCGATGTACCCGTTTGGGGTGGTGACCCCTTCGTCGGCGTAGACGGCGCGGGTGGCGACGACGACGTCGAGGGTTTGGGCTGCGAAGCGGCGGTTGGCGGGGGTGAAGTCGGGCGTGGGCAGGGCGCCGGCGAGGCCCAGGCTGAGGATCAGCCCATGCCGCGTGGGGTCGGCGTGGGTGACGGCGGCGAGGGCGGCGTTGACTTTGCCGACGCCGGTGATGGCAAGGTCGATGCGGCGGCCGGGGAGCGCGGCGGTGGCCGGGCGGGCGGGGTCAGTCGGCGGGGTAATGGCGAGCGCGGCGGCGATGGCCCGGGCTTCCGCCGGGGCGGCGGCGAGGATGAGCACGTCGGGCGTCGCGGAGCGGGACATCGGGAATGGGCGCGGTGGCGGCCGTCGTGGCGGAACCCGCGGGAAATGCCGCGGAGCGGAACTAGGATACGCATCGGTTGGCGGGCAACCGCTCGAACCCGCATCGGTTCAAGGAAGATCCGTTGACGGACCCGCGCTCTGCGGCCGTCTGTGTTGTTTCCGGAGGTCGATCATGACGAACAGCGCCCCCCAGCCGAGTTTTCAGCACACCACGGGGCAGCCGCTCGAGGATGGTGCGCGGGCGCCGGGTCGGGGCGGGCCGGGGGGGCGGGGTCGGCGCGGGGTGTTGTGGGCGGCGGGGCTGGCGGTTGGTCTGGCGGGCGGGAGCGCGCTGATTTTGGGCGGGAGCGGCCCGGGGGATGAGGGCACGTCGGACGAGAAAGCGCCGGCGACGCGGAACGCCGGAAAGGCGGGCGACACGGGCGGGCGGGTGGACCTCGCCGCGGCCCAGGTGATGACGTTCGACATGACCACGACGGTCTCGGGCGAACTGCGTGCAGCGAACCAGGTCGAGATCCGCAACCCGCTGGACAGCGAGACGACGATCACTGAGATCGTTGCGGAAGGGATCAACGTCAAGAAGGGGGACGTGCTGGTCCGGCTGAACGCGGAGCAGATCCAGACGCGTCTGGACGAGCAGAAGCTGCAGATGGAGTCGGCCCGGGCCGCGCTGGTCGAGGCGGAGCAGTCGTACCAGATCCAGGTGTCGGAGAACGACAGCGCCAAGCGTGCGGCGGACCTGAAGCTGGCGCTGGCGCGGCTGGACTTCCAGCAGTGGCTCGAGGGCGAACTGGCGAGCAAGCAGCAGGACCTGGATCACAACCTCGAGCGGGCGGAGAAGGACGAGGACCGCCTGCGCGACAAGTTCGAGAAGAGCCAGGCGCTGTTCGAGAAGGGGTATTACAGCCGCGATCAGCTTCAGCAGGACGAACTGGCGTGGGAGCAGTCGGTCAACACGCTGGCGAAGGCGCGGCTGGACAAGGACGTGTTCTGGGAGTTCGAGTATCCGAAGCAGCGGAAGACGAAGGAGTCGGCCGTCAGCGAGGCGGAGGCGGAGCTCGAGCGTGTTGAGCGTCAGAACGCCAGCCGCATCGCGAGCAAGGAGGCGGCGCTGAAGAACTCGCGCTCGAGCATGCAGATCCGCGAGCAGCAGTTGAACAAGCTGCAGGAGCAGGTCGACGGGGCGGTGCTGAAGGCGCCCAACGACGGGCTGGTGGTGTACTCGACGAGCATGGACTCGATGCGGTGGGGCAACGACCAGGGGCCGCTGCAGGTCGGCTCGCGCGTGTACCCGAATCAGAGCCTGATCGCGCTGCCGGATACGTCGGCGATGGTCGCGGCGGTGAAAGTGCATGAGAGCCTGGCGGCGACGGTGCGGCCCGGGCAGCGGGCGACGGTGCGTGTCGACGCGGCCGGGGGCGAGCGGTTCGGCGGCGTGGTCGAGAGCATCGGCATCCTCGCGGAGCAGACCGGGCGGTGGATGGACCCGAACCTGCGCGAATACACCGTGCGGATCACGCTGGATCTGCCGAAGAGCGAGGATGGCAAGGCGCACAGCCTCAAGCCGTCGATGCGGTGCGAGGGCGAGATCCTGCTCGGCACCGTGAACGACGCGCTGGCGGTGCCGGTGCAGGCGGTGATGAGCGAAGGCCCGATGCGGTTTGTGTATGTGACCGAGGGCGGGCGATATGCGCGGCGGCCGATCCAGGTCGGGCGCCGGTCGGAACGCTTCGCCGAGGTCGTCGCGGGCATGAGCGCGGGCGAGCAGGTGCTGCTGCGCAAGCCGGACGCGGGCGAGGTGATCAACCGCCCAATCACCGACGACGAACTGAAGGTGGCCGGGCTTCTGCGGAACGAGCAGGGGCAGATCGTCTCGGCCCGTGGCGGGCGCGGGCCGGGCGGGCCGGGCGGAGCGCGACCTGGCATGGCTGCGGGGGCGGGCGGTGGGCGCGGTCAGCCGGCGGTGGCGGGCGGAGCGCCGGCTGTGGCGCCGGCGGGCGGGGCGGTCACGGCGACCGCCGCGGCGCCTGCGTCAACGACCAAGCCCGCCAGCGACGCGGCCCCCGTCAAGACGGACAAGGACGCTGGCTCGACCGATACCACCGGCGATGCCAAGAAGGGCACCGACGACACCACGAGCACGCCGACGCCGGCGGCGAGCAAGTAAGTCGCAGGGACGGTCGGGCGGCTCAGCTCGCCTTGCGCTGCGGCGGCGATGACGCCGGCGGCGCGGCGTCGGTGCTCGGCGGCGTGGGTTGACCGGCGGCGGTGATGCCCGGCGGCTCAATCAACGCCCACGGGTACGGCGCGTGCAGGTCGAACTCGCCCGGGAGCAGCGGGTCGAAGAGATCTTGCGTGACGATGTGCCCCTCGGCCTTGACCACGCGCAGGGCGCGGCGTTCGCGCAGGTCGATCGGCGGCTCCGACCCGGCCCGCGGCTCGGGGAACAGCACATCATCGAACGCGAGGGCCGAGACGCTCGGACGGCACGGCTCGGCCGGGTCCCACGCGGTGACGACATAGCTGCGCCCGTCGTTGAGCTGCACCACCGAGCCGGGCGGGAACGCGGGGCAGACGGTGAGCAGGGCGCGGAACGCGACCGGATCGAGCTTGCCCGAGCGGACCATGTCGAGCGTCTGGCGTAGCGCACGCACGGTGGGCACGACGACGCCGGGATCGCCGGGCGGGCGGCGGAAGCGGTCGAAGACGTCGGCGACGGCGGCGATGCGGGTGAAGACGTGGATATCGCGCCCGGCGAGCCCGGCGGGCGTGCTCATGCCGCGGGCCTGCTGCGGGAAGCCGGAGCCGTCGAGGCGCTGGTGGTGATGCAGGACGGTGGCGGCGGCGGTCGGGGGAATCTTGCCCTTGACGACTTCGTAGCCGCGGATGACGTGCTCGCGCCAGAGCGGGTCGTCCTCGGCGCCGGTGCGGGCCCAGGCGGCGGCGATGCCACCGTCGATGCGGAGCATGCCGACGTCGTGGAGCAGGCCGCCCAGCCCGAGGTTCTCGACGCTCTGGGCTCGCTTGACGCCGACGCGGCGGCGGCTGGCGAGCAGGTAGCCGTCGAGTCGCAGGCCCATCAGCAGAGAGAGCACGCCGACGTTGAAGCAGTGCCCGGCGAGGGGCTCGCCGCAGTCGATGATGTCGCCGACGAAGACGGCGGCGGCGGGGTCTTCGATGAGGACCTGGATGAGCGAGCGCACGCCGGTGAGGTAGCTGAGGAAATCGAAGTGGCCGTGCAGGCCCTGGGCGACGGCGTCGACGCCGGTGGCGACGCGTGCGGCGAGGCTGGCCTGCTCCATGACGATGGCGGGGCTGCAATAGCGCATCAGGTACGCCGTGGGCGGGTACTCGATGCAGACGGAGCGGACGTTGAGTTCGATGAGGCGCGCGATGGCGTCGGGGTCGAGCGTGGCGCCGGGCTTGAGCAGGACGTGCTCAGGCTTTTCCGGCAGCAGCACGGGCATGGCCAGCACCATGCCGCTGGCAGCGCGATGGATCGACAGCCGGAGCATGCAGCAGACGACTCCGAAGACAGTGCGGGGACGCGGAGGTATCGGCCGGTCGGGCGCGGGAAATCGGGGCCCAACGCATGAAGACGAGAAAACCCGGCGACGGTCGCCGGCGCAGGCGTCGGGGCGTATTCGGGCGTTCTCGGACCGGCACGGCGCGGGCTGCGCGGGGTGTGGTGCCGGTTGCGCGGCGGCGGGAGGCGTCGGGTGATTCGTGTTTGCGGTCTGGCTGGAGCGGCGTAGGGGAAGGTCCGATTGGACCGGGGGTCGTGGTCCGGCCGCGTGAGGCTGGGCCTCGGCGTTCGGTGGAGGCACCGAGGTATGGCGCTGTTGTCGCTGGGTCGTGTCAAATCAGCGGCGATGCAGACGATCAACGGGAGCACGCTCCCGATCGCGATCGATTTCGGCACGAGCGCGCTCAAAGTCCTGCAGATGTCGACGGACGACACGCCGCAGCTGGTGGCGGCGGCGGCCCTGGACACGCCCGACTCGATCATCCTTGACGACGCCAAGCGGTTCCAGTTCCAGTGTCAGGCGCTGCCGCGCCTGATCAAGGCCGGGAACTTCCGCGGCAAGCGGGCCCTGTGCGCGATTCCCGCGGGGCACATGCTGATCAAGCACATGCAGTTCCCGAAGTCCGAGGGGACGGCGCTGGACGAACTGGTGCGCAGCGGCGTGCCGCAGGCGCTGGGCGTGGCGCCCGAGGCGCTGGTGCTCCGGCACTTTGCGGTTGACGGGGCCCGCACGCCGGGCTCGGGCGGGAGCAACTCGGGCGGCGGGGGCGTGAAGCAGGAAGTGATCTGCCTGGCGGCGGCGCGCGAGCTAGTGGACCGGATGATGACCGCTGTGCGGAGCGCGCGCCTGGAGGTCGTGGGGATTCATCCCGAGTGCATCGCGACGGCGCGGGCGTTCGATCATCTCAGCCGGCGCGCGGGCGACGAGCACCTGGCGACGCTGCTGCTGGACCTTGGCGCGCGGACGACGAAGGTGTGGATCCTGCACGGCAAGCAGGTGGTGTTCGCGAAGGTGATCCGCCTGGGCGGGCTGGACCTCGACACGCACGTGTCGCGCGTGCTGGACCTGACGCTGTCGCGGGCGCGGTCGCGCCGGCTGGAGGCGTCGGTCATGATCGCGCCGGCGGTGACGCTGCGCGGCGACCCGAACGCCGCGGCGGCGCCGAGCGCCGACGCCAAGGCCGAGGCGAGCGTCGGCGGCGACAAGCCGGCACGCGACGAGCCGACGACGGCGACGGCGGAAGATCGGCGCGCAGGCCGCGTGGCGGCCGGGCTGACGCCGCCCGTGCAGGCGCAGCAGGAAGCGGAAGCGGCCCCGGCCGAGTTCGACCTGAACATGCTGCTCGAGACGCTGACGGACGAAGTGGCGATGTGCCTGCGGTATCACGAGGGGATGTTCCCCGGGCGGCGCGTCGACCGGGCGGCGTTCTTCGGGGGCGAGGCGCGGCACCGGGGGCTGTGCCAGTTGATCGCGCGGCGCGTGCGGACGCCGGTGCATGTCGCCGACCCGGTCGCGCGGATCGCGCGGACGGGGCGCGAGCCGTGCCTGAGCGTGGACTTCACGACCCCGCAGCCCGGATGGACAGTTCCGTTCGGGCTTTCGCTGTGCCCGACGGACCTGTGATCGGACCAACACGCCGGGCATGAGCCGGCTTCAACGAGGGAACGCATGACCTGGCACACCAAGCGCAACGAAGTACCGGCCGGGGGGTCGTTCCTCCCGGAGGACTACCTGCAGAAGAAGGCCGAACGCCGCACGGTGTTCATTTCGCTGTTCCTGTTCACGGTGGTCTCGGCGGGGGTTGTCGGGGCGTTCTTCGTGACGCACCGGCGGTGGAACGACGTGAAGCTCGAGCAGGAGCGGATCAACGCGGAGTATGTGACGGAGACCGCGAAGATCGAGCAGCTCAAGTCGCTCGAGAAGCAGAAGGCCGAGGTGATCGAGAAGGCGGAGATCACGACGGCGATCAAGGAGAAGGTGCCGCGGTCGATCCTGCTCGCGGAGCTGATCAACCGGATGCCCAAGCAGCTGACGCTGAAGGACGTGGCGCTGAAGAGCAAGCGGATCGTGCAGGCGCCGCCCCCGCCGCCGGCGGCGGGCGCCGGCGCGGTGGCGAACCGCGGGCAGGCGACGCCGAACAACGGTGCGCCGCCCCCGCCGCCCAAGCCGGTGGCGCCGCGGTTCGAGTTCACGATCGAGATGACGGGGCTGGCGAGCACGGACGGGGAGATCGCCGACTACGTGACGGCGCTGAACGAGTGCCCGCTGCTGTCAAAGGTGGACATGCTGTCGGCGAAGGAAGTGACGATCGACGACACGGTGCTGCGCGAGTTCCAGATCGCGGCCCAGATCAAGAACACCGCCGACGCGCGGACGATCACGCCGCTGCAGGTCCCGCGGCTGAGCGGGCTGCCCGGGCAGGCGGCCAAGCCGAAGGGCGACGAAGCGGCGACGACCAACGAAGACCCCACGCAGAAGCCGACCGCGGTGGGCTCGGCGGGATCCAAGGAGTAATCACCGATGACCTCGCTGGCCAGGCAAGTGCTGTTCTTCGTCGTGCTGCTGTCGATGCCGGTGGCGGCGTACTGGTTCGTGTTCAAGCCGCAGAACCGTGAGATCGAGAAGGCGAAGAAAGAGATCGAGCAGAAGCAGTCGATGCTCGAGAAGCTCCGTCAGGCGACCAGCCAGACGGAGGACCTGCAGCGCGCCAACGCGCAGGTGCAGGAGTCGATCCAGGCCATCCGCGCCAATCTGCCGACGAATAAGGAGATGGACAACGTCCTTCGCCAGGTGTCGTCGCTTGCGGCGGAGAACGGGCTGCGGATCCCGGTGTTCCGCAAGAAGGACCAGAGCCTGCCCGCCGGGCTGGCGATGGAGCAGCCCATCGACGTGGAGTTCGTGGGCGACTTCGACGGGTTCTACGCGTTCCTGCTTCAGCTCGAGCAGTTGCCGCGCATCACGCGCGTGACGGACCTGAAGCTGCAGCGCTCGCAGAAGGTGGACGGGGAGATGAAGGCCAACATGCAGTTGTCGATCTACTACGAGCGCGAGGAAGGAGCCGCCCAGTGACACGCATTCCCCCACCGCCCCCGGAGAAGTCGATCGCCCCGCAGCCCGGCGCGGGCGGCGAGGGCGAACAGCTCAGCGGCGTGTTCCGACTGGACGCGCTCAACCCGACGGGCGGCGCCGAGGGCGGCCCGGCGCAGCTCTCGGCACCGCGCAAGAAGGTCTCGACGCAGATGATCGTTCTCGCCGGCGTGCTGGTCGCCGGCGGCGGTCTGCTGTACACGATGCGACTGATGGGCATCGGGCCGCTGAAGGGCCTCGCCGTCGCGAAGGTGCCCGACTACGACATGAACAACGTCGGCGCCAACAAGACGGCGGAGCACCAGCGCGTGCTGAACGAGCTGCAGGCGAACTACGTGTCGTCGCAGGTGCCGCTGGAGAACGTGCAGCGCAACCCGTTCCGCATGCCCGAGGGCATGGTGGTCGCGCCCCCGGCCAGCCCGGACAACCCGACGCCGAACAAGCCGGCGGCGAACCCCGTCGACGCGGCGATCCAGGCCGAACTGCCCACGCTGAAGCTGCAGGGCGTGCTGGGCGGCAAGGTGCCGGTGGCGCGCATCTCGGGCGACGCGGTCCGCGTGGGCGATCAGGTGGGTCGCAACTTCACGGTGGCGGCGATCCACGGGCGCAGCGTCGACCTGACGGGCGCCAACGGCAAGATGTACACGCTCGCGCTCGACGAGGCCGACCGCAACTCGAGCAAGCACGCGCGCCCGTGACGCACGGACGCCGGTGAACCGCGGAGGCGAGGTCCGGATGGGCAAGTTCGACATCGATGACATCCTGCAGGACCTGGGGGTCTCCGACACGGACCCGACGCCGGGGCGGGTGCGCCGCCCGCGCCCAGGCGAGGGCGATGCTCCGGATAAGCAGAAGCGGCACAGCCTTGACCAGGCGGACCAGGTGTTCTCGCCGCTACCGTCCGTGCCGAGCGGGCAGCGCTCGTTCGGGAACAACGTCACGGTGCCGGACGACCCGGCCGTGCCGAAGCGCGAGGAAGCGCCCAAGCCGGCCGTCGGCGAGGCGCTGGCGCAGGTATACCAGCCCGACGAGGCGCTGGTCGCGGCGGCAGCGAACAAGGAGCTGGGCGAGTTTCTCGTCACCGTCGAGGCGATCACGTCGCAGCAGTTGACGGCGGCTCAGCAGGTCATCAAGACCAGCCCGGGGCGGAAGCTTGAAGAGATCCTGATCGAGCAGGGGTGCGACGAGGTCAAGATCTACAAGGCGCTCGCCGCGCAGGCCGACGTGCCCTTCGAACGCATCGACATGGAGCGCGGGCTCGACGGCGGGTTCGACGGGACGATGCTGCAGCGCCTGACGCCGGAGTTCTGCAAGGCGTACGGCGTGTTGCCGCTGCGGATCGCGCGCTCGGGCTCGGGCGCGTCGGCCGTGTCGCGCGTCATCGTCGGCGCGGCTCACCCGGACGACGTGTTCCTGCTCGACGAAGTGCGGCGCCGGCTGGGCGTAACGAACGTCAAGCTGGTGGTCGTGCCGCCTTCGGATATCCGCCTGGCGCTCGATGTTGTCGGCGCGACGGAGCAGAAGCAGCAGGAGGTGGACGTCTCCGAGATGCTGGCGGAGGTCGCCGAGGACGACGTCAAGGTCGAGAAGACCAAGGAGTCGAGCGAAGTCGACCTGGAAGCGCAGGCGGCGGAGAGCCCCGTCATCCGCTACTGCAACTTCATCATCCAGAACGCGGTGAAGGAGGGCGCGAGCGATATCCACATCGAGCCGGCGGAAAAGAAGTGCAAGGTGCGGTTCCGCATCGACGGCGTGCTGTTCGAGATGATGAACCCGCCGGCGAGCATGTCCTCGGCGCTGACCAGCCGCTTCAAGATCATGGCGAACCTGGACATCTCCGAGCGCCGCCTGCCACAGGACGGACGCATCCGCTGCACCGTCGGCGGGCGCAAGCTGGACCTCCGCGTGTCGACGCTGCCGTCGGGGTACGGCGAGAAGACGGTCATGCGTATTCTCGACACACGCTCGATCAACGTGAACCTTGAGGACCTCGGGTTCTCCGACGACGCGATGTCCATCTGGAAGAAGGCGATCGACGAGCCGCACGGGATCGTGCTCGTCACCGGGCCGACCGGCTCGGGTAAGACGACGACGCTGTACGCGTCGCTGCGCCAGATGGACAAGAACACGATGAACGTGTCGACGGTCGAGGACCCGATCGAGTATCACCTGGACGGGATCACGCAGACGCAGACGCACGACAAGATCGGCATGACGTTCGCCAAGGCGCTCAAGGCGCTGCTCCGTCAGGACCCGGACGTGATCATGCTGGGCGAAATCCGCGACCTGGAGACGGCCCACACCGCCGTGCAGGCCGCGCTCACGGGGCACCTGGTGCTCTCGACGCTGCACACCAACGACGCGCCGAGCTCGCTGACGCGACTGGTGAACATCGGTCTTGAGCCGTTCCTGGTCGGTGCGGCGGTGCGGTGCGTGCTGGCCCAGCGCCTGGTGCGCCGCCTGTGCACCGTGTGCAAAGCCCAGGAAGAGCCGACGGAAGAAATGAAGGAGTACCTGTCGCTGCAGGGCATGCCGGTGGACCAGATGTGGGCGCCGCGCGGGTGCGACAAATGCCGCAAGACGGGGTTCTCCGGGCGCGTCGGGATTTACGAGCTGCTCGCCGTCGACGACCAGCTGCGCGACATCATCGCACGCAACCCGAACGTCGCCGAGTTCCGGCGCATCTGCATGGGCCGCGGCATGGTGACGCTGCGCCAGGACGGGATGCTAAAGGTCGGCAAGGGCCTCACGACGGTGGAAGAGATCCTTCGCGCGACCGAGGACAACAGCTGACGCGTCGGGCCACGAACGCGCGCATCGCGGCGCCGAGTCGGAGCACGAACAGCGTCATGGTGTGATCGCCGTCGCCGCGGAGCTGCGCCTGCATTGTGTCGGGATCGACGGCCTTGCCGCGGGTTTTGACTTCGACGATGCCCGCGCCCACGTCGCGCAGGTGCTCGCGCACGCGGCGGATGTTCCAGGGCATCTCGGCGAGCACTTCGAACACCGTCACCCAGCCCGACGCGACGGCCCGGTCGCTGGTCAGCAGCCCGGCGGCCGGGTGCAGCATCTGGGCGCCGAGCACGCGGCACAGTTCGCCGAGCAGACCGGCACGCTCGACGCTGTCGTCGGGTTCGAGCAGGAAGCGCGGCGGCGACGTTGACGGCGGAAGGGCGTCCGCCGGTCCGGGCACGCCGAGGAGCGTGAGCGGCGCGTCGGCGTGCGTGCCGACATCCCCCCCACTGCCACCGAGCACGGTGGCTCGGTGCTGGCCGACGTTCGGTCGCAGGTCATCACCGACCCACAGCACGGCCTGCGTCAGCCGCCCGCGCTCGGAGACAAACTCGAGTTCACCCGGCGGGAGCAGCGTGCGCACGTCGGCGTGATCCACACCGGGGCCGAGCTTGATGACCGCGGCGCGGGCTCGGGCCGCGAGGTCGGCGACACGTTCAATCGGCGGCTGGCACGCGCGAAGGCCATGCCGGCGTGTGCCGGTCGCCTCGTCACGCCGGGCCGGGTCGATGTGCACGATGTGGCCCGAAGGATCGACGTCCGCCGCGTCGGCGCAGCGCGACGGGCACGAGGTGTTCATCGTGAACATCCACGCGCGCACGGCGTCGGCATCGACGCCTTCGACGCGCATCACGCTCGCGAGCGCCATCGCGTCGCCGCCGATGCCGCAGCAGATGTCGATCGTCTTGCCGCCGGCCCTCGCGCATCGGCGGGCCTTGTACGCCGCGGCGAGCGGGGATGACGCCATCTCGACCCCGGCGGGATCGGCCCACAGCGACGCCGCGCGAGCGCCGAACTTGTCGCGCGCCTTCAACCGGGCCGCGGCGAGCGTCAACACGGTGCGCACCAGCGCCGGATCAGGACACGCTGCCCGCAACCGCTCGATCGCGCGGAGATCTCCCGACGGCGCGGCGCACGCCTGCTCGATGAGCGGCGCCCATCGCGGCTCGGCGAGCGTTTGCCAGGTCCGTAGGTCCATCCGACGCAACTCCTCCCGCGCTCAACCGGGCGGCACTTCGCCCGCAAAGTCGGCGTCGTTCAGGCGGGCCGCGGTGAACGTCTTGCCCGTCGTCTCGCGCTCCCACGTCCAACTCGGCCCGCGCTTGCGCTCGTAGAACGCCCACACTTCGAACCAGTACGAGCGGAACCGGTGAGCGCCGAAGGGTTCGAAGTGCCGGTGCACGCGCTTCATGATCTGCGCGGGTGTGCCGCGAAAGCCGAGCACGTCGCGCCCGTGGCGCACGCTCTCGGTATCCAGCGGCAGGCGCGAGTAGCGCCCGAGCAACTGCATGATGTTGGCAGCGGCGTACGGGCCGATGCCGGGGAGTTCGATCAGCGCGTCGTGCACGTCGTCGTCGGTGGTCTTGGGGTTTTCGAACCACGCGGGGTCGACCTCGCCGCGGACAAACATGCGGCTGAGTTCGATGATGCGGGCGTCGCGATAGCCGACGCGGGCCCGCGTGCGCAGGCCGGCCGGGCGGACGCGCGCGAGCCTTCCCGGCGCCGGGAACGCGTGCAGCCCGGACGCGGTCTCGCCGCCGTATTCGGAGCATAGTCGCGCGTTCATCGTGATGGTGCTGGGCCAGGCGACGTTGCAACTGGTGACGGTCTTGATGACGTCTTCGAAGAACGTGGGCGAGCGCATGAGCCGCCCGCGGCCGGTGTCGGCGAAGCGCGGGTCCAGCGCGTGGAACTCGGCGAGCGTCGCGGCGGGCTCGTCGAGGCGGAGCATGCGGACGAGCCGCGCTTTGAGCACGTCGAGCGCGTCGGGCTTCAGGCGGCGATCAACGCGGACGCCCACGCGCCCGCCGTCGCGCGCGGGCTGCGACACCACCGCCGTCACGGCCCCGGCTTCGCCCAGGTCGATGCTGGTCGTGAAGGTGCGGGCCGCCGGGTCCCAGCGATTGGGCGCCAGCAGGAAATAGCCGTAGGAGCAGACATCGCGCGACAGCCGATAGTCCGCCGGCGCGCGGAGGCTGACCCGCATCGCCGACGCGGGCTTCACGCGACAATCCGGCGCGTCACGGGGAAGAGGTAGTTCGCAAGGTTGACGCAGATGCGATCGCTCAGGCGGGCGTACTCGTCGTAGTGCTTACGCAGGTCGGCGAGCGCCTCGTCCGGGCTCATGCCGGCAGAGCGGCAGTGGTTGCCCTCGTCGGTCAGCAGCGCCTCGGCCATCGGCAGGTCGCACTCCAGGTGATACTGGAATGCGTACGTGCGCAGCCCGACGCGGTACGCCTGCACCTTGCACCGGTCGCTGAACTGCAGCACCGTCGCGCCCGGCGGCGGGGTCTTCACTTCCTGCTTGTGGGCCTGCAACTGCCGGTGCTGCCACGCGACGCCCGCGAGGATGGTGTCCGTGTTGGCGACGGGGTGCTGCTTGATCATCGTCATCCCGATCTCGCCGTAGCCCTCGCGCCCCATGACCTGCTGCGTCGCGGAGTCCATCGGGCCGACCTCGCCGCCGAGCGCCTTGGCGATGAGCTGATGCCCGAGGCAGACGCCGAGGATCGGGAGGTTCCGCTTGTGGGCCTCGCGCAGGTACTCAAGCTCGGCCTGCATCCAGGGCAGGTTCGGCGCGTCGGTGACGTTCATCGCCCCGCCGAGCGTGATGATGCCCTCGACGTTGTCGAAGTCGGTCGGGATGTGCCGGTTGCCGGCCGGGCCGCCTTGCTCGGCGGTGGGCAGATCAAGCCGGCGAACGTCGAGGATCTTGCCGTGGTCGCGGAACGTCACACCGATCCGCCCGGGACCGACGATGCTGGAGTGCTGAAAGACGAGGATGGGCATGGGGGCGATGGTACGGCGGATGACCGGGATCCGGGCAACGGTGGGCGGGCGGCGGCTCGGCGCGGGGCGGCTTGGGCGTGCGGGGCCGCGCTGGTATGCTGGCGCCATGCAGTCCAAGGCCAGCACCGTTGAGCAGTACCTCGCCGAACTCCCCGCCGACCGCCGCGCGGCCCTCGAAGCCGTTCGGGCAGTGTTCCGCACCAACCTCGACCCGGTGTTTCGGGAAGGCATGCAGTACGGCATGATCGGGTACTTCGTGCCGCACAGCGTGTTCCCGCAGGGGTATCACTGCGACCCGAAGCAGCCGCTGCCGTTCGCGGGGCTGGCGTCGCAAAAAAACGCGATGTCGCTGTATCTGTTCTGCCTGTACCAGGACGCGTCGCAGGCCAAGGCCTTCGAGCAGGCGTGGAGCAAGACCGGCAAGAAGTTGGACATGGGCAAGTCGTGCATCCGCTTCAAGGCGGTTGATGACCTCGCCCTCGACGTCATCGCCGACACGCTGAAGCGAATGTCGGCGAAGCAGTTCATCGCGGCGTACCTCGCGGCGTTCGGCGATCGGTTCAAGCCCGCGACGGCGGCGGCGACGAAGGCACCAGCGAAAACCGCCGCGAAAAAGCCCCCGGCGAAAAAGACGACCACGAAGAAGGCGGCCGCGAAGAAGTCGGCGAGCAAGAACACCGCGGCCCGTGCCGGCGCGCGGTCACGCACTGCACGCTGAAGACGCGAGCCAGCCGCGGGTTACTCGGCACGCGGCGGCTTGGCCATCGGGACGTACGTCACGCCCAGACGGTCGAACAGGAACGAGTACACGTCGGCGCTCAGGTCGATCCGGGCCGAGAGCGGCGTGCCCGCGCCGTGACCCGTGTTGCCGCTCGTGCGCAGCAGCACCATCGTTTCCGGGCTGGCGGCCTGGAGGCGGGCCGTCATCTTGCGGCTCTGCATGGGGTCGACACGCGGGTCATTCGCGCCCGTCGTGAACAGGATTGATGGGTAGCGCACGCCGTCCTTGACGTGGTGATACGGCGAGTACGCGTATAAGGCCCGGAACTGCTCGGGGTCCTTGACGGTGCCGAACTCGGTGATGTTGAAGGCGCCGTTGGCCGACAGCTCGACGCGGAGCATGTCGTAGATGCCGACCTGGCTGACGACGGCCTTGCAGATGTCGGGGTTCTGCGTGAACGTCGCGGCCATCAGCAGCCCGCCGTTCGACCCGCCCAGGATCGCGACCAGGTCGCGCGTGGTGTAGCCGCGCTCGACGACGTGATTGACGGCGGCGGCGAAGTCGTCGAAGACGTTCTGCTTCTTGGTGAGGTTGCCCTCGCGGTGCCAGCGTTCGCCGAACTCGCCCCCGCCGCGGATGTTCGCGACGACGAACACGCCGCCTTGTTCGAGCCAGGCGATGCGGGAGCGGGAGAAGCCGGGCGTCTCGTTGACGCCGTAGCCGCCGTAGCCGTTGACGATCGTGGGCGCGGGGAGCATGGCGCGGACGAACGGGCGGCCCTGGATGCTCGCCGTCATCTCGGATTTCTCGGACATGGTCAGCCCGCCGCCGCTGAGTTCGCGGCGGAGTTTCTCCGTCTCGGGCGAGGCCTTGGCCCGCTGGTCGACCAGGTCGAAGAACTCCCGGCGGGCGACGATGTTCACGGGCACCTTGGTGCCGTCCTTGCTCACGGCCATCTCACGGCGCACGGCGAGTTCCGGCATGCCCGGCGGCGTCGGGACGCGCAGCGCCGTGGGCTCGACGGCGCCCGCGTGACCCGCGTCCGCGGGCTTGGCCCCGGTGCGCAGGCGGTAGTACGCCGCCGGCTGAACGTACGAGTTCACTTCGAAGATCAGGTCGTCGCCGTCGATCGGCTCGACGCCGCTGATGGTCGAGATCTCCGGCCCGGGCACCTCGCCCAGCGGCTTGCCGGAAAGGTCGAACGCGCGAAGCCCGTTGGGCCCGCCCGCCTGATATTGCACGTACAACCGCGTCGGCGTCAGATAGATCCCCGCGCGGGCGAAGAAGTCCGTCTCGATGGAGCGGTCAGCCCGCTCGGGCACGATCTCCTTCGCCGCGGCGAGCGTGATCTCGCCCGGCGTGCCTTTGTCTGGCAGCGCCAGGCGGAGCACCTTACCCATCGGCGCGCCCTTGCGGCTCACGAGATAGATCGCATTATCGTGCCCGAACTTGGCCTCGATCACGCGGTCTTCCCACGTCGACAGCCGGATCCACTTGCCCTCGGGCGTGCGCACGTCCTGGATGAACTCCCCGCCGTCGCCGTTCTGGACGTTGGTCAGGGCCCACTTCCCATCGCGGCTGACTTCGACGAAGATCTCGGCGATCTTGGGATAGTCCGAGCCGACCTCGTACCGGTCCTTCGTCGTCGGCGTGCCGAGGTCGTGCGTGTACACCTGGGTGTAGAACGCCATGTCCTCGGCGGGGCGTTCGCCGTCGCGCGGGTAGCGCGTGTAGAAGAAGCCCGAGCCGTCCGGGCGCCACGCCATCGACCCGCCCGCCGTCCCGCCGTTGACGCGCGGCACGCGGTCGTTCTCAAGTTCGCGCCCGGTTTTGACGTCGTAGATGTACAGGTCACCCGTCTCGCTCCCGCCGCTGGACATCGAGACGGCGACCAGCCGCCCGTCGGGCGACGGCACGTACCAGTCGATCGACGTCGAGCCGGTGGCGTCGATCGCGTTGGGATCGACCAGCACCCGCTCGCCTTCGAACGAGTCGAGCGAGGCGAACGTCACCAGCATGCGCTGCTGCTTGGGCGGTTCGTTCTTGATCGCAAACAGCACGCCGCCCGCGGCGCGGACGTCGTGCCGCTCCACGCCGACGGCGGCCTCGATCTCCTGCAGACGGTTGCGGAGGGGCTCGCGGCAGGCGATCGCGTCGAGCACGCCGCGCGCGTGCCCGTTCTGAGCCGTGCTCCAGGCCTGTACGGCCGAATCGTCCCAGTTCTCCAGCCAGCGATAGTCGTCGACGACCGTCTCGC
>CAZTQN010000028.1:0-55753 GCA_964615765.1 uncultured Phycisphaeraceae bacterium
GTTCCGGCTACGGCCGGCCCGTGCTCATCGAGCGTCCCCGGCGTGGGCGCGGGCGCCGCGGGCGCGCTCGCGCGGGTGGGTTTGGCCGCCGCCTCCGCCTTGGCCGCCGCCGCCTGAATGGCCGCCTCGAGCGCCCCGCCTTCTGTCGCGAGTTGTTCGTCGAGGGCCTTGACGCTGAGCGGCGCGCCCGTCGGCACCGGCCCGGCCGCCGGCTTCGCCGCCGGGGCGTGCGCCGCCGGCTCGTGGGCGGCGTGCGCCGCCGCCTCCGCCGCCTGCAGGTCCTCCTCCACATGCCCCAACGCCTGCGGGGCCACGAACTGCGGATCGTCCCCCTCATCGGCCCGGTGCCCGGCGCCCGCCTTTGCCGCGGGCGCGGCGGCCGGCTGCGGTGCGTGGCCCGCGTGGGCCGCGGGCGCCGGCGCGGTCGGCGCCGGCGCTTCTTCAACGGCCGGTCGCGCGTCGGGCGGCACGCCCAGCGCCGGGTCCGTCACATCCGCCGACAGCGCGTGCTGGTCCGCCTCGATCGCCGCCAACAGGTCGGCTTCCGTCACATCCCCTTCGACCTGGGCCAGCACTTGGTCCAGCGGGGCGGCCGCTCCGCCCGCGCCCTCGCCCGTCGCCGGGGCGGAAAGTCCCCCGCCCGCATCCGCCGAGAGTGGGGGGGTGCCGGCCGGAATGGGGTCGCTCAGGATCGGGGCCGGCACGGGCACGCTGTCGGCGTCGCCCTCGGCGGGCGTGGGCGGCGCTGGCGGCGGAGGCACGGCCGCCGTCGGGCCCAGCGGGCCCGGGGCCGTCTGCTCGATGTCCGCACTGGCCTGTTCCAGCAGCGCGTCGACCAGCGCATCATCCAGCCCGCCCGGCAGATCAACGCTCGCGGGCGAGGGCGCATCCGACGAGGGCGATCCCGATGGGGGGAGGGGGGGTTGGTCCGAGAGGTCTTTGTTCAATGCCGCCGCCGCCGCGTCAATGTCCTTGAGCAGCGTGTCGATGCGAGCGTCCAACTCGCCGATCTGCTGGAGTTGGTCGGTGGCTTCGGGCATGCATGGACCGCGCCGGGTCGCTCCATCATCGACAGCGGCCCCCGCCGACTCAAGCCCGAACGCACGCCGATCGGCGTCGGGACGGCAAGGATTCGCCGTGCACAGGGTCTGGTACGACGGCCATTCGGTGGAAACGGGAGGTCTGGTCGAGGTTCTCGGCGAGGAGGCCGCCCACGCGCTCCGCGTCAAACGCCTGGCCCCAGGCGAGGTCCTGGAACTCATCGACGGGCTCGGCACCGTCCTGACCGCCGCCGTCGAGCCCGACGCCCCCGACCATCTTCACACCCCCGCCGGTCGAGGCAAGCCCCGGCGAGGAGAACCGGTGCTCCGCGTCCGCGTGACCGGCCGCCGCGTCCAGCCGCCCGTCCGCCCGCAGGTCGAGATCCTCTCCGCCACCCCCAAGGGCGATCGCCTGCCATCGATGGTCGATCAGTTGTGCCAACTGGGCGTGGCCCGGTGGGGCGTGCTGACGACCGAACGCAGCGTGGTCGAGCCGCGCGAGGGCAAGCTCGAGCGCCTCGAGCGCGTCGTGCGTGAATCCTGCAAGCAGTCCGGCCGCGCCTGGGCCATGGAGATCGCCCCGGCCCCCGTCACACTCGACGAAGCGCTGCGGGCTCCGCCCGACACGCGCGTGCTGTGCGCCGACGCCGGCGGCGGGCCCATCGCGTCCATCATCGATGCTTCGCCCACGCCGCGGGTCCGCGTGCTCATCGGGCCCGAGGGTGGCTGGACCGAGCGCGAGCGGGACATGGCCCGCGCCGCGGGCGCGGCGACCCTGGGCCTGGGCCCGCACGTGCTGCGCATCGAGACGGCCGCCGTCGCCGCCGCCGCCGTGCTGCTCGCCAACGGCGCCGTCGTCTAGCATGCGCTGGCACACACTATTTTTTCCGGGAGGGCACAATGCGCACAGGTCACGGGTCGTTGTCGGTTCTCGCGGCGGTCGCGCTCTGCGGGGTCACGCTCGCGGAGCCCAAGCCGTCCGCGCCATCCGCACCTCAGCCGCCGAGCCAGCCCAGCGTGCAGCCGGCCGGCCAGCCCGCGGCCCAGCCGGCGGGCGCGCGGGCCCGCATGCTCAGCGACGCCGATCGCGCCCGTGCGATCGAGATCATCCGCAAGGCCGAGGCCTTCCTGCGCAGCAGGCAGGACCAGGAATCCGGCGGGTGGTCCTTGCCCAAGCCGGGGGCCGACGGCAAGACCCCGCCCCAGCTCCCGGGCATCTCCGCGCTGGTGCTCATGGGCATGGCGATGGACCCCGCGCCCGGCGAGGCGGCCCAGCAGTCGATCGCGCTCGGCACCAAGTACCTGCTCAACCTCGCGCAGCCCGACGGCGGGATCTACGACGGGCTGCTCCCGTCGTACAACACCGCCCTCGCCGTCTCGGCCCTCAGCCGCATCAAGACCCCGCAAGCGCAGGACGCCGTCCGCCGCGGCGTCGAGTTCCTCAAGAAACTGCAGTGGAGCGAGGACTCCGACCCGTCGCTGGGCGGGAACGAAGCGGCCAAGCCGATCACGCGTGAGCACCCGTTCTACGGCGGCGTGGGCTACGGGCGGCACGGGCGGCCGGACAACTCGAACCTCAACATCTTCATGCAGGCGATGCAGGACGCCGGCGTCTCCGCCGACGATCCCGCCGTGCAGCGCGCCCTGGTCTTCCTGCAGCGCACGCAGATGGACGAGCGCATCAACGACATGCCCTACGCCAAGGGCTCGCGCCAGGGCGGGTTCGTGTACGCGACTGCGGAAAACGCCCAGAGCGTCGACGGGCGCGCGGGCCAGAGCATGGCCGGCACCATCGACGAAACGCTCAGCGACGGCACCAAAGCCAGCCGCCTCCGCGCCTACGGGAGCATGACCTACGCCGGCTTCAAGTCGTACCTCTACGCCAACCTGCCGCGCACCGACCGGCGCGTCGCCGCCGCCTACGACTGGATCCGCAGCAACTACACCGTCGAAGAAAATCCCGGCCTGGGCACCGACGGCATGTACTACTACTACGTCGTCCTCGCCCGCGCCCTCCGCGCCTGGGGCGAGCCGACCATCCCCACGCTCAACTCCGCCGGCGAGCCCGCGGGCGACAAGCGCTGGGCCGAAGATCTGCTCAACCGTCTCGCGGGCCTGCAACAGGACGACGGCTCGTTCAAGAGCGTCGACGACCGCTGGATGGAAAACGACCCCGTGCTGATCACGGCGTACGCCGTCGTCGCGCTGCGACACTGCGTGCAGTAACGATCACCACCTCCCCGCCCCTCGCCCCTGACCTCTGACCTCTGACCTCTAGCCCCTGCCCCGCTCACTTCCCCGCGGCGTCCGTCTCACCCGGCGTCGCGCTCGCGATGCCGAGCAGGTCCGCGTGCTTGGTCGCCCAGGCGCACAGCGACTGCAACGCGTCCTTGAGTTCGCGTCCCGCGGGCGTGATGGCGTACTCCACGCTGGGCGGGACCGTCGGGTGCACCGTGCGGGCCACCAGGCCGAACTTTTCCAACCGCCGGAGCTGCTGCGTCAGCACCTTCTGCGAGATGCCCGGCAGTTCGCGCTGCAGCGCGCTGAACCGCATCGGCGCCTCGATCAGCCGGTGCATGATCAGGATCGCCCACTTGCTCGCGATGGTCTCGAGCGCCTTCTGGGCCGGACAACTCGGCTGGTACACGCTCCCCGCTTCGCCCGCGGGGCGCGGCGACCGCGCACGCTTGCTCTCCACGCTCCCGACCGTCGGCGCCGTAGCGCCGTTCCCCGCCCCGTGCGTATGACCGTTGCCGGCCGGCTTGAGCGCGGTGGCCCCAACGTCCAATGTCTTGGGCGGCAGGGGCCGACGCGTCGCCTTTGTTTGCGGCTCGTCCATGAGGATCATGTTAGAACGTGCAGTCACCGGTACGAACACTCGACCGGATGGTTTCTGACCAGTAACTTCGGCACATCTCGGATGTACACGGCACCGACCGGTCCTGATGGCCGACCCGGGATCTGCACCCAACTCGTCCGGAATGTCGGAACCCGACCTCCGACTGCGGTATCACACCGATCAGCGTGGTGCGGGGCGGTGTGTCCAAGGCGGGGGAAGGGCGGGGCGGTCAGGAGCGGTTGATGAGCACTTCCGAGTTTCAGGGTCAGACGGCGTTGATCACCGGCGGCACCAGCGGCATCGGCAAGGCGGCGGTGCTCGCGCTCGCCGGGCTGGGCGCCAACGTTGTTTTTACCGGGCGTCGGGCCCCGGAGGGCGAGGCCGTCGCCGCCGCCGCGACCAAGGCGGGCGAGGGCAAGGGCAAGGTTCTGTTCGTGCAGGGCGATGTCACGCGTGAGGCCGACGTCGAGAAGGCCGTCAAGGCGGCGGTCGCCATCAACGGACGCCTGAGCTACGCGTTCAACAACGCCGGGGTCGAACTCGCCGGCGTCGCCACCACCGACGCCACGCCCGAGCAGTACCACAAGGTCATGGACATCAACGTGCTGGGCGTGCTGCTGAGCATGAAGCACGAGATCCGCGCCATGTCCGCCTCGGGCGGCGGGTCGATCGTCAACACCTCGTCGATCGCCGGCTCGATCGGCATGCCGACGGCGGGCATCTACATCGCCAGCAAGCACGCCGTGCTCGGGCTGACCAAGTCCGCCGCGCTCGAGGTCGCCAAGAGCAACATCCGCGTCAACGCCGTCTCCCCGGCCGCGATCGAGACCGAGATGCTCCATCGCTTCACGGGCAATGGGAACCCGGACATGGTCAACTGGCTGACCTCGCTTCACCCGATCGGGCGACTCGGCAAGTCCGAAGAGATCGCCCGCCCCGTGCTGTTCCTGTTCTCCAAGGACGCCAGCTACATCACCGGGCACGACCTCCGCGTCGACGGGGCCTTCACCGCGCAATGAACGTCTTAATCGTCCACGCACACCCGGAGCCGAACTCCTTCAACGGCGCGATGACCCGCCGGGCCGAGCAGGCCCTCGCCGCGGCGGGTCATCGCGTGGTCGTCAGCGACCTGTACGCGATGGGCTTCAACCCCGTCTCCGATCGGCGGAACTTCCGCTCCGTCGCCGACGCGTCGTACTACAAGCAGTCGGTCGAAGAGAAGCACGCGCACAAGACCGACTCCTTCGCGCCCGACATCGCCGCCGAGATGGACAAGCTCTTCGCGTGCGACGCGCTGATCTTCCAGTTCCCGCTCTGGTGGTTCAGCGTGCCGGCGATCCTCAAAGGCTGGGTCGACCGCGTGTTCGCCTCCGGGCGCGTCTACGGCGGGGGCAAGTGGTACAACCACGGGACCATGGTCGGCAAACGCGCCATGTGCGCCCTCACCACCGGCGGCTCGCTCGACATCTACGCCCCCGACGGGCTCAACGGCGATCTGCACGAGCAGATCCTCTTCCACATCAACCACGGCATGTTCGCCTTCACCGGCTTCACCGTCGTCAAACCCTTCGTCGTCCCCGGCCCGGCCGGCATGACGCCCGAACAGCGCGAACAGGCCCTCGCCGCCTACGCCGACGCCGTCGTCAAACTCCCGACGCTGCCGACGTACGAGTACCCGCCGATCGAGGCGTTCGATCCGGACACCTACCGGCGCATCAGCCCGCCCAAGGCGTGATACGCGCGCCCGTACCAGACGGTGCGTGGGTCAGTCGGCGCGTTGACCGGTTACAGTCCCGTGCGTGCGCCGCGCGCGCGCCATCAGGAGACTCACCATGATCCGCGCCCTCGCCGCCACCAGCGCCAAAGGTTCGCTCAAGCCCATCGAGTTCGATCCCGGTCCGCTCGGCGATGAGCAGGTCGAGATCGCCGTGGAGGCCTGCGGCATCTGCCACAGCGATCTCTCCATGCTCAACAACGAGTGGGGCATGACCGCGTTCCCCTTCGTGCCGGGGCACGAGGTCGTCGGCAAGGTCGCGGCCCTCGGACCAAAGGCCCGCAACCTCACCCTCGGCCAGACCGTCGGCCTGGGCTGGTTCAGCCAGTCCTGCATGGCCTGCCGCAGTTGCATGGGCGGCGACCACAACCTCTGCCCCAGCAACGAACAGACGATCGTGGGGCGACACGGCGGGTTCGCCACGCGCGTCCGCGCTCACTGGGCCTGGACCACGCCCATCCCCGCCGGCGTCGACCCGCGCAGCGCCGGGCCTCTGCTCTGCGGCGGCGTCACCGTCTTCAACCCGCTCGTGCAGAACGATGTCCGCCCGACGCAGCGCGTCGGCGTCGTCGGCATCGGCGGGCTCGGGCACATGGCCCTCAAGTTCATGAACAAGTGGGGGTGCGAGGTCTTCGCGTTCACCTCCAGCGACGCCAAGGCCGCCGAGGTCAAGGCCCTCGGCGCTCACCATGCCGTCAACTCCCGCGATGACGCCCAGCTCGCCAAGATCAAGGGCGGGCTCGACTTCATCCTTGTGACGGCCAACGCCGACCTCAACTGGGCGGCGTTTATCGAGTGTCTCGCGCCCCGCGGCCGGCTGCACTTTGTCGGCGTGCCGCCCTCCCCCGTCGCGGCCCACGTCTTCCCGCTCATCATGGGCCAGCGCTCCATCTCCGCCACGCCCCTGGGCAGCCCGGTGACGACGGCGACGATGCTCGACTTCTGCGCGCGGCACAAAATTGCCCCGGTCGCCGAGTACTTCCCGATGAGCAAGGCCAACGAGGCCCTGCACCACCTGCACGAGGGCAAGGCCCGCTACCGCATCGTGCTGGAGAACGACCTGCGCTAACGCCGCGGCCCCCGCCGCATCGCGCCGGCGCCAGCCCTCGAAAGACCCCGCATGCCCGACCTGTTCACGCCCGTCCGGCTCGGCCCGTACACGCTGCCGAACCGGGTCTTCATGGCCCCGCTCACGCGCTGCCGCGCCGGCGCGGGGTACGTGCCGAATGAACTCAACGCCCGCTACTACGCCCAGCGGGCCGACCCCGTCGCCGGCGCCGGGCTCATCATCTCGGAAGCCGCCCAGATCAGCCAGCAGGGCATGGGCTACCGCGACACGCCCGGCCTGTACACCCGCGCGCAGGCCGCGGGCTGGCGGCTGGTGACCGACGCCGTGCACGCCCGCGGCGGGCGTATCTACGCCCAGCTCTGGCATGTCGGACGCATCTCGCACCCGGACTTCCAGCCCGGCGGTGGGCTGCCCGTCTCGTCGTCCGCGTTCAACCCGGGCGGCGAGTCCGGCACGCCCGACGGCTCCCGCAAGCCCCGCGTCACGCCGCGCGCCCTCAAACGCGACGAGATCCCCGGCGTCATCAACGACTACCGCCACGCCGCCAACATCGCGCTCGAAGCCGGCTTCGACGGCGTCGAGCTCCACGGCGCCAACGGCTACCTACCGCACCAGTTCCTCTCCAGCGGCGTCAACCACCGCACCGACGACTACGGCGGGCCGGTCGAAAACCGGGCCCGCTTCCTCCTGGAAGCCGCCCGCGCACTCATCGATGTCTGGGGCCCATCCCGCGTCGGCGTCCGCCTGAGCCCGAACACCGCGTCCGGCGACACGCCCCGCGGCACGCCCGGCACCATCGAGGACCACGACCCGCGGACCACCTTCGCCTACGCCGTGCGAGCGCTCAATGACCTCCGCGTCGGCTATCTGCACATCATGGAGACGGTCTCGACTTGGCCCAGCGTGCAGCCGCCGATCCCCGTGTCGTTCTTCCGACCGATGTACACAACACCCGGCGGCGTGCTCATCACCAACGCCGGCTTCAACTACGCCAAGGCCGACGCCTACTTGCGCGCGGGGCACTGCGACGCCGTCGCCTTCGGCACGCTGTTCATCGCCAACCCCGACCTGACGGCCCGCTTCCGCCTGGAATCGCAAGGCCGCACCGACGTGCCGTACAACACGCCCGACCACAGCACCTACTACGGCGGGGGCGAGAAGGGGTACACGGACTATCCGGCGCTTGCGCAGTAAGAAAGCCGCGGGCCGAGCGAATCACCGCGTCACCGGGTCACCGCGTCACCGCCACCGGGCGCCGCGCTGGCCGCGGGCTGAGCCTCGCCGGGCGAGCGGGGCGGCGCGTTCTTCACCCAGCGGTCCAGCCACGCGATCATCTCCGCGAGCGTGTGCTCGACGCTTTCGCGGGCCGAGTACCCGTGGCTCTCGAAGGGGAGCATGACCAGGCGGGCCGTGCCCGCGTTGCCCTTGATGGCGTGGTACAGCCGCTCGCTCTGGATGGGAAACGTGCCGGGGTTGTTGTCGATCTCGCCGTGGATGAGCAGCAGCGGCTCGTTGATCTTGTGCGCGAAGGTGAACGGCGACAGCCGCTCGTATACGTCCGGCGCTTCCCAATACGTCCGCCGCTCGCCCTGAAAGCCGAAGGGCGTCAGCGTCCGGTTGTATGCCCCGCTGCGCGCGATCCCGGCGCGAAACAGGTCGCAGTGCGCCATCAGGTTCGCGGTCATGAACGCGCCGTACGAATGCCCGCCGACGGCCACACGGTCGCGATCGGCCACGCCCATCTCCACGGCCTTGTCGATCGCCGCCTGCGCGCTGCTGACGATCTGATCCACGAACGTGTCGTTCGCGGTTTCCGGGTGCCCAACGATCGGCATAGTCGCGGCGTCCATCACCGCGTACCCCTGCGTGAGCAGGAACAGATGCGACGTGCCCCCGATGCTCGTGAACCGCCGGGGCGAGCCCGCCACCTGCCCCGCGACGCCCGCGTCGGTGAACTCCAGCGGATACGCCCACACGAACAGCGGCAGGCGCGTGCCGGGCTGGTAGTCCGCGGGCAGATACATCGTCGCCGACAGCTCCACGCCGTCGCTGCGCCGGTACTTCACCAGTTCCTTCTTCACGCGGCGGAGTTCCGGCACCGGATCCTCGAAGCGCGTGATCTGCGTCCATTGCCCGCCGCCCGGCGCGTCGACGGCGCCTGCGAGCGCCGCGCGCCCGTCGCCGCCCTCAGCGCCGCCCGCCCGCACGTCCCGAATGAAGTAGTTGGGGTACTGCGTCGGCGTCTCGAACTGCGTGATAAACCGCGTGCCGTCCGTAGACAAGATGTCAACCACGCTCTCGAAGCTCTCCCCCGCGTTGCGCCACAAACGCTCGGAGGTGAAGTCCGTGAGCGACAGGCGATCCAGGAACGGGCGGTCGCCTTCGGGCGTTGCCCCACGCCCCGCCATGAACACGTTTCCGTTCTCGATGCGCACCACGCTGCGCCCGCTGGGCAGCCGCGTCGTCAGCGGCGAGCCGGGGTTCTTGTACTGATCAAGCGTCGAGCGGTCGAACAGCAAACGCGGCTTGCCGGCGTCGCCCGCGGCGTCCGGGTTCATCAGCCACGTCCGAGCCCACCGCCGGTCGCGGTCGAACTCGCTGTACCACGCCGTGCCGTCCTGCATCCACGACACGCCCGTGAACCGGTGCTCAGTCCGCGTCACCTCGCGCGCCTCCCCCGCGAACGGCGCGGCGAGCATCATCACGCGGTCGCGATGCGCCACCTTCTTCCGCGGGTCGCCCTCGTCCAGCGCCTCCGCCCACACGAGCGTCGCACGCTCCGTATCCCGCCACTCGATCGCGCGCGGGCCCGTCTGCACGCCCTCGATCGGGATCGTGTCCAGCAGCGGCACACGCACCACCTCACGCACGACCTTCCCGCTCGTGTCCCAGACCTCGACCACCTCCGGGAACAGCGACCACGGGTGCAGGTACGAGTAGGGCCGCTCCGTGCGTGAGATCAGCAGAAACTCGCCGCTCGGCGAAGGGTCGTTCCCTGTGTAGATCGCCGGCCCGCCGATCTTCGTCCGCTCGCCGCTCTCCAGGTCGATGAACTCGAGCTGGCTGGTCATGTAGTAATCGAACAGCGCCTCGTCGTGCGGCGTTTGCAGGAGGTCCTGGAACGTCCGCACCGGCGCCGACTTGCCGCGCGTCTCCTGAATCACCGGCCCCGCCGGCACGCGCGGCGGCGCGGGCGCCGCAGCCCGATTCTCAGGGATCACGCGCACGAGCACGCGCTGGCCGTCGGGCATCCAGCGCGCGGGCGAGCCCGCCGCGGCGTTCAGCACCGGGCCCGTCACGGCGCGGGCCTCGCCGCTGGCGGTGTCGCCGACCCACAGCTCGATGCCGCCGGCCCGCGTGTTGGTGAACATGAAGCGCGAGCCGTCCGGCGACCACGAGATGCCGGAGAGATCGGCGTCCGCGGGCACGCGCACGCGGACTTCCGCCGCACCGCTCGCGAAGGTTGAGCCGTCGATCCGCCGGAGCGTCAGCCCGGTGAGCTGGCGCGGGCCGTGCGGGCCGTTGCTGGCGGGGTCGATGCGCGAACCCGCGAGCCGAACCATCGGCGCGGCAAGGTCCTCGATCGGCGGGTACAGCTCACGGTCCATCAACGCCATCACGCGGCGCGACGGGTCCAGCGCGACCGACGGCAGCGCCGGCGCGTCGAGCGCCCGCCGGATCACTTCGGGCGCTCGCAGATAGCCGGGCTTCGACGGCTCCGTGACGGCGGCGGACGCGGTCCCGACTCCCGTCAACGTCGCGGCGAGCGTGTTCGACATGAAGACCAGCCCGGCGGCCAGGCCGCTGGTGAGCGGCAAGCGGCGAATACCCATGATGGACGACTCCGGATGCGAGACCAGATCAGGGTACGGCGTATCCGGGCCGTGCGAAATCAATCGCCCGGCGAGCCACGCCGCGCAGGGACTCAAGTCGATAGAACCTTGATTCGATGCATACCGTATGTCATACTAGGGCATGAACAGTCGGGACGTCATCCGACGGCTGGTGGCTGAGGGGTGGGAACTGGCCCGCACGAAGGGGAGCCACCACCAGTACCGTCACCCGACCAAGCCCGGGCTGGTGACCGTCCCGCACCCCAAGCGCGATCTGCCGATCGGCACGGTTCGGAGCATCGCCAAGCAAGCCGGCTGGACCGGCCCCGCCGGAAGGAACAGGCCATGAACTATCCCGTGGTGATCCACAAAGACCGCACGAGCGACTACGGCGTGAGCGTGCCGGATCTGCCCGGCTGCGTCTCCGCCGGCGCCACCGTTGACGAAGCCCTGGTCATGGTCCGCGAGGCGATCGAACTGCACTTGGAAGGTCTAATCGAAGACGGCGGCGTGCCCCCGCTGCCGACCCCGATCGAGAAACTGCGCGCCGACCCGGACTACGCCGACGGCACCTGGGCGATCGTGTCCGTGGACGAAACCACCCTGCGCGTCAAGATCGCCCGCGTCGGCATCACCATGCCCCAGCGCGTGCTCGACGCCATCGA
This sequence comes from uncultured Phycisphaeraceae bacterium, assembly GCA_964615765.1. Lineage (GTDB taxonomy): Bacteria > Planctomycetota > Phycisphaerae > Phycisphaerales > UBA1924 > CAZTQN01. Next base: position 11,221 of record CAZTQN010000028.1, read on the forward strand.
CCGGCACGCCAAGGCGCACGGCGAAACCCGATCAGGTCTCCTCGCCCGCGCCGCGGTGCGCTACATCGGACGCGAAGCCGGCGCCCTGCCCGAAGCCAAACGCGGCGGCGCGAAACTCCGCACCATCCGACGCAAGACCCGCGCCGCCAACCCCAAACAGCGATAGCCCCCGCACGCCGCCCCTAAACCCTCCAGGCGCCGCCCAACGTACAGCGCACCAGAACCACGGCACCGCTCCCGCGTGCGCGACGTCAGTTCCTCGTTGTTCCTGTTGAAGGAATGGGCAGGGCCGGACTTGAACCGGCGACCCCCGCATTTTCAGTGCGGTGCTCTACCAACTGAGCTACCTACCCGGTTGTGAACCACTAGGGTACCGCCCACCCTCGGCCGGTCAACCGTTCCGCCGCCTTCCGCCGTTTGCCAGCCCCGCCGCCACACGTCCTCGCCCCAAAACAGCCCCGATCAAGTCCTGTCACAGACCCGACTTCGCCCGGTCGGCGGCGTGCTCCTCCGCGATCTTCCCGATGTCGACGTCCGGTAGCCAATGCCGGCCCTGCGCCCCAGCCGCCTCGCTCCCGCCTCACCGCCATCGCGCCGCCTCTCTACCCTCCGCCCATGCCGACCGCGAACGCTTCATCGACCGGCCCCGCACCGCTCGGCGGGGCCACGCTCGATCACGTCGCCGACCCCCTCCTCCGCGTCCGCGGGCTCAAGACTCACTTCCCCATCAAATCCGGCCTGCTGCAACGCACCACCGGATGGGTCAAGGCCATCGACGGCGTCGACTTCGACATCGGCAAGGGCGAAACGCTCGGGCTCGTCGGCGAGTCCGGCTGCGGTAAGACCACCGTCGGACGCACCATCCTCCGCCTCATCCCCGCCACCGCCGGCTCGGTCGTCTTCGAAGGCGCCGACGTCTACCGCGTACCCCCCGCGCAGCTCAAGAAGATGCGCCGGCACATGCAGATCATCTTCCAGGACCCCGCCGGGAGCATGAACCCGCGCATGCGTGTGCTCAACATCGTCGGCGAGCCGCTGCTCGTCCACGGCCTGGTCGACTCGCCCGACGAACTCCGCCAGCGCGTCGAGACCTTCCTCGTCCGCTGCGGCATGCCCAAGGCCGCTGCCGACCGTTACCCGCACGAGTTCTCCGGCGGGCAGCGCCAGCGCATCGCCATCGCCCGCGCGCTCGCCCTCGAACCCTCGTTCATCGTCTGCGACGAGCCGACCTCCGCCCTCGACGTCTCCATCCAGGCCCAGATCCTGAATCTCCTGAAAGACCTGCAGCGCGACTTCCGCCTCAGCTACCTGTTCATCTCGCACGACATGGCCGTCATCCAGCACATGTGCGACCGCATCGCCGTGATGTACAAGGGCCGCATCGTCGAGGCCGGCCCGAAGGCCGAGATCATCGGCAGCCCCAAGCACCGCTACACGCAGTCGCTGCTGTCCGCCGTGCCCACGCCCGTGCCGGGCAAAAAAAAGCAGCGCGTGCTCTTCGACGGCGCCGCGATCTGATCGATCGCGATCGCCCCTTCGAAGTCGCACGCGCCCGCTCATCTCTCTGCGTTGATGCCGCGGGTCAGAAGTTGACCTGCAGCCCGACGTTCCCGATCACCTCGGCGTCGTCGCCGCTGTTGTATTCCTTGGTGTGATCGCCCAGGAACAGGCCCGCCACGCCCGCGTTGAGCGTCCACGCGCCGTACTTCTCGACAATCGGCAGCGGGATCGACGCCCTGGCGCCGACCTGCACGAAGCCGAACGTCTCGTCCTCGCCCTGCGCGTTCTGGTAGTAGTTGTCCAGGCTCAGACCGACCATCACCGGGAACGAGATCGCGATGTCCTTCTTGCCCACGGGGATCGCGAACCCCGGCGCGACGCCGAGCTCGAGGTACACGCCCGTGTCCGAGTCCGCCCCGTCCGAGGCGTCGGCCCCGGTCTCGACGACGAACATCGCGTACGGCTTGAGCGACAGCGCGCCCAGCCATTCCGAGTCGTCCAGCGCGATGATGCCGTTGAACTCCTGCACCGTCTCGAACGCGTCGTTCGGGCTGGTCAGGAAGACGTACTGCCCCGTCAGCGCGACCTTGCCCAGCGTCAGCGTCGCACCGCCCAGCACGTCGCTCTCGTACCAGTATTCCGTGAAGTCGCCGCGCGACTGCGAGCCGGTCTTCTGCCCGTGGAAGCTGTTCCACGTCGCGGCGAACACGTCGAACTTCACGTCCCCGCTCTGGGCCAGGTTTACTGTCAACCGCGCCGCCGGCTGCAAGATCAGCCCGCTGTCCTCCTGCACGATCCCGCGGAAGAAGTAGCCCGTGAAGTAGTCGAAGTTGACCTGGATGCTGAACGGGCTCGCGCCATCATCGGCCGGCTCTTCCGCCGCTTCCGCCGTCGGCTCGGGCGCCGGCGCGGTCTTCCGCGGCGTCGCCGCCGGCGCAGGGGGCGAGTACGTCGGACCCGCCTCAGTATCCGCCGAGGCCATGCCGTCGCCGCCCGGCTGCTGCACGGACCGCGTCTCTGCGAACAGTTGCCCGCTCGCCGCGCCGGCGCTCATCAGCACCGTCGTCACGCCCGTCGCCCACGCCGTTCGAACGCCCAGTCTCCGAGTGGTCATGTCGTGCCTCCGATCTGTGCGATCCGGGGCATCGGGCTGTTCTCGGGCTCACCTGAGCGTGTGGGACATCCTCCAAAGGAAAAAGTGAACAACGCCGTCCTGTTCAGACGGCGTTGCCGGGGGTTGTTTGCATGTTCCCGGACCTTCGCGCCGGGGGTTCAAGGTGTGTCTCAGTTCAGCCGGGCCAGCGACGCATGCCGCGGCGTCAGCCCCGCGTCCCGAGCCCGCAGCGTCAGGCTCGTCCGGTCACCCACGCCCAGCTTGGCCGCGATCCCCTCGCGGAACCGCTTGACGGTCTTGACCGACCGGTGCAGGCGCTCGGCGATCTCATCGATCGTCAGCCCCATGCCCAGGTACGCGAGCACTTCCACCTCGCGCCGTGTCAGCGGCGCGAACTCGCCCAGGTGTGCGTAGTCGGCCTCGACCACGCGCGGATCGTCCGGCACATTCAGCGGCGCCGCCCGCGTGAACACCAGCACGTGCTCCAGCCGCTCGCCCTCCTGGTCCCAGATCGGACAGAACCACGAGCGCATCCGCCGCCCGCGCCACAGCGCGCTGCCCAGCACAGGCCGACGCTCTTCTTGCAGCAGCGCCGCGATCCGGCGCATCCGCTCCACCACCTCCGGCGGCGCCAGCGCGCTCAGCGGCTGGCCGATGAGTTCACTCTCCGGTCGATCCGCCAGCGCCCGCGCCGCCTGCGGCGAGCACCAGCTCACTTCCATCGCCGCGTTCAGCGACCACGTCAGCACGTCCGGATCGGTCCGCAGCGTGTCCCACGCCGCCTGGCTCCCGCCACGCATGATCGCCATCGGCGGGTTTTCCAGCCCCCCGCGCACCGCCTCCGTCCGTTCCGTTGACCCCAAGTTGTCGGGGATGATCATCGCAGTCTCCCTATCGAAAGCGGGCGGCACGTCGTGGTCCGCCCGGCCCATTTGTGTGTTGCCCCGCGGCGCGGCAGATCCGCGTCGCGGTCGCGAGCCGAAACACCGTCACACGAGTACGCACTGCCCCCACGGCGCACGCCGGCATCCATGACTGATGTCGGCGTTCGCCTGCTTTTGCACGCCGGGCCGGGACCGTCCATCGCCGTCGATGACCACCCCGATCGCAGCCCGCGCCGGTCGCACCCGCGACCGTCTTTCCTCTCGCCTCACGTCGCCCGCCCAGCCCCACCCGCCCGGCGATCCAGCCGCGGTGTCCGGGGTGCGCGACCCATCGTCCCTTTTCCGTACGCCCCGCCGCCCACCCCTGTTCGCCCCGCGGATCCCGACCCTCGGCGGACTCACCCGCCCGATTGGGCCGCTCGATAGCATGCCCGGATGCCCGAAACTCCGCCAGCGCCCCGCGAACACCCCGCCGCCGCGGCGATCACGCCCCGACCCCGCACCATCCTCTTCGACGACCTCGCCGCCGACCTGGTCTGGCCGCAGCTCCTCCAAGCCGGCCCGCTCGCCCTCCGCCCCTCGCGCGTTGGCCTGGGCAGCGCGTGCGTGCTCATCACACTCCTCATCTTCACGCTCGGCGAACGCCTGGCCCGCGCCCTCGGCATGCCCGCCTTGTCCGGCTGGTTGCAGACCGAGTCCGCCAACGCGGGCGCCGCCGTCGGCGTCGTCGCCTCCCCGCCCGACCTGGCCCGCGAACTCCACATCCTCTACTTCGCCCACCCCTACACGCTGCTGGTCGAGATGCCCGTGCTCGGCCCGGTGATCCTGCTGGTGATCGTCGCGATCGCCGCCATCTTCGCCGGCGCCATCTGCCGCTCCGCCGTGTGCGACTACGCGTTCAACCAGGCCATCTCCTGGCCGCAGGCCCTCGGCTTCGCCCTCTCGCGATGGGCCGCGCTGGTCAGTTCGATGCTCATCCCGCTGCTGATCGTCTGGGGGATCGCGCTGGCGATCGCCCTTGGCGGGCTGGCCTTCCGCGTGCCCGGGCTGAACGCGCTCGCCGGCGCCCTGTGGATCCTCGCGCTCCTCGGCGGGCTGCTCGCCAGCGTCATTGTCATCGTGTACACCGTCGGGTCCACGCTGCTCCCGCCCGCCGTCGCCTGCGAAGGGTGCGACGCCGCCGACGCCCTGCAGCGCGTGTACGCGTTCGTGCTGGCCCGCCCGCTGCGCCTGGCGTTATACGCCCTGATCCTGCTGGTGCAGGGCGCCGTCGTCATCGCGATCGTCGCGCTGCTGGCCCGCCTCACCATCACGCTCAGCACGCACTTCGCCATGGCCTTCGCCGGCTCCGACACGCGGGCCGCGATCTTCGCTGAGACCCCGGCGCAAACGCTCTCCGCGCTGGAGCGCCTGACCCGCGGCGGGATCCGCCTGTGGAACCTCGTGCCCCTGCTGCTCGTCGCCGGCTTCGTGTTCAGTTACCTCTGGACCGCCGCGACGCTGCTCTACCTCGCCGTCCGCCGCGCCGCCGACGGCATGGACATGCGCGAAGTCTGGACCGACGCCCACGTCCCCGGCACGATGGCCCTCACGCCCGCCGCCGCCGACCTCGCCGCGTCCCCGCGCACCGCCAGCCCCGCCGGCCCCGCACCCTCCGGCGTCTCCGACACCGGCCCGGCGGACGAAACGTGACCACGCCCCCCGACACCGACCGCCCCGTCCGCGGCGTGCTCCCGCTCCCAGAAAACGACGACGACCGTCACGCCGCCCTGTGCGCGCTCGCCGGCCTGCTCGCCGAGTCCAGCATCACCGCCTTCACCATCACCGACCCGCGCGCCTGCCGCTCGTGGACGATCGCCGCCCGCCAGACCGACCTGCCCAGCCTGCTCATGTCCGCCGCCCCGGGCACCACACTCACCGCCGAGCCCATCGCGCTGTGCGTCGAACCAACGCAGATCGCCTACGCCGCCACACCCGCTCTCGCCGCGGCGATCGCGCAACGCACCAACTGATCGTTCCGCGCCCCGCGTGCCCCCACGCTCCGCACTCTGGGTCCCCCCACGCTCCGCACTCTGCGTACCCCCACGCTCCGCACTCTGGGTACCCCCACGCTCCGCGTGGGGTCCTTCTCTCCCCCTCCGTCTACTTCACCACCTCCGCCGCCCTCAGGTGCTCAACCCCCAGCACCTCCGGCAAGCGCTCAAAGTCGATCGCATCCTCCACGCGATACGGCCCGATGCTCATCCGCCGCAGCCCCGTCAAACACCCCGCGTGCCCCGTCAGCGCCACGCCCACGTCGCGCGCCAATGACCGGATGTACGTCCCCTTCCCGCACCGCACGTGCACGATCAACTCCGGCCACGCGTACCGCTCGATCTCGATCGCGTGAATCCGCACCGGCCTGGCCACCATCTCCGGCGCGCGCCCCTCGCGCGCCAGGTCGTACGCACGCTCCGCGTTGATCCAGATCGCGCTGAAACTCGGCGGCTTCTGCTGCACCACCCCGATGAACCGCTCCCGCAGCACCGCCTCCACGCGCTCCCGCGAGGGCGCCGCATCCGCCTCCACCGGGTTCGGCGTCAGCGTTCCTTCAAGATCATCCGTGTTCGACGCGTGCGCCAGATCGACCACCGCGCGGTACGTTTTCTCCCCCGCCATCAGTTGGTCGCACAGCCCCGTCGCCTTGCCGACCAGCACGATCAGCAGCCCCGACGCCAGCGGGTCCAGCGTGCCGGCGTGCCCGACGCGGATGCCGCGCTTGCGGAACGGGTCCGTCACGCCGCCTTTCTCCAGGCGCCGCTTCACACGGTTGACGACCTTCATCGACGTCGCCCACTTGCCCGCGGGCTTGTCGATGAGCACCAGGCCCGACGGCGGGTTGGGTCGGTTCGGATCCGTCATGGCGCGTCCGCCTCCCGGCGCACGATGACCGCGAACGTTCCCTCACGCAGGATCGGCACCGCGCGAAGCACCTCGTACCCGCGCTCGCGCCACACCGCCTCCGACTCCATCCGCACCACCGCCACCCCGTCCGGATGCTCGCGCAGCCACGCCTCCCGCTGATCCGCGTTGATCCGCTCGGCCTTGCCGCGTGTCCAGAAGATCAGGCTGTCCTCGTGATACTCGCTCGCGATCGGTCGGCTGCGCCCGCCCGACGCCGCCGCGATGTCCGCCGCGAACGTCGGCGTCATCCCCCCCGGCACCAGCATGGTCATCGGCCCGCGCAGCGCCACCACCAGCAGCCCCGCCGCCGCCATCATCCCAAGCGTCTGCGCCCGCATCAGCCGCAGCCCGTGCGTCGCGCGGCAGGCCATCACCAGCGCCGCCACCGCCCCCACCCACACCGGCGCCAGCACCAAAAGCCACACGCCCAGCGCCTCCCCCGCAAACACCGCCCCGCCCGCCACCGCCGCCGCCGTGATCAGCCCGATCCCGCACCAGATCCCCAGCCCAGCCCGCGGCCCCATCTCGTGCAAGCGCCACCGCTCCGCCGCGCTCCGCGTCGCCGCCGCCATCACCATCCGCCCGCTCAACAGCGCCAGCGCCGGATACATCGGCAGCGTGTAATGCGGCAGCTTGGTCGCGATCAGTTCAAACACCACCCAGCTCGGCACGATCCAGCACAGCAAAAACACCTCGGCCCGCCGATGCACGCCCGCTCCGCGCACACGCCGCCACACGCGGGCCAGCCATCCGCCCGCGCCGCCGCGCCCGCTCCGCGTCGGCAACGCCAACCCGAACGCGCGCTGCACCGCCGCCCCCGTCAGCAGCACGCCCGGCCAGAACAGCGCACACAGCAGCACAAGGTGATACCCCGGCGGGCCCCAGTGCCCCTCCTTCGGCGCCTTCGATCGACCCAGCGTCTCCTCGTAGATCTCCGTCAGGTACGCGCTCCACCCCACGCGCTCGCCCACGGCGTACACCCACGGCCCCACCATCGCCGCCACGATCACCACCCCCAGCATCGGCCGCAGCCCGCCCCACACCCACGCCCAACGCCGCGTCGTCACGCCGAGCGCCACGACCGTCAACCCCGCCACCAGCGGCGTGATCGGCCCCTTCGCCAATACCCCCGCGCCGATCGCCACCCAGAACCCGATCGCCCACGCCAACCCGCGCGCACCGACCACGCGCCCGTTCGAGCTACTCGCCGCACGCGCCGCACTCGTCGCGCTCCACACGCGCCACAGCGCCACCATCGCCGCCGTCGTCGTCATCAGCAGCAGTTGATCCGCCCGCGCCTGGTGCGCGTCCCACACCAGCATCGGGCACACCGCCAGCATCGCCGCCCCCAGCGCCGCCGCCCGCGCGTCGAACAGCCGCAGCCCAAGCCGCCACGTCAGCAGCACCGTCACCATCGCGCACACCGCGCTCGGCACGCGGAACACCCAGATGTTCGCGTTCGCGTACCGCCCCTGCGAATCGCCGAACACCGCGATCGACCCGCACTGCAACCAGTAGATCAGCGGCGGCTTGTTGAGCCGCGGGCGATCCTGGATCCGCGGCACGACATAGTCCCCGCTCTCGTACATCTGCCGCGACGCCTGCGCAAACCGCGACTCGTCCCGGTCTACCGGCGGAATGCTCACCATCCCCGGCACCAGCACGATCGCGCACAGCACCACCAGCGCCGCCCCAGCCCCGCGCCACGAACGACACCACCCCCGCACCCGCGCCCCATCCGCCGCCAAATCCACCCCCGCCACGCCCCCGCCGACCCCGGCGTCCGCCCGCGCCGCCGCCCCGCTGCCGGCGCTCAGCATCCGGCGAACAATCCCCACGATGCTCAGCCCGCCGGTTCGCATGGCCCGCGACTATAACCGCGGCCTGCTCGCGCCGATCCGGCTCGCGCACACCCTCGCCGCCGCGCTGCACCAGTCCTTCGCCGACGCCTTCCCGCGCGCGTCCCTCCGCCGCCAGTCCCTCCTCCCCATCCTCCTCGGCCTGCTCGGCTTCTGGCTCGTGCTCCCGTACGACCGCCCCCTCGGCGCCGCCGCCCGCGCCGCCGGCGCCGACCTCTCCGGCGATCTCCGCCGCGAACTCTTCGCCTGGCAGCAATACGGCCAGGGCTTCTGCCTCGCCATCGTCGCCATCGCCATCATCCTGCTCGACCGCGACCGCACCCGCCGCCTGCTCGATCTCGCCCTCGCCGCCGGCCTCGCCAAACTCGCCGGCAGCGCGCTCAAAGCCCTCGTCGGCCGCCCGCGCCCACGCCCCGAGTTCGACGACCCCGCCACCTTCCTCGGCCCCTTCGGCAAGTACCCCGTCCCCGTCCCCAGCCCAGGGCCTGATCAGCCCGCCTGGCGTCTCACGCACGCCTGGAACCGCAGCACCGGCGGCGGGGCCGACCTCTGGGCCATGCCCTCCAGCCACACCCTCTTCGCCGCCGTCCTCTCCGTCTTCCTCGCCGCCCTCTACCCACGCCTCCGCCCGCTGCTCATCGCCCTCACCCTCCTCGTCGCCGCCGGCCGCGTCCTCTTCGCCGCCCACTGGCCCACCGACGTCATCGTCGGCGGCGCCCTGGGCGTCGCCATCGCCGCCCCCATCACTGCCCGCTACCTCGGCGTCCGGCTCATCGACCACCTCTGGCGCACGCTCATCGACCGCACCGCCGCCCCCGCCCTCCCCCGCGTAAAGGCCGTAGAACGCGCCCGCCTGACCCCCGTCCCCTGACCTCTAACCCCTCGCCTCTCGCCCCTCACCCCTCACCTCTGTCCCCTCCCCGGCCTAAACTCCGCCCCTGCCTTTCACGGAGAGGTGTCCGAGAGGCTGAAGGAACGCGACTGGAAATCGCGTAAACGGGCAACCGTTTCGGGGGTTCGAATCCCCCCCTCTCCGCTTACGTTCCCGCCGGCCCGGTCTCCGGGCCGCGTGACGTTTTGGCCGCGGCTTTCCCGCGCCCCCGCGACATCCGATCACCATCCGCGCCGTCGTACCCTTCGTCACGAGGGCCCACCGTGACCGTCTCCCACTGGCAACGCTCCGCCCGCCCACCCCGCGGGCCCGTCCTCGCCGATGAACTCGTCATCGGCGCCGGCGTCGTCGGCCTCTCCCTCGCCCTGCGCCTCGCCCGTCGCGGCCGCCTCGTGCGCGTGCTCGAACGACACGCCATCGGCGCCGGCGCCAGCACCCGCAACGCCGGCTTCCTCATGCGCGGCTGCGCCGACCACTACGCCGACGCCGTCCGCTCCTTCGGCCGCGAGCGCGCCGCGCTGCTCTGGAAGTGGTCCGAAGACAACCTCGCCGGCCTCCGCAGCGAAGGCGCCGAATCCCTCGCCACCTTCCAACGTACGCCCTCCTGCCTCCTCGCCCTCGACGACACGCAGCGGGCCGAACTCCTCGAAGCCCGCGATCTCCTCCGCGCCGACGGTTTCGCCGTCGAGTGGATCGAGTCCGACCACGACGCCGCGCCCGACACGGTCCTCGCCCGCTCGATCGCCCGCGGCGGGCTCGTCAACCCCGCCGACGCCGCCGTCAACTCCGCCGACCTCATCGCCCTCCTCGCCCACCGCTGCCGCGACGCCGGCGTCACCTTCCACGAAGGCCTCGAAGTCTTCAGCATCGACGATTCCGCCGGCCCCACGGGCCATCACGTCGAAGTCCGCGGCGTGCAAGACGCCCGCGCCATCACCCCCGCCAACACCCCCGCGAGCCCCGCCGACATCCCCGCGCCATCACCAACCATCTTCCGCGCCGAGCGGGCCACGCTCTGCACCAACGCGTACACGCCGGCGCTGATCCCGTCACTCGCGCGCGTGCTCACGCCCCGCCGCGGCCAGATGTTCGCCATCCACGCCGACAACCGCCGCCTCGACCGCTCGTATTACGTCAACCACGGCTCCGAGTACTTCCGACAAACCACCGACGGCGCCATCGTCGTCGGCGGCTGCCGCACGTACTTCGCCGATCAGGAACTCGGTACCGACGACGTCACCACGCCCGCCGTCCAGTCCGCGCTGCACACCTTCGCCGAACGCGTCCTCGGCGGGCCGCTCCGCATCACCGCCCGCTGGGCCGGCATCATGGCCTTCACGCCCGACGGCCTCCCCGTCGTCGGCCCCGTCCACATCGGCGAGGCCACCGCGGCGCCCGCGCCCAGCCCTCAACCCACCGGCCGCGTCTGGCTCGTCTCCGCCTGCACCGGCCACGGCATGTCCATGGGCTACCGCACCGCCGCCGCCGCCGCCGATCACATGCTCGGCGGCCCCGCGACGCCATTCCCCGTCGCGCGTTTCACATCATCGTGAGCCGAAGCGGACTCAATACCCGCGGTGATGCCGCCGGTCGTTCCGCTCGTTCTGATCACCGATCACGGCCCCGCCCAGCGCACCGCCGACGGCCCCGATCGCCGCGCCCGTCCCCGCGCTGCCCGTGAAGCTCCCGATGATCGCGCCGGCCCCGGCCCCGAGCGCCGCGCCAGACAGCGCGCCCTCGCCCGCGTTGTTGCACCCGCCGAGCCCCAGCCCGCTCACGCCGAGCCCGACCGCCGCCAGGCCAACCAGCCCGACGCGCCGCGCCGCCGCCCACGAACCACCCCGACGTTCAGCCCGCTCAACGCTCGTGCAACTCATGACACCCACTCCTGGGCCTCCCGGCCCGTTCTTTCGCGCCACCAGCCCCGATCCAATCCGCGACATTCCCCCGCCTCCCCCGCGACCTTCGGCCGCCCCGCCCCCTCGGATGACCCGCAGCCCCGTTCAGATCCACGTTTTTCCCGCCCCGCCGCACCGAAACGCCCGCACAGCCCGATCACCCGTTCGGCGTCCGCTCGGCTCTCGCCACGCCAGCCCGCCCCGGCCGCACCTCAGTTCAGCGACACGCCCTTCGCCGGGCTCTGCCCCTTCTGCGGTAGCGCCCGCTTCACCAGCCGCTCCAGCTCCAGCATCTCCCGCAGGATCAACTCCGCCCGCTCCTCCGCGTCGCCCATCTCCAGCAGCCGATACCGCACGCTGTCTTCCGTCAGATACGTCAGCCCAAGCAGCTCGATCACCGCGCTCGACGCGACGCTCTCGTTCTGCAAGTGCTCGACAAACCCCGACGCGTTCTTCAGCGTGTTCAGCGGGCCCGCCGAGAGCTTGCTCGCCAGCGTCCGCCGATATTCCAGCAGCGTCTCCTCCGGCCCCATGTCGATCCCGACCGGCTCGAGATACGCACGCCGGTAGAGTTTCTCTTCATCCGCCGGCGCCTCGCTGAGAATCCGCGCCCGGCACACGCCCTGCAGCACCACCGCGTACGTCTCGTCCGGCAGCTTGGCGTGCTGCACGATCTGCCCCACGCACACCGCCGGCCGCAGCGGCGGCCGCCCGTGATACTCCTGCATCCACCGATCCCCATCGAACGTCGCCATCGCGATCTGCCCCGGCCCGTCCAGCGCGTCCGTCAACATCTGCCGATACCGCGGCTCAAAGATCCGCAGCGTCAACAATTGATGCGGCATCAGCGACGTCGTCCCCAGCGGAAACAACGGCATCGCCCGACCGAAGTTCACACGAATCGTCATGTGCTCCGACATGCGGCAATCCTAGGGGAGTGCAGGGGCGAGAGGTCAGGGGCGAGAGGTCAGGGGCGAGAGGCGAGGGGTCGAGCAGCCATCGAGCAAGCACAAGCACGCAAGTTCACCCCAAGCCCCGCTCCCATCACCCCCTCCCAGAGGGAGGGGGCAGGGGGTGGGTCCCTGCCTTCCTGCCTTCCTGCCTTCTGCCTTCCGCCCTCCGCTCCCCCCTCGCCTCTAACCCCTTCCCCTCATCCCCTCGTCCGCGGCTTCAACGCCGGCGATTCCTCATCCACATCCGCCAGCACCGCCGCCGCGCTCGCCGTGTACTTGCCGGGGTCGCGCGCCGCCGCCCGTGCGGCGTCCATCAGCCGCTGGTGCACCTTCTCATGGTCCGGCAGCGTCTCCACACGCAGAAACAGCTGCGCTACCCGCGCGCCCGGCGTCGGCTGCGCCAGCGCCGTCTCGATCGCCGCGTCGCCGAGCTGCTCCACCGCCGTCACAAACCACTCCGGCGGGGGCAGCACGACCGGGATCGCCGCGGCCCCATGCTCACCCGCTTCGCTCGCACCACCGCCCCCCGACGCACCGCTCTCCGCCGCCACGCTTTTGCCCCGCTTGCCCGACGTCTTCTTCGTCGGCGCACGCACCTCCGGCGCCGGCGGCCGCCACGCCGTCGGCGGCGTCACCTTCGTCCGCACCGTGCACCCGCCCACCGCCACCAGCGGCCACAGCCCGTCCTTCGTCACCGGCTCGCGCACCACCACCACCACCGGCACCCGCGCCTTGTCCGCCACCTCGCGCAGGTTCCGACCCTCCACCCCAACCCGCGGCGGGGCGAACAAATAACACCCCGGCAGCACCCGCTCCGGCGCCGGCCCATCCTCCACCAGAAACACCGCCCCCGAGTCCACCGCCATCTCGCGCCGCTGACGCCGCGCTTCCTGCAAAGGCAGCACGATCCGCGCCACCCGGTCAAAGTCGTTGATCGCCATCGCCCGACGCAGCGCCTGCAGACACACCCGCTCGGTCTCGAAATAGTCGCGCTGCACCAGCAGGCGGCTGGCCTGCTCCATCCACTCGTCAACCCGATCCTGGTGCTGCGTGCGTGTCGCCACCAATACTCCCCAAGCCGCGCGTCCGCTCCAACCTTCGCCGGGTCGGCCCTCAGCCGCCCGCGAGCCGCTCGCCCAGCCGATCCAGCAGCACACGCCACCGGTCCGCCTGGTCGTTCATGTCGTACAACAACGCGTCCGACAGCCCGGCCCAGTCCTGCGCCGAGATCGACCGCTTCACATCCGTCAGCCGGTGCGCCAGCCCGCTCACCGCGTCCGCAACGCTCTCCCCGCCGTCCCCCCCCGCACCCCCCGCCCCGCCCGCACTCGCCCCACCCGCCGCCCCCGAATCCAGCGCCACCCGCAGATCCTTCGGATCCACGCCCATCAGCGCCGCCCCGTTGCTGACGGCCTGCTGCACCGTGTCCCACACGCCCAGCGCCGCGCTCAGTTTCTCCATCGCCCCGCGCAGGTCCCCCGTCTGCACCAGTTCCCCCGCCGACGTCTGGTCCCGCTTGGCCTGCTCCAAAAGCCCGCTGACATCGCGGAACGTCGCCCGCACCAGCGCGCCCGGGTCCGCCGTCGTGAACCGCACCTCGCTCGAGCCCAGGTCCATCTCAGACGGCTCGGCGAGCATCGCATCGGGGATCGTCAGCCCGTCGATCGTGGCCTCGACCACGACGCGGTTCTGCGCCTGCGCCGCACGCCGCGCGTGCTCCAGCGCCGCCGCCAGCGTCGGCTCGCTGATCTCCACCGGCGCATCATCGATCAGAACCCGCATCGCCCATCCTATCGGCTCATCACGCCTCGGGACCGTTCTCGTGGGCGCTCGCCGCCCGACTCACCCGCCCGCCCGCGCCCCGGCCTCCCGCAGCGCCCGCTTCTTCCGCTTGTGAATCAGCCGGATGTTGCGGGCATAAATCACGATCCCCGACGCCTGCCCCAGAATCCCCACCGGGTCTTGGCGGAACACGAAGTAACTGAACAACGTCAGCCCGCCGAACAGGCTGAACCACCAGAACGACTCCGTGATCACGCTCTCGCGCCGCTTCTCGCTCACGATCCACTGCAAAATCATCCGCCCGGAGAACGCGGCTTGCCCCAGCAGCCCGATCCCGACCCACACCAGGTTCGTCCACGACGTGATGTTCAGCACGCGGAACAGCCAATACCGCTGCCCGTCCAGCGCCTCGCTCACCACGCGCTCGCCCAGCACGCTCCGGGCCCGCGCCACGTCCATCGCTTCCGGCGCGCCCTCCTGCCCCGGCATCCACAGCCGCAGCCGCGCACCGCCCGCCTCCGCCCCGACCGCCGCCGGCATGGTCTCCAGCGTGCCGCGCGTGCTCCCGATGCGGACGGTCTGCACCGTCGAGCCGGGCTGGACCGGGAACCGCGGCCCCGACGCCGGCCCGAACGCGACCCACAGCCCCAGCCCCAGCACCAGCGCCATCAGCGCCCCCGGCTCCCACTTCACGCGCTTCCGCCGCGCTGGGGCAGCCCCCTCCGCCCCGTTCTCACCATCCGTCGCCATCAGCGGCCCGCTCCGACCGTGGGCCCGGGGCCGCGCACGGAGACGCCCTCGTCACGCGCATGGTCGCGCCCGCGTTCGCTGCCGCCGCCTGCCCGCTCGGTCACCTCCGCATGATCCACCGGCCGCCGGCGCGACTTCATGTACCGCACCGCCAAGAGGTCGATCAGCCCCGGAATAGCCCGCTGCGTGATCCCGAACCCGTACTTCGTCACGCCGGCCGCCCGCGGCCGATGGTGCACCGGCATCTCCACCACCGTGTACCCAAGGTGCCGCGCCGTGATCGGGATGAACCGGTGCATGCCGCGCAGTTGCAGCGGCAGCGCCACCGCGATCTCCCGCTTCATCACCCGCAGCGAGCACCCGGTGTCGCGGATCGTGTCGCCCAAGAGCCAGCGCCGAAACGCCCGCCCCACGATCGACCCGACGCGCCGCACCGCGTTGTCCTTCCGCGCGTGCGACCGGTCCCCCTGCACGAAGTCGGCCCCGGTCTGGATGAGCATCGTGTACGCCCGCGCGATGTCGGCGGGGTCGTTCTGCAAATCCGCGTCGATCGTCGCCACCAGCCGCCCGCGCGCCGAATGAATCCCCGCGTACATCGCCGCCGACTGCCCAACGCCCTTGCCCGTCGGCGTCCGCGTCATCGCGACGCACCGGACAAACGGCTGGGCCCGCCCCGCCTCGATCACCGCCGCCCGCGTCCCATCCGTCGAGCCGTCGTCAACGATCACCAGCTCAAACCCCACGCCCAAGGGCGACAGGGCCGCGTGCGTCTGCCGCACCAGTTCGGCGACGTTCTCCTGCTCGTTGTGGGCCGGGGCGACCACGGAGATCTCCACGCGCTCCGGCGCTGGGACGGACGATCGAGCATCACCGGCGTGTGGCATGGTCATTCCCGCCCGCAGTCTAGCGGGCGCTCCCCGGCAGGACCGGACCCGCGCGTCCGGATATCGCCCCCGCCCGCCGCGCCCGTCCCGATCACGCCCCGCCCCTACCATCGTCCGGCCAGAGCGGCTCGCCGCACACGTGGCCCACAGCGAGGACGATGTACCGATGCACATGCACGGCGTGAAGATCAACGCGGGCGAGTCCACCAACGCCATCAAAATCATCTGCGAGGACCCGCACGCCCTCACCGGCACCGATCAGCGCGAGCACGTCATCAACGGCGAGGTCGGGCACCACCTCTGCGAGCTCGCCCTCGGCAACGACATCAACATCGAGCACGCCTGCGGCGGCGTCTGCGCCTGCTCCACCTGCCACGTCTACATCGAAGAAGGCATGGACCTCATCTCCGAAGCCACCGAGGCCGAGGAAGACCGCGTCGAAGAGGCCCCCGGCCTCCAGCGCAACAGCCGCCTGTCCTGCCAGTGCCAGATCCTCAAGCCCGGCAAGATCGTGATGCGCGTCCCGGCGTGGAACCGCAACGCCGTCAAGGAAGTGCCGCACTAGGGTGCGCAGTCAGCCCCCGCCGCCGCCGGTGGCGCAGCCCGCGAACCAGCGCGTCATGAAATCGAAGATGTCCTGCACGCCCACCGCGCCGGAGCGGTCGGTATCGGCCCGCGCCTCGCCCGCGAAGAACGCCGTCACGTAGTCGAAGATGTCCTGCACCGTCGGCGACCCGCCGGAGTTGTTGAAGTCTCCCGCGCACAGGTCGATCGCGAGCGGCTCGGCCCCGATCGCCGCGTCGCTCACCGCCAGGAACAGCCGGTTGTTGATGATCAGCGGCGCCCCAAGGCCGTTCTGCAGCGGCGCCGGCGTGATCTCCGCCAGCACGCACGCCGCCTCCGGCTGCGTCGTGAACCAGCACACATACGCCCGCCCGGAGGTGGTCCGCGCGACGAAGAATGTCCGCCGCGGCTCGGGCGCGCTCGCCGCCTCGACGGCCCCGACGCCCACAGAGTTGATGACGTCCCCGTTGATCGTCACGTTCAGCGGGCGCGTGCCCGCGCTGGTCCCGTCAGTGAACCAGACACGCGTCTGGCCCGCGACGGCCGCGACGAACGTCGAGAAGCGCCCGACCGACGTCAGTGGCCGCGGGCCCGTGCCCACCGGCCCGGGCGTCACGTCGCGCACAAGCGACGTGCCCGTCGGCGTGTTGTCCGTTACGTACAGCTCGGCCCCGGTCCCGATCGCGCTGCCCCAGAACAGCGCGCCGCGCTCGCACACGCCGGGCGCGAAGGTGTCGACGGCGATCAGGCCCGAGAGGCCGGAGTTGATCGGGCCCGTCCCGCCGGGCGTCCCGTCGGTGGAGTAGAAAAAGATGCTCGTCCCGCTGGAGCCGGTGCGGGCGTAAAAGTACATGCGCCCGCCGAACTCGACGAAGCGGTCCCCGCCGCCCTGCTGGCTGCCCAGGCCCGAGCCCTGGCCGGGGAACAGGTCGCCAAGCGCGAAGGTCCCGTCGAACGTGCCGTCCGTCACCCACGGCTCGGTCCCGGCGGCGGTGGTGGTGGTGCGGAAGATGACCTTGTTGGCGGATCGGAACGGCGTGAAGTTGGCCGGCGACGACCCACCCGCGCCCGGCACGATGTCGCGGATGATCGACGCGCCCGACGGCGTGCCGTCGGTGATCGCCGGCTCGCCGCCGGCGGGCACCGTCAGCCCCGGGAACACCGCCAGGTCGCCGAGCTGCGCGACGGTCGCGCCCTGCTCCTGCTGGTTGCTGAACTGCACCTGCGTCGCGTTGACCAGGTTCTGCACGAACGTGAGCCGGATGGTCCCGAAGTCCGTCCCGTCGGTCTTGTACAGCGCGGAGTTCGCGAGAAAGTACGTGCCCACGGCGGACTCGAACAGCGGCGCGACGGCCCGCAGCACCGCGGTGGGCGGGTCGCCCGATGCGACATCGGTGATGACGCGCCCGGGCGCGGGCGAGCCGTCCCACACCTGCAGCGAAGGCGGCAGGTTGACGGTCACGCCGAAGGCGCCGACGTTCGACGTGGGCGCAGCCCCGAACAGCGCGCCGCTCCCCAGCCGCCCGATCGTGGCCACGTTGGACGACGCCGAGCCCGCGGCGATGTCGACCACCAGCACGGTGCCGGCCTCGGTGCCGTCGGAGTACCACAGCTCCCGCCCGTGCTGGGGCGTGCTGGCGGTAAAGAAGATGCCGTTGCTCCCGGCGATCGGCCACGGCGCATCCGAAATCCCGCTGGGGCTGCTCGAGTCCGCCCCGGGCCAGATGTCCTTGACCAGGCGCGTGCCCTGGGGCGTGCCGTCGGTCAGCCAGAGTTCGGCCCCGGTCGCCGTCGTGCCGCGCACGAAGAAGACGCGCCCCCCCTCGACGTGCATCGAGCTGGCGGTGGACACGCCGCCCTGCACCAGGCGGACGGTGTTGTCCGGCGTGCCGTCGGTGATGTAGAGATCGGTCGAGCCGTGGGCGGCCCGGGCGGCGAACACTGTGCGCTCGCCGAACTGGATGGCGTACGTCGCCGAGTCGAACGCGCCCGTGCTGCCCGGGATGAAATCGCCCCCGAGCGGGCCGGTGCCGGCGGGCGTGCCGTCGGAGATCAGCGGCTCGGACCCGGTCTGCGGACGCCCGGTGGTCGGGAACGCGATCCGCGCCGCGAACAGCGTGCTGGTGCCCGCGCGGGCCAAGGTGTCGGGCGCGACGGTCAACGGGCGCACCAGGTACTCGTCGTCCAGGTCCGTCACGGTCGTGCCGTCGGTGACGGCGAGCATCGTCAGGTAGTTGACGTACAGGCGGTCGCCCGCGAGCCCGAGGATGCGCGTGTCGAAATAGCTCGTCGGCCCGGGAAGAAACTCGTGGAAGACGCCCGTGCCGGCCGGCGTGCCGTCGGTCGCGAACAGCTCGACGCCGGTCTCGGGCGTGCCGGCGCGATAGATGATCTTGCTCCCAACGCGGTACAGGCGGGTGATCTGCGCGTCGGCGTTGGCCCCGCCGTCGTACGCGGCGAGGCGCGCGGTGCCCGTCGGCGTGCCGTCGGTCACCCACAGCTCGCTCGTCGTGCCGGCCCCGAGAAGCCCGAAGACCACCCGCCCGTTGATCTCCAGCGCGTTGCTGCCGTTGAACGTCGTGCTTGAGAGTGTCGGGCACAGCGGCGTCGGCGCGGCGTCGGCGGGGCCGATGATGCGGACCTCCGTGCTGGTGCGGTACAGCAGGCGATCACCCACCAGCAGCGGCTCCTGGAACCCCAGGGCGGCGGCGTCGACCAAGGCCGTGCCGGCGGCGGTGCCGTCGGTACGCCAAAGCGCCGAACCCCCGGATGTGAAGTACAGATGCGTCGGCGTGGTCGCGACGATGGACTGCGGCGAAACCGTGGCCTCGGCGAGCTGCGACAGCGTCGCGACCTGCGTGGTCGTGTAGTCGAACCCGGTCGTGCGCCACAGTGTCCAGCCGTCGGCGGGACGGAAGGCGGAGAAATAGGCAAAGTCGCCAAAGCGCCGGATCGTCGGGGCCCAGGGCAGACCGGAACGCGTCGGCGTGGGCGAGGCGTCGAGCAGCCGCGTGACCACGTTGCCGCACGTCGCCAGCGGCTGAGCCGCGGCGGGCGCGCCCACGCACACCAGCGCAGCCACAGCCGCCAGCGCCGTCATCGTGTGCGTACCAGCCCCGGCCCGTGACCGACGGTTGCCCATGTCCATGCCCTCCCCAGTCGCCCCCCAAGGCGCGAGCGCATACCGAACGAGACCCGAGCATAATCGATCTCGCCGGGCGCGCCAAGGAAAACCGTGCGATTTTCTGGGCGGCTGGTCTAAGTGCTTACCAGGGAAGGACTTGCATCACCGTCCGATAGGCCGCCGCCGGGTCGTTCGCCGCATGAATCGGGGGTTTGCCCAGGGTTAGGGTGTACAGCGGGATCTGCGGCGGGCAGTTGACGCGGAGGCCCTCGATCACCCCCGTGCCGATCCCGCGGGAAATCGGCATCAGTGTGCCGCGCAGGCGCAGAAGGCCCGTCGCCAGATGCGGCGGCAGGTCGCTGGAGGTGTGCGGGGCCAATCGCGAGGAGACGCGGACCTGCCCCGCGTGGGTGTGCCCGGCGAGGACCAGCGGCAGGCCGAGGTCGGCGCAGGCGATCAGGCACGTCGGATGGTGCGCCAGCGTGAGCGTGAAGACGCGCGGATCCAGCGGCGCCGCCAGCAGGGCCGACAGCGGGTCTTCGGGGTACGACAGGCCCAAGACGTCGAGGTCCGGCCGCAGGCGCACAGCCTGGCCCGGGAGAAAGCGGATCGGGTGCACCGGCCGCTGATCCAGATCGCGCCGGAGCGCGGGCGAGTCGTGATTGCCGAAGATGGCGACCACGCCCAGGCGGGCGTGCAGGTGCGGGGCGATGCGTTCGAGCGAGCGGCGGGTGGCGTCTTCCTGCCCCGGCGCGTCCATGAGATCGCCGGTGATCGCGATGAGATCGGGCGGGCCGCGGGGCGACAGCGCGCTGGAGGCGGCCGCGTCGAGCGCGTCGAGCAGTGCGATGAACGAGCGGCGTCCGGGCGTGAAGCGGCGGATGTGCAGGTCGGACAGGTGCAGGATGGTGAACCCGTCGAGCGACGCCGGCAGCGCGGGCACGGGGATCGTGAACGCCTCGATGAGCGCGGGGAGCGGGGCGAAGGTGGGCTCGGGCGGCGGGGCGGGCATCGGCGGGGCTGGGCGGAGTGGGTCGGCAGAGGGGGTCGGGCGGTATTCGTGATGAAGCGGCCCGGTGGTGCGACGATAGCGGTGCATGCCGCGTCCGTTTTTGACAGCGCGATGGCAGAACCTGGCGGTGGTGACGTGGGCCGTCCCGCCGGAGGTGCTGAGCCGGTTCATGCCGCCGCGGGCGCCGGGGCTGGGCGATGCGGAGTTCACGATCGAGACGCGGACGGTGCACCGCCGGGGGGAGAAGGGTGGTGAGAGGGGCGCGGACAAGGCGGGCGGCAGTGCCCTCACCAGCGGCGGCGGGCAGGCTTTCATCTCGCTGGTGTGCTTCGAGTTTGTCGGGGCCCGCGTGCTCGGCGTGAAGTGGCCCGGGCAGCACACGTTCGCGGAGATGAACCTGCGGTTTTACGTGCGCGCCGGGACGCGGCGCGGCGTGGTCTTCATCCGTGAGATCGTGCCCAAGCCGCTGGTCGCGTGGGCGGCCCGGCGAACCTACGGCGAGCCCTACGTCACCGCCGACCTCACCAGCGAGGTCAAGCAGCAGCAGCGCAGCATCGGCGTCGAGTATCGATTGCTCTGGCCGGCGGGCGGGTTGGCGGCGGGCGAGACCGACGCGCGGACCAAGACACTGATGCGCGGCAACTCCGCCCGTGGCGGGCGCGGGTCAGCGGGTGCCGGCGGGCAGCCGCCGGTCGAGATGCGCGAGCATGTCGTGCGCCTGCTGGGCACCAAGCCCGTCGTGCGCCCGGGGCCCGACAGCCTGGAGCAGTGGTTCATTCACCAGCAGTGGGGCTTCGGCACGGGGCGGACCGGCGGCGGCGCGGTGTACGAGGTGATCCATCCCTTGTGGGGCGTGTACCCGGTTCTGGAGACACAGATCCGGATGGACTTTGCCGCGGTCTTCGGCGTGGACTTTGGTTTCCTGTCGGACGCCGCGCCCGTCTCGAGCGTGCTCGCGGTCGGAAGCGAGGTCGCGGTCTTTCCGCAGCGCAGCGGCGTGGGCGTGCGCTGGGGCGAGCGGGGCGCGGGCCGGGGGTAGGTGCGGAGCGCCACGAAACAGGCGATGCGGCTGTTTTTGGAAGTTGGGTCGAATGGTGCAACTGGGTGGCGCGATCAATCGAAGTGATCGGCCGTCGGCGAGTTCTTCGCCGAAGGCGTGCTGATCGGGGCGGCTGTGTGCTCCCCGGGCACGCGTGACGGGTGTCCAGAAATCTTGAGCAAAGGAGTACGCACCATGCGAGCGTGGACGGCGATGGCATTGGCGGCTGTGGGCTTTGGAGTGGGCGGGCTGGTGAACGCTGCGGACGCCAGCGAAGGGCGCGGACGCCCGGCGACGGTCGCGGCGGTCGTCGCCGCCAGCGGCGGAACCTTCGACCAGAACAACCGCGACTTCGACATCCTGCTCACCGCGGTGCAGGCGGCGGGCCTGGTGGACGCGCTGAGCGATCCGAATGCGACGCTGACCGTGTTCGCGCCCAACGACGCCGCGTTCCTGCGCACCGCCCGCGACCTCGGCTTCACCGGCAACGACGAGGCCGGCGCGTGGTCGTTCCTGGTGACGGCGTTCACCGGCCTGGGCGGCGGGGACCCCATCCCGGTCCTGACCAACGTCCTGCTCTACCACGTCTCGGGCCAGGCGCTCACCCAGCGCGGGCTCAAGCAGTTCGAGTTCCTCGACCAGGGCATCCCGACGCTCTTGCAAGTCGACGGCGTGACGCAGCGCGTGCGCACGTTCCAGGGCGAACTCGTCGACGCCGACCCGGACTTCACCAACCCGCGCATCCTGCCGCTGGGCCCGGTGTTCACCAACAACGGCACGGTGTTCACGATCAACCGCGTGCTGCTGCCCATCAACCTGGCCGGCGGCACCAGCCCGCTCGATAGCGACCCGACGCCCGGCACCATCGGCGCGCTGGTCGCGCAGTCCGGCGGCGCGTTCGACGACAACACGGGCGACTTCGACGTGCTGCTCGTCGCGCTCGACACGGCGGGCCTGGTCGATGATGTCTCGACGCTGCGCACCCACCTCACGGTCTTCGCGCCCAGCGACGCCGCGTTCATCCAGACGGCCCGCGACCTCGGCTTCACCGGCAACGACGAGGCCGGCGCGTGGTCGTTCCTGGTCGGCGCGTTCACGACCCTCGGCGGGGGCGACCCGATCCCGGTGCTGACCAACGTGCTGCTGTATCACGTCTCGGGCCGGGCGATCGACGCCAACGACGTGGCCCGCCTGGCGCGGACCAACGGCTCGATCGCGACGCTGCTCGAGGGCGCGCGGATCCGCCCGGCTCGCAACGGCGCCCTGCGCGACAACGACCCGCAGATCACCGACGCGCGGCTGGTGCAGACCAACATCCGCACCCGCAACGGCATCGTGCACGTCGTCAACCGCGTCCTGATCCCGCTCGACCTGCCGTGAGGCATTGAGGGAAAGACGGGGCGGGGGGGCGGGGGACAAGGGGAAGGCAGGAGGCGGCCGCCGGTCAGGCCGCCTTCTGTCGTTTGGTGGAAACTTGACGCGGTGACGCGGTGACGCGGTGACGCGAGCAACTGCCCCTCCACCCCTCACCCCGTCACCCCCTCACCGCGTCACCCCATCATCGCGTCATGAAATCCCCCCCTCCCCCCATCCCCGCGTCCTTCCTTCCTCCCCGCTCCCGCCCGGGCAAGAATCCGCGTGGACACGGACTTGGGCGACACGGCTGCTGGCGGGGCGCGGGGCGCGCGGCCGGTGCTGCGCGTGCTCGTCGTCTGTCCGTCGTGGGTCGGCGATGCGGTCATGGCGACGCCGACGCTGACGCGCGTGCGCCGGGCCATGCCGGGGGCGTTTCTTGGCGCGCTGGCGCGGCCGGGGATCGACCAAGTGCTCGCCGGCGGCGGGTGGTTTGATGACTGGCACGTCGATCGCGCCAGCGGGGTGATGGGTGTGAAGCGGGTGGCCCAGCGCCTGCGGCCTTTGCGATACGACGCGGCCCTGCTGCTCACCAACTCGTTCTCGACGGCGCTGGTGACGCGCGTGGCGTTCATCCCGCGGCGGATCGGGTACGACCGCGACGGGCGGGGCGTGCTGCTGACGCATCGGCTCGCCGCCCCTAAGCGCCCCGACGGGCGGTGGGCGGTGGTGTCGGCGGTCGAGTATTACTGGCGCGCGGGCGAGGCGCTGCTGGAGGCGGCCGGGATTGCGGACGCGGTCGGTGGAGAGCGGCGGCTGTCGCTGGGTGTGACGGAAGCCCAGGAACAGGCCGCGGCGCAGGCGCTGCGGGCGGTGGGCATCGAGCCCGGCGCGGCGTACGCGGTCATCAACCCCGGCGGCAACAACCCGGCCAAGCGGTGGCCGGCCGAGCGGTTCGGCGCGGTCGCCGCCCACATCGCGCGGACGCGCGGGTGGCCCGTGGTCGTCAGCGGCGCGCCCGGCGAGGCGGAGGTGATCGACGCGGTGGTGCGGGCGGCGGGATCGGGGGGTGCGGGGGGCGCGGGGGGTGCGGGAGGAGGGAGCGCGGCCGTGCGTGCGATGGTCGGGGCCCCGGGCGGGCTCGGGGCGGTCAAGGGCGTCGTCCGCGGGGCGAGGTTGCTGGTGACCAACGACACCGGGCCCAGGCATATCGCGGCCGCCTTCGGCGTGCCGACGGTCACGCTCTTCGGCCCGACCGACCCCCGATGGACGACCCTGCCGACCTGGCCCGGGTGCGGGGCGCGGGTCGACGTGGTCGCCGATCCCGACTTGCCGGCCGAGTTGGTCGCGGACGACGAGCCGGAACGCTGCCGGATTGATCGGATCGCCGTCGAGCGGGTAGTGGCGGCGGTGGATCGGGTTGTGGGTGGCCCAAATGGGGCAAATGGGGCAGATGGGGCAGATCGGCGGGGGTAAGGGCGCGACCCGTCCGATCGGGCTGGCCGGCCATGTTTGGGGGTGGATTTGACCGGGGCGGCGGGGGGACGAATACTGTGGGTTCACGGGCGAGCGGCAACGCGGACCCGGGAGACAAGTGCATAGGTTGGAACACGCCGGGGGCGTAGCTCAGTTTTGGTAGAGCGCATCCATGGCATGGATGAGGTCACGAGTTCGAGTCTCGTCGCCTCCACTTCCCGGCAGACGGCCTCGGGCTTAACGGACCATTGACGGTTCGCACAGCCCCGGGCCGTCTTCTTTTTTTGGCCGGATGGGGGGCACCGCCCGCCGCGGGAGCGGGTATTGAAGGAGGGGCGGGGTGGGCGTGGGGTTGGTGAGGCGTGGGGGGCGAACGTTCACGGGTGAGCGGCGAAAAGCCCATGAGTGCAGGCGGTCCTGGTCATGAGCGGTGAAGCGGGGTCCAGCGCGTGGCGGGCGGGCGAGCCGGCGCGGGCAGGGTCGGTGCGCGATGACGCTGGTGGGGGGGGCGCTGGCGCGGCGGCCAGGGGTGGTGGGATGTTGGACGGATCGCTCTCGAGCTTGTCGGACCTGACCGCGGCCGCCGCGGGCGGGGATGAACGCGCGTTCGAGCATCTGCACCGACGCGTCGGCACCGGGCTGCGGCGGCTTCTCCGCAAACGCAGCGGCGGGCGCGAGGACGTCGTCGAGGACCTCAGCCAGCGCACCTGGGCCAGCGTCTGGCGGGCCCTGCGCGACGGGAAGTACGACCCCACCCGGGCCGCGGTCACCACCTTCGTGTACGCCGTCGGGCATAACGCGTGGCTCACGCACCTGCGCGGCGTCGCTCGGGAGCAAGCGCGGCTGGAAGATGTGCGCGACGGTCAGAGCGGAGACGCCGGCCCGCTGCGCGAGCGCGGCGCGACGGCGCTGCTCGCGGAGGCGGAACTGATCGACGCGGTCCGCGCGTGCTTGAAGGACGGCTCCGGCGCGGGGTTGACGGACCTGGAGCGCACCATCGTGCACGCGATCGCGCTCGGCGAGGGGGACCGGGCCCTGGCGCGTCGGCTCGGGATGAGCGGGAGCACGATCAACAAGCACAAGCACGCCGCCTACGGCAAGGTGCGGGCCCACCTGGCCCGGATGGGGCTTGTGGAGCTGCCGTCGCCCAGCGGCACGGAAGAAGACCAGGCGGGGACGAAAGGCGGTGGGTCATGAACGATGCGCGGCTGGCGGATCTGCTCCGGATGGCGGTCGAGGTCGATGAACTCGAGCGCGACTGCGCCCCAGGCGTTGATCACGCGGGCGTCGCTGCGCGCATCGGTGACGACACGTCCCACGCGGAGCGTGGGGGTACCCGCGCGGAGGGCCCGGCGCGGGCGATGCGTTGGGTGCTGTGGGGTTCGGGGCTGATGGCGGCCGCCGCGTGCGTCGGGCTGGTCGTGGGCGGCGCGATGCTGGCCCGGATGCCGGGCGAGATGGCCCGATCTCTGGCCAAATCCATGAGCCCGGGGCCGACGCTGCGCGATCAACTCGCCAGCGCGGGCAACGGCGGGCTGGATGTCGAAGGCATGGGCGCGGATCGCCCGGGCGTGGGCGTGATCGTCGCGGGCGGCGAGGGCGAGACGACGGGCCCGGCGTTCGAGATCCGCTCGGCCGTGGCGCGCGGGGCGGAGGAACACTGCTGCGTGGTGGTGGCGCTGGTGCGCGACGCGGGCGGCGGGCTCGGGTGCGTGCGCTGGCGCCAGCACGAGTGGGACGTGGACCGCGTCAGCGCGATGGGCGCGCTGGACCTCAAGACCGCGGTCGCCGCGACTTGCCCGCCGACGGGCGAAGGCGTCCGCACGATCGACGGGCGCCAGGTGGTGCTGGTGGCGATCGCCGGGCCGACACGCCTGCTCCCGCGCACCGATGAACGGGCGGCAGAACTGGCGATGTGCATCCTCGGCTCGCCCCGCCCGTGCGAGACGGAAGGCATGTGCTTCACCGGCGCCGCGGCCCGGTGCCTGCCGAACGAACTGAGTGTCAAGGTGGAGACGGTGGCGCTGCGGTAGCCGCGCAGCAAGCTTGCCATACTTCTGCCAAAGGTTTCCGTCGCTGTCACAGCATGCGGGCTCACCGGTCTATAGATTGCAGACCGGCTATCATTCGATATGGCACGAAATAGTCTCCGTCTTGTCGCAATGTCGATCCTCGCCTTTGCCGGGGTCCCTGTGTGCAGGGCCGCTCTCTTTGATCGCACGGTCGAGATGGAGGTTCCGCTCACTGCGGCAACCGACTATGCGGGCACGCGGGTCAGTGTTCACCAACTCTTCTCCTCTGGGTTCGAGTTCTTTCCGGGCATTACTCGGACAAACGTGCCGGTCGACTTCGCTTTCAGGCTGACGCACGGGCCGAGCTCGAACCTGGGCCCTCAGTCATTGCTTTCACTTTTTGGACAGTTTTCCAACCTGTCGCCAGAGAACTGGACTTCGATTCAGTTTGTGCTCGGCTCTGGCGTCGGGGCAGACTTCCAGCCCGCCACCGGGCAGCCGCTCCCGAACTTCTTCACGTCCGGCACGCCCTCGCTGACTGTTGAGAACCTTCAAATCAGCCGCGCGGGTACCGTGCCCCCGAGTACGAACAATATCTGGTTCTACAACACCCTGCCTTTGGTCGTGTCCGGCACCGATAGTGCGTTCACGCTGAGGGTTGTCGCGGTGCCCGCGCCGAGCGCGCTAGTCGCCTTGGCGGTGGGCGTTGCGTTCCGACGTCAGAGGCGATAAGTCGTGCGGTCCTTCGTCTTTCTCGATCGTGACGACACGCTCATCGCCAACGCGACGATCGCTGGGCGCATGGCCCACCCGGGGTATCTGTTCGATCCCGCGCTGGTCGAGTTGCTGCCCGGGGTCGCCGCGGGGCTGCGGCGGATGCGCGAGGCCGGGCTTGGGCTGGTGATGGTGACCAATCAAAGCGCCGCGGCCCGCGGGTGGTGCACGCTCGAGCAGATCAACGCGACGAACACGCGCGTCGCCGACCTTCTGCGCGCTTGCGGCGTCGAGCTCGACGGCGTGTACACGTGCTTTCACAGCCCCGACGGGACCGTTCCGCCCTGGAATACAGATCATCCGTGGCGGAAGCCCAAGCCCGGGATGCTGCTGCAAGCCGCGGCGGACCTCGGCGTCGATCTGTCGCGCTCGTGGATGATCGGCGACGCGGCCCGCGACATCGAAGCCGGGCTCGCGGCGGGATTGCCCTTGGAGCAGACAGTCATCGTCGGCGATGCCCCCTGCCCGCGCGTGGGCGTGCGGGCGAAGGGGGTTGAGGACGCCGCGGAATACGTGGTGCGGCGGGCGAAAGAGCTCGCACCCGACGGCGTCGCCAAAATCTCGCGCTGATTTTTGACAGGTTTGTCCGTTACCTGACGCATGACCTCTCAGACGGCCCCGGACTCCTTAGAAAGAAGGAGAGTGGGGCGGGGACTCGCGCGGCCCGGTGGAGACGGTCATGGCAACGGCGATGCGGGTGTTGGCGGCGGCGGTCGGGTGCGGAGTGGCAGTGGGCGGAGCAGTGGGCGGGGCGTGCGCCGATGTGCACACGGTGGTAACGACGGACGCAGCCGCCCTGACCGCGGCCCTGCACGCGTCGGGGCTGACGGTTCGGTCGGTATCGGTGGTGAAGGGCAGCCCGGGGCAGATCGGGACCTACAGCGGCTTCGTCGCCGGGCCGGTGACGATCCGCGACGGGCTGGTCTTGTCGAGCGGGAGCGTGGCGGACCTTTCGCCGCTGGATCCGGCGCGGGACGGCCCGCTCGAGCCCGCCGCCCCGCCGGCCCGGGTGAACTCGGCGATGGGCGACTTCGACACCGGCGGCTCGCCCGAGTTCGACGCCTTCGGCGACCGCGGCGGGAACATCCACAACTTCGACCGCTCGTTCGATGTCGCCGCCGTGGAAGTGGAGTTCGAACTCAGCGCGCCCAGCGCGATCGCCTTCGACTTCATCTTCGGGAGCGTCGAGTTCCCGGTCTACACCAACCGCTTCACCGACGCGTTCATCGCGTTCGTCGACGGGCTCGACCCCGATGCGCAGGTGGTCTTCGACGCCAACGGCAAGCCAGTCCAGGTCGGCCGCTCGTTTGCCGGGCTGGAGACCGGCGCGGACGTGAACACGGCGTTCGCCAGCCCGCACGGGCTCATCCATCACCTCACGACGACGACGCCGGAACTGAGCGCCGGCGTGCACACGCTGCGACTGGAAGTCGGCGATGTCAACGACCAGATCCTCGACAGCGCGGTGTTCGTGACGGGCCTGCGGCTGGCTACGGGCGACCCCGGCACGCGCCCCTCCGACGACTGCCGCGGCGATTACAACAACTCGGGCTCGGTGACGGTGCAGGACCTCTTCGACTTCATCGCCGGCTACTTCGACCTGGAAAACAACGCGGACATGGACGCCTCGGGCACGTGGACGCCGCAAGACCTGTTCGACTTCCTGAGCGCGTGGTTCGTGGGCTGCGCGTGAGCGTGACGCGATGACAGAGGTGATGCCCGATGCATCCCCTCGCCCCTCACCTCTAACCTCTCGCCCCTTCCCTAAGGCACCTGCACAGCCTTGTTCAATCGTGCCGCCGACTCCGGGTCGGCCAGGCTCACAAGGATGCGCCGGCCCGCAAGGTCCGCGGCGGCGGCGCGAAACACAAACCGCCGCTGCGTGCTCGCCCCGGGCGCGAGGTCGGAGATCTGGATCTGCTGGGTCGCCTGCCCGCGGGCCGCCGCTTCGAGGATCAGCGAGCGGGCCCGCGTGTCGCGGTTGGTGATGGTCGCGCTGACGATCGCGTCCGGGCCTTCCGGGCCGGGCGAGAGAATCAGTTCGGGCGTCAGGTCGAGCTCCGGCAGCCCGATCTCGACGGGCGCGGTCAGGCGGATCGGCGGGTACGCGCGGTCGGCCTGCACACGGGCGATGACGGCGATGTCGCGCCGCCCGGCGAGTTGGCGGGCCGAGAGCGTGACGGTGATCGGGATCTCGATCGTCTGCCCGGGCGGGATGGAGAAGTCGATCACGCCCTGCGGGGAGACGTTCCAGTCATCGGGGCTCGGGGCGCCGCCGGACGCGCCCGAGGCGGAGGACGCATCGCCGCGGATCTGGAGTTTGCCCGCCAGGCGCACGGGCCACGGGTTGGTGAGGATCAGCCGCTGCTCGTGCTCGCTGGCGACGGCGCGGAGGAACGCGGGCTCGATCCGGAAGCCGGAGACGAACAGGGCGAGGTAGGGGTCGACGTCTTCGATGAACGTCGGCGTGGCGGAGACGGGGGCCGACAGGATCGGCACCAGCGCGGCCCGATCCGCGGGCGAGCCGCCGGCGGGCGGCGCGGGCAGGATCGGCTGGGTGTTGCCAAAGATGTCGACGAGCGTGGCGGACGAGCCGGCGGGGGCGAACTCGACGCGGGCGCGATCTTCGGGGGCGGACACGTTCCAGGCGACGATGGCCCCGCGTTC
Source organism: uncultured Phycisphaeraceae bacterium (assembly GCA_964615765.1). Classification (GTDB taxonomy): domain Bacteria; phylum Planctomycetota; class Phycisphaerae; order Phycisphaerales; family UBA1924; genus CAZTQN01. Next base: position 40,701 of record CAZTQN010000028.1, read on the forward strand.
GAGCGCGGCGGCGGTGCCCGAGGCGCCCGCGGGGCGGGCCGCGAGGATGAGCGCACGCACGCCGTCGGGCGCGGCGAGCGTCCCGACCACGCGCCGACCGGCCAGCCGATCAACCAGCGTGTGCATCGCCGCCAGGGCCGGGCCCGGGTCGATGCGCTGCGCGGTCTCCGGAGTCGGGCTGTCCGGGTCCACGACCAGCCGCCACGGGCTCTTCAGCGCCAAGCGCGGCGGGGGAATCGGCGAGGATGGATCGTCCCCCAGCGCCCCGGCGGCGGCCCAGAACGAGATCGTGCGCCGCGCCATCTCCGACAAGCGCGCGAACGCGCCGAAGCGGTCCGGGTCGAGCAGTTCGGGCACGAGCGTGAGCTGCGGCGGGGGCTGGCCGGGCTCCATGGGCGTCCGCGTCCAGCGGTCGATGATCTCCGGCAGCGCGCTGTCGGGGAACGACGCCGGCAGCAGCAGCGTCACGCCGTCGATCAGCGGGCGCGGCGGTGTCGAGCCGGAAGCAGTCGGCCCGGCCGGGCGGGCGATGGTCGGCGGGTCGTGATCCGCCCACCACGTCAGGCTCAAATGCGGATCGGGGACGAGGCGTTCGAGGACGGATTCCAGCGCCGCGAGCGGCGGGGCCGGGTCGCGCCGCAGCACGTGCGGATCGCCCACGCCCCCCAGTTGGTACCGCGTCAGCCGCTGCCCGAACGTGTCGATCGTGGGCTGGAGATACGGCGCCCACGCGGACTGTGAGCGGGCGGCCATGCCCACCGCGTCGCTCGGGTCCAGCGCGAGCGTGCGGGCCAGCGCATCGGGCACGCGCGGCAGGCTCAGCGTGATGACCTGCGAGCGCTCCATCAGCGCGGTGTACAGCGGGGCCCGGCGAAGCGCGGCGGCGGGCTGATCGGCCGCCGGGAGCGCCGGATCGAACAGCGGCAGCACCAGGAACCCCGTGCCGATCTGGTCCGTCAACGCGGGCATGCGGCCCAGCAGCGGTTCGGGCAGGTCTTCCGCGATGATGCCCAGGCGGGCCCGGTCGGCGAGGGCGGCGGCGGTGGCCGACGCGGCGGGCGGGGGCGCGAGAAACGCAAAGTCGATCGCGTCGGACGAGACGGCTTCTTCCCCGGCCCGAACCGTCAGCCGCGCCGTGTACCAGCCGAACAGCGGCAGCCGCGGCGTCCACGACAGCGGGCGCCCGTCCGGCGTGATGGGCGAGCGCAGACGATCCACCGGGCGGCCTTGCACATCGAACACGACCAGGTCGGCGGTGAGCGGCTCCGCGGCCAGATCACGCGCGGAGAAGAACAGCGTCGGACCGACGGCGGCGCCGGCCGCTTCGGTGGAACGGGCGCGGATGATGTTGTCCGGGTCGCTGGACCACAGGCGGGCCCGCGGGATCTGCATGATCGCGACGTCGTCGAACCACGCCGCCCCGCGTACGTCCTCGCGCACGATGGTGTGCTGCGCCAGCGGGCCCTGGGGCTGCGGCTGGAACTGCGCCGGCTGCAAAAGTTCGAGGTCGATCTGCAGCCACGCGGCCTGCGGGAAGCGCCCGGGAAGTGTGACGCTCACATTCGTCCACACGCCCGGCGAGAGCACCGGGGCCGAGCGCGACTCGGCCCCGGGGATCGGCACCAGGCGCTGGTCGAGCAATCGGGCCACCAGGAACGCGCGGGCCGAGCGCAGCGCGTCGGTCTGCACCGCAGCGGTGACGAGGTAGTCGGCGTCCGGGAAGATCGGCATCTCGCCCGGGCGCAGGCGCAGGCTCGTCGAGCCCCCCTGGGTTGGCAGACGCACCGAGGCGGTGCCGGAGCGACGGGTGTCGAAGTCGAAGCCGGCGCGGTTGAAGTCCGGGAAGCCGGGGCGCGCGGGGGCCTTGTCCCGGTCAACGCCCTGCGGCGGAGATTGAGCGCGAACCCAGCCCGCGGGCACCTCGTCGGGGTTCGCCGGCTCGTCGAAATCGAACACGCGGACGATGCGCCGGGAGCGGGCGGCGGTCGTCGGGCCATCCGGGTTGGCGTCGGCGGCGGCGTCGCGCGGCTCTTGGGCGGCGGCCCCGGAACCGTCGATGTCGCCCCAGGCCGGTGCGCCGGGGGCGAGGGCGAGGCCCGCCGCGACGAGCATCGCCAGCGCGCTCGGCGGGAACGGACTCATCTGCGGCGCACGGGCGGGCATGGGTGTGGTATCGGCTGAGTGAGTCGGTGATGTCGAGGTGCCTGCTGCCGAGTCGCCCGACCGGCGGGCCGGCCTACAACCCGGTATGCAGCCAGCGGGCCAAGACGCATCGGCGGACGCAGCGCCGGAGGCTGCCGGGGTGATGGACGTGCAGCACCTGAGCGTACTGGCCGCCGGGCTCGCCGGCGCGGCCCGGCCGGGCGACTCGACATGGCGGGCCGACGCGCTGACCCCCGAGCAGCGGGCCTTCCGGGCCGAACTGGGCCTGACGCCCGATCGCCCGGTGGTCATGTCCGGGCATCAGGCGGGCATCTGGCACCCGGGCATCCTCGCCAAGTACGCGGCGATGGTGGCCATCGCGGAGCGGTGCGGGGCCCAGGCGGCCTGGCTCGTGGTGGATCAGGACGTCAACGACGCCGCCACCGTGCGCTACCCCGTGCTCATCGACGACGCCAAGGGCCGGCGGCTGGAGACGCGGACGTGGGCGATCGGCGGCGCGCCCGCAGCCAGCGCGATCGAGACCGCCGTGCCCACGGGCAGGCGAGCCGCGGTCCGCGTGACCGACGTGCCGGCCGACGCCCGCGCCGGAGGCGGCGCGGCCCCGGGGGTCGCTGACGGTCTCAACGCCATCCGGGCCGCGATGCAGGCCCACGCCGGCGCCGCGAGCGTCGCCCACCAGGTCGCGATGGCGGTCGTCGGGCCCGGCGGGCTGGCGGAAAAGGCGGTGCCGACGGCGGGTCAGCCCGCGACGCCGGTCCGGGTGATTTTCGCGAGCGATGTCGCGCGGACGGGGCTCATGCGCCGTCTCGCCGGGGCCATGGCGAGCGACCCGGCGGGGACGCGGGCAACGTACAACCGCGCCGTGCAAGACCACGGCGGCGCGGACGCGGGCGTGCGCGAACTGGGCGCGGGCGAGTTGCCGGTGTGGCGCATCGGGCGCGAGATCGGGGCCGAGCGGCGCGGCGGGACCGACGCGGACGTGCGCGATCAGGCCGCGGTGAACGCCGGTGAGATCGTGCCCCGCGCCCTGCTGCTGACGGGCCTGATGCGGGCGGCGGGGTGCGACGGGTTCATTCACGGCACGGGCGGGGCCGGCCGCGACGGCGAGAGTGGCTACGACGCCGTCACCCAGGCCTGGCTGCACGCGTGGATCGGCATGGACGTCGCGCCGATGGCGATGGTGACGGCGACGCTGCGCCTCAGGATGCGCCTCGGGCGGGCCTTGCCGACGGTCGAAGAGGCGCAGCGCGTCGTCTGGGCGGCCCGCAGGGCCGAGCATTTCCCCGATCTGCTCGAGCAGGCCGGGGCGGCGGCGGAGCGGGCCCAACTGGTCGAGCGGCTGACCGCTCTGCGCCGAAAGCGGGACGCCGCCGGGCACGCCGAGCGCAAGCGCCTGTACCGCGAACTGCACGCGTTGCTGGACGCCGCCCGCGAGCGCGGCGGGGCGGCGCTGGAACGCTGGCGCGAGCAGGCCGAGCGGGCCCGGCGTGACGTAGCCCAGGCCGCCATCGCCGAGGATCGCACCTGGGCGTTCCCGATGTACGAGCCCGACCAACTGCGGGCCCTTGCGACGGAGGCGACCGAGCACGCCGCGCGGGCGATGAGCGGCCTCGGCGCGTGATGGCGCTGGGTGCAACGCGGCGGCCGACTAGGATCGCCCGCTATGGGTCATCCGCACGAACACGGTCCGAACAACACGGTTTCTGGCAACGCGTCTGAAGGCATCGCGGCCGGGGGCGGCGCGGCTGGAGCGGGCGCAGCCCGCCCGCTCAACTTCATCGAACAGATCATCGAGGCCGACATCGCCCGCGCTAAGTGGGGCGTCTGGCGCGATGTCCTCGACGCCGGCCAGCCGACGACGATGGACCACGGCAAGCGTGTCGAGCCGGTGCCGGGCCCTTCGCGCCGCGTCGGCAAGCCGCGGGTCCACACGCGCTTCCCGCCCGAGCCCAACGGCTACCTGCACGTCGGGCACGCCAAGAGCATCTGTCTCAACGCCGGACTCGCCCGCAAGTACGACGGCAAGTTCAACCTCCGCTTCGACGACACCAACCCGGCCAAGGAAGAGATCGAGTACGTCGAGAGCATCAAGAAGGACGTGCGCTGGCTGGGGGCCGAGTACGGGCAGGTCGACTGGGCCACGGGGCACCACGCGGAGCGTGGTGGTACCCAGATGGGCGCTGGGGGGGGCGGCGGCGGTGGGGGGGGTGGGGGCGGTGGGGGTGGGTGCTTCTGGGCCAGCGACTACTTCGAGTTGATGTACCAGTACGCCGTCGAACTCGTGAGGAAGGGCAAGGCGTACGTCTGCGAGTTGTCGGCCGACGAGGTCGCCAAGCGGCGCGGGTCCATCGGCGTGCCGGCGACGTCGCCGTTCCGCGATCGCCCGGCGGCCGAGAGCCTGCGCCTGCTCGACGAGATGCGCGCGGGCAAGCACAAAGACGGCTCGATGACCCTCCGCGCCAAGATCGACCTCGAGTCGCCCAACTTCAACCTCCGCGACCCGGTCATGTACCGCATCCTGCACGAGACGCACCACAACACCGGCGACAAGTGGTGCATCTACCCGATGTACGACTGGGCCCACGGCATCGAGGACTCGCACGAAGGCATCACGCACTCGATCTGCACCCTGGAGTTCGAGGACCACCGCCCGCTCTACGACTGGTTCATCCGCGCCATCAACGAAGGACGGACGGAGGACGGCAGCGGCCCCTGGGGCAAGACGATCTGGCACAGCCAGCAGATCGAGTTCGCGAAGTACCGCCCGACATACACCGTGCTCAGCAAGCGCAACCTGCTGAAGATGGTGCAGGAGAAAGTCGTGTCCGGGTGGGACGACCCGCGCATGCCGACCATCGCGGCCCTGCGCCGGCGCGGCTACACGCCCGAGGCGATCCGGGCCCACTGCGAGGACGTCGGCGTCACCAAGGTCGAGAGCTCGATCGACATCGTGCGTCTTGAGAACGCGGTCCGCGACGATTTGAACGCCAAGGCCGACCGGCGCATGGCCGTGCTGCGCCCGCTGCGCCTCATCGTCGAGAACTACCCGGATTCGCAGGACGAGTACCTGGAAGCGCAGAACAACCCGGAGAACATGGCGGCCGGCATGCGCCGCGTGCCCTTCTCGAAGGAACTGCTCATCGAGCGGGACGATTTTCTCATCGACCCGCCCAAGAAGTACTTCCGCCTCGCCCCGGGGCAGGAGGTGCGCCTCCGCTGGGCCTACGTCGTCCGCTGCACCGGCTACGAGACCGACGCCGACGGACGCGTCACGCTGGTGCGGTGCACCTACGACCCGGACACCCGCGGCGGGAACATCCCCCTCGGACCCGACGGCAAGCCCGTGCGCAAGGTGCAGGGCACGATCCACTGGGTCAGCGCCCGTCACGCCGTGCAGGCCGAGGTGCGCCTGTTCGACCGCCTGTTCAGCGCCGAAACCCCCGGCGAGCGCACCGGCGACTGGCACGACGATCTCAACCGCAACTCACTCGAGACGCTGACGGCCCACCTGGAGCCGTCACTGGGCGAACTCCGCTACGCCGACGACTTCGCGGCCCGCAACCCGCGCGTGCAGTTCGAACGCCTGGGCTACTTCTGCCTGGACCGCGAGTCGACGCCGGAGAAGCCGGTCTGGAACCGGATCGTCACGCTGAAAGACAGTTGGAGCGCCGGCGAGACCGACGGCGCTGCGGCTGGCACGGGCGCGGGCGGCAAGAAGGGCGGCGTCCGCCTGTACTCCGTGCAGGAAGCGGCCCAGGAACTCAAGATCAAGCAGGACAAACTGCTCAAGGCGGTCCAGATGAAGGGCGTGCCCGGCTACGCCGAGCGCACCCCGCCGCACCTGACGCTCGACGAAGTCCGCGCGATGAAGGAGTGGCTGAAGGCCAACCTCAAGAGCCTGGGCTGAGCTTCTGCTTGCGCTCCTCAAACGCCGCGGGATTGAAGCCCGGGGGGTTGTGCCGTCGATAGCCCTCGCGGGCGGGCCGGGCAGGAGCGGCCGAATGACGACGGGCGAACTGACGCGGATCGACGAGCGCCGGGCGTTCTGGGATGAGGCCTCCCGCTGGGAGCGCAACTGCCTCGCGATCCAGGAGCCGTACAAGTCGATCCCCGGGTGGGAGGGGTTGATCTGCGGGAAGAGCGTGCTGGAAATCGGCCCGGGGGACGGGCGGCAGTTTCTGACGCTGTCGGCCCTCGCGGGGCGGTACGCCATCGCGGACATCTCGCCGCGGGTGCTCGGGCATGAGCTGTACCGCAACGTCCCGCGGTACCGCATCGACGGGTACGACACCTTCGCCGCGCCGGAGCTGTTTCACACCATCACGTTCTGGTACGTAATCCACCACGTGCTCGTGGACGAGGCGCCGGAGCTGATGGCGGCGGCCCGCCGGCACCTGCGCCCGGGCGGCTCCCTGCTGTTCAACGCGCCCGACTGTGCGCTCGAGGCGGAGTACCTCAGCGAGCGCGCCGGCGACGGGTTCAAGACCACGCCGTGGGACCGCGCCACGCTGGAGCGCGTGCTGGGCGACAACGGCTTCGCCGTTCGTCACTGGGTCGAACTCGCGGCTAACTGCGTCGCGATTCACGCCGAACTGCGGTCGTAGCCCAGTCGGGAGTCGCTCGGTTCACCGCGCGGGCGACGCGGGCGCGATGCGAGCCTGCGTGCCGGGAATGTTCGCCAGGCCCCAGTCACGCAAGGCTTCCAGCACGGGCATCAGGCTGCGGCCCTTATTTGTGAGCTTGTACCGGGCCGCCCCGGCCCGCTGGTCCGAAGGTTCGGACGCGATCAGCCCCGCGTCGGTCAACCACTCGAGCCGATCAGCCAGAATGTTGCTCGCGATGCGTTCCGGCGAGCGCATGAACTCGTGGAAGTGCGCCTTGCCCGCCCACAGATCGCGCAGCACCAGCAGCGTCCAGCGATCGCCCACCAGGTCGAGCGTGCACGCGACGGGGCACGGCGAGCGCCGCTTCGACCGCTTCACGGGCGGGCCCCAACGCTCACGCCTGACGAACTCGACCCATAGTCCTTCGCTGCCACGCTCGCCAAGCGTGCTTTGACATCAGCCCACGACGGCGGCACCTGGTCCTTCGCCAGCGTGAAGCGGTGAAACTTGGCCCACTTGACGGCGGGCATGCCCTTGCGGATCGCTTCGCGGTGCGTCGGCGAACGAACAAACGCATCAAGCGCCGCCTCGTCTTTCCACACGGTCATCGTCCACACCTCGTGCCCGAACACGCGGGTGCGAACGGCGTGCCCGATGTACCCCGGCGTGCCCGGGAGCGAGGCGACCACGCGCTGGGTGTAGTCGTCAAAGTCGCGCCGGTTGTCCGGATCAAGCCCGGCGTTGGTGAGCCCGACGACGACCGTGTCCCCGGCGTCGGAGAGCGTGACGCCGCGGTCCCGCGAGTACCCGTCGCCGCGGAACGGCGTGGCGAGTTGGCAGCCCGGGAGCCACTTGAGCAGGCCCGCCGCGCCGAGCGCGACGGTGGCGAAGCCGAGCCCCCGGCGTGCCCATCGACGCGGGCGTGCACGCCCAGGCGGTGTCGCCTGGGTCGTCGGTGCGGCGGTCAGGGTGCTGGTCGGTGTGCTGGTGGCGGTGGTCGTCACGGCCGTTCCAATCGCTTGCAAAGTGCAAGTGATATCGGCGCGAGCACCCCGGCGGATGCACCCGGCCCGCCCGCTTTACGACAAAATCTGGAACACCACCAGCGCCGCCACGTACGCCACCCCGGACATCCACGCCAGTTGCAGCAGGGCCCACTTCACGTGCCCCGACTCACGCATCGTGACGGCGAGCGTCGGCAGGCACTGCATCGCCAGCACGAAGAAGACCAAGAGCGACCAACTCGCCGCGGGCGTGAACACCGGCGTTACGCCGTCGTCCCGCGTCGCCGCCCGGATCTGGTCCATCAGCCGCTCGCTCCCCGCGTCGTCGTCGGCCTCTTCCTGCCCCGCAATGACGATGTTCATCGTCGCGACGAAGACCTCGCGGGCGGCGAAGCTCGTCATCACGCCGACGGTCAACTGCCAGTCGTACCCCAGCGGGCTGAACACCGGCTGCACGGTGCGCCCGATCATGCCCATGAACGAGTGCTTGGCCGCGTGCCGCGATTCGATCGCCGCCGCTTGGCTCTCCAACTCGGCGATGCGGACCACGCCGGGGTCGTCCGCCGGCGCGTCCGCCGGGGGCGAGATCGCCGCGATCTGGGCCCGCAGCGCCTCGGCTTCCGCCGGAGCGTTCACCTTCGGGTACGCGCCCAGCCACCACAGCACGATGCAGATCGCCAGGATGACGGTGCCGGCCTTCTTCAAGAACACCCACCCGCGGTCCATCGACGTGATCAACGCCGTGCGCAGGCTCGGGCGCTTGTAGCTGGGAAGTTCCATCGCCATCGCGCGGCTGGGCCCGCGCAGGATCGTCCGCCGCGCGATCAGCGCGCTCAGCACGCCCGCCACGATCCCCAGCGCATAACACCCCACAAACGCCAGCGCCGCCATCAACGGGCGGCCTTTGAACAGCAGCGTCGTCAGCAGCACGTACACCGGCAAACGGGCCGAACACGTCATGAACGGCGCCACCAGGATCGTCGCCAGCCGCTCGCGCGGGTCGGGAATGGCGCGGGCCGCCATGATCCCCGGCAACGCACACGCGTGCGCGCTCAGCAGCGGCACAAACGCCTGCCCCGGCAAGCCGAACGGGCGGAGCAGCCGGTCCATCAGGAACGCGCCCCGCGCCAGATACCCCGTGTCTTCCAGCAGCGAGATCAGGAAGAACAGCAGCAGAATCTGCGGCAGGAAGATCACCGTGCTGCCGATGCCGCCCACGATCCCGCTCGACAGCAGATCCCGCACCGGCCCCGGCGGGAGCGTGCTCTCAATAAGCGACGTCGAGTACGCGAAGATCGATTCGATCCAGCCCATCGGCAGGTGGGCCAGGCTGAAGATGGTGTAGAACAGCCCGGTCATGACCAGCGCGAAGCACGCCAGCCCGAGCACGGGGTTCAGCAGCACACGGTCGGCCCGGTCGGACGCGGTTTCCTGCAGATTGTCCGGCACGTCCCCATCGCCCGAAGCGCCCGGCACCGCCCGCGCGAACACGTCCTCCGCCCAGTGCCGCAGGCCGTCGGGGTCGCCGGGAATCGCGTGATCCGGCGTCGGAATCCGGGCCGCCCGGATGGCGTGCCGCAGGGCGTCAATCCTCTCACCGTCCCGAGCCGCGGCGGGCACGACCTCGCACCCGAGCGCCGCGCTCAGCGCCGCGACATCCACCCGAACCGCGGCCTTGGCCGCCAGGTCCATCATGTTGACAACCACGACCGTCGGCAGACGCCGGCGCAGCACCTCGCCCACCAGCATCAGGTTGCGGGCCAGGTTGGTCGCGTCCGCGACGACGACGGCGCACTCCGGCTCGCCCACCGGCTCGCCGCGCGGCGCCGCGGTGCCTGCCAGCACCTCGCGGCACACGCGGCTCTCAAGGTTGTCCAGCTCGATCGAGTACAGCCCGGGCAGGTCGATCAGGTCCGCGTCGCGCCCGCCTTCAACGCCGGCGCGCACGCGGGCCACGCGGGCCTCCAGCGTCGTGCCGGGAAAGTTGCTCGTCTTGTGGCGTAGCCCGCTGATGCGGTTGAACAGCGTGGTCTTGCCGGTGTTGGGGTTGCCCAGCAGGACGATGCGGCGCGGGGCGCTCGAACCGCCCGGGCCGACGGACGGGCCGCTGGCGGCCCCAAGTTCGGGCGCGGCGTGCGTCATGAGTGCGTCGAAGGAGTGGAGGACAAGGCGGGCGCGATCAGCACGCCCTCAGCCAGCCGCGGCGACAGCCCGATCCGGCATCGCCCGCCGCAGCGACACCGCCCGCCGTCGGTCCCGCCCACGGCGACCACGCACGGATTCCCCACGCGGCACACCCGCACCCGGGCGTTCACGCACAGCCCCATCGCCCGCAGATACGCCGCGTCCGCCGGATCCACGTGCATCGCCACCACCACGCCCGTCTGCCCAACGCTCATTCGGGTGATCGGCTCGCCGACAGCCGCCCCCGGCGCGGGCGACTCGGGTGAGCCCGCGACCGCGGGCACGGAACGGGAAGTGGTGGGGGTCATGACCTGCGGCATCGCCGAAGGATGGTATTCTCGTTGAGATTGAGTCGCAACACCCTCAGCGACGGGGACCGACATCTCCGGTCGGGTGCGTAAACCGCACGGCGTCCCGCAGCAGCCGCCAGTCATGGACATCCCCGACGCTGTCGCCGGTCAGGTCCGCCCCGGCCCCGCTCGCGGCGAGCAGAAGGTACAAGTCCTCCGCGTCGATGGCGCCGTCGCCGTTGCGATCGAACGTCGGCGCCGCTGGGCTCCCCGCCGGGGCCAAAGCGTCCAGTTCCAGCACCGTGATGAATGCGTCCGGCGCGGCGAGCGTGCACTCCACCCGCACGCCCGTGATCAGCGTTGGCTGCGACAGCGGCGCATCGACGATCGCGAACGGGGCCAGCGCGTTCGACGGCGCGAGCGGCGTGGCCAGCGGCGCTGGTTCCCAGGTGGCCCCGACGCGCACAAAGAACGCCGGGTTCGGGCACCCGCCGCCGATCGTGGCCGGTGCGGAGAACGTCGGCGGCGTGAAGCGATCGCCGGTGATCAGCCGCAGCGTGTGGGCTGTGACAGGGCGGTCGTAGGTCACGGTCAGCGTGTGCACAGGATCCGGCGACGCGGGTGACCGCTGCGTCGAGACATACCCCGGTGCGGCGGCCCCGGCCCGGCTCGCCGGCGGATCGATCCCGCGGAAGTCGTGCTCCACCCCGTCCGCCGCGAGCGCGGCGTCCGCCGAGCCAAAGCCGGGCTGCGGCCCGCCGGACACCGAAACCGTCGCCACAACACTCCCGCCCGCGGCCCGAACGGCGTGATTCGCGCTCCGATCCATCAGGCCCCGCGTCGGGCTGAACGCCAGCGCCCCGGGCCCCGTCAGCGGCACGCTCGGCGGCAACAGCCACCGCTGCACATCCGCCAGACCCCCCGCACCCCGCACCTCCGCATCGATCAGCGGCATCATGCGGGCCGCCATGAGTGGGAACGAGTCCTCGGCGGCGGCGTTCGCGGGCAGATAGTCGATCAGCCCGTCGCGCGTCGACGACCACAGGAACGTGCCCGCCGTCCACCCAAGGTCGGCGTTGAACGCCGGCGTACGCAGAAACGCCACCAGCCCCGCGATGGTCGCCGCCTGGTTGTCGCAATCCCACCCGGCGCTGGTGGCGATGCGCAGCGTGCGCCGGTAATCAAGCTCGCCGTAGAGCAGGCTCAGCACGCCCGCGGCGAGATTGATGGACGACTCGTACCACGTGCGGTGCACAAAGCCGCTGGCCGCCGCGTCCCGCTGGTACCGCTCATAGACCAGGTCGCGGGCGGCTTCCCAGTCATTCGGGTTGGGGTTGGCCAGATACTCGGCGACGACAAAGTCGATGATGTCCGCCGCCTTCGAGGTGTCGGGGATGAACGCCCGGGCCGAGCGCGTCAGCCACAGCGCCTGCTCCGTCGGCGGCAGCGCCGGATCAACAACCGGCGCCAGGCTGTACAGCAGCACATAAAACTGGGCCGCGTGCACCGCGTGCCCCGCCGCGGTGGTGCGAATCGGCAGGTCCGCGATCTCCAGCGCCCGCTGCGGCATGCCCGGCGCGAGCAGCCCGAACAACTCGGTCGTGAGCTGCGCGTCGATCATCAGCGAGTCGTCGCTCGTGCGCACCGTGCTGTGGGCCAGGCCCTGGGCCACCGCGGTCATCGGCGGACGAACACCCCGCGCCATCAACCCGCGCGCCGACGCGTTGGAGACCCAGATCGATCGGTTGATGTGGGCCGTCCACCCCGCGGCGATCTGCGCCGGCGTCAATCGCAGCGTGTTGTACTGCGTGCACAGGTGCAGATACACGTACTCAATGTCCGTGTCGTCGTCGGCGTTCCACGGGTTGCCCCACAGGTAGTAATCCAGCGGCAGCCACGGGCGATCGGCGAACGGAAACGTGCCCCAGTCGGCATCCGTGAAAAACGGCGGGGCGTTGCGCGTCCCTTCCGCGCGAAGGCCCGTCCAGTTCGCGATGCACGTGCCCCGCCACAGGGCTTCCAGCCGGCCGGCGAACTCGCCCCGGTCGATGGCCCGCGGGTTGGCATCCCCGGCGGCGGCGGCGGGATGGGCGCCGGCCGAAACAAGCACCGCGGCGGCAAGGGCAAGGGCCCGCTCAACACCGCTCCCCGTCGATTGCCCCGGGGCGCAAGGCCGCCGCGGGTGGAGGCCGAGCGGGCGGAGGTACGATACGAGTTTCACGCGGTGGCTCGGGGACGCGGGGCTTTCCCGGATCGAGAGGTTGGGTGGGGGGGAGGGGGAGGTGGGGGGGTGGGGGGGAGCGGGCGGGTAAGTATGGATCAGCGTCCGGCCAGCCGCAACTCCGAACCTTCTCCGCCCGCTGAGAAAGCGGGGGTTTCGGGCGCCGTGGGCGGTGTCCGAGAAGCCGCCACGTCGCGGGGGAGCGGGTGGGCCCTGGTCCCGCCGCTGGTCCTGAGCGTGGTCGTCGCCGGGTTTGTCGGGCTGGTGCTGGTGGCGGGGGTGGTGCGCGGGCGGGGCGCGTTCGACCAGATCAACTTTCACCTGCCCACCATCCGGCAGTTCGCGGCCGAGTGGCCCCGGGTCGATCTGCACGACTACCTCTCCGCGACCGCGCCGGGGTACCACCTCGCGCTCGCGGCCCTCAGCAAAGTCGGCGTCTCGGGCGTAACGGGCCTGCGCGTCGCGGCGGCCGGGTTCTCGGTGGCGCTCGCGTGGCTGCTGGGCGTGATGCTGTGGCGCCGGGCCGCCAGCGCAAGCCAGACGCCAACCGACGCCGCGTGGCGGGCCGTCTTGTGCGGGCTGCCGGTGGTGACCTCGATGTACGTCCTCATCCCCGCCGGGTGGCTGCAGCCGGACAACGCGGGGTGGCTCGGCGTGTTGGCGATCATGGCGCTCACGATGCCCGCCGTCAGCGGTGACGGCGGGCGCGGGGTGGGCGGAGTTCGGTCCGCGGGTGGGCTGGGGATCGTGCGGCTCGGCGTGTGCGCCTTGGTGCTCACCGCGCTCGTGTTCACGCGCCAGTCCCACATCTGGGCCGCGGCCCTGGTGTGGGCTGGCGCGTGGATCGGGGCGGCCGCCGTGCCCCGCTCGGGCGTCGTCCACGTCTGCTCGCAGCCCGCCCGCCGCGTCGGGCTGACGGCGGTCGCGCTCCTCGCGACACTGCCCGCCGCCGCAATGCTCTGGTGGCTGCACGCCCTCTGGGGCGGGCTCACGCCGCCCAAGTTCCGTGTGCAGCACGGCGGGGGCTTCAACCCCGCAACGCCCGCCCTTGCCCTCGCGCTCGTCGGGGTCTATTCCGTCTTCTTCGCCGGCTGGGTCGGCCCGCGCCTGTTGCTGCTGCTGGCCCGAAAGCCGGTGCTCGTGCTCAGCGTCGGACTCGCCGGCGCCGTGGCGGCCCTTCTGCCCGAAACGACCTACCAATATGAAGCCCGCGCCAGCGGCCTGTGGAACGTCGTCCGCGCCATGGAAGCCCGCGGCATCATCATCGCCGGACGCACCAGCCCGCTCCTGGTCATCCTCGCCGGGCTCGGCGCCGTGAGCCTGGCCGGGTGGCTCGGCATGCTCCGCCCCGCGGCCCGGTGGTACGCGATCGCGGGGCTCCTCGCCTTCATCGCCGCCCAGACCGCCAACGCCAACGCCTGGCAGCGCTACCTCGAGCCGATGCTGCTCATCGCGCTCGCCCTCATCGCGGCGGGCGTCGAGCGGATCGGCACCGGCTACCGCGGCTTCGACCGCGCCACCGGCGTGGCCCGCATCGCCGGGCCCGTGGCCTTGGCGATCGTCCTGCTCGGGCTCACCTACCAATCGCTGCAAACGCCGGAACAGTGGACCGCGCCGGTGCGTCCGGATGCGCTGCAAATCCTGCGGGATTCGGGCGACATCGCCCCGCCGCCGTGAACGACGCGGGCGCGGGCGGCGTAGGGTGGGCTTCGATCGTTCGAGGGGCGGCGGGCACGGCAGGACGCGGGCAGAACGCATGACGCAGCGCAGCGGGCAGGCAGCAGGACCGGCGGCGAACTCGACAACGCCGGCCCGGCGCGCGCTCATCACGGGCATCACCGGGCAGGACGGCTCGTACCTCACCGAACTCCTCATCGCCAAGGGCTACCAGGTCCATGGCATCGTCCGCCGGGCCAGCAGTTTCAACACCCAGCGCCTCGACCACATCTACGTCGACCCGCACGCCCGCTCCGCCGACGGGCCCGGCATGGTGCTGCACCACGGCGACCTGACGGACGCGAACCTGCTCGAGCGCCTGGTCCGCGGGATCGGGCCCGACGAGGTGTACAACCTCGCCGCCCAGAGCCACGTCCGCGTGAGTTTCGAGATGCCGATCCACACCGCCGAGACCGTCGGGCTCGGCGCCGTCAAACTGCTCGAGGCGGTGCGCGACTATCAGCAGGTCTCCGGGCGCAGCGTGCGGTACTACCAGGCCTCCAGCAGCGAGATGTTCGGCGCCAGCCCGCCGCCCCAGCACGAAGACACCGCCTTCCGCCCGCGTTCGCCCTACGCCGTCGCGAAAGTGATGGCCCACCACGCGACGGTCAACGCCCGCGAGGCCTACGGCCTGCACGCGAGCTGCGGGATCCTGTTCAACCACGAGTCGCCCCGCCGCGGCGAGACCTTCGTAACCCGCAAGATCACGCGGGCCGTCGGACGCATCCGCCTGGGCCTCCAGAAGAAGGTGTACCTCGGCAACCTCGACGCCGAGCGCGACTGGGGCTTCGCCGGCGACTACGTCCGCGCCATGTGGATGATGCTGCAGCGTCCGGCGGGCGGCGACTATGTCATCGCGACGGGGCGCTCG
>CAZTQN010000029.1:0-53139 GCA_964615765.1 uncultured Phycisphaeraceae bacterium
AGACGAGTACAGGCTCCCTCGCCGAATCCCGAATCCCGAACCCCGCTTCCCGTTGTCCGCCCCCCCCGCCCCCCGCCCCCACGAGCTCCCCCAATGGCCCACGCTGCTGCCGCTCATCATTCCGGCTCGCCCGCTGACACGGCGG
Source organism: uncultured Phycisphaeraceae bacterium (assembly GCA_964615765.1). GTDB lineage: Bacteria > Planctomycetota > Phycisphaerae > Phycisphaerales > UBA1924 > CAZTQN01. The sequence continues at coordinate 146 of CAZTQN010000029.1, forward strand.
ACGCGCCCGCGCACGCCCACGGGCACGGGCATCACGGGCACGTGATCGTGCCGCTGTGGCTGCTCCGCTCCGTGCTGGCGGCCCTGCTGTTCTTCACGCTATTGACCGTCGGCACGGCGCAGGCTGAAGTCTGGATCGGCGACGTCTTCCACGTCGCCCTCCCGCACTGGCTGAACGTCGCCGTCGCGCTCTCGATCGCGCTGGTCAAGACGGTGCTGGTCGTCACGTTCTTCATGCAGCTCCGCTATGACAACCCGCTCAACACGATGGTGCTCATCTTCACCATTCTCACCGTCGGCTTCTTCCTGGGCTTCACGTCGCTCGACCTTGGCAACCGCGGCACGCTCGATCGTCAGAAGGCCAAGTACGTCATCGACGGCGGGACCGGGATGACGGGCGTCAAGGCCAAGGGTTCCGTCATGGACGGGCTGGCCAACACGCCCGCGACCGAGGCCGCCGTCAAGGCCGCCCAGAACAAGGGCAAGTACAAGGCCCACTACGCCGGCGGTCATGGGCACGGGCACGGCGGCGGGGATCGCGGCCCGCGCCAGTCCATCACGCACGCCGGCTTCGCCCCCGTCCGCCCGGACGCCGGCTCCACCGCCAACATCTCTCGCCCCGTCTCGGGGCTCACGCTCCCGGGCTTCGCCGCGGCGAACGAGCACGGCGAGCACGCCGTCGGCGCCGGCACGGGCGACCACGGCGCCGCCGGTGATCATGCCAAGGACGCTGATCACGCGGACAAGAAGAACGGCGGCGAGGCCAAGCCGAGCGAGACCGCCACGCCCGGCCAGCCGCACTGATCACCGCACCACTCGGCGGCGCGGCGCGGTCCATAACGGTCCGACGCCTGAGCCGCCCATCACGGGGAGCAACGGGGCATGACGGGGCGTCGGATCGCGTGGATCGTGATGGGTGTCTCGCTGGCGGTCTTCGCCGTCGCGATGGTCCCGCTGTCGCAGCGCGTCCGAGACTTCAACGAGCACGCCCACTTCACGCGTCTGCACGCGGAGGTGAAGTCGGCCCGCGCCTTTAAACTCGCCGCGTTCCCGCCGGTGGAGATCGTCGACGACTTCGACGATCAGAAGCGGGCGGTGCTCCGCCTGACGTTCGGCGACACGACCCGCCTGATCCCAGTGCAGGCCCCGCGCGTGCGAAACCTGCCCAACCTCGCCGCGTACGAGGAATGGGCCAAGATGCTGGCGATCAACGAGGTCGAGGTCGGGCCGGCGGGGAACTCCGTGCCCAAGGCGGGCACCGAGCGGCTGGTGCTGGTGGTCCGGCGCACGCCCGACGGGTTCGACCCCGGCTCCTGGGGGGCCGTCCGCCGCGTCGAGTGGGTGTTCGACGTCTACGACCTCAAGCCCGACGGGCAGATCACGATGCAGACCTACCGCTGGCCGCGGTCGGAGCGCTCGGAACGCGGCTTGCAGACGCGCAACCAGAGCGACCAGCCGAAGCCGCACGAGGTCGCGCTCGCCGCACTCCCGCGACTGGAAGAGCGGAGCGTCGAGTACTTCGCCGCCATGCACGTCATCCCCAAGCTCAACGTCCCGTCGCACAAGTTCAACGACACCGCGTTTTCCCCGAAGGTGCTGGGTTGGACACTGCCGGTGTCGATGCTGAGCCTGCTGGCCGCGGCTGGGGGGTTCGCCTTCGCGGTCGGTGGCCGCCGGATCCGGGGATCACGTTTGCCCTGATGGGGCAAACGTGGATCGATCGGCGCACAATTTCGTCGAAAAGGACGTGAAGCGGCCGAGAACCTGAGGTATGCTTCTCGTGCCGGGGCCCTCAGCCCCGTGAGGAGAGAGAAGATGCGTACCAAGCTGGGTGTGATTTCGTTGTTCGCAGTGCTCGCCACGGGCGCCGCGGCGGTCGCGCAGCCGACCAACATGAACCTCGTCGTCAGCACCGTCGGCGGCGCCGGCTGGAACTGGCAGAACGCCGGCTCGCCGGGGACGTGGCAGCAAGACACGGCCAACCCGAACCAGTGGAGCATCGGCGGCAGCGTGACGCGGTCGACGTTCGCGATCGACTTCGGGCTCACGCTCGACCCCGATCCGTTCATCTCCAACTCGTTCAACCTCACGAACAACACCAACACGACGCAGACGTACACCGTGACGGTGTCGCTGCCGATCTCGCCCGTCGTGCCGTTCCCGTCGCAGACGTTCGGCTCGATCTCCGGCTCGCTGGTCGACGCCAACGGCAACGGCGCGTCGCTGGTGACGACGACCGGCCCGGGCTCCTCGATCTACACCGCGCTCATCGACGGCGTCGATTACCAGCAGCTCATCATCGATCCGTTCTCGATCAGCGCCCCGCCGTTCGCGACCACGCCGATCGGCCCGCAGAACTTCGGCATCCTTTTCAACCAGCCGGGCGCGACCACGAGCATCGGCATCCGCAACACGTTCACCCTCTCGCCGGGCGACAGCGTGAACTTCGTCAGCACGTTTCTGATCACCGACGTCATCCCGGCCCCGGGCGCCGCGGGCCTGCTGGCCCTGGGCGGTCTGGTCGCCGTCCGTCGTCGCCGCTGATCCTCGGAAACGCCAACCGGCCGCCCTTGCGAGCGGCCGGCGCGATCGAAACTCCGATCATCTCCTCCGACCCCGCGTCTACACGCGGGGTCGTTCGTTTTCTTGACGCACGCGGCGTCGGGCCGCTCACTTCCGCAGCTTCATCTCTATCTGCGCCCCCTTGAACTCCGGCCCGCCGCCGAAGCTCATGTACGAATCGACGCGCTGGTGCCCCGGCCCGAGCACGTGCGTGACATCGCGGCTGGTCGCCTTGCCGCCCATGAACATGTACTCGCCCGCGAGCTCCAGGTGCCCGTCGGCGTTGGTCCCGCCGCGAACGACGATCATCGTCGAGTTGGTGCTCGACATGCGCACCGCCTCGACCTGCTTGGTCGACGCGTTGTAGCCGGTGTAGCTGATCGTCGACCACGCCTTGTTGCCCATCGCGGGCCCGAAGGTGCCGCCCTCGAGGCGGTCCTCGCGGTACATGCCGTCGAGCGTCATCTTCGAGGTCATCGTGCACGTGGTCTTCACGGGCGGGGCGTCGGGCGTGAACCAGAATGTGACCTCGCAGTCCCACACGCCGACGTCGGCCTTGAGCAGGTCGGCCCCGTTGGCGACGGTCAGTTCGCCGGCTTTCTTCGTGTCCAAGGCTTTCTCCTTGCCCGCCGCGGCCTTTTCGGCCTTCGGCGCCGGGGCCTTGTCATCGCCCAGGCCCATGAGCAGTCCACCGCTCAGCCCGGCCAGGGCGAGAGCGCCGATCGCGAGAGTCATCTTCACTGTGCATCTCCTGCGGGTGGGAACAGCGACGCCAGCCGCCCGTGCCATGCGGCCTGCAGCGGTCCGATGTCGCGCTGTTTGTCGCCCCAGACGCTGAGGCTGACAAACGGCATGCTGGTCCCCCCGGCCCGTTCGACTTCGATGCGGAGCAGCGCGTCGTCGAGTTCGCGCACCACGCCGACCCACGACCGCCCCGGGATGCCGCGGACGACCGATCCGCTGTACCGCGCTCCGTCCGGCGCCGTGAAGGCGAACGCGTCGCCGGCGTTCTGCACGAGGCTCTGCCCGCGGACGAGTGCGCCGTCCGCGGCGAGAACGGCGAAAGCCTTCTCCGGGGCCAGCGTGCTTCGCACCGGCGACCAGAACATCGCGCGGCTCTTGCCGCTGTGCCGCGTGAGGGCGTGCGTCAGGCTGAACAGCTCGTACTTCCAACCGTTGGAGATGGAGTCGTACATGTCGTCCCACTTGGCCCCCTGGCCGAAGCCGGACTGCACGACGCGGACGACGGTCCCGCCGCGTGCGGGGTCGGCGCTGACGTGGAACTCGGCGGAGATCTTGACGGCCCCGCCGTCGTGGGTCTCTTCCCAGCCGATGACCGAGCCGGGCTCCCACTTGACGATCGGGGCCTCGCCCTCGCACATCGGCCCCCAGGAGAGGAACACGCCGCCACCGACGCCCGGACGCACGCGCGCGTCGATCGGGAACCACCGCTTGAGTCCTTCGCCGGTGCTGAGCGCGGCCCAGACGGTCATGGGATCCAGGCCGGGCACGTGCACCGCGTGCTCGAACCGCTTGCCGCCGGCGTGCGGAGATGGCTGTGTGTTCATGGTGTGTTGCCTTGTGAGCTGGTTGGACTGGCTGAGCTGGTGGAACTGGCTGAACTGGCTGAACTGGTTGAACTCGTTGGCGTGGGCGGCCTCTCGCCGGGCTCGGCGTCCAGGTCGCGGGTGATCGCCGGGTAACTGCACAGGTTCACTTTGAACGCGCGGCCGGCGGGGGCGGTCTCGTCGTGGTACTTGGCCGCGATCGTCGCCATCGCCGCGGCGAGCTCGGTGGCCATCGCCGAGAGCTGCTCCGCCGAGCCGACCCGCACCGTCGTCTGCACGCTCAGCGTCGGCAGCTTCTTGCCGGCCCGCTCGGCCTTGTCGCGGAGCGTGGCGACCTCGCGGATGCTCTCGGCGGCGACGGCGATGAGATAAGCGGAACTGAACTGGTCGCGCACGCTCGCCGCGTCGATGCCGAGCGGGCCCAGAACTCCGGGGCTGACGACATACGCGCTCGCCGTCGCTCGCACCAGCCGCTCGACACAGTTGCCCTTGCGCCGTTCTTCGACGAGTTCGACCAGCCCGACGCGCTCGAGTTCTTTCAGGTGATAGTTGATGCGTTGTCGCGGCTGCCCGGTCTTGCGGGCCAGTTCCGCCGCCGACGTCGGCTCGCCCAACTCTCGCATCAGCCGCAGCCGAGCGGGATCGAGCACCGCCGCGGCCTGCTCGCCGGTGTCCAACACGGCGAGTTTCTTCGCGGCGAGGGCCATGGGGGGAGAGTACAGCGGAAAGTTATCGGTGTCAAGGAAAAAAGTTCTGTCGGATGAGGCGCCAGGCACCAGGCACCGGGCACCAGGGCGGGGGCGGGGGGGGGAAAGGCAGTGGGGGATTAGTTGGCTGGGGTCAGGCGGACGACTTTGTCGGGGTCGTTGAGGACGACGTAAATGGCTCCGTCCGGCCCGGTGACGACGTCGCGCACGCGGCCCATGCCGAGGACGATCTCTTCGCGCTCGACGACGGCGTAGCCGGAGGTGTCGCCGAGGACGGCGGGGGCGGCGGCCGAGTTGCCGGTCGCGTTGGCGTCGAGTTTGGCCAGGCGGAATCGATCAACCACCTGGCCCGCGAGCCCGCCGGCGACGAGGTCGCCCTTCCACTTCGGGAACGCTTCGCCGAGCGGGCCGGGGCGGACGACATCGAGCCCGCACACGCCGGTGCTGGGCAGCCAGACGAACGTGGGCATGGCGATATCGAGCGTGCCGGCGGCCTGGCCGGCGGTGTCGGGCCAGGGCGTGCGGAACGGGGCGGCGTTGTAGTTGATGCCGAACGAGACGACGGGCCAGCCGAAGTTGCGGCCCTTGCGGACGAGGTTGAGCTCGTCCCCGCCGCGGGGCCCGTGCTCGGTGTCCCAGAGGTTGCCGGCGAGGTCCATGACCAGGCCCTGCGGGTTGCGGTGGCCGTAGGACCAGATGGAGGGATACGCGCCGTCGGTGGAGAGGAAGGGGTTGTCGCGCGGCGTGCTGCCGTCGTCGAGGACGCGGTGCACCTTGCCGTTGGGACGCTTGAGATCCTGGGCCATCTCCATGCGGCCGCGTTCGCCGATGGGGAAGAAGACGGGGCGTTTGCCCTTGTCGGGCCCGTCGGCGATGGGCTGATCGAAGACGATGCGGGAGCCGAAGTGCAGCCCGCCGCTGAGGTAGTGCTCGCCCTTGGCGCGCCAGAGCACGGCGTGCTGAGTCCACGCGGGCGCGCCGCCCTCGCGCGAGAGTTTACCGCGGGCGAGGACGGTCATGGCGCGGTTGCCGCTCTCGGCGCCGACGACGCCGTCGGCGGAACTCGGTTCGGAATACGTGAGATAGATCCAGCCGTTGCCGGGCGCGCCCGGGGTGGAGTAGTCCGGGTGGACGGCGACATCCATCAAGCCGCCTTGCCCGCTGGCGGCGATGTCGGGCAGGCCTTTGATGGGCGGGGAGAGCTTGCCGTTCTCGAACAGGCGCAGCCGGCCGTCACGCTCGGTGATGAGCATCGGGGCGGCGACTGCGGCACCGGGCTTGGCGTCGGCGGCCGCGGGGGGCACGGGGAGAAAGTCGATGCCCCACGGCGTGCGCAAGCCGTCGACGACGTCGACGATGCGGTACGCGTGATGCTGAGAGTTGTGCACGCCGTCTTTCGCGGCGGCCTCGGTGCCAACGGGCTTGACGCGGCGGCGATAGTCGCGGTGCTGCAGTTCGCGGATGTGAGCGACCAGCCCCCAGATCTGCGCGTCGTTGAGGGTTCCCTTCGTCCCGCCGAAGGCCTCCATCCCGGCGGCGTTGCCCTCATCGTCCTTGACGCCGTCGCGGATGGCGTCGAAGAACGCGCGGTCAAAGCGGTTGGCGTCGGGCCCGAGGTATTTGTCGACGAGGAGAGACTGCGTGCCGGCCCCGCCGCCTTGCCCGCGGTCGCCGTGACAGGAGGCGCAGTTGGTTTCCCAGAGGCGTTGGACGGATTGGGCGTGAGCCGTCGCGACGAGCGCGGCGGCGGTGGAGGCGGCGAGGGTGAACTGGAGGCGGTGGCGCGGGCGCGGGGCGGTGGGCATGGGGCAGGGTATGGGGCGACGGGGGCGGCGGAGGGGTGACGACGGTGCACCACGCTCGCTCCGCGCTGCTGACTCGCTTTGAAGAGTGGATGGCCGCGGTATGGGTACCAGCGGCAGTTCTTGCCGCGGCGGTCAGATTCCGACTGCGCTTCGCCCCAACGGGGCGACGGTGTGTAGCCACGGGTGGAGCGGAGCCCGCGTCCTCGCGGGCGTAGCGCAACCCGTGGACAGCGTGAATCCGCCCGGCCCGCCCCGACAGGGGCGGAGGAAGTTCGATCCCGCCGACACCGCGCCAACCGTCCCCTTTTCCAACCGGATTGTCAATTCGTTGCGCTGATGCAGAGAGGGCGTGCCGCCCTCTCCGCACCTCTCCCGGCTGGGAATGGGAACCGCCTGGCTCGTTGCCGCCGTGTGTTGTCGAACGGCGATTCTTCCGCTCGACGCTCTCACATCCCAGCGATTGTCTCTCCCCGTACCATATCGAGAATGGAGCACTGAATGGCGTACTACACGGATCTTTTCACCGTTGAGACCTACCGGGCTTTCTTGTCCTCGGACAAGACCATCTCAGGATTCCGCGAGTCACAGCGGACGATGGCTAAGAAGCTGAAACGCGGCGACAAATTGCTCGCGTACTTGACCGGCCTGTCGCGATGGGCGGGGGTGCTCGAAGTAGTCGAAGGGCCGTTCGAGGATCGCACGCCAATCTTCTACTCCGTTGACGATCCGTTCGTGATCCGATTCCGGGTGAACGCCAGAATCGCTCTACCGCTCGAACATGCCTTGCCGATCCAAGACCCGCGCATCTTCGATCAACTCTCGTTCACACGAGGGAAACGCGAGCAGTATTGGCTCGGCCCGCTCCGTCGCAGCTTGCAGCACATCTCCGACGAGGACGGTCGCTTGCTTGAGGGGTTGCTAGCGACTCAGAGCAAGACGCCGCAGGTGTTTCCAATCGACGCCGACGTGCTCGAAGAGATGGCGCCCCAGCGTGTCAAGCGTGCCGACGGCGATGTGCGTGTGGTCGTTCCCAAGGACATGCCACCCCCCGAGGGCGGCGACACCAAGGCGGAGCGAGAGTCGATCCGCATGCAGGCCGAGGTTGCGAAGCTCGGCGAAGCGATGGGATGCCGAATCTGGCTGCCGCGTAATGACAGGGCAGCGGTGCTCACGCACTGGACGCCCCACGATTCATCGCTGATTGACTCTCTGCCGCTCAACTACGACGAGACGACGATCAAAACCATCGAGCAGATCGACGTGATCTGGCTCAAGGGTCGCGCGATCCAACGCGCGTTCGAGGTCGAACATTCCACGGCGGTTTACTCGGGGCTGCTGCGCATGGCCGACCTGCTCGCGCTGCAGCCCAACATGAACATCGCACTGCACATCGTCGCTCCTGCCGAGCGGCGCGAGAAAGTGCTCGCGGAGATCCGGCGTCCAGTGTTTTCCCTCCTTGAGCATCAGCCGCTTTCCAAGAAGTGCTCGTTCATATCCTACGAGGACCTCACGACGATCATGGCGTTGCCGCACCTGAGCCACATTGCGGATAGTGTGCTCTCCGAGTACGAGGATCGTGCTGACTGAGTCCCAGCGGGGGGTGCCGGGGGGCGGCAGCCCCCGGCAATTGTGATCGTCGCTAACGGACGGTTGATGTGGATAACAGAAACCGTCTTGCGGGTGACGGAGCAGGTATACTGCGCTCCGGCAATAAATGGAGATCTTTGATGCCGAATGAAGGACAAGAGCCCAACTGGTCAGCCGTGATCGCCCGCTGCCTCGCTTACCTCTGCCTCAAAAACTCTGAGTACCGCGACAAGTCCGTGTTGGAGCAGGCGGCTTTCCTTGAAAAGCTGGGCCTCCCGATGGATGATCGCGCTGGGGTTGTCGGCAGCACGCCGGGTTCGCTGCGCGAACTGGCGCGTCAGGCACGGAACAAGAAAGGAGGGAAGCGCAATGGCAAAAGGAAGCGGAGTTGAGGATCTCAACGAACGCGCTGAGCGCATGACGGCTTTCGAGTCTCGTTTTGTGAGTCTCTTGGGCTTGTTGCTGGTGCAAGAGCGCAAGCAGACAGAACAGATCGGCCTCCTAGGGCGTGCGGGGTTCAAGCCCGCCGAAATCGCGGCCTTGCTCGGGACGACGTCGAACACGGTCAGCGTCGAACTGTCGAAACAGCGCAAGGCCAAGAAGCAGAGGTCAAGTAAGAAGCTCAAGAAGAAGTGATCCCCAATGGCCAAGATCAACCCGAAACTGTTTGCGGCTATAGAAGCCAAGACAAGGTTGAGCAAACAGCAGGTCTATAAGCGCATCCAGCAGATTGCGCAGGACGACTACCTGTCCCGACCGCTCGCGGCGATCAAACTTGGCGCAGAGGTTGGGCTGGCGATCAACAAGTATGCCAGCGATGCGGAACTCGGACAACTCCGGCAGACCGGCGGGCCAGTTGCCCCACCGACCGCGGTAGGAAACGTTGCATCGGTCCCGGTATTCGCCGCACCAAAGGGCGGCAAGAAGGCAGGAAGGAAGTTTGGCAAGCCCACGAAGAACCAAGTATTCGTGGTGCATGGCCGCGACAACGTGGCGAAGACCGCCGTGTTTGACTTCCTTCGCGCTCTGGGCATTACGCCGATGGAATGGAGTCAGGCGGTCCGCATGACCAAGAAGCCCACACCTTACATAGGCGAAATTCTGAACGCGGCTTTTGGAAATGCTCGAGCGGTCGTTGTGCTATTGACACCGGATGACGTAGCACAACTCCGTGATGATCTCATTTCCTCGTCGGACCCGGCATTCGAGAAACGCCCGACTGGGCAGGCACGCCCGAATGTGCTCTTCGAGGCTGGGATGGCGTTTTCCAGCCACCCCGACAAGACGGTCATGGTCCAACTCGGCAACATCCGACCGTTCAGCGACATCGCCGGACGCCATGTCATTCATATGAGCGGCGATGCCAAGAAACGCAAGGACTTGGCTGACCGCTTGGAGTTTGCGGGCTGCGACGTAAACACGACTGGCACGGACTGGCTGGATGCGGGCGACTTCACGGACCCGGATGCACGCATACCAACGAATCGGCGGAAAAAGAAGCGAAGGTAGTCTACTGTCGCGTACACCTACGCCGCCACCGTCGCCATCGTGACCTCCGACCACGGGCCGTCGCACGCGACGGGCAGGTCGTCAACCGCGACGGGGCCGCCGGCGGACGCGACAGCGGGCATGGGCGGGCGGGCGGGATCAACGCCGGCGCTACTTTGGGAGCTTCGGCGGCGGTGGCTTGTACACCAGTACGGTCGGGCGCTGGCCGCATTCGGGGCAGGGCGCGGCTCGGGGCAGGCCGGCGCGGTTGTAGCCGCACCCGGCGCACTCGCCGCGGCGGCGCAGCGGTCCCCGCCACATGAACGCGCCGCGGAGGGCGGCGGTGAGCACGTACACGAAGATGGCCACCGCCATGCTCAACCTCGGGCCGAGCCCGGGGGGGAGGGGGGGGATGAGCACGCCGGCGATGAGCGCGGCGGCGGCGGTGGGCGGCACGATGCACGCGAGGCTGACGCCCCACGAGCCGCGCGTGAGCGCGAAGACGAGCGCGGGGCTGCTGGCGGCGCCGGCGACGGCGCCGAACATCGCGGCGATCGGGGCCATGGACAGGCTGCGGCTCAAGCCCACCTCGGCGATCACGCCGAAGCCGGCGCCGAGGGCGACCGAGAGCGGGACGGCCGCGGCGCCGCGGATGAGGATCTGAAACTGCTTTTCGTCGCGTGCGGCGGGCACGGAAAAAGTGTACACGAAGGTTCTGGCGGCCTGGTGTGCCGGTGGTTGTGAGGTCGGCCTGCTCCGAGCGGTTCACGGCCGCCCGCGTGAACCCCCCGCGTACACTTTCCGAATCACTCGCGGACGCGCGCGGTCGCGGGCAGCGCACGCCCGCCGCGCACACACCCCCCGCCCCCCCTCTCGGGAGACGCCTCCGATGGATATCTGGAACCGTCTGAAGCAGGAGTTCATCGACATCGTCGAGTTCCTCGACGATTCGAGCAACACCATCGTGTACCGCTTCGATCGGTACCGCAACGAGATCAAGAACGGGGCCAAGCTCATCGTGCGCGAGGGGCAGGCCGCGGCGTTCGTGCGCGAGGGGCAACTCGCCGACGTCAAGGCGCCCGGCACGTACACGCTCGACACCAAGAACCTGCCGATCCTCGGGACGCTCTTGGGCTGGAAGTACGGCTTCGAGTCGCCGTTCAAGGCGGAGGTCTACTTCGTCTCCACGCGGATCTTCACCGATCTGAAGTGGGGCACGATGAACCCGATCATGCTGCGCGACCCGGAGTTCGGGCCGGTGCGGCTGCGCGCGTTCGGGACATACACGATGCGCGTGAAGGACCCCGGGCAGTTCATCAAGCAGATCGTTGGGACTGACAGCCGCTTCACGACCGAGGAGATCACGAATCAGTTGCGGAATGTGATCGTCGGCGCGTTCACGACGGCGCTCGGGCAGGCGAAGGTGCCGATGCTGGACCTGGCGGCGAACCAGGAGCAACTCTCGGCGGCGATCGCCGAGCGCATGCGGCCGGAGTTCGACAAGTACGGGCTGGAAGTGCCCAAGTTCATCATCGAGAACATCAGCCTGCCGCCCGAGGTGGAGGCGGCGCTGGACAAGCGAGCCAGCATGGGCGTGATCGGGAACCTCGACGCGTACACGAAGTTCCAGACGGCGGAGGCGATCCGCGACGCGGCCAAGAACCCGGGGGCTGCCGGGACGTTCCTCGGCGTTGGCATGGGGCAGATGTTCGCGAACCAGGCCATAGGCGCGGCGGCGAGCGCGGCGGGGACGGCGAGCGTTGGCGTGGGTGGGGGGGCGGGTGGGCCGCCGCCGCTGGCGCAGACGGTCGTGTTCTTCCTGGCGCTCAACGGCCAGCAGGCCGGGCCGTTTGAACTGGGGCTTCTGCGCAGCAAGGCGCAGAGCGGCGAACTGCGGGCCGACACGCTGGTGTGGCGGCAGGGCATGGCCGCGTGGCAGCCGGCGAAGGACGTGCCGGAAGTCGCGACGCTGCTGAACAGTGCGCCGCCGCCGCTGCCTTGATGGGAAGCCGGAAGAACTCAGAGGGCTCGGAGTGGGGGGAGGAACTCGGAGGGGGGCGGGGGGGCGGGGGGGAAGGGGGGGCGGGGGATTGGGTGAGGGCATGGGGGCGATGCGGACCCGGGGCGAGGCGTTGGCATCGTCGCGTGACCTAGCCATGATTCTCGATCTGCTTCTCCTGCTCGCTCACCCTTTCCCCCCAGAGTTCTCTCCACGTTCTCTCCCCTCTCCAAGACTCTGCGTTCATGCATCCCGCTGAACTCGCGCGTCTCCGAGTTTTCTCATGTCCTCCGAGCACTCTGAGTTGATGCAGCCCGACCAAGCCACGACCGGCCGCGCTCCGAGGGGCACGCTGCAAGCCACCGCGTTCGAAGCCGCGCGGCCGATCGATCCCAAGGTCGGAGTCGACGGCATCACGCGGTTCCCCTGCAAGCAGTGCGGAGCGCGGCTGGAGTATGCGCCGGGCACGACCGTGCTGCAGTGCGGCTACTGCGGGACGGAGAACCAGATCGCCCTCCCGCCGACGGTCGTCGAAGAACTCGATTACGCGCAGGCGCTGGCCGACCTTGAGAACAAGGCCCCGCGCACGCAGCACCGCATCGTCAAGTGCGGGGCGTGCCGGGCGGAGCTCGAGCAGCCGGCGGGCCTGTCGTCGTTCAACTGCCCGTTCTGCGGGATCGACATCATCGCGACCACGGCCCAGAGCGCCACGCACATCCTGCCCGGTGCGCTCCTGCCGTTCAACATCGGGCGCGACAAGGCCCGCGAGACCTTCCGCGCCTGGCTCAAGAGCCGGTGGTTCGCACCGAACGCGCTCAAGCGGGAAGCGTTCATCGACGCCTGCTTCAGCGGCGTCTATCTGCCCGCGTGGACGTACGACTCCGCCACGCGCACCGACTACACCGGGCAGCGCGGCGACGCGTACTACGTGACGCAGACGGTGATCGTCAACGGCAAGCCGCAGGTGCGCCAGGTTCGCAAGATCCGCTGGTCGCCCGCCTCCGGCACGGTCAACCTGGGCTTCGACGACGTGCTGGTGATGGCGACGACGTCACTGCCCGCCGACCGGCTCGACACGCTCATGCCGTGGGATCTGGCGAAACTCGTGCCGTACGACGACGCGTACCTCGCGGGGTTCAAGAGCGAGATCTACACCGTCACGCTGCCCGACGGGTTCGAGCGGGCCAAGGGGCTGATGCGCCCGATGATCGAGACGGCGATCCGGCACGACATCGGCGGCGACGAGCAGCGCATCACCCACATGAACACGCGTTACTCGAACGTGACGTTCAAGCACGTGCTGCTGCCGGTGTGGCTGAGCGCGTACCGCTTCAGCGGCAAGGTGTATCAGTTCATGGTGAACGCACGCACCGGCGAAGTCGCCGGCGCCCGCCCCTACTCGGCGATCAAGATCGCCCTGTTCGTGCTCATGTGCCTGGCGATCATCGCCCTGATCGCGTTCTTCGCATCGCAGAAATAAGCCGCGTTCGCGCGCAAACCCACCTTCCCCTCTGCGTCTCCGTGCCCCCTTTGCGCCCTCTGTGGACGCCTCTCGCCTTACTTCTTCTTCGTCGGCTTCGCCAGCGGCACGACGCGTGTGAGCTTGCCGTCCTTCGGCTCGGCGGCCGGGCCCGGCAGCGGCGCTGGGCTCAGCGACTTGAACACTTCCGTCCGCTCCGGCGCGCCCTCGCCCTCCGTGGTCTCGGGGCGATCCACCAGCGCGGTCGTCTGGCTGGCTTCGAAGATCTCGGCCCGCAGGCGGTCGTCCTGCGTCGCGAACGCGGCTTCGACGGCGCCCTGCTTGCTGAACTCGTACAGCGCCCCGACGATCTCGGAGAACGTCAGGTTCACGCCCGGCTCCGGCTCGTCGGGCGAGGCCCGCCGCGCCATCGTCAGGATCAGCCCGGCGAGGTCCTCGGGCACGCGGGCCATCTGCACGACGCGCCCGTTCCGCGGGTCGGCGTAGCGCAGGCGCACCGGGTCGGTCGGGCTGTCGCTGGCGAGCAGCAGGCGATCGTCCCACACCCCGGCCACCAGCGGGCGCGTCAGCCCGATCCCGCTCTGCACCTTCCCGCGTGAAGACCGCGGTGCGTCCCACGCCGCCGGCGCCCCGAGCAGCGCCACCCGCGGCGAGCCCTGCTGCGTGACATAGATCAGCGGCTCGCCGCCCGGGACGACGTCGAGGAACATGCGGGGCGGCTCGCGATCGCCGCCGATGCGGGTGGTCGCGACGGCCGCGTCGCCCCGCTTCAAGAGACCCTCGTACGCCGCGATGCGCACGTCCAGGTCCGGCGAGGCGACCAGTTCGCGCAGTGTGAGGTTGATCGTCGGGTTGGGCGGCATGTCCGCGAGCAGGCGGATCGCCTCGGCCCGGATGCCGCGCGGGCCCGTCTTGGCCAGGTCCGCCAGCGGGATCGCCGTGCGCGCGTCGCCCAGCCGGGCCCCGGCCTCCAGCGCGGCGAGGCGCGGCGTGAGTTCCGGGTAGTCGTACATCGGCGCGAGGAACGGGATCGCCGGCGCGCCCAGCGCCTGCAGACACCAACTCAGCTGCTTGCTGAGGGCCGGGCGGCTCTTGAGCGCTTCGACGTACAGCCGCGCGTACTCCTGCTGGAAGCCCTGCTCGATCCGCAGGTGGCGCACCAGTTCGATGAAGTCCGCCGGGCGGTCGCGGAACGACTGCGGGACGATGATGCGGATGCTCTGCGCCGCGCTGGCGTCGGGCGTCGAACGCCCGCGGCCTTTGGCGATGTCCGACGCATCGCCCCGACCGCGCGGGAAGCGGCTGTTGATCGCCGACACCACGGCCCGGGCCCGCGCGTGCGAGTCATTGTCCAGCACCAGTTCGAGCGCGAGCGGGTCGGTGACGACACCCCCGCCGAGCACGCGCCCGACCGTCCGCGTGATGTCCGCCGCGCCCGTCGGCGAGCTGGACCCGCTGAACGGGTTGATGAAGATCGGCCCGCGGGCCTCGGCGATCTTGCGGGTCTTGACAGCTCCGAAGATGGCCGGCTCGCCGAAGCGCATGTCGACCGTCCACAGCGTCCCGCCTTCAAGGCTCGTCACGCTTGAGCCCGGGAGCGTGCGGACCAGCACGTCGAACGTTGAGCCTTCCGGCGCGCCGGGCGGGATCGCCGCCTGCACGATCACGACGGCGACGTTCGGCGAGCGCAGGAACTCCTGCGGCGAGACGGGCCCGAGTTCGGTGTTCGCCGCGGCCCCGCCCTTGCCGATCCCGCCGAGGGCCAGTTCGCGCTCCATCGTCGCCTGGATCGACGCGGGCAAGTCGCCCCCGCCGGTGCCGTTGAGACCGACGACGATGCCCAGGCCCGAGACCAGCACGGGCTCGATCCCGCGGAAGGAGCTCTCGGCGCCGACGGTGCCGCGCAGAACGTCCGGCACGTCGCGCAGCACGGGCGTGGCGTCGGCGGGCTTGATCTCGCGCTTGTCGCCGCAGCCCGTCAGCGTGGCCGCGCCGACGCCGAGGAGCGCGGCGAGCGTCGCCACCGACGCCGACCACGGGCGGCCCGTGCGCCGACCGACCTGATGAGCGGGATGAGCACTGCGTGGGGAGCACGTCATGCGGTCAGCGTTCCTGGTTGGTCGCACTTGGCGGTGTCGGGCCGTGCGGCGAGTCGCGCGCTCACGCCGCGCCGTGCGCCGGCGGGTTCACCCCTTCGCCCCGAGCCCGTCGGCTGACGGTGCGGGGCTGAGTGTAGAGCGCCGAGGTCGGCGGCCGCGCGGCCCACGCGCCGGGCTCGCCAACACCTTCAATTGGTCCGCTGGTGGTCAACGTTCGGTTCGCTGGTGAAGCAAAACGGTCGGGGAGAACGAGTGTTCGGGGGGCCTGTCGGTTTCAGCGGGGAACCTGTCGGATAGTGTCCACTAGATGTTGGGGGATGCGTGCGTAGAAGACGTCCGGCACCACTATGGGTGGCGGTGCGCCGAGCGTGTGGACAAGATTTTTGCAGCGCGCAACTCTCGGTTCAGCCGAGACTTGGGCGCAGATGACATGTTTCCCCCCGCCAGTCGTGCATCGCCTGGGTTGCATGCACGATAGGTAGTGGTAGGCTTGTCCCATCAGTCGTCTTCGGGGAGGCCGTGAGCGTTCAGATTGGTGCAGGGACTTGGGGGTGTAGGGCGGTCTCGTCGACGCGGTGGTATGTGTGTTCGGATGTTGGACGGGCGGAGTCGGTTGGGGTATGGTAGGTATTGGAGGCGGGCATGGCGGTGTTGTGCGACACGCAGATTCGGGAACTGGTGCCGATCGAACCGTTCGCGGGCGCGGCGAAGCGGCCGGGGCGGATCTCGTACGGCGTGTCGAGCTACGGCTACGACATCCGCGTCGGGACGAAGTTCAAGATCTTCACGCCCACGCCGCGAACGGGGCAGATCACCGTCGTTGATCCGAAGGCCTTCAGCCCGGACCTGTTCGTGGAAGTGGACTGCGCCGACACCGGCACGGACCACGTGATCATCCCGCCGAACTCTTTCGCGCTGTGCGAAACGGTCGAGTACCTCGAGATCCCGCGCGACGTGCTGGTGATCTGCGTGGGCAAGAGCACGTACGCCCGCTGCGGCCTGATCGTGAACGTCACCCCGCTGGAGCCGGAGTGGAGAGGCAAGATCACGCTCGAGATCAGCAACACCACGCCGCTGCCGGCCAAGGTGTACGCGAACGAGGGGATCGCGCAGTTGGTGTTCCTGAAGGCGGATCGGGTGTGCGCGGTGTCGTACGCGGACAAGGCGGGGAAGTATCAGGATCAGGGTGGGTTGACGTTGCCGAAAGTCGACTGAATCTGTTCAGCGAAGTGCGCTAGCGATGAAAGTCCGGCGGAAACGCTTGAGATCGCGGCGAGAATTTACAGGAAAGGAGGCTAGGTGTCATGAGTATCAGTAGCTGTATCAATGGTCCGTCATGGAGACATTATGAACTGTCGAGACAACTCTGTTAACCAGGAAGCCCAGACGAATCAGCCGGGCGTCGATGTGCGGGGCGGACAGTCGAAAGACTGTGTGGGGAAAAGTCGCGAGAAGAAAACTCGTGATTGCAAAGACCGTGCGGATTGGGTGATTGCTGGCAATCGCTCAATGACCGATTCACCCGAAGATGACGCGGAGAGCGACATGCTCGAAGCTCATTCTCTTGGGAAATTTCAACGCGACCTATCCCCAGGGGCCTGTGGAATGAAGATTTCCCGCAAGTTCACGACGGCCGGCCAAGACCCCTTCGCGTCCGTGAAGTGGGTCAAGAGGTCCTCGAAAATCTCGAATCCCGACGGCTCCGTCGTCTTCCAGATGGACGACGCCGAGGTGCCCGAGACGTGGAGTCAGCTTGCCACCGACATCATGGTGAGCAAGTACTTCCGCAAGGCCGGGGTGCCGCAGGACGGCGGGCCGAACGGCGTCGCCGCGCATGACTGGGCGCCCGTCGCGGGCAAGAAGGCCCAGGCGGAGCGCGGGGGGAGCCAGATCCCGACCGGCGGCGAGAAGTCGGCCAAGCAGGTGATCCACCGGCTGGCCGGGTGCTGGAAGCACTGGGGCGAGAAGCACGGCTACTTCGACGGGCCGGCGGACGCGCAGGCGTTTTATGACGAACTGGTGCACATGATGGTGCACCAGATGGCGGCGCCCAACTCGCCGCAGTGGTTCAACACGGGGCTGAACTGGGCGTACGGGATCAGCGGGCCGGCGCAGGGGCACTTCGTGCCGGACCCGAAGACGGGGAAGGTGGAGCTGGCGAAGGACGCGTACACGCACCCGCAGCCGCACGCGTGCTTTATTCAGAGCGTTGATGACGACCTGGTGAATCCGGGCGGGATCATGGACCTGTGGGTTCGTGAAGCGCGGCTGTTCAAGTACGGGTCGGGCACGGGCACGAACTTCAGCCGCCTGCGGGCCGAGAACGAGAGCCTTTCTGGCGGCGGCAAGAGCAGCGGGCTGATGTCGTGGCTGAAGATCGGCGACCGGGCGGCCGGGGCGATCAAGAGCGGCGGGACGACGCGCCGGGCCGCGAAGATGGTCTGCCTCGACATGGACCACCCCGACATCCACCAGTTCATCAACTGGAAGGTGCGCGAGGAGATCAAGGTCCAGGCCATGGTCGAAGGCCTCAAGGCCATCGCCGGCAAGAAGTCGTCGCTCGGCGACACCATGACCATCGGCGAGACGGCCAAGAAGCTGGGCCTCAAGCTCGATTACGACTTCAACGGCGAGGCCTACCTCACCGTCAGCGGGCAGAACTCCAACAACTCGGTGCGCATCAGCGACGAGTTCTTCGACGCGCTCGACGGCGGCAAGGAATGGGTCACCTACGCCCGCACCACCGGCAAGCCCAACAAGACCTTCAGCGCCAAGGAACTCTGGGCCGACCTGTGCTACGCCGCGTGGCGGTGCGCCGACCCCGGCGTGCAGTTCGACTCGACGATCAACGCGTGGCACACGTGCCCGAACGCGGGCCGCATCAACGCGAGCAACCCGTGCAGCGAGTACATGTTCCTCGACAACACGGCGTGCAACCTGGCGTCGCTCAACGTGCTGAAGTTCTACGACGCGCAGCGCCGCGGGTTTGACATCGACGGGTACGAGCACGCCATCGACCTGTGGACGATCGTGCTCGAGATCAGCGTGCTGATGGCGAGCTATCCGTCGAGCGAGGTGGCGCGGCTGAGCTACAAGTACCGCACGCTCGGGCTGGGGTACGCGAACCTGGGCGCACTGCTGATGCAGGCGGGCACGGCGTACGACAGCGAGGAAGGCCGCGCGATCGGCGCGTGCCTGACGGCGGTCCTGACCGGGCGCTCGTACCGCATGAGCGCGCTGATGGCGGCCCAACTCGGCGCCTTCCCCGGCTACGACGCCGACCGCGGGAACATGCTGCGGGTCATCCGCAACCACCGCCTGGCGGCGCACGGCGTGGCCCGCGACAGCGGGCACTACGACGGGCTGCGCATCGCGCCGGTGCCGATCGATCACCAGCTCATCAACCGCGGGGCGGCGGCGGGGACGATGGGCGTCGCCAACGCCGACGATCTGCTCGACCACGCCGTGCGGGCGTGGGATGAGGCGCTGCTCGCCGGCGAGAAGCACGGCTACCGCAACGCGCAGGTCACGGTGATCGCGCCCACGGGCACGATCGGCCTGCTGATGGACTGCGACACCACCGGCATCGAGCCGGACTTCGCGCTGGTGAAGTTCAAGAAGCTCGCCGGCGGCGGCTACTTCAAGATCGCCAACGCGTCGGTGGCGCCGGCGCTGGAGGCGATGGGCTACACGCCGTCGCAGACCAAGGACGTGCTCGAGTATCTGCTCGGGGCGCTGACGCTGGACGTGCCGATGCCCAAGGATGCCCACGCGGAGCGTGGGGGTACACAGAACCAGACGCTGCGCGACTTCCTGCTCGCGAAGGGGCTGACGGCGGCGGACCTGGCGAAGGTCGAGGCGTCGCTCCCCGGCGTGTTCGAACTCGGCTTCGCGTTCAGCGCGTGGTCGCTGGGCGATGAGGCGATGGCGCGCGTCGGCGTGGACGCCGCGGCGGCGAAGGCCGACCCGCGGTTCAACCTGCTGCGCGAGCTGGGCCTGAGCAAGGAGCAGATCGCCGCCCTCAACGAGAAGGTGTGCGGGACGCAGATGGTCGAGGGTGCGCCGCACCTGAAGGACGAGCACCTGCCGGTGTTCGACTGCGCCAACAAGTGCGGGAAGCGCGGCAAGCGGTACATCGCGCCCGAGGGGCACATCCGGATGATGGCGGCGGCCCAGCCGTTCATCAGCGGCGCGATCAGCAAGACCATCAACCTGCCGAGCGATGCGCCGGTGGACTCGATCTCGGCGTGCTACCGGCTGAGCTGGGAACTGGGGCTGAAGGCCAACGCGCTGTACCGCGACGGCTGCAAACTGAGCCAGCCGCTGAGCTCGACCTCGGACGCGGAGGAGAGCGAGGAGGCGCCGGCGGGAAAGTCGTCATCGAAGAAGGGTTCGGATGTTCCGCCTGCGGCGCCGACGGGTGCGTCGTCTTCGAAGGCGGGCGCGCTGGTGGAGGGCAAGCCCACTGAGCCCGAGCCGGTGCACACCGAGACGCAGGTGCGCGTGGTGGAGCGCCCGATGCGCCGGCGCCTGCCGGACACCCGGGCCAGCATCACGCACAAGTTCAACATCGGCGGGCACGAGGGGTACCTGACCGTCGGGCTCTACGAGGACGGCAAGCCGGGCGAGCTGTTCATCACGATGGCGAAGGAAGGCTCGACCATCGGCGGGCTGATGGACTCGCTGGGCACGGCGGTGAGCGTCGCGCTGCAGTACGGCGTGCCGGTCGAGAGCCTGGTCAACAAGTTCACGCACCAGCGGTTTGAGCCGGCCGGGATGACGACCAACCGCGAGATCCCCTTCGCCAAGAGCCTGGTGGACTACATCTTCCGCTGGATGGGGATGGAGTTCATCGAGGGGTACCGCGAGGTCAACGCGCCCCGCCGGGGCGAGAGCGCCGGGCACGGGCACGAGGCCGACCACGGGCGGATCTCCGCCGCGACGGCCCGGCTGGATGACCTCCTGGGCGAGCTCGATGACGCCGACGACGAGATCGATGGCGGCGGCAACGACGGCGGCGGCGGTGATGACGACGGGCCGGATCGCGGGCCGGGCGGCTCGGGCGGCGGCGGAGTTGACAAGCGCCGCGGCTTCGAGGAAGATGCCGCCGGTCCGGGCGGCAACAGCCGCTCGGGCGGCTCGTCCGGAGCGACGAGCGAACGCCGCACTTCGGGCGGCGCGGGCGACAAGAGCACTCTGGTCACGGAGGACCGGGCGGCATGGGGCACTCGCACACATTCCAACGCGGGCGGGACGAACGGGACGAACTCGGCGACCACCGCGAACGTGACCAGCGCGGCGGGCACGCCGAGCGCGGTCGCGACGGCCGCGGCGACGGGCGTGCTTCGCGGCGCACCGGTGGTTCGGCTCGGGCGTTCGAGCGATCTGACGCGGGGCGTGGGCGGCGCGTCGAACGGAACGATCCGGCGGCATGTGGTGAACGGCCAGGCGAATGGCCAGGCTGTGACGCCCGGGCAGCAGATGATCGCCGTGTCGAACGGTCGGACCCATACCGAAGCGGACCGCGCCGGGGCGACGTCGAGCACGACGAGCGCCGTGAAAACCGGGGGCGGGGCCGGGGGCGGGAAGAACGGCAAGGGCGGGGCGTCGTCGGCGTTGTCGGCGGCGATGCGGAGCTACCAGGAAGACGCGCCGGCGTGCGACTCGTGCGGATCGATCACGGTCCGCAGCGGGACGTGCTATCGGTGTGAGAACTGCGGGGCTTCGATGGGGTGTTCGTGAGTCGCACACGCCGCCCGCGCCGGGGAGCGAGAGCCTCGGCGCGGGCGGTTCTTTCGCGGCCGCGGTAAAGCGCGGCCGTGGAGCGGCCAAAGGGCCGGGGAGACAGTGGCGAGAGGACGGAATCCCGCCCCGGCGGCCGGTGATGGAGCATCGGCCGACGGATCAGAGGTTGGCAACGGACCAAGGCTCGAAGAGCCATGGAGGAGTCACGACCCAGCCCCTCTCCTCGGCCCCAGGCCGCTCTTTCTTGAAGGCCCGATGACGGATCACGCCGGGCCGCATTCGACGGACTCTCGCACGCACGGACGGACACGGACACGCACGGAACGGACGCTGGCACGGACGCCCAGCCGCGGTCCAAGGTGATGAACCCCCGGTGGAACGTCGGTTCCGCGCGGGGGGTTGTTTGTACCGGTCGCGGGCGTGTGCCGATCGCGACCGGCGTGCCGTCCGGATCGCCCGTACGATGTGCGGCGGGGTGGACGGCGCGAGGATCGCGCTGGCAAGGGATCGGCACGGAGGCTGAGGCATGTGGCTCACGAGGCTGACGGTCTGCGGGTTCAAGTCGTTCGCCGACCGGACGGTCTTTGAGTTCGACGCGCCGATCACGGCGATCGTCGGGCCCAACGGGTGCGGGAAGAGCAACGTCGTTGACGCGATCAAGTGGGTGCTCGGCGAGCGCTCCAGCAAGAGCCTGCGCGGGAAGGAGATGACCGACGTCATCTTCGCCGGCTCCGCCGGACGCAAGCCGATGGGCATGGCGAGCGTCGCGCTGACGTTCGACAACCCGAAACTGAGCGACGCGGCGGCGGGAGCGCCCGGGGAGATCGCGCGCGTTGATGAAGCCGCGGTCGAGGGGAAAGAGATCGGCGTGGTCGCGGAGGATGCGGCGGACGGCGCGAGCGCGGATGCGACGGCGGCGGGTCCGGCGGAAGCGAACGCCGCGCCGGTGGATGACAGCGCCGGCGAGATCGTCATCGAGCGGTCGAAGGTGAACCGGGCGCTGCCGATCGACGCGGACGTCGTCGATGTTGAGCGCCGGTTGTATCGCGACGGGACGAGCCAGTACTACATCAACCAGAAGCGGTGCCGGCTGAAGGACATCGTCGATCTGTTCCTGGATACGGGGATCGGGGCGGACGCGTATTCAATCATCGAGCAGGGCAAGGTCGACAAGATGCTGCTGGCCTCGCCGCAGGAGCGTCGGACGATCTTTGAAGAGGCGGCGGGCGTTTCGAAGTACAAGGCGCGGCGGATCGAGGCGGAGCGCAAGCTGGAGCGGGCCGAGCAGAGCCTCGCCGTCACGCGGGAGCAGCTCGCGAGCACCGATCGGCGGTTGAAGACGGTGCGGACGCAGGCGGCGCGGGCCCGCGAGTTCAAGCGGCTGGACGGCGAGTATCAGGCGCTGCGCCGGTGCATCGCGCTGGATCAGTACGAGGACTTGCAGGGGCGGCTGAGCGGGCTGACGAGCCAGCTCAATGACCTGGAGAGCAAGCGGGCCCGGGCCGCGGAGATGCTGGGGAATCTCGAGGCCGGCAAGCAGGAGGCCGAGATCCGGCGTGGGGAACTGCAGGGGAATCAGCGGCGGTGCGAGGCGGCGCTGCAGAGCGCGCGGCACGCGGCGGCGAGCGCGAAGCAGCGCGGCGAGATGAGCCAGCGGGCCGCCGCCGACCTGCGGGCCCAGATGGAGCAGGACGAGCAGCAACTGGCGGCGGTGACGGCGTGGATCGCGGAGATCGAGGCCGCCGTCGGTCAGCAGCGCGAGCGCGTGACGGCGCTGGTGGAAGAACTGGCGCAGGCGGAGCGGTCGCTGGGGAGCCTGGGCGAAGCGCGGTCGGCGTCGCAGGCGCGCCTGGGCGAGGCGCGGAGCGAGCAGTCGGCGCGGAAGGCGGCGGCGGCGCAGATTGATCGGGAGCGGACAGCGCTGCTCAGCGCCGTCGAGAGCGATCGCCGGCGTGCGGCCCAGATGCGCGAGCAGATCAGCCAACTGGCCCGCAAAGCCGCGGCGACGCGCGAGGAGATCGAGCGGCTCGGGGCGGCCCGCGATCAGGCGGCCCAGTCGCACGCGGACTTGGCGCAGTCGCTGAGCGCGGCGGAGACGGACCTCGGGCAGACGCAGGGCGCGGCGGAACGGCTCGGGGCGGATCGGCGCGTGCGGGCCGAGCGCCTGCGCGAACTGGAACAGACGCTGGTGCGGCTGGAGACGCGGCGCGCGACGCTGCAGGAACTGCAGGACAAGCACGCCGGGATGGGCGACGCCGTGCGGGCCGTGCTGACCAAGGGCGGCGGGCGCGGTGGCGACGGGCCGTTCAAGAGCGTGCAGGGCGTGCTGGCGGATTTCATCGAGGCTGACTCGGAGCACGCGGGGGTGGTCGAGCAGGCGCTCGGCGCGAGCCTGCAGGCGCTGATCGTCGGGAACGCGGCGGAACTGCCGGCGGCGGAGGCGCTCGCGGGCTTGCCCGGGCGCGTGACGGTGTTGTGCGCGGATGATCCGCTGGCGGCGCGGCATGAAGCGGGCGCGGACGCGGCGGGCGCTGATGCGCCCGAGCCGGCGGACGTGTTCGAGTCGGCGCTGGTGGGGGTGGATGAGTCGCTCGGGTACGTGCAGCGCGTGCGGCCGCTGGTGCGGGCGCGGGGTGGGACGGCGCTGGAAGACCGGGCCGGGGCGCTGCTGGATCGGCTGCTGGGGCGGACGCTGCTGGTGCGTGACCTGGACGCGGCGCTGATGCTGGCAGCGGGGCCGCTGCGCGGGCTGGGCGTGCGGATGGCGACGCGCGACGGGCGCGTGCTGGAGGCCGACGGGCGCGTCGTCGGCGGGCCGAGCGCGGGTGAGACAGGCGGCGTGCTGCAGCGCGCGAGCGAACTGGCGGCGCTGCTGACGGAACTGGGCGACGTGGGCGGGCGGGCGAGGAATGAGCGGGCGGCGCTCAGCGCGGTGGACACCGAGGCAGCAGCGCTGGCGGCGCGGGAGAGCGAGCTGCGCTCGGCGTGTGCGCGGCTGGGGCGCGAGGTGACGGCGGCCGAGGCGCTGCGTGATCGGCACGCGCGGGATCTCTCGCGTCTCGAACGCGAGCGCGAGAACCTGGGGAGCGAACTCAAGGCCCTCGACGAGCGGTGCGTGCAGGTCGAGAGCGAGCAGGCCCGCACGGCGGAGAAGGCCGAGAGCCTTGGGCGGCTGTTCGAGGAGCAGACGGCGGCGGCGGGGGAACTGGACGCGCGGGTGGAGGCGGCCCAGCGCGAGGCGGACGCGGCCCTCGAAGCGCTCGCCGCGGGCAAGGTGCACGCGGGGCGGGTGAACGAGCAGCTCGCGTCGGCGCGGCGGGAGTTGTCGCGTCTGGAGCAGTCGGGCGACGAGGGCGAGCGGCGCCGGCGGTATCTGACGGCCCAGTTCGGGCAGCGCCGGGCCGGGATCGAGCAGCACGAGGCGACGGTGCGCGAGGCCGAGCAGGCGCGGGCCGCGGCCGAGACGCAGGCGGCGGCGGCGAGCGAGGACCTGAACGTCATCGGCGAAGAACTCGCCGGGGCGGTCAACCTGGCGACGGACCTTGGGGAGAAGGTGAACCTGGCGCGGGCGCACGCGTCCGCCGTCGAGCGCGACTGGCACAGCGTGGAAGTCGCGCGGCGTGAGGTTGAGGTCAAGCGTGAGAACCTGCAGGACCGCTTCGAGCAGGACCATCAGGGCGACCTGGCCCGCGAGCACGCGGAGTACATGGAGGCGCTGCGCGACGAGCAGTTCGGCGTGATGCGCGCGGTGGACATGGGCCCGGCGACGGCACGCGTGGAGGAACTGCGCGGGCAGATTAAGGCGCTCGGCAGCGTCAATCTCGACGCGATCGAGGAAGAGACGACGCTCGCCGCCCGCAACGAGCACCTGATCGCGCAGGTCGCGGACCTGGACGCGGCCCGGGCCCAGTTGGTCGATCTGATCGCGAAGTTGAACGTTGCGAGCGAGGACCGCTTCAAGCGGACCTTCGAGGCGATCCAGCAGCACTTCAGCGAGCCGGACGGGATGTTCCGGCAGATGTTCGGCGGCGGGAAGGCGGAAGTGCGCCTGATGCCGGTCGTGCGCGAAGGCCCCAACGGGGAGAAGGTGCAGACGGACGAGGTGAGCTGGCTGGAGAGCGGCGTCGAGGTGATCGCCAAGCCGCCGGGCAAGGAGCCGCGGAGCATCAGCCAGCTTTCGGGCGGCGAGAAGACGATGACGGCGATTGCGCTGCTGATGTCGATTTTCCGGAGCAAGCCGAGCTGCTTCTGCGTGCTGGACGAAGTCGACGCGGCACTGGACGAGGCGAACGTGGAGCGGTTCGCGCACGTGCTGCACAAGTTCCTGGACCGCTCCCGGTTCGTCGTCATCACGCACCGCAAGCGGACGATGGCGTCGGCGGATCGGCTGTACGGCGTGACGATGCAGGAACGCGGCGTGAGCAAGCGCGTCAGCGTGCGCGTCGATCAGGTCGGCGAGAAGGGCGAACTGGCGTCGGCGGCGGGCGACGGCACGGGCGAGAGCGCGATTGATCGCGTCGTCGCGGGCGGGCCGGCCCAGGTGGCGGCTCCGGCAGCGCCGGCGGCGACGGGCGAGGTCGAGATCAAGCCCGCCGGGACGGGGAGCGGGCGACGCCGCCGTCATGGCGCCGCGGCGAGCGCGAGCGGGCCTGCGGCGAGCGTGATCGAGGTCAAGAAGCCGAGCGCGGTGCTGGCGGCGGCGCTGTCGCGCGAGGAGCAGCCGGGGCGCGGTGAGGTGGAGCAGGCGTAATTTGAGATCGGCCGGGACGCTTGCTGGTTTGGCGCTTGGGGTCGAGCGAAACCCACCCCCCGGCCCCCTCCCTCTGGGAGGGGGAGGACGTCAGCGGTCGACGGGGGTGGGCGGCGGGGGTGGGGCCGTGACGACGTTGATCATCGCGGCGCAGGCCTGGTCGACGGCTTTCTGGGTTTCGGGGTCGGCCGCGTTGGCGGCGGCGAGGACGGCGAGGTTCCGTCCCGGCGCGAGCCACACGGTCGCGAACCACATGGTGTTGCTGCCGGAGTGCGTAAACGCGGGGCCGCCGGCCCAGGCGCGGTCGACGGCGTTCCAGCCCGCCGCGTAGTCGGGCGTGCCGGCGCGGTCGTCGGGGCTGCGCGGCGCGGCGGCGTGGAGCACGGCGAAGGCTTCGGGCTTAAGGATGGGCGTGGGCTCGCCGCGGTGCCCCGCGACGTGGGCCGCGGCGAAGCGGGCCCAATCGGTGATGGTCATGTGCATCGTGCCGGCGGGGGCGATGGCGGGCGGGTTGTCGGCGGCCTTGCCGGGCGCGACGGGCTCACCGGCGCGGTGGCCGCGGGGCTGGTCGAGGGCGTCCGCCGAGCCGGGCGCGCCAAAGCCGGCGGAGGTGATGGCGAGCGGCGCGAGCACGCGCTCGCGGACGAGGGTTTCGTAGGGCTTTTTGGCGACGCGTTCGCAGATGTGTCCGGCGAGCGCGTAGCCGGCGTTGGCGTATTGGAACGTACCGCGGCTGACGGCGGGCGGGAGTTTGAGAATCTCGGGGAGCAGATCGGCGCGGGTCTTGTCGGGCGGGCCGTCATGCTGCCACATGCGGCCCCAGATGCCGGAGGCGTTGAGATCGGCGGGGAGCCCGGCGCGGTGATGCAAGAGATCGAGGAGCGTGACGGAGCGGTAGTTGGAATGCAACTGCTCGCCGAGTTCGGGGAAGGCGTCGGCGAGGGTGAGGTCCCAGCGGAGCGTGCCGTCTTGCACGAGCACGGCGCAGAGCGTGGCGGTGATGGCCTTGGTGCAGGAGCCGATGTGGAACTTGTCGGCGGGGGTGACGGCGGCGGCTTCGCCCTTGGCGCGCACGCCGGCGGCGCCGAGGGCGACGACGCGCCCGTCGACGACCGCCGCGGCGACCAGGCCCGGCGCGCCAGTGCGATCGACGATCGGGCGGAGAAGATCGGAAAGGTCGCGCGGGGCCGCGGGCTCCGCGGGCGCGGCGGTGGTGGGCGGGGCGGCGGGCGGCGTGGTTGGTTGCCCGGCGGGCCCGGTGGATGCCGGGGCGGACGGCTGGGCGGCGGCGATCGCCGCGACGAGCGTGGTAGTCAGCACGGTGATGGACGCGGAGCGCATGACGGAGGGTAGAAGCGGCGCGGAGACGGCGTGTGCTGATAGACTCGGCGCGGGCTGGAGCTTGCCATGGTGATGTCGCGGCACGAGGAGGACATGCTGAGCGCGGGGCGGTCGCGCCGGGTGCGGGCGCGGATGGTGTGGGCCGTGGTGAAGGTGTATGTGCTCGCGGCCGGGTTGATGGCCGGCAGCATCAGCGTGCTGTTTCTCTATCTCTTCGGCACGGTCATCGCGCTGGTGGTGATGCACGACCCGGTGGCGCTGCCGCCGAGCGGTGATGGCGCGGTGCGGCTGGAGCCGGGGCGGTATGTGGTGTGGCACCAGCGCGTCGGGTATGTCGACGGGAAGTTCCGGGGCGAGCCGATCGACGCCAAGCCGGGGCGGAGAGTGACGGTGGACTCGGTCACCGGGCCGGACGGGAGTGCGGTGACGGTGGACGCGATGCCGCGCGGCGGGCTTGGGCTCGTGATCATCGAACGCGACATGATCGGCGAGTTCGAGGCGACGACGGGCGGCGAGTATCGGATCGAGACAACGACCGAGGACGGCAAGGCGGCCCAGGTGACCGTCGCGCGCGAGTCCGAGCGGGACTGGGCGGTCATGATCGGCGTTTCGGTGGTGGTGATGATCGTCGCCGTCGGGCTGATGATCGCGGGCTTCGTGGCGCTGGTATGGGCGGTGGTGCGGAGCGTGCGGCAGATCCGGCGGGCAGCGGTGTCAGGCGATCATTGAAGTTGGACGGCGCCGACGAGTTCGGCGATGTTGGTGCACTTCTGCGTGCGGACCCAGCGTTCAAGGCCGCGGGCGACGGCGAGGGGGCTGCGCGGGTCGACGAAGAGCGCGGTGCCCATCTGCACGGCGGATGCGCCGGCGAGGATGAACTCGGCGGCGTCTTCCCAGGTGAGCACGCCGCCGGCGCCGATGATCGGGACGGATTGTCCGGGCCCGCGGGCGTCCTTGCAGACGGCGCGGTAGGTGTCGAACACGAGTTTGACGGCGACGGGGTGCAGGCCGGGGCCGGAGAGCCCGCCGGTGACGTGGCTGAGCCGCGGGCGACGCGTGGAGAGATCGATCGCCATCGCGGGGATGGTGTTGGAGATGGTGAGGGCGTCGGCGCCGCAGTCGACGGCGGCCTTGGCGAGTTCGACGGTGCGATCGGGGAACGGCGAGAGTTTGACAATAAGACGCGTGCGCGTGAGAACCTTGCGGACTTCCGTCAGCAGCTCGGCGAGCGCGGAGTTTGACGAGACGAACGTGCAGCCGGCTTTGACGTTCGGGCAGGAGACGTTGAGCTCGACGCCTTCGAGGATGGGTTGGGGGTCGGATGGTGTGGGACGTGAGGAGGCGGGAGGCGAACCGGCGCGCGACACATCGGAAGATGAAGACTGAGAAGCAGAACCCACCCCCAACCCCCTCCCTCTGGGAGGGGGCTCAGAAGAAGAAGAGGACCCCACCTCCGACCCGCGCCCTCTGGGAGGGGGCTCCGGAGCGGTGCCGCGGCCCCATTCGTTGAACGTCGCGCAGACTTGGAGATAGTCGTCGACGCTGAAGCCTGCGACAGAGGCGATGACGGCGCACGGGAGCGTGGCGGCGCGTGGGAGGTGGTCGCGTTCGAAGGCTTCGATGCCGGGGTTGGCGAGGCCGACGGCGTTGAGCATGCCGGCGCCGGCGCGGGCGTCGAGGATGCGGTACGTCGGGTTGCCCTCGCGCGGGAGGGGCGTGACGGACTTGGCGACCAGCCCGCCGATGCGGGAGAGGTCGAGCACGTCGGCGATGTCGTCGAGCGTGCCGTGGGTGCCCGCGGCGAGAAGGACGGGGTTGCGGAGCGGGATGCCCGCGAGCGAGACGGCGAGGGGGGCGGCGTCGGGCATTGGCGTGGGCAAGCGTAGAAGCCGTCGCGGTGCGAGAGGCGGCGGCGCGGGGTGTGATGGACGGCGGGAGTTCGGTACCATCGCGTCGATGAAGACCGACGGGGATCAGCGTGCGGGCGGCGAGGGGTTTGCGGTGGACCGGCGCGTGCTGGAGGTGGTGCGCACGCACTGGGGGTTTGATCGCCTGCGCGGGATGCAGGCGCCGGCAATCGCCGCGGGGATCGCGGGGCGCGACTGCGTGCTCGTGATGCCGACGGGCGGCGGAAAGTCGCTGTGCTACCAGGTGCCGGCGCTGGTGACGGGCAAACTGACGGTGGTGGTCTCGCCGCTGATCGCGCTGATGAAAGATCAGGTTGACGGGATGCGCCTGCGCGGGATCGCGGCGGGGGCGCTGAACTCGGGCGTGCCTGTTGACGAAGCCGCCAAGATCTGGAAGCAAGCGGAGGACGGGACGCTGCGGCTGCTGCTGGTCGCGCCGGAGCGCTTGCTCGGGACGGGCGAGGATGGGGCGCGGTCGGGGACGCTGGCGCGCTTGGTGCGCGTGCATCAGCGTGGCGGGATCGGGCAGATCGCCGTCGACGAGGCGCACTGCATCAGCCAGTGGGGGCACGATTTTCGCCCGGAGTATCGGCGGCTTGCGGAAGCGCGCGAAGCGCTGGACGGCGTGCCGACGCTGGCGTGCACGGCGACGGCGACGCCGCGGGTGCGCGAGGACATCGCGGCCCAGCTCGGGCTGGGCGAGCACGACGTGCTTGTGGGGGACTTTGACCGCGCGAACCTGACGTACCGCGTTGTGCCGCGGGTTGATCAGATGGGGCAGATCGTCGAAGCGCTCGGGCGGCACGCGGGCGAAGGGGCGATCGTGTACTGCATGAGCCGGCGTGACACGGAGGACATCGCCGCGAGCCTGCGTGAGCGCGGCGTGGACGCCAAGGCGTATCACGCCGGCATGGACGCCGACGACCGGCGCGATGTGCAGGAGGCCTTCAAGGACGAGCGGCTGGACGTGGTCGTCGCGACGGTCGCGTTCGGGATGGGGATCGATCGGCCCAACGTGCGGTGCGTGGTGCACGCGACGATGCCCAAGAGCATCGAGGCGTATCAGCAGGAGACGGGGCGCGCGGGGCGCGACGGGATGCCCGCCGAGTGCGTGCTGCTGTACTCCGGCGCGGACGTGATGCGATGGAAGCGGCTGATGGAGAAGTCAGCCGGTGAGCAGGGGACGGACGGCGTGGTGCTGGAGGCGCAGTTGACGCTGCTGCGCGAGATGGCGGACTTCGCCGCATCGTTCGCGTGCCGGCATGGGGCGCTGGTGCGGTACTTCGGTCAGGAATACGCAGGAGTGGGGGGGTGCGGCGCGTGCGATGTCTGCTTGGGCGAAGGGGAGGAGGTCGAGGGTGGCGGGATGATCGCGCGGAAGGTGCTCGCGTGCGTGGCCCGGATTCAGAACACCGGGCGGACGTACGGCGCGGGGCATGTCGTCAACGTGCTGCGCGGCGGGCGCGACGCGGGCGTGCTGAAAGCCGGGCATGATCAGTTGTCAACCTATGGGATTCTCAAGGGACATGAGAAGACGGAGTTGACATCGTTCGTCGATCAACTGGTCGGGGCGGGTTTCCTCGCGCGGGAGGATGGGAAGTATCCGACGCTGTCGTTGACATCGGCCGGGACGGAGGCGATGAAGGGCGCGGGGTCGGTGCGGCTGATGCGGGCGCGGAACGTGGACGCGGCGGCGGCCGGACGGCAGGCGGCCAAAGCCGCGGGGCAGCGCACGCTGGAAGGGCCGGAGCGCGAGCTGTTCGAGGCGCTGCGCGTCGTGCGTCGTGCGGCGGCGGCGCGGTTGGGCGTGCCGCCGTTTATCGTGTTCGGCGACGAAACGCTCGCCGAGATGTGCCGCGTGCGACCGTCATCGCGCGAGCGGATGCAGACGGTCAAGGGCGTCGGGCCGGTGAAGCTCGAGCAGTTCGGCGACGAGTTCGTCGCGGCGATCGTGCGCGAGGCGGAGCGGCTGGGGCTCGCGCTCGATGTCGGCGGGGCGATGGTCGTCGGGCTCGGGGGAGGGAGTGGTGGCGGGAGCGGTGGCGGAGCGGGCGCACACAAGAATGGCGGGAGCGGCGGGCGCGGCAAGACCACGGCGGCGCAGGAGCGGGCCTTCGCGATGTTTGCGCAAGGGGCGAGCGTGGAGGAGGTCGCGCGGGCGATCGAGCGAACGCCCGCGACCGCCGCGACGTATCTCGGCAACTTCATCGAGCGGATGGAAGTGAAGTCCGTCTCGCCGTGGGTGAGCGACGAGGTGTACCACGCGGTGGCGGCGGCGGCCGACAAGGTGGGCACGGACGCGCTGCGACCGATCTATCTGGAACTCGGCGGGCGGTACAGCGAGACGGGGACGCTGGTGCCGGGAAAGGCGACGTACGACCAGATCAAGATCGTGCTGTCGCACATGGCGGTGAGGGGGAGGGGGTAGTGATTCCCCACCCACATGGATCATTCCCAAAGCACGACACTTGTTCGATACGTGCCCCAACACCCCCCCAACCCTGCGCACGTCCATACTCCGCGGCATTGACCTCAAGGGCAGGCGACACCAAAAATCACCCGTGCGCGAAGCAGTCGTCGCGGGCGGTGATCGCCGATTCTTCGAACGAGTCGCCGAGGCAGCACCGATTCCGAAAGCGGAATCGGTGGCACGGCCTGCGTCTGTCATGCGGCCGCGCAATCCGTCGGCAATCGGTGCCACCCCGCCTGGTCGAGCCCAGAGTGATTCAACCTGGACAATCCCACGGACCAGGACTTGGACGCACTGTGACCCACGTTTTGGGGGAGGCGTTTTGGAAATCAAAGTGTCCCCAATTGTCTTTTGTTACAGCCGCTTCGCTGATGGCGACTCCGCCCAAGTACGACCCCAAGTCCGGATGCGACTCGGTTTCGTCTGCCACGACGCAGCCGTCCACTTTGCAATGGCGCAGAAGATTTAAACCGACTTCCAAAAGCGCGAAGCCGACCATCACTCGGCCCACACACGGAAACCCGCATTGATCGACGACATCCGGTGGAGCTACGCAGCTACGGACGAACCCTGGAGGCACCCCTAACCACAGAATACCTGACTCCTCCATTGAGTTGACAACAAGCCCGACCTTGCGAGATCCAAGTCTGGCAAGCCAAAACCGCCCCTGTTCAAATGACACAAGATGCGCTGATATCAAATGCGATATAATGTCATCGCGCGTCACACGCTTTGCCAAGGTGCACGTCAGCTCGATCGTGGGCCCCTCGGTCCACGCGTCATTCATCTGACTAGTGCCACTCACTGAACTTCTCCCACGTGACTTTGAAAACAGTGCCGGCGCCCTTGCCGTCATCAATCACAATCATCTGCCGGTCAAACAAATAGCATGCACGACGTCGTGCATCTACGTCGCCTCCCGCGTGCTTTACACCTTCATGTACGGTTTTGCTGATCAACCGTTCCCGTTCGTCGATATTCCTTACTCCAAACTCCTTAGCGGTAGGTGGCACCGAGTTCCCACCCCTATGAATCATACCCAAAAGGTGAGACGTGCGAGTTACGTGCCACCGAGTCCGCTTTGGGAATGGGTGCCCCCATCATCGCTGCGCACGTCCATACTCTGCGGCAGTGGCCTCGAGGCAGGTGACACCCAGATCACTCGCGGGCGAAGCAGTCGTCGCGGGCAGTGATCGCCGATTCTTCGAACGAGTCGCCGAGGCGGCACCGATTCCCAAAGCGGAATCGGTGGCACGGCCTGCGTCTGTCACGGGCGTGCAAGCCGTCGGCAATCGGTGCCACCCCGCCGGCCCGCAGCGGCGTTCGCCCCTCGGACCCCGTTATCATCCGCCATGCTGGACATCGACAAGCGGATCGCACAGTTTCAGAACATGGCTCAGGCCGACCCTGAGAACGAGATGGCGCACTTCTCGCTCGGGAAGGCGTTGACGGACGCCGGGCGGCACGCCGAGGCGGCCGAGAGCTATCTGCGGTGCACGGAGCTGGCGCCGCAGATGAGCAAGGCGTACCAACTGGCGGGCGAGGCGCTGGTGAAGGTGGGGCAGAAGGACAAGGCGGCCCAGGTGCTGACGCGCGGGTACACGATCGCCGCGGAGCGCGGCGACCTGATGCCGAAGAACGCCATCGCCGACGTGCTCAAGTCGCTCGGGAAGGACGTGCCCGAGGTGGTGGGCAAGAAGGGCGGCGGGAGCGGGGGGGATGTCAGCCTGCTCGGCGGCGGCGCGCTGGGTGCGGGGCCGGGGCGGAAGTACGAGGGGCCGATCCCGCCCGGGGCGTTTGTGTGTCAGCGGACGGGGCGCCCGGGGACGAAGATGGGAAGGCCGCCGTTCCGCGGGCCGGTCGGGGAGTGGATCCACGCGAACATCACCAAAGAGACCTTCGACGCGTGGATCGCGCAGGGGACCAAGGTGATCAACGAACTGCGCCTTGATCTCTCCCGCGAGCAGGACGAAGAGGTGTACGACCAGCACATGCGCGAGTACCTCGGCATCGATGACGCGCTGTACGAGCAGTTGTCGCGCGATGCGGCGAGCAAGGGCTGAGGGAGCGGGGGGAGCACGCGCTGTTGTGCTCCCCACGCGGAGCAGTGTTTTTCGTGCTCCCCAAGCGGAGCACAGGCGCAGAGTCAGGCGTGTGCCTGATGCCGGCACGTATGGACTCTCTGCGCCTGTGGGCCGCCGGGGGGTGGCTCAGGCGCTGTGGGGAGATATTGCGCTGCTCAGCGGATCGGGCCGGGGTTGCGGACGATGGCGACGAGCTGGGCGGCGAGGCGGACGAGGGCTTCGGAGCGGGCGCTGTCGGGCTTTTCACGCCGATGGGCGGCGACGGCGCTGACGGCGTTCGCCAGGCCCTTGAGGCGCTTGTTGAAGTTGCCGGCCCAGTCGCCCGCGTGGTAAGTTTCGACGGCGTTGTCGATATCGCGGATGGTCCCGCTGCGGATGGTGAACCCGCCGAGCTTGCTCTTGTTCAGCCAGGTGTTGAGCGGCCACAGTTGCCCGCCGACGAGTTCGTTGGTCGGCGTGGGGGTAAGGGTGTGGGCCATGACGTAGTTGCGGACGCTGGCATCGAGGTCGATCACGTCGCTCTCGAGGCGCATCAGCTTGTTGACCACGGCGTTGGCGTAGGCCTCGACCTGCACCGGCTCGGCGTAGATCGCGATGGTGGGGGGCGAGGCATATGCGTCGGCCCCGCCGGCGACCAGGCCCTGGATCGCGATGCCAGCGCAGTTGATCTTGCTCAGCGCCTTGTAGTCGGGCAGGTTGGCCTTGGTCGTGTTCCACCACGCGACCATGCGGCGGGTGCTGAGGCCGAAGGCGATGTTGGCGGCGCCGAGGCCCGGGATGTTGATCTTGTTCTCGGCGGACTGTGACCAGAGCGGGAGGGGGAAGCCGTCGATGTCGATCTCGATGCCGGTGCGACGCTGCCCCGGGCGCGGTTTATCGATGGGGCCCTTGCCAAGTTCGACCAGGAGTTCGTCCCACTCGGCGGGGTAGGGCACGCCGTTCTGCTTGCGCCAGCCGACCTCGAGCCGCAGGCCGGTGATCTTGTTCATTTCGTCGCTTTTGTCGTCGGAGTAGTTGTCGGAGATGGTGCCGGGTTGGGACTTGAAGGCGGTCTTGTTCATGCCGGCGCCGTCGCCGGGCCAGAAGGAGATGTACGCGCCGGTGCCGGCGAGCGGGCCGCGAACGGTGACGGCGGCGTGGCCGAAGTGAGACGTCGGCATGACCTTGAGGGTCTTGACGTTGCGCCAAATGCGGACGACGGCTTCTTCGGAATAACGGTGGGCCATGGTCGTGCTCGTGGTGATCCGCGTGGGGCGGAGGGGTGATGGAGATCGGCGGGGGAGGGGGGGAGCCGGGACGACGCACCGGCTGCCGGGTGATCGACACGGCACCGGTCTGTGTTGCGCGCGGATGTGCTGCTCAGTACGTTTCGGCGGGAATGCGGGCGCGGGCCGGACGGACACTCAGCCGATGCGGTCTTTCCCGCCCATGTACGGGCGGAGGGGCGGTGGCACCGTCACGGAGCCGTCGGCGTTCTGCCACATCTCGAGAATCGGGATGAGGATGCGCGGGGAGGCGGCGACGGTGTTGTTGAGCGAATGGCAGATGGTCGTCGGGCCCTTGCCGGCGTCGCCACCGACGCGGTAGCGCATGTTCAGGCGGCGGCACTGGTAGTCGTACAGGCGGCTGGCGGAGTGGGTCTCGCCGTAGGCCCCGGTATAGGTGGGCGGGACGCCGTTGCCGCCGGGAGAGACCAGCTCGCCGCGACCGGGCATCCACGACTCGATGTCGATCATGTCGGCGTTCTTGACGCCCAGGTCGCCGGTGCAGCACTGCAGCAGGCGGTACGGCAGGCCGAGCGACTGCAACAACTGCTCGACGTACCCGATCATGGTCTGGTGCCAGCGCCGGCTCTCGGCGTGGTCGGCCCTGCAGATCACCACCTGCTCGACCTTGTCAAACTGGTGAATGCGGTACAGCCCGGCGGTGTCCTTGCCGGCGGCGCCGGCTTCGCGGCGGAAGCAGGTGGAGACGGTGGTGTAGCGGAGCGGGAGGACCGACTCGTCCAGGATCTCGTCCTGGTGCAGGCCCATGAGCCCGACCTCGCCGGTGCCGGTGAGGAACAGGTCGTACCCGCCGCCGCGGGTGGACTCGGGGACGTGGTAGGCCTGTTCGCGCCCGGCGGGGAAGAAGCCGGTGCCGACCATGGCCTCTTCGCGAACGAGGACGGGGACGGAGACCGGGGTGAAGCCCTGGCGGAGGGTCATGAAATCGAAGGCGTAGCGGAGGACGGCGTTGTGCAGGAGCATGCCGTCGCCGAGGAGGACGTAGGAGCGGGCCCCGGCGAGCTTGACGCCGCGTGGGAAGTCGGCGAGGCGGAGGTCTTTGAGCAAATCGATGTGACTTTTGGGCCGGAAGCCGCGCTGGGCTTCGTACGGCTGAGAGGTGTCGAAGGACTTTCCGCCGGGACACTCGGGCCCGCCGGGCGGGTTCCAGCGGCGGATTTCGACATTGTCCTCGCTGGAGGACCCGACGGGGACGTCATCGTCGGGCGGGAGAGGAACGGTGAGGAGGATCGCGTTGAGCTGGGGTTCGATGTCCGCGATCTGCCGATCGAGCGTTTGGACAGCGTCCTTGAGGGCGGCGGGCTTGGCGACGACGGCGGCGAGTTCGGCTTCGAGACGGGTCTTGTCATCTCCGCCGGCCTTGGCGATCTGGGCTTTGAGACGCCCGATCGCCGGGCCGGATTCTTTGGCCAGGGCGTTCTGCTGGGCCCGGAGGGCCTCCTGCT
The DNA here is from genome assembly GCA_964615765.1 of uncultured Phycisphaeraceae bacterium. Taxonomy (GTDB): domain Bacteria; phylum Planctomycetota; class Phycisphaerae; order Phycisphaerales; family UBA1924; genus CAZTQN01. The sequence continues at coordinate 36,468 of CAZTQN010000029.1, forward strand.
CGCCCATAAGGGCGCGCTTCCGAGCGTCGAGTTCGATGAGGCGGTCGATGTCGACGCGCATGCCCTTTTTGGCGCAGCCGTCGCGGTACCGGTCGGGGTGTTCGCGCAAGTCCTTGAGGTCGATCATGGCGGGCGAGTGTAGACGCGGGGATACGATTTCCGTGCGTGCGGGCGGGCACGCTCGCGGAGTGATGGGTACGCGATGCCACTGTACCAGTTGACAGCGACGGACAACCGGTTGGAGCCGATCACGATCGGGGAAACTCCGATCACCATCGGGCGTGCCAAGGACAATGTCCTGGCCCTCGAGGACGACATGTTGTCGCGGTATCACTGTGTCATTGAGCGGGCCAAGCCGCGTGGGGATAACGGCGAGCTCGACCTGGACGAGACGGCGTCGCCCTCGGACGAGCCGAGCGTGCACATTCGCGATCTGGGCTCGCGCAACGGGACCAAGGTCAACGGGCAGCGGGTCAGCGATCAGCAGCTCAACCCCGGCGATGTGATCAAGATCGGGACGTACACGTTCACCATCGAGGCGGAGGAGACGCTCAAGGAGCGTCAGGCGGCGGCCCGGCAGGAAGCGCCGCAGGCGCAGGCCGCCTGGGTGACGGACCTGGCGGCGATGATCGCGATGCTCCCGCCGAAGGACGAGGGGCTGTCGGACATTCCGGAGATGATCGACGGCCGCGGGCGGCCGACGCCGGCTCTGGCGGGGGGGAGCGAGGGCGCCAAGGCGATGCGGTATCTGCTGATCGCCGCGAGCAAGAGCCGCGCGACGGATATTCACTGCGAGCCCAAGGGCGAGGTGATCCAGGTCCGCATGCGTGTGGACGGGCAGATGGTGACGGTGGTGGACCTGCCCAACGGCGTGGGCGAGCTGGCGGCGGGGCTGGTGAAGACGGCGTGCCAGTTCCGCCCGGTCGCGCGGGAGGCCGTGCTGGACGGGCACTTCTCCGTGCGGTTCCCGACGTCGGCCTTGGGCCCGGCCCGCCGAGTGGATTACCGCGTCTCGTTCACGCCCAGCGTGCACGGGCAGAAACTGGTGATGCGCGTGCTGGACATGCGCGACGCGCCGCGCCGGCTGAACGAGCTGGGCCTGCCGCCGTACTGGCACGACCGCATCCGGCGCGTGTGCGGGCAGGACGCCGGGCTGCTGCTGGTGTGCGGGCCGACGGGTTCGGGCAAGACGACGACGTTGTATTGCGCCCTGCGCGACATCGACCGCGAGCGCCGGAACGTCGTCACCATCGAAGACCCCGTCGAGTATCACATCGAGCAGGTGACGCAGATCCCCGTTGATGACACCAAGGGAAACTCCTTCGGCGGGCTGCTCCGCTCGGTGCTGCGCCAGGACCCGGACGTGATCCTCGTCGGCGAAGTGCGCGACGAAGAGACGGCCCGCACGGCGATGCAGGCCGCGATGACCGGGCACCTGGTCTTCTCGACGGTGCACGCCAAGGACACGATCGCCAGCGTGTTCCGTCTGCTGGATTTGAAGGTCGAGCCGTACCTGGTGGCCAACTCGCTGGAGGTGGTGCTGGCGCAGCGGCTGATCCGCGTGCTGTGCGAGAACTGCAAGCGGCCGATGCGCGTCACGCCCGGGCAGGCGACGCGCCTGGGCAAGTTCCTGGAGAACCAGACGGAGATCTGCGTCGCGACCGGGTGCGCGCAGTGCCTGCGCACGGGCTATCGCGGGCGAAAGGCGATCTACGAACTGCTGGACTTCAGCGACGAACTGCGCGACGTCATCCTGAAAGAACCGACGATCACCGCTATGAAGCGCGTCATCGAGCAGGGGATGTTCACGACGCTGGTGCAGAGCGGGTGGACGCAGGTCGCGCGCGGCATGACCTCGCTCGAGGAAGTCGATCGCGTCGCCAGCGCCCGGTAGAGCACGCACGGAACGCGGTGCGTGAGCGCGTTCTCGGACGCAGCGGCCCGGTGCGGGGCAAGTCGGGCGGTCCGCGGGCCGACCTAATCGCCATGTTTGGTCGGCTCTTCAAGCGAACCGGGCGGTTGGCGCCTGCGCCCACGTCGAGCGCGGCGGAGGCGGCCGCGCCCGGGCCCGCGGCAGGCGGTGAGCCGGGCCAGCGTGAGCCAGGCCAGCGCGAACCGGGCCAGCGTCAACCGGGCGAGGAGCGCCGTTCCGCCGAGCGGTTTCAGACGTCGGTGCTCACGTGCGACCTGGGCGAAGTGACGGACCTGTCGCGCTCGGGCCTGCGCGTGACGGTTGTGGGCGTGTGCCGGTTCAAGCCCGGGCAGGCGATGGACCTGACGCTGCACTCGCCGACGGACGACGTGCGCGTTCGCGGCGTGGTCGCGCGGGTAACGCCCGCCGGGCCGGCGCGGTTCATTGTCGGGGTGCGGTTCGAAGGGCTCGACGAAGCGGGGGCGGCGGCGGTGGAATCGCTCGGGCGGTTCGGCTCAACGCGGCGCCCGACGCCCGACGCGGAAACGGCGGAGCGCATCCGCCGGGTGACGGCGGCGATGAACGTGCCGGATCACTACGCCACGCTGGGCGTCTCGCCGCGTGCCAGCGCCGAGCAGATCCACAAGGCCTTCCGCGATCTGGCGCGGCGGCTGCACCCGGACGCCAACCGGGCCCCGGACGCGGAGAAGCAGTTCTGCGCCGTGAACGCGGCCCACGCCGTGTTGTCGGACCCGCAGAAGCGAGTGGAGTACGACGCGATGGTCGGTCACGCCCGGGCGGCGTGAGACCCGGCGCGGCACGATGAATCGGAGCATCAGGCGACGTTCTTGGCGGCCCCCGGCTCGGCGGCGAAGCGCACGCCGACGGCGAAGCCGGTGTGGTCCTGCCCGCGGCAATGGGCGACGGTGGCTCGGCGGGTGACGGGTTCGTCGTTGGCGCCGCGGAAGACGATGTCGATCATGCTGCCGGACGTCAGCCGGGCCCGGCACCACAACCCGCACCCGCTGCGCGACAGGTTGCGGATGAACACGCGGTGGGAGGTGCGGCGGGTGCCGTCGGCGTCGAGTTCAACGACGATGACCTCGCCCGCGACTGGCTGACGCAGCTCGCGCCGGTGCTCGCCCGGGGCGGGCGCGGGGTCTTCGAAGACCAGCTTTTTCAGGAAGCCGGCGCCGCTCGAAAGGATTTTGCTGCCGCGCTGTGTGGACATGCGTATGGGCTCGTTCAGGAGGCGAACTTGAGCTGGTGAACGCGGCCGGCGTCGCTGCTGGCGATGCGGGCCAGTTCGTTGAGCGCGTTGGCCCACTCGGGGCGGAGGTCGACGAACTCGAAGCCGGTCTGGACGCGGCCGTCGGCGCCGCGCCGGTTGGCGACGACCCGCGCGGGCACGATCGCCGTCACACCGGCGCAGGCGATGCGCAGGTTCACCGTCTTCCCGGCGGGCACCTTGATGGGCTTGGACGAGAGGACCTTGACCCCGGTGCGCGAGAAGTCCGAGATTGGTCCGAACTGGCAGGCCGTCTGCGAACAGCGGACCCGGCCGGCGCGACGACGCTCGGAACCGCGTGACGACGCGTCGGGATCGATCTGGCGTGGCGGCTGGTATGGCATTGCCGGTCTCCTATTGGTTTTGTCGGCCGGTCTGCCTGCAATATGTCCAACGGGCGTCGAAATCGCCAGAATGCGTGACGCCCGCGTCAAGGGCGCGGGCGGGCTGTGTCGCGCCGGGCGTTTGCGCGGGCGGTTCCGGATATCTGCCTGACAGGGTGGTCCGCAATCAGAAGCGGACGATCAGAACCGAACCACGAGCTTGCCGAACTGCTCGCCGGTGGCCAGGCGGGCGTACGCCGCGGCTCCTTCGGGGGCGGGGAAGACCTGGTCCACCACCGGCTTGAAGACGCCGGCGCGGTACAGCGCCGCGACCTCGGCGAACTCTTCGGGGGTGCCCATGGTGGAGCCGAGGATGCGGAGCTGGTTCCAGAAGATGCGAGCCAGGTCGGTGACGGCGTCGGGGCCGGAGGTGCATCCGGGCGTGACGTACGCCCCGCCGCGGGCGAGGGCCTTGATGCACTTGATGTGCGTGGCCTTGCCGGAGGAGTCGACGGCGCAGTCGACGCCGCGCCCGCCGGACCAGGCGCGGACGTCCTTGGACCAGTCCTGCCCAATGTCGAGGATGGTGTGGGCGGCGCCGAGCTGCTTGGCGCGGTCGAGCTTCCACTGGTGCCGGCTGGTGACGACGATCGGGCAGCCCAGGTGCTTGGCGACGTTGAGCGCGGCGAGCGCGACGCCACCGCCGATGCCAGTGATGAGCACGGCCTGTCCGGGGGCCAGGCAGGCCTTGGTGATCATCATCGAGTACGCCGTCAGATGCGTCAGCCCAAAGGCGGCGGCCTCCACGGGGTCGCGATCATCGGGCACCGTTTGCAGGGCTGTGACCGGGGCGTTGAAGCGTTCGGCCATCGCGCCGTCGAGGTGTTCGCCCAGCAGTTCGTACTTCGGCGGGAGGTGCGTGCGCGGTGGCTCGCCGGGCGTTGGCGCGGGCGAAACATCGAGCGCGGCGTTGAGAACAACGCGCTTGCCGAGCCACAGTTCCGGCACGCCGGGCCCGACGGCTTCGACCACGCCGCACGCGTCGGAGCCGCCGATGCGCGGGTACGTCAGATTCAGGCCCGGCACGCCGCGGACGACCCAGAGGTCCAGGTGATTGAGCGAAGCCGCGAGCGTGCGAACGGTGACATGCCCGGCGGCCGGCGGCGCGGGGTCAGGGTGCGACTGCGAGAAGGAAATGACTTCCTGAACGGGCTGGTTCGGTCCGGCCTGACGCGTGATGACGAGGGCTCGCATGGGTCGAGCGTAGCGGGGCAGCGCGGGCGGGCCAGCGCGACGCGCGCACGAAGATAGAACGCGCCGATCAACGCGTGAACAGCGGTGCGTCGGGAGGTGGATGCGGGCAACGACCGGCGGGGCGCAGGGCCCGGCGGGTTACTTCTTGTCCGTGGTGGCGGCGGTGACTTCGAGGCCGCGGCGCTTCTCGCGGAGGCGGCGGGACTTGCCGACGCGGTCGCGGAGGTAGTAGAGCTTGGCGCGGCGGGCGTCGGCCTTGCGGAGGACTTCGAACTTGGCGATGCGCGGGGAGTTGATCGGGAAGACGCGCTCGACGCCGACTTCGTCGACGATGCGGCGGACGGTGATCATCTCGTTCACGCCGCGCCCGGCGCGGGCGATCAGCACGCCCTGGAACACCTGGATGCGTTCCTTGTCGCCTTCGACGATGCGGCAGTGGACGTTGACGGTGTCCCCGATGTCCAGGCGCGGGAGGTCGGACTTCAGCATCGGCCGAGTGAGGTCTTCGAGGATGGTGACGGCGCTGGGCATTGGGGAGGTATCCAAGGCAAGTGCGGGTGGGAAACACGCGGGCCGACAGCGTCGGACCGGGTCGGGATGATAGGCCGCAGGCGGAGGGGCGGGGTGGGTGGGGGGCGGGAGGCGGGAGGCGGGAGGCGGGAAGCGGGAAGCGGGAAGCGGGAAGCGGGAAGCGGGATTCGGGATTCGGGATTCGGGATTCGGGAGGATAGATCGTTGGGGCGTTCCCTCGCCCCTCGCCCCGTGCCTCTCGCTCCTCGCCCGGCGTCCCCTCCCTGCGTCTTCGTCGGAATGGCACGCGCGGGGTGCGGTCAACGCGCCGGGATTTGCTACCATCGCGTTCGGCGGGCGTCCGCGCCAAGCCGATGGACAGGGCTCCCGGGTGTTCGGGGAGTCGGCTCAATCACCAGGAATGACCGGAATCCGTCATGCGCATCGACGTCATCGGCAAGCATCTCGAGGTCACGCCCGCCATCCAGGCCTACGCGCAAACCAAGGCCGAGAAACTGACCAAGTACTTCGACGGGACTCAGCAGATCAAGGTCGTGCTGGAATCTCCCAGCGGGCGGGCGGGCGAGTTTCACGTTGAAGTCGTCGTCGATGTCGTGAAGCACAAGGACTTCGTCGCCAACGCCGTGGAGAGCGACCTGTACGCCGCGATCGACGTGGCGGTCGACAAAGCGCAGCGGCAACTGCGGGACTATAAGGAACGGCTGAAGAACTGAACCCCGGTGCGGGGCCGCGAGGCTTCCCGCTGGCCACGCGTCGATTGTCTGCCCGAGAGACCACCATGAAACTCAGCACACTGGTGCCCAGCGGCGCGATCGTTCCCCGGCTCGGCTCCAACGAGCGGGACGCGGTGATCGGGGAACTGATCGACGCGCTGGTGAACTGCGGCGCGGCCCCGGGCACGCTGCGGGGCGACCTGGTGTCGCGCGTGCTGGAGCGCGAGCTGCGCGGGTCGACGGGGTTCGGGCGCGGGATCGCGGTGCCGCACGTGAAGCACGCGAGCGTCCCGCGGATGAGCGTCGCCGTCGGGCTCTCGCCGGTGGGGATCGACTTCGCGTCGGTGGACCGCCAGCCGGTGTACTCGGTGTTCCTGCTGGTTTCGCCGGCGGACCAGCCGGAGGAGCACCTGCACGCGATGGAGGTCATCTTCCGGAACCTGAGCAAGGAAACGTTCCGGCGGTTCCTTCGGCAGGCGCAGAGCGTGGACGACGTCCGCACGCTGCTGGACGAGGCCGACGGGCAGCACATCGGCGCGTGACGACGGGGGGGCGTGAGGACGGGGGGGCGTGACGCCGGGGTGAGGGGTGCGGGCGGGGTTGGGAATGGGTTTGTTGGCTTTGGCGCGGGCGCGCCGGAGAGGTTCAAGCAGTCACGTATGCCGCGATGCACGGCCCAGGTCACGATCGTCAACAAGCTCGGGCTGCACGCCCGGCCGGCGATGAGTTTCGTGGACGCGGCGAGCGTGTTCGGGTGCTCCGTGACGGTGCTGCGCGGGGCGCAGTCGGTCGACGGGAAGAGCATCATGCAGATGATGATGCTCGCGGCGACCAAGGGGACGCAGCTCGAGATCGTCGCCGACGGCGAGGACGCCGAGCGGGCCATCGCCGCCCTCAAGAAACTCGTCGATTCCGGCTTTGACGAAGAGTGATTGCTCACGCCGCCGGGCGGAAACACGGAAAGGGTCGATCGATGCGGACGCGGCGAGCGGCAAACGTTGTGCGCGTGGTCGGCGCGGTGTGTGTGCTCGGTTCGCTCGTGGTTGGCGCCGCGATGGGTCAGAGCGCGGGCGAGCCCGCCGCGGCGCCCGCGGACGTCGTCAGCGGGCTCGACGCGGTGCTCACGCCCGGGGCCCGCGTGGTCCGCATCGTCTCCGGGCGGCGGTTTACCGAGGGGCCGGTGTACGTCGCGGGCCCGGCGCCGGCGCGAGGGCTGCTGTTCAGCGACATCCCCGCCGACACTGTGTATCTGTGGACGCCCGCTCAGGGCGGCGCGCTCGTTGAGTCTGACCCGCAGGTGTTTCAGTCGCCGAGCGGACGCTCCAACGGCTTGATGATCCTCCCGCCGACGGTGGGCTGGCGCGGGCGGCCGGTGCCGGCGCGCTTGGCGCTGGCGCAGCACGCGGGCGCGCTCGCGGTCCGCGGGCCGGGTGGCGAGATCGCGCCGATGGTCGCCGCCTTCGAGGGGCAACGCCTCAACAGCCCGAACGACCTGGTGCAACATCCGTCAGGCGCGATCTACTTCACCGACCCGCCGTACGGCGTGGCGAAGCGCGATCGTGAGCTCGCGTTCTCCGGCGTGTTTCGCGTGTCGCCGGAGGGAAGTCTGACGCTGCTGTCGCGCGACCTGCCGACGCCCAACGGCCTGGCCTTCAGCCCGGACCACAAGACGCTGTACGTGGCCGACTCGTCGCTGGGCGAGATCGCGGCGTTCCCCGTGCTCGATGACGGCACGCTGGGCGAGCGCCGGCTGTTTGCTTCGGTGCAGCGCCCCGGCGACAAGCCGGGCGAAGGCGGGGCGCCGGCGCCGCAGCGTTCGGCGTTTCCGGATGGCGTGAAGGTGGACGCCGACGGACGCGTGTACTGCGCCGCCGCCGGCGGCGTGTGGGTGTTCTCGCCCGCCGGCGAGAAGCTCGGCGTGATCGCGACGCCGGAGACGGCCAGCAACCTGTGCTTCGGCTATGTGAGCGGCGAGGCCCACGGCGCGGGGGAAGGCGACGGCGCGGGACAGGGCGCGGGCTGGGTGCTGTTCATCACGGCGCGGACGAGCGTCTACGCTGTGCCGGTCAAGGTCGCCGGGAGTCGGTGATCAAGTCGGGACGTCACGGAGGTCGAGTCGATGAGCAAGGGTCAGCCGCTCACCCGGTATCAGCAGGGCATCGTCAAGCGCTACTACGAGCATCTGGACGGCATCGCGGTCACGCGGCTGGCGGAAGCCGTCAGCGAGCTGTACCTGTGCACGGACGCGAAGAAGAGCGAGCGGCTGTGGCAGACGGTTGAGAAGGCACTGGACAAGACCGCCGCGAGCGACGCGCGGATCAAGAAGATCCTCACGACGCGGAACGTGAAGGACCTGGCCCAGTTGGTGGGCGAGTTGTCGAAGTAACGGCTTTCATTCGGCGTGCACGCCGGTGAATGTACAGATTGCGTCAAACGCGGCGTTCTGGGTGGATTGTGCAACCCACGCGTCGGCGCGGTCGTATCGTTGCCTGACGCCGCATGACGCCGCGTCCGGTCCCTGTTCTTGGGGTCGCACCGTCCGGTTTCTCCGGTCGGTATTCCGCGTTCGACATCTTGGGTTGATCGGTTGAGGTTGGTGTGTTCGCGTGGGTTTTTCGCGCCCTCGGGGTGCAGCGGTGCACGTTGTGTGCCGCGCCCGGGGTCGCTCGGAACGAGGAGGACGCCTCATGCTCATCGAGATGTGGTCGCGGTCGTTCTGCGCGCTTCGGGCGTTGGCCGGTGGAGATCGGCGGCCCCGCGGCGGGCGACATGGACGTTGGGGTCAGGACCCCTCGGGGTGGGCGTCGGGGTGTGCGCGTGTGCCCGGGCGGGGACGCGGATCGCTGTGGCGCCGGGCGGTGTGCGGGGTTGCGGCGTGCGTCGTTGCGGCGCCGGCGTGGGCGGCGGACGACGCGGGCGCGATCGGTGTGCCGGCGTGTTCAACGATCCTGGCAGACCAGTTGCCGGCCATCACCGGTGGTGGGCTGGTCACGTCGTGGGACGTTGACGGACCCGGGCCGCGGCGGGCGGTGCTGGTGCTGGTTGGCACGATGACGGGCAACAGGGTTCCGTTCATCATCAGCACGCAGCGCACAGGCGTGTGGACGTTCGACGGTGTGCGGTGGAGCCAGATCGATTCCGGCTTGCCGGGCCCGGCGACCGCCGTCGGAACTTTCCAGAATCGCCTCGTCGTCGCCGGCGTGTTCGATGACCCAAGCACGCTGGTGGGCAACGCTCCGCTCTCGCTGCTCGCGTGGGACGGCGTGCGGTGGTCGCGGCTTCCCGGCCGCTTCGCGCCAACGCGCGGTGGGACGATCACTTCGATCCAGGAGTTCAACGGGCAGTTGTTTGTCGCGGGGACGTTCTCCACCGTGGACGGGCGGTCGCTGATGAACATCGCACGCTTCGACGGCGATGCGTGGCAGCCGGCCGGGGCCGGTTTTAATCTCGGCGTCAACGGGCTGGGCGTGGTCGCGACGGGCGGCGGGGCGCAGAGCCTGTACGCGGTCGGAAACTTCTCCACCAGCGGTGCCACGCTCGTCAACAGCGTCGCCCGGTGGAATGGCGCGGCGTGGCAGCCGGTTGGTGCTGGGTTTAATCGTCGCGCCTGGGCCGTGGCGGAGTATCAGGGGCAGCTTGTCGCGCTGCACGAGTCGAGCGGCGCACAGACTCCGGGCTGGAGCGTGGTCAGTCGGTTTGACGGGCAGTTGTGGTCGCCGCTGGGCGCGCCGGTGGACGCGGGGGCGCCGCCGTCCCGCTCGCTTGTTGTCGCGGACGGGACCATCTACCAGCAAGCCCGCGTCGGCCCATCCGGCGGGTTCGCGTCGTTCGACGGCGCGGCGTGGACGACCGTTGGGATCCCAAATGTGGCCAGCAGCGAGATCCGCATGGCGCAGGTGAACGCGACGCCGCTCATGCTCGCGTGGACACGGTTCTACTGGCTCTCGCCAACCGCGGCCGAGCTGTTCTCACAAGCGAACACGTCGCGGACGTTCGTCGCGTACGTGCGCTCCGTCGGCGGCCGACTCCTTACGGTCGGTGCGCCGGGTCGACTGTTCGGTACGTCCGCCCCGGCCAGCGTCAACGTGTACGAGGGCTTCGCGTGGCGGGCCCTTCCGGGGCTGGTCGGGACGGCGGTGGATGCCGTGCTGTTCGACGGTCAAACCACCGTCGTCGGCCAGTTCTCGTCGATCGGTGCTGGCGGCTCGGGTGTCGTCGCGGCGTGGAACGGCGCCTCCTGGGACAACCTGGGCCTGCAGGGTGGTCAGGCGAACTCGGCCGCCGTCGTGGACGGCACGCTGTATGTGTCGGGGGTCGATCTGCTCGCAACAAGTCCGCCCGCGACCGGCCGCATCGTGTGCAAGATCGGCGCGGATTGGCGAGCGTTGCCTGATCCGGGCGCGTATTGGTCGCAGCCGGCGCTCGCGAGCTTTCGCGGACGTCTCATCGTCTACGGCGGCTTTCTCGGGGCGCAGGGCGGGCCGAACCACATCGCGGAGTGGGGCGGGGCGGGGTGGAGGGCGCTCAGCCCGACGGCACTCCGGTCGCCGGTGCTCGCCGCCACGATCGATGCGGACTCGCTGTACGTGGGCACAAACGACGGCGTATTTCGGCTGGATGGGACCGCGTGGACATCGCTCGGCGATCCACCGACTTCGCCGGAGAACATCGCGATCGTGAACGGGCGACTCGTGGTGGGGGCCGGGAGGACCTTCTACGAACTCGCGGGGAATCAGTGGAGGCCGCTGCGTTTCGAGCCCGCGTCGTTTGACTGCTCCCCGCGATCCCTGCGAGCAATCGACGGGCAACTGTGGGCGACCGACATCAACGTGGGCGCCAATCGTCCCGTGCGCTTCAATCTCGACGCCTCAACCATCACCTTCGAAACCCCGGACGCGCCCGCGAACTTCCGCCCCGCATCCCGGGCCTTCGCCGTCGCGGTCTCCGGCCCGACGCCGACCAGCGCCGTGTGGCGCCGCAACGGCACGCCGCTATCCCCTGGCGGCACGCTTCCCGGCGGGTCGACCTACTTCGGCGGCGACACGCTCCGCTTGACGCTCAACAACATCCGACCGGGTGAAGTCGGCGTGCTGGATTGTGTCGTCACCGCGCCGTGCGGCACGCTGACGAGCCGGACGTGGCGGATCGACGCGCCGTGCATCAGCGACTTCAACCGCGACGGGATCGTCGCGCTGAACGACGTGTTCGCGTTCATCGGCGCATACTTTGCGAACAGCGCGTCCGCGAACATCAACGGCGTCGGCGGGATCACGCCGCAGGACGTGTTCGACTTCCTCAACGCCTTCCTCGCCGGCTGCTGAACGCATCGGGCCGTCGGGGTCGGTCGCTGAGCACGCACGATCTCTCGTCTCCCCTGAACCTTCCAACAGGGGAACGCGCGAACGCGGCCCACGCCACGGGCCGCGTCGCGTTTTTTTGGGCGGACAAACGATCTCCCGCGCCCGGGTTCCGAACCCGCGGCTCGCGGCGATCGCCGGGCCCGCAGCAGTGGGGGGGAGGGGCTCGCTCGGGCCATCCTTCCTATGCTTCGGGCGATGTTCGGGCGCTTCTTTTCTCGGGACGATCTGCTCGCCAAGGGCGAGGCGATGCGTCGTGCGCATTCGTCGTGGTTGACGCGGGCGCTGCGGCGCGGCAGCCGGGTTCCGCGGATCCCCACGCGCCTGGTGCGCGACGGCGGATTCGGCCCGGTGATGTCGACGCCCGAGGGGCGGCTGTGGGCGGCGGAGTTCTGGTCCGCCGCGCTCGAAGACGCCGAGCAGAAGTAGCCGCGCTCGGGCCCGCTCTGCCCGCTGCTTACGCCTTGGGTCCGGCGTCGCGCACGGCCTGCGGCAGGTCGAACTTCTGGTCATTGGCGCGGAACTTGTGCGCGAGTTCCCGTGCCTTGGCGTCGTACGCCGCCGGGTCCTTCCAGGTGTTGCGCGGGTTGAGCACCTCGGCGGGCACGCCGGGCACGCTCGCCGGGATCGGCAGCCCGAAGACCGGGTCGGGCGTGAACTTGGCGGTGCGCAGCGTGCCGTTGAGGATCGCGGCGACCATCGCGCGGGTGTACTTGAGGCTGAAGCGGTGCCCCACGCCGTACGGCCCACCCGTCCAGCCGGTGTTGAGCAGCCAGACGTCCGCGCCGTGGCGCGCGACCTTGTCGGCGAGCATCTGCGCGTACACCTTCGCCGGTCGCGGCAGGAACGGCGCGCCGAAGCACGCGGAGAAGTTCGGCTGCGGCTCCGTCACGCCGACTTCCGTCCCCGCCAGTTTGCTCGTGTACCCGTTCACGAAGTAGTACATCGCCTGCTCGCGGCTGAGGCGGCTGACGGGCGGCATCACGCCGTAGGCGTCGGCCGTCAGAAAGATCACGTTCTTCGGGTGCCCGGCGATGGACGGGATCACGGCCCCGGGGATGTGCTCGAGCGGGTAGGTGGCCCGGGTGTTGTCGGTGTACTTCTGGCTGTCGAAGTCCGGCACGCGCGTGTGCGGGTCGATGTCGAGATTCTCGAGGACCGATCCGAAGCGGATCGCGTCCCAGATCTGCGGCTCGCCCTCGCGCGTCAGGCGGATGCATTTGGCGTAGCACCCGCCCTCGAAGTTGAATACGCCCGTGTCGGTCCAGCCGTGCTCGTCGTCGCCGACGAGCGCGCGGTCCGGGTCGGCGGAGAGGGTCGTCTTGCCCGTGCCGGAGAGCCCGAAGAACAGCGCGACGTTGGACGGGTCGCGCTTGTCGACGTTGCACGAGCAGTGCATCGGGAACACGCCGACGCCCGGCATGTCGTAGTTCATCGCGTAGAACAGCGACTTTTTCATCTCCCCGGCGTACTCGCTCCCGACGATGACGACCAGCTTGCGCGTCAGCGACTGCGCGATCAGCACCGGGCTCTTCACGCCCAGGCGGGCCTGCTCCTCGCTGGTCAGGCGGCGCTTGCCGGCGTTGAGGATGGTCCAGTCGTGCGTCCACGGGCCGATGCCGGCGGCGGGCGAGCCCTGCGGGATGAACAGCGTGCGGATGAACAGCGCGTGCCACGCCTGCTCCGTCACGACGCGGGCCCCGAGCCGGTGGGCCGGGTCGGCGCCGACGAAGCCCTCGAACACGAACAGGTCCGGGCGGGTGTTCAGGTGATCGATCGCGATGTTCAGCACGGCGTCGAAGTTCGCCGGCGTGATCGGCGTGTTGAACCCGCCCCAGCCGATGTGCGGGTGCACGTCGGGCGTGTCTTCCAGGTACTTGTCCTTGGGCGAGCGGCCGGTGCGGTCGCCCGTAAGGCAGACCAGCCCGCCGTTGGCGGCCAGCGCGCCCTCCTTGCGGAGAATGGCGTGCTCGAGCAATCGGGCCGCGGGAAGATTGCGGTGCACGCGGGCGGGGGAGAGGTCCAGGCGGGCCAGTGCGGCGTCGCTCCGCGGGTCGGGCTTGATGGGACCGGACATGGTGCTGGTCACGGCGGATCTCCTGTGGGCGGGCGTTTCCCGCCGCTGCTCCGGCACGAGTTCGACTCTAGCACACGCTGCGCAAACCCCCAGACGCCCCGGCGACAACCGCGCAGTTCACAAGGAAGCCCGTGCCCGCGTGGCGGGGGTGTCCGGCACAAATCGCCGCGCCTTGGACCCTCACCCGGATGCGACGTATCCTCTCCCCGCGCCGCAAGGCGCTTGCACGATGGTGGCTATAGCTCAGTTGGTTAGAGCGCGAGGTTGTGATCCTTGAGGTCGCGGGTTCGAGTCCCGTTAGCCACCCTTCCCAGATGGATTGATCGGTACCGGCCGCCGGGCCGCCGTGCGGCGCACGCTCGGATCAGCGCACTCAGCCCCGCTCAGCCCGTGCGCTTGACCAGCACGCAGGCGTGCGGCTTCTTGTCCCCGCCGGTGAACTTCCGCTCGTAGTTCGTGCCGACCGTCTCGCCCTCCTCGGCCCAGGCGGGCGCGTCGAACGCGCGCCGCTCGAACGCGGGCCACGCGGACACGCCGCGGCGGAGGTGGGGCGGCACACCCTGCTCCGGCCCGGCGCACCAGGCGTCGAAGTGCTTCTCGCACCAGGCCCACAGTTCGTCGTGATCGGTGACGACGCGCAGCTCGCCGCCCGGCTCGAGAGTGCGCCAGGCGCTGGCGAGAAACTCGTGCTGCACGACGCGGTTCTTGTGGTGCTTGGTCTTGGGCCACGGGTCGGAGTAGTAGAGATGGATCCGGCGCACCACGCCGGCCGGGCAGCGCCATTTCAGAAAGTCGCCCGCGTCGCCGTGCATCATCCGGACGTTGCGGAGCCCGCGCCGGCGAACCCGGTCGGCGGTGTACAAGTAGAACTCGCGGGCGACCTCGATCCCGAGGATGTTGACGTCGGGGGCGGCCGCCGCCTCCTGCACGATGAACCCGCCCTTGCCGCACCCGATCTCGATGTCGAACGGGCGGGGTGCGGCGCCGGGCTGATCCGCGAACCACGTGCGCGGGTCGAGTCGCCCGGCCTCGGGGTCCGTGATGATCGCGTCGGGCAGCGGCGGCAACTCCGCGGGCGCAAAGCCCACCACGCCCGGCGCGTCATCCAATGTCCGCCCATGTCCAAGTCCGAAGCCCATGGGCGAACGTAGGCCGACGGGCGTGGGAGAGCCGCGGTGGGGGGGCGAGCGCCGGTGTGGCGTATTCCGCCGGGTCCGGCTCCCGCCGGGCTGGGCGTTGGCCGATAGGTGTGGATCCGCCCGCACTTCGGCACCGCAGCGGGTCTGGGCGGTACTGTTATCGGTCGGGGTGGTGATTCCGACGCGGAGGGGCACACGATGCACGGGCAAGCCGAAAGCGGGAACGCGGGCGTGCAGGGCGCGGCGGGTTCGAGCGGTTCCAACGAACTGCTCGGCGTCATCGAGTCGCGCCTGGACCGGCGCAGCTTCCAGCAGCACCACTGGGAAGGCTCGTTCGCCGACTATCTCGATATCTGCCTACGCAACCCCGCCGTGGTGCGCAATGCGTACCAGCGGCTGTACGACGCCGTGCTGTCCTACGGCTTCGAGCGGTACAAGCTCTTCAAGAAGGACTGCATCCGCTATCACTTCTTCTCCGACCCGATCGACCACGGCTCCGACGGGATTTACGGGCTGGACTTCGCGTTGATGCAGCTGGTCGACGTGCTCCGCGCGGCGGCCGAGGGCTACGGGACCGACAAGCGCATCCTGCTGCTGCACGGGCCCGTCGGCTCGAGCAAGTCGACGATCGCTCGCCTGCTCAAGAAGGGCATCGAGGCGTACTCCCGCACCGACGACGGCGCGCTGTACTCGTTCTCCTGGATGCTCGACGAACACTGCGGCCCCGGCGCGGCGGACCACGAGTTTCCGTGCCCCATGCACGAAGAGCCGCTCGTGCTCGTGCCGCGCGAGGCCCGCGCGGACATCCTGGGCAAGCTGAACTCCCGGTACACGCCCAAGCACCGCGGCGGGACGCTGAAGGTCGTCGGCGATCTCGACCCGTTCTGCCGCAAGGTGCACGCAGACCTGATGCGGCATTACTCCGGCGACTGGCGTCAGGTCATCAAGCACGTCAAGGTCCGGCGCATCATCCTGAGCGAGAAGGACCGCGTCGGCATCGGCACCTTCCAGCCCAAGGACGAAAAGAACCAGGACTCTACCGAACTTACTGGCGACATCAACTACCGCAAGATCGCCCAGTTCGGCTCCGACTCCGACCCGCGCGCGTTCAACTTCGACGGCGAGCTCAACATCGCCAACCGCGGAGTGTGCGAGTTCATCGAGATCCTCAAGCTCGATGTCGCGTTCCTGTACGACCTGCTCGGGGCTACGCAGGAACACCTGATCAAGCCCAAGAAGTTCGCGCAGACGCACATCGACGAGGTCATCGTCGGGCACACCAACGAGCCCGAGTACAAGCGCCTGCAGTCGAACGAGATGATGGAGGCCTTCCGCGACCGCACGATCAAGATCGACGTGCCGTACAACATCCGCCTCGACGACGAGATCAAGATCTACCAGAAGGACTTCGGGTCCGAGCGGATCAAGCAGATCCACGTCGCGCCGCACACGCTGGAGGTCGCGGCGATGTGGGCCGTGCTGACGCGCCTCGAGCCGCCCAAGAAGTCTGGCCTGAGCCTCTTGCAGAAGATGAAGCTGTACAACGGCAAGGCAATCCCGGGCTTCACGGAGGACTCGATCAAGGAGCTCAAGGAAGAGGCGCCGCGCGAGGGGATGCAGGGCATCTCGCCGCGGTACGTGCAGGACAAGATCTCCAACGCGCTGGTGGGCCGGCAGGCCGTCGAGGAGAAGGCGATCAACCCGTTCATGGTGATGAACGAGCTGGAGAACGGGCTGAGCCACCACTCGCTGATCAACGACGAGGACATCAAGAAGCGGTACCGCGAGCTGCTCGCGATCGTGAAGGAAGAGTACGAGGACATCATCAAGGCCGAGGTGCAGCGGGCCATCAGCGCCGACGAGGACGCGATCAAGCGGCTGTGCACGAACTACATCGAGAACGTCCGCGCCTACACCCAGCGCGAGCGCGTCAAGAACCGCTACACCGGCAAGGACGATGAGCCGGACGAACGCCTCATGCGCTCCATCGAGGAGAAGATCGACATCCCCGAGAGCCGCAAGGACGACTTCCGCCAGGAGATCATGAACTACATCGGCGCCCTCGCGCTCGACGGCAA
>CAZTQN010000030.1:0-50527 GCA_964615765.1 uncultured Phycisphaeraceae bacterium
TTCTCAGAAACGGGAGATGGTCGAGCAGGCTCATGCGGACTACTTCGCCAGCTTCGCCACCAGCCGCCACACGCTGTGCGGGTCGAGCGTGCGGCCCGTGTGCGCGTTGAACGCTTCGACGACCTCGTCGAACCGCGCGTCGTACACCAACTGATCGCGCTGCCCGAGCGAGCCGGCCACACGCTCCACGCGCTCGGCCAGCCAGCGCTCTTCGTCGGCGTTGAGTTTCACGGGCGTGCTCTCGGCCTTGCCGACGCGCGGCAGGCGGCCGGCCTTGCGCAGGTTGTGCAGGCGTCGGAACGCCGCGCGGTGCGTCATGGTCGCGTCGATCGCACGGGCCGCGTGCATGATCTGATCGAACTCCGGCGTGTACGGCAGGTCGTCGAGCGTGCGGCCCGCGCTCTGATACGCCGCGATCAGCGGGGCCCAGTCGACGCCGGCGCGGGCCGAGGTCGGCGCCTCGTCGCCGGCGTCGTCATCGCCAAACAGCCCGCCCGGCTCGGCGGCGCGGTCTTCGTGTGCGGCGGCCGGCGCGTGCGCGGTGCCCGGGCTTGACGTGCGCGATCCCAGCGCGGCCAGCCAGTCGCGGTACCCGCCCGGGCCCGTTCCCGCGTGCCCGCTTGAGCGGTACCGCGCCACCGCGTTCGCCGCGCCCAGGTGCTCGAACACGTCGCGATCAACGCGGGCCGGGTCCTGCCCGGCGGCCTTGACGGCGGCCCGAACATCGGCGAGTTCGAGCGCCGACAGCGCCGCCACGCCGCGTTGATCGCACAACCGCACCAGTGCCCCGACGATCTGATGCCCCGTGCGGAAGGGCACGCCCCGCGCGACGAGGTACTCGGCGAGCACGGTCGCGTCGAGGTGCCCGCGCTCGAGCCCGCCGGCGATGTGTTCGGCCCGGAACGTGGCGGTGCGCACCACGCCGGTCGCGATCGCGACGCAGTCCATCAGCGTGTCGTACGCCGCGAACACGTGCCGCTT
Source organism: uncultured Phycisphaeraceae bacterium (assembly GCA_964615765.1). Taxonomy (GTDB): domain Bacteria; phylum Planctomycetota; class Phycisphaerae; order Phycisphaerales; family UBA1924; genus CAZTQN01. Next base: position 982 of record CAZTQN010000030.1, read on the forward strand.
GTCTTCCTGAAGGTCGCGGTTGTACGCGAGCGGCAGGCCCTTGATGATCATCATCAGCGCGTGGAAGTGCCCCGCGATCGTGCCGGACTTGCCGCGGATGAGTTCGAGCATGTCCGGGTTGCGCTTCTGCGGCATCATGCTCGAGCCGGTGGTGTACGCCTCGCCGAGCGTGAGGAACCCGAACTCGGTGGAGCAGTACAAGATCCACTGTTCCGCCAGGCGCGAGAGGTGCAGCGCGGTGCGCGTGCAGCCGTAGAGGAACCCGAGCGCCTCGTCGCGCGAGGCGGTCGCGTCGATGGAACTGACGCTGGTAGTCGCGAAGCCGAGCAGTTCGGCCGTGCGGGCCCGGTCGAGCGGGAGCGTCGAGCCCGCGATCGCGCCCGAGCCGAGGGGCGAGGCGGCCAGCGCGTCTTCGACGTTGGGCATGCCGCGGAAGAAGCGCGCGTCGCGCGCGAACATCGCGTGCCACGCCATGCACTCGGCCCCGACGACGATCGGCTGGGCCCGCTGCACGTGCGTGTACCCGGGAAGGACCACGTCGCCCTGCGCCCGCGCGAGATTGGCGAACGCCTCGAGCAGCGCGTCGAGCGCGACGGCGGCCCGCCCGCACGCGTCGCGCAGCCACAGGCGCAGGTCGAGCGCGACCTGGTCGTTGCGGGAGCGTCCGGTGTGCAGTTTGCGTCCCGCGTCGCCGACCTTGGCGATCAGGGCCGTCTCGACGCACATGTGCACGTCTTCGAGTTCGACGCGCCACCCGGGCCAGGCCCCCGGCACGCCGACGGCCGTCGGCCCGGCGGGCGCGGCTTCGATCTCCCGCTTGATCTCGCCGAGCCCGCGCTGGATGGCCTCCAGCTCGGCGTCGCTCAGCAGCCCGACCTCGCGCAGCATGCGAGCGTGCGCGAGCGAGCCGCGGATGTCCGCGTCGTACAGGCGCGTGTCGAACGAGAGCGACTCGACAAAGCGAGCGGCGAGCGGATCGGTCGAAGAGCCCTCGCCGTGCTTGGCGTGCTCCCACGGCTTGGCGGCTGGGGCGGTCACTTGCGGTCTCCGGGCGCGTCGGCGAAGAAGGACTCGGGCTCGAACATCCCGCCGCGGCCTTGCCGCACGCGTGCGATCCACACCTGGCTCGAGGCCCGCGTTTCGCCGTCGGCGAGCGGCCCGCGCTGCGCCGTCCAGATCAGCCAGTGCCCGCCGGACGAGAACGCGGGTAGCACGTCGGCGCCGCCGGCCTGCGTCACGCGCCGGCGCTGCGGCGGCGTGGTCGCGGCCTTCTCCGGCGCAGCGCCGCGTGCGGGCACGCGCACGGCGAACACCTCGTAGTTGAAGTGCCCCATCGCGCTGGTGCCGTACACGAGGTACGCGCCGCTCGGGTGCCAGTACGGGGCCCAGTTGACGTGATCGTCCGCGGTGATCTGCGTCTCGCGTTCGACGCCGACGATGGCGCCGTTTTCGATCTTCAGGTCGGCGACAAAGAGCTGCAGTTTGTCGTCGCCGACGCGGTCGGAGCGGTAGCAGATGCGCGTCCCGTCGGGCGAGAAGAACGGCCCGCCGTCGTACCCGTCGGCGGTGATCAGCGCGGTGTGCGTGCCGCTGACGGTGTCGAAGATCCAGATGTCGGCATCGTCCTTGCCGCGGGTCGGCTCTTCGCGCACCTGCGCGTACAGCACGTGCCGCCCGTCGGGGCTATAGGAGCACTCGGCGGTGTACTTGGGCTTCTCGAAGAGCGTGGGGCCGGTCCAGTTCTTGACGGCCCGGGCCAGCGGGAACTGCGCGTCGGCCTCCTTGCGGAGCGACTCCATCGCGGCGTTGAACTCGTCGGTCTTGCCGTCGACGCGGAGCTGATTGATCGCCGGCATCCGCCCGCTGAGCAGGCGCTGATAGCCGCGCGTCTGCTCGCCGAACTCGCTGTTCTCCTGCACGGCGATCTCGCTAATGCTGCGCGTGACGATCTCCATCTCGTCGGGGAACTGCCAGACGTAGTTGCGCGTGCCGACGCGGAAGCCGGGTCGCTCGGTGTTCGACGGGGCTTTGAGCGTTGACGCGAACAGCACCTCGTGCGGACGACGCGGGTGGAACCAGCCGCAGGTGTTGGCGCTGCCGGGCGTCGAGATGCGGATCGGCTCCTCGGCCCCGACGATGCGGTGCCCGTCGTAGCGCAAGCGCGCGATGTACATCGCGTAGTGCGTCTCGACCTCAGCGCCCAGACGCGGCACCTCGATGGCCTGAAAGATGATCCAGCGCGGCTTGAGGTCGTGATCGAAGTACGCCTCGCCCGCTTTCACGAACCGCTCGCGCGAAGTGATCTGCACGTGCTCGGTCAGCAGGTCGGCTTCGAGCGTCTTCCAATCCAGCGGCGGGCCGGACGGGGGGCCAGAAGGGGGGCCAGACGGTGGCCCGGAAGCAGGACCGGACGGCGCGCTCGGACGTGCCGGGCTCGGCGTCGTCGCCGGGGCAGTCGCCGGTGTCGCCGCGGGGGTCTTCGGCGCCGGCTCACCGCTCAGCATCGCGCTCGCGGTCCCGATCAGCAGTGCGGGGATCATCATCGCCCCAACGATATTCGCGATCCCGGCGCGGCTGACGCTCCGCGCTGGCGCCGGGCGTCAACAATCCGCGTGCACGCCCCGGATCATGAGCCCCCGCAAACACCCCTTGACGCCGCGATCGCGGGCGTTCGCGTGGTGTACCGCGGCGCCCGCTGCTTGGTGGTCGACAAGCCCTCTGGCCTGCTCGCCGTGCCCGGCAAGGGTGAGCGCGGGCGGGTGTGCGTGCCGGCGTGCCTGGCGCCGACGCTCGGCGGCGCGCTCCCCTTGGTCGTGCACCGGCTCGATATGGACACCTCCGGGCTGATGGTGCTCGCCCTCGACAAGGACGCGCAGCGCGACCTCTCGGCCCAGTTCGAGGCCCGCACCACCGGCAAGGCGTACGTCGCGATCGTCGACGGCGTGATGGAGCAGGACGCCGGCGTGGTCGAACTGCCCATGCGGCTGGATGTCGAGCGGCGCCCGCTGCAGATCGTCGACTTCGAGCACGGCCGCCCGAGCCGGACGGAATGGCGCACGCTCGCCCTTGAGGGCGAGTGCACGCGCGTGCACCTGACGCCGATCACGGGGCGCACGCACCAGCTGCGCGTGCACATGGCGGCGATCGGGCACGCGATTCTCGGCGATCCGCTGTATGGGGAGCAGCCGCGGATCCGCTCGCTGGCCCCGCGACTGTGCCTGCACGCCAGCCGCCTGGAGTTCACCGAACCCGGCGGCGGGCGTGTGGCGATCGAATCGCCGTCGCCGTTCTAGGTGCGTGCGAGGACGCCGCGTCAGACGATGTCGAGCGGTTCGTAGTTGGTGGTCGACAGCCCGGCGTGTTCGAGCACGCGCTGCAGGCCGTTGGCGTCGTCACGCGTGAACGCGTACAGGTCGAAGCTGTCGACGTCGAGCACGCCCCAGGGCAGGAAGCCGTCCATGCACGGGATGACGCACTCGGAGCGGTCCCGCGGGTCGCAGGCGATGTAGCCCGCGCGCAGGTTGCTGACGTCGCGCACGACCAGCGAGCGTTTGGAGAGGAAGCTGCGCCCGCACGCCCCGTGCATGCCGATGGGGGAACAGGCGGGCTTGTCCCGGCGCGGCCCGAGGATCAGCTCGTCGGCGACCGGGCTCTTGAGATAGAACCCGACCCAGGAGACGCCCTTGGGGGACAGCTCGTCCCACAGGGCGTCGACGACGCGCTGCATGCGGTCCTCGCGGGAACCGTCGGCCGAGACGCGCGCGATCACGGCGTCGTAGTTGCGCTCAGTGGCGGTATCCATAGGCCAGAGTATCGGTGTTCCGGGCGGGGCGGGCGCAGCGGCGCGGGCCGCTACGCACCGGTGATGCCGGTTAGACCGTCGCGGAGGTGTACGGGAGCAGTCCCATAAACCGGGCCCGCTTGATGGCCTGGGCGATCTTGCGCTGCTCGAGCGCGGTGGTCTGGATGCGCTTGCGGCCGTAGATCTTGCCGTTGGGCGACATCAGGCGGCGGAGGTTTTCCACGTCCTTGTAGTCGACGTAGTCCTTGCCGGTGCTGCCAGTCTTGGTGACCTTGACCTTGGGCTGGGTGCCGAAGCGGGCGAATCGGGACATCGAGGCTGATCTCCGTCGTGGGCTGCGGCCCGAGGTCGGCGTTTACACGCGCCGGGGTTCGGGCGACGGGGTGAACTTGGGCCGCGATGATAGCCGCCTCAGGCCGGGCGAACGAGCTTGTGCCGCGGCGTCAGGGCGATCACCAGCCCGGCGGCCAGCATGACCGAGTTCTGCACGATGTTGCACGCCCCCAGCGGGCCCGTGCAGAACGGGGACAGCTTCCCGAAGCACCCGCAGCTCACGTTCAGATCCCGGGCCAGCGCCTGGGCGATCAGCACGATGAACACGGCGAGCAGCACCGAGAGCACGGCGGCCGCCGCCCGGCTCCAGATCCCCAGCAGCATCAGCACCGCCGCGATCGCCTCGACCCACGGCGTAATCGACGTCGCCAGGCGGACGAGGAACTCCGGCAGCCCGAGCTTGAAGGCCTCGACGCTCGCGGAGAAGACCTGCGGCGCGTTGGTCTGGTTCAGGGGCCACAGCTTGCCGTACGCCGCCAGCAGGAAGAGCCCGGCGATCGCGACCTCCGAGCGGGTGACGATGATGCCCAGGGGCGTGAGCCCGGCGGTGGAGGCGATCGAGCCCAGCCCGCCCACGGAGCGCGAGCCCGGCGGCGTCACGGCGCGGACCTCGGCGCGGGCGTCGGTGAGTACAACCTTGCTCATCGGCGTCGGTCCTTTCGGGAGGCGGTGCGGAAGCGTTGGGGCGTCACGGGATCAGGCCCGGGCCGGACTCGGTGGACCAGCCCATGTTGACCCACCCGGGCAGCCCGTCGTGCAGGACGTAGACCTTGGTGTACCCGGAGTTGTTCAGCATCTGCGCGACCTTCTCCGACTCGTCGCAGTTGCCGCCGTTGCAGTAGACGACGACGAACGCGTCGCGCGGCACGAGCATGAGCGCCTGCGGATCGCCCTTGGAGAAGTCAGAGAGTTCGACCCGGAGCGCGCCGGGCACGCGGGACTGCTCGTAGAGCTCCTTGCGGCGGGAGTCGATGAAACTCGCGCCCGCGTCGAAGAGCGCCTTGGCGTCGTCGAGCGTGATGTGCCCGGTCGGAAGCTTGTCCTTGGGCGTGGGTTTGAAGTCCGCGGCGGGTGCGGCCGCCGGGCTGGCGGGGGCGGTTGGCTGTGCCGCGGCTGGTGCGGGGGTGGCTGGTGCCGGCGTGGCTGGTGCCGGCACGACTGGCGCCGGTGCGGCGGGCGCCGGCGTGGCAGGGGTTTCGGTGCCGGTCTTCGGCGTCGTGCCCGGGGAGGTCGCGTTGCCGGCGGCCCGGGCGGGCAGGTCGATCGGCGGGGGGGCCGCTCGACCGAACTGGATGGGCCGGAGGATCAGCGCGTCCGCCGCCCCGATCGCCGAGCCGACCAGCAGGATGATCCCGATCTGAACCGCGATGCGTGCCACGGCGTGCCCCCTGTGGGTGGTGAGAAAGGCGTCGGGCGAGATCGCTCCCGCCCGACGCGTGGTGTGTTCGATGACTCGGCTTACTTGGGCGCAGCCGCCGGGGCCGGAGCGGCCGGAGCCGCGGCGGGGGCCGGGGCCGGCGTGATCACCGGGTTGGCCACCGGGGCCGCGGCGGCCTGACCCACCGGGCGGGCCACCGCCGACGTGAACGGCACGCGGAGCGTCTCGCCCCCGCCGCCCGCGTCGGTCGAGATGATCACGTAGCCCGTGTGCATCCCCGCGTCCGGCGGCGTGTTGCCCGACAGCGTGATCAGGAAGTACCGGTTCTCAGGGCCCGGCTTCACGTCCGCCACGACGTTCATGTCCTTGCGGCACTCGACCTCGATCCCCGTGATCTTGAAGTTCGTGCCCGAGCGGCTCTCCAGGCGCAGGTCGGTCGTGAACGGCGTGCTCACGGTGTTGACGCGCAGGATGGCCTGCTGCGGCGTGCACTTCACGTCGCCCACGACGTCGGCGCCGACGTAGATCGGGTTGATCTTGGCCAGTTCGTCGTTCGTGCGGACGGTGAGCTGCCCGTTGACGTTCCCGACCGGCGCGCCCTTGCCGATTTCCAGATCGATCACGACCTGCGTCAGCTTCTCGCTGCCGGAGTCGACGACCTTGGACTCGCCGATGGTCGCCTTGACGAACTCGCTGGAGGACTCGACGCCCGTGACCTTGAAGTCCGGCTTGCGCCCGGTGACGGTGATGCGTTCCTTCTTGCCCTGGCGGTGGTCGACCTCGTTGGCGTAGACCTTCGGCGGGTCGAAGGTGACCAGCGCCTTGACGTTGGAGGTGATGTTGAAGGTCTGCTGGGCGTACTTGCCCTGCGGGTTGGTGATGGTGAAGGTGAGGGTCTTGGTCTGCAGGCCGGTGCGCCCGGCCGGGTCGAACTTGGCCGTCGCTTTACCCGACTCACCCGGGGCGTAGGTGGTCTTCTCGAGAGCCGCGACGGTGCACCCGCACGAGGCGGCGACCGCGAGGGTGATGGGCTCATTGGAGATGTTGGTGAACTCGACGTCGTGGCTAACGGGGGAGGTGTCGGCGATGTCGCCGAAGTCGTGACTGGCCTTGGCGAACTTCAGCGCCTGGGCGAGCTGCGCGGGCTGGGCCGCGGCGGGAGCGACAGCGGGAGCCGCGCCCGGAGCAGCCGGGACGCCCGCCGGGGACGGACGCGGGGCCGTCACGGGCTTGATCGACGGATCCACCGGGATCACGCGCGGGGCCGACGCCGGCGCGGGGGCCGGAGCCGCGGGCTTGGCATCGTCTTTCTTCTCTTGCGCGACGGCGATCGGGGCCAGGCCGACCATGGCGATGAGGACGGCGGGAAGAAGGCGGGACTCGCGAGTCATGTCGGCTCCTGTGGTGTTCAACCCCGAGCGGGGGAGGCCGGGGCAAGAAGGACCGGCGGCGTGCGGGCCGGCGGTCAGTGCGTTACCGGCACGAAGGCCGGCACGGGCAGGTTTTACGCCACCATCGGTTCGGCGTTCGCCTCGTCCTGGTCTGCGTTGCTCGCCCCCGGGCCGGGCCGGTCAAACGCGCCATTCTGAAACGCGGCCAGCGTCGCATGCACCGCCGCGACGTCCGGGACAACCCGCATCGCTTCCTTGAAGCGCTTACACGGACCAAGCCGCTTGGCGAACCAGGAGACGCGCCGGCGGATCTGGACCAGGGCGTACCGCTCGCCGCGGTATTCCAGCATGAGGTCGAAATAGCGGGCCATGAGGGCGCAGATCTCGGCGCGGTCGGGCTGTGCGGGGACCAGGCCGGTGGTCATGAGGGACCAGGCGTCGCGGAAGATCCACGGCGTGGAGAGGGCGCCGCGCCCGATCATGACGCCGTCGCACCCGGTGCGCTGCATCATGAGCCCCACGTGCTCGGGCTCGGTGACGTCGCCGTTGCCGATGACGGGCGTGTGCGGGCTGACGGCCTTGACGGCGTCGACCACGCGCCGGATCCCGTCGTGATTGACCACGCCCTGGAACTTCTGCTGCGTCGTGCGCCCGTGCACGGTGATCATCGCGGCCCCGGCGAGCACGAGCTTCGGGGCCAGCCACTCGGCGACCGGCGCATCGTCGAACCAGCCCAGGCGCATCTTGGCCGTGACGGGGATGCCGTAGGGCGTGAGGGCGTCGCGCACGGCGTCGACGATCTTTTGCGCGGTGTCGGGGATGCACAGCAGGCGCGAGCCGCCGTCTTTCTTCGTGACCTTGTCGACGGGGCAGCCCATGTTGATGTCGACGATGGTGGCCCCGTGGTCGGCGGCCCAGCGGGCCCCGTCGGCCATGATGGCGGGGTCGGAGCCGTAGAGCTGCATGCCGACGGGCTTGTCGAAGTCGTTGGTGCGGGCCAGGTCGAGGCTGCTGGCGGTGCCGCGGAGCAGGCCCTGGGGAGAGAGCAGGTCGGTGCAGGCGAGCCCGAGCCCGCCGTATTCGCGGCAGACGGTGCGGAAGGCCAGATCGCAGTACCCGGCGATCGGGGCCAGCAGCAGGGGGGTGGCGAGTTGGACCGGGCCGACACGGAGCATGCGAAGGGAATGATAGGAGAAGCGCGTAGAGTTGCCCGTGAGCCATCTGGTCCAGGACAGGGCGAGTCTGGAGATGGGGCGCCGGGTCGCCGCGGGGCTGAGGCAACACCCCGAGTGGGTCGCGCTGGCGCGGGAGAACTTGGCCCGCTGGAAGCAGCGGAACGCCGACGCGCCGGGGCTGGTTCGGTGCTATGTCGAGTGGGAACAGTTGCTGGGCGGCCCGTTGGACCACGTGATCGCCGTGCTGACCGCGGAGACCGACGAAGGGCAGCGCCTGCGCCAGAACACGCCGTTTGCGGGCGTGCTGTCGCCGCAGGAAGTGTGGGCGATCAAGCAGGCCGTGCGGGAGGCGTGGAAGGCGGAAAATGCTGGGCAGCAGCGGCGTGGAGGCGGGCAGCCGTGAACCGGGATCAGCTCGAACACATCGTGCGCGCCTGCGGCGGGATCACCGGCGCTACTGAGTTCGTGCTCATCGGGTCGCAAGCAGTGCTCGGGCAGTTTCCCGGTGCGCGGGATGCTCTGACCCAGTCGGTCGAACTCGATGTGTTCACGTGGCGAGATCCGCTCGACGCTGAACTGATCGACGGGTCGATCGGCGAGGGCTCGCCTTTTCACAAGACGTTCGGGTACTTCGCGCACGGCGTCGGTCCAGAGACGGCTGTTCTGCCGCGCGGGTGGAAAGAACGACTGGTGCCCGTGCGCACGCCCGCGACGGCCGGCGCGACCGGGTGGTGCGTCGAAGTTCATGATTTGGCCGTGTCCAAGCTGATCGCCGGGCGCGACAAGGACCTTGAGTGGCTTCGGTCTCTGCTGGCGCAGAAGCTCGCCGATTCGGCCCGTATCGCGAACAGGCTCGAAGACACGGACGTTGAGGCCTCGGTCCTCGCCGCGGCCCGCGCGCGGTGGCGCCGGCTTCTGGCCGAGCGCCCCGTCTGAACCTCAGTGCATCGGGGTGATGTTCCCCGTCGGGCGGTTGATCGAGAACGTGCTGGGCAGCAGGAAGTGCCGGTTCTTGTACACCAGTACTTCGCCCGAGAGCGTCAGCGTCACGCCCTCGCCCGAGGTGTCGTAGACATCTTCAAGGCGCATCAGGTTCAAGCACGGGAGGATGGTCATCGCCGGCTCGGTGCGCCCTGTCTGGCCCGTGTCGAGGCGGAACGTCAGCCACCCGTCATTGGCGCGGGTCAGGCGGCCGCGTCGGGAGGCGAGGAACCCGAGCGTGCGCGCGTCGGCACCGACGGCGGACACCGCCGGTGCGGCATCACCCGCCGGGGTGCTCGCGCTTGGACTGGACGCGCCGTCGCGTGCGCCGTCGGCGGGCGTGCCGGATTCCGGCAGATTTGGGCGGCGAAGCGCGACCGTCTGCCGCGGGCCCGCGACGCGGTCCAGGTCGGCGATGATCTCATCGATCGACTTCTCGGGCCCGCCGGCGCCCGGTTCGCCGGGGCTGGTCGTCGCCGGGGCGGGCGTCGTGCCGCTCGCGTCACCGGCGGGCGTCGCCGCGGGCGCGGGGGGTTCGATCGGCGTGATCGGGCGCTGCTCCAGCAGTGGGGGCGTGGTCACCAGGAAGTAGTTGGCGTTGCGGTACGCGAGCACGCGCCCGCCGATCTGCACCCGCGTGCCGGGTGCCGCGCGCTCGGTCAGGCGTTCCATCGCGGCCAGGTTCGGGCCCTCGGCGAGGATCATCGGCGGGAGCGTGCGCCCCGACGCGTCGCGGTCGAACACGAAGTACCACCGCCCGGACTTGCCCCGGACCATCTGCCCGCGCGCGTTCGAGATGAACGCGCCCTCGCGAACCAGCGGCGGGTTGACGCCCAGACCGAGTTCCGCGGCGGGCGTGCCCGGCAGGTTCGGACGGACCGGCTCCGGACGCGTCGCCGTCCCGCCCCCGGGGGGGACGATGACCGGTCGGGCCGGGGCGGCCGGGGCGGCTGGGGCGGCCGGGGCCGCGGGGGCGGCTTCGGGCGTCGCGGGGCTCGGGCCGGGCTCGGCGGCCAGCACCAATCCCGGCGCCATCGACGACGCGGCGAGGCTGGCGACGACAACACGACCGAGAAGCCGACAACGGTCCGGATAGGGCATCGCTGGCATGGTACCGGAACATCGGCGATCGCGAGGTCGCTAGCCAGCACGGCCGACGTGTGGCATGATCGGTGGCCCCGCGGACCCGGGGCTTCGGGGGCGGCCTCCTGGCGGACGGCCGACCTCGTGGATACCGGGATCCGCGCCGGCGCGGTCTTGACCGCCCGGGCGGAGGCTGGTAGGGTCGTTGACGTCGCCGCTGCTGGCTCAGGCCAGGCGGCACGCGTGCTTTGACAAGTTGGGCGCGTACCAAAGTGGTCTAATGGAGCGGATTGCAAATCCGTTGGGAAACCTTCGTCGGTTCGAATCCGACCGCGCCCTTTCCCGTACGAGCGTGACGCCCTGAGGCCGAGTCCTTGCGGTGCGCCCGCCTGAGTGCTCCCGATGAACACGCCCCGAGCCATGACCGCACCGACGACCTGTTGTCCCCGCTGAGCGTGGATGACGTCGTCGCAGTGTGTGTCAGCCGGCCGCGTGCCCGAGTGGACTAAGGGAACGGATTGCAAATCCGTGTGTCGTCGGTTCGAATCCGACCGCGGCCTTTATCTCAGTCAGTTGGTCTCAACCAGTTTGACCGACTCCGGCGTCTCGCCGCAGGCTTTATCGCGGCTTCACCTGGCCAGGCGGTCCATCGGCCCATCGGTCCGGCGTCCTCATACACGGGAGGGGCCATGGATCGTCCGTCGAATGTACCTGGGTCTGGGTCGGGGTCTGTGCCGGCGTCGCTGACGCGGCGTGACATCGTGTCCGCGGGAACGGGGCTGCTCGCCGCGCCGCTGCTGCTGCGGTTCAGCGGCGCCCCGGCGAGCGCCGCGATGCAGTCCACCATGCAGGGCCAGCCCACGCCGCCGGCGGGCGGTCGGGGCGGCTCCGGCCCGGGCAACGCGCCGGCCGGCGCGACTGCCGGAGCTGCGGCGGCGGACGCCGGGCGTCCGGCCGAGCTCATCAACCCGCTGGAGATGTACCCCAAGCCTCCGTTCCCGAAACAAGAGCAGGAGTGGCCGGGGCTGACGTCGAAGATGCAGCCGCGCCCGGACCACGGCGAGCGCAGCTACCGCGGCTCCGGCCAGCTCGCCGGGCGCAAAGCACTGATCACGGGCGGCGACTCGGGCATCGGACGAGCGGCCGCGATCGCGTACGCACGCGAAGGGGCCGACGTCGCGATCAACTATCTCGACGTCGAGCAGCCCGACGCCGATGAGGTCATCGAACTCATCCGGGCCGAGGGACGCAAAGTCGTGCCGATGCCGGGGGATCTGCGCGACGAGGCGTTCTGTCGGCGACTGGTGGCGGACGCGGCCCGGGAGATGGGCGGGCTGGATGTGCTGGTCATCAACGCCGCGCGGCAGACCTACCAGGCGTCGCTTTCGGGCATCAGCACGCAGCAGCTCGACGACACGTTCCGCACGAACATCTACGCGATGGTGTGGATGACGCAGGCCGCGATGGAGCATCTCAAGCCCGGCTCGTCGATCATCTGCACGGCGTCGATCGTCGCGTACGACCCGCCCGAGGGGCTGGTGGACTACTCGATGACCAAGGCGGCGATCGTGAACTTCGTCAAGAGCATGAACAAGCAGATGGCGCCCAAGGGCGTGCGCATCAACGCGGTCGCGCCGGGACCGATCTGGACGCCTCTGCAGCCCAGCGGCGGGCAGGACCCGGCGAAAGTGCCGCAGTTCGGGGCCGACACGCCGCTCAAGCGTCCCGGGCAGCCCGCCGAGCTGGCCGCCTCGTTCGTCGTGCTGGCGTCGAACGCCAGTTCGTACGTCAGCGGTGAGGTCTACGGCGTGACGGGCGGGAATCCGACGGGCTGAGAGCGGCGAACGCGTGAGCGCGGCGGGCACTACGCTCGCCGCAGACCATGCCCACGCGTCCGGACGATCAACCCCGACATGCACGTCGCACCCGCGCCGGCGTTGTCACCCGCGCCGGCCGTGTGCTCGGCGCGGGCGTCATCGCGTTCGGTGCGTTGGTGCTCGCCGGGCTCGCGGGGCGCGATCACGGGCAGCGGGAAACGACCTACTTCCCCGGAAGACCCGATTCGAACGGCGAACAAGTGGATGTCGCGGCCATGCCGAGCGATCTCGGTGGCGATCCCGCCAAAGGGCGGCAGTACCTGCTGCACGGGGACTACATCGGCGCCGGCATCCCGCTGGATCTCTGGAAGCGTCTGCGTGCCGGGCGCCCGGCGGGCGGGATGCTTCAGCGTGAGGGCGTCGACGCGACCGTGCCCGACGACATGAACCAGTACCGCACGCCGCGCGGCGCGGAGGTCGTCTCCGGCGTCAACTGCCTGGGCTGTCATGCCAGCACGTTCCGCGGCGAACTGGTCATCGGCATCGGCAACTCGCTGCGCGATTGGCCGCCCGGCTCGACCGGGACTGGACCGATGAACATGCTCGGCGGTCTGATGTACCGCGCCGGCTCGCCCGAGCGGGCTTCGCTCACGACCTTCCTGCGCGGCGCCGCGGCTCTCGACAACAAGGCGTGGACGCCGATGCGTGGCGTGAACCCCGCGTTCCGCTTCGAGCAGGTCGCCGCGGCCCACCGCCACCCCGACGATCTCTCCTGGAGTTCGCGCCCGCTGTTCGAGTACGGCGACGAGCCGGTGTGGTCCGACGTGCCCGCGTGGTGGGGCGTGCGCAAGAAGCGCTCGCTCTACTTCAACGGCATGGGGCACGGCGAGCACGCACGCCTGATCCAGCAGATCGGCGTGGTCATGATCGACGACGCTTCCGACATGGAGCGCACGCTCCCCAGCATGCGCGATGTGCTGGCGTACATCCGCACGCTCCGCCCGCCCAAGCACCCCGGGCCGATCGACGCCGATCTGGTCAAACGCGGGGCCGATGTCTTCGCCGCCCGCTGCGCCGATTGCCACGGCACCTACGGCGAGCAAGAGACTTACCCCAACCGCGTCATCCCCGTCGAAGACGTCGGCACCGATCCGACGTACGCCCGGCGTGTGCGGACCAGCGGCCTGCCCGAATGGTTCAACAAGAGCTGGTTCGCAGCCGCCGGCTCGGCGTACGCGACGGCGACCGAGGGGTACATCGCCCCGCCGCTGGACGGCGTGTGGTGCACAGCGCCGTACTTCCACAACGGCTCGGTGCCGACGCTGGAGGGCGTGCTCAACAGCCGCCTGCGCCCTGATCGGTGGACGCGGAGTTTCGATGACGCGGATTACGACACGGACCAGCCCGGGTGGCGGTTTGTCGCGATCCCGGATGACTTCGTCGGGCCCATGCCGCGCTCGGTGTATGACACGGGCTTGCCGGGCGCGGGCAACCGGGGGCACACGTACGGCGACGACCTCAGCGACGCCGAGCGGCGGGCGCTGATCGAGTATCTCAAGACGCTGTGACGCTTCTCAGCCCGCGACGAGCGTGCGGCGCAGGTGGGCCAGCGCGAAGACCGCGGCCTCGGCGTCGCAGGTGCCGACCACGGCGCCCGAATCCTGACCCTGCCCGGCCTCGCGCCAGACGGCGCGGTGGCAGCCGTGCGAGTCGCTCTTGCTGATGGTCAGCTCAAAGCCCGCGGCGGCGAACTCCTGGCGCACGCGCGCGATCGTGGGGTACGACCGCCCGTCGGTGTCGAAGTGACACCCCGAGGTGTCCAACCCCGACCAGCCGGTCGCGACGAGTTCATCGATGGCAAACGAGAGACCCATTCGTTATCCCTTTCTCAAGCGCACCGGGCGCGCTCGCACACGGAACTGATCGCAAAACCAGCCGGGATGTAGATCGGCGTTCTTCAGGACGAATCCCGCCGCGATTGTGCTCGAAGGGTCGGAGGTTGAGTTTAGTCGGCCCGCACCGGCCCGTTCCACGGGTCAACCGCGGGCCGGGGGGCGGGCGCGTCAGCTTGGCACGCCTGTGCGGCCCCTCAAGAGATGGCACGCACCCGGGGGAAACTCTGGCTGTGCCGCGTGGTGGGAGGGTGGGGGGGCTAGGGTGCCGCGGCGGGCGCGGGAAAGGACCAACGAGCATGCACAGCGGGCAGGACGCGCCGGGGCAACGCACACTGGGGGAACTCCGCGCCGCCGGATATCGGCCCCGGAGCGTCAAAGCCGAACTCCGCGCCAACGCCGCGGCCCGCCTGAGCGCGGGGCGGACGCTCCTCGATGGCGTGCGCGGGTACGAGGACACCGTGCTCCCGCAGATCGGCGCGGCCCTGCTCAGCCGGCATGACCTCCTGCTGCTCGGGCTTCGCGGTCAGGCCAAGACCCGCATGCTCCGCGGCATGGTCGAACTGCTCGACGAGTGGATCCCCGTCATCGACGACGCCGACGTGCCACTGCGCGATGACCCGATGGCGCCGCACACGGCGGGCGGGCGGCGCGTGGTCGAACGGCGCGGCGACGACACGCCCGTGCGCTGGGTGCACCGCTCGGAGCGGTACGTGGAAAAACTGGCCACGCCGGACGTGACCATCGCGGACCTGATCGGCGAGATCGACCTGATCAAGTACGCGCAGGGGCGGACGCTTGAGGACGAGTCGACGATTCACTACGGGCTGATCCCGCGGGCCAGCCGCGGGCTGTTCGTGATCAACGAACTGCCCGACCTCTCGCCGCGGATCCAGGTCGGGCTGTTCAACGTGCTGGAAGAACGGGACGTGCAGATCCGCGGGTTTCCGGTGCGGCTGGACCTGGACGTGTGCCTGATGTTCAGCGCCAACCCGGAGGACTACACCAACCGCGGGCGGATCGTCACGCCGCTGAAGGATCGCATCGGCTCGGTCGTGCGGACGCACTACCCGACCAGCAACCGGGAGGCGATGCGGATCACGCTGGAGAACGCGTTCGTGGACCGCGCGGCGGAGGAGTCGGCACGCCCGGCGCCGGCGGAGCGCGTGGAAGAGAACACCCCCGCCAACCGCGAGCGGCGCACAGGCACCGTCGCTCGACGGCCGCGCGTGACGGTGCCGACGGTGATGCACGAGATCGTCGAAGAGGCGATCCGGCAGGCGCGCAAAAGCCCGCACATCAATCAGGCTTCGGGCGTGAGCGTGCGCGCATCGATCGCGGCTCTTGAGAACGTGGTGTCTTCGGCGGAGATGCGCGGGCTGAAGACGGGCGAGGACGCCGTGTGCGTTCGCGTGTGCGACCTGGGCATGGTCGTGCCGGCGCTGCGCGGGAAGATCGAGCTCATGCTCGCGGAGGACGGCGGGGCCGCCGACGGTCGCAGCACGGAAGACCGGCTCATCGACGCGCTGGTGGGCGAGGCCGTCAAGACGCTGCTGGCCCGTCGGACCGGCGTCGAGCAACTGGTCCCGATCGCGGACGCGTTCAAGGGCGGGCTCTCGCTCGAACTCGACGACTCCACCAGCGCCGCCGACGCCGTCGAGAGCATGAAGCACGTGCCGGGCCTGCTCGACGCGGCCGGCGTACTGGGCAAGGCGCTCGAACTGGACACACGCGATGTGCAGCAGCGTGCCTGCGCTGGGGAACTGGTGCTCGAGTTCCTGTATGTGAACAACCGCATCAGCAAGAAGGCCGGGGCGTACACGAGATAAGTTGCAGCGGGGCATCTGCAGCGGGCCGCACGGGGAGCGGTACCCTCGTACATGAGACCGCTGCTTGACGAGCCGGTGGTGCCGCGGTGGGAGAGTCGCGGCCTGCCCGCGCTCGCGCTGGCGACCGGGCTCATCAGCGGTTCGACGCTGGCATGGGCGATGAGCTGGTTCGGCTTCTGGCCAGTGCTGATGACCAATCGGTGGTTCTCGGCCGGGCTGCCGCCCACGCTGCTTGTGGTCGGGCCGGTGATCTACGCGGTGCTGGCGGCGCGGGTCACGCGGCAGCGGTTCGTCGCGTCGTTCTTTGCCTCGCTCGCGGCGATGGCGTTCATGGTCGCGGCCTTCGCCGGCGACGTGCTGAACACGCCCGGGTGGGACTGGGACCTCGGGTCATCAACGTGGGTTTGGGCGACGTCGGCGGGCGTGGTGTTGATCGTGGCCTGTGTGTGCACGTGGATGCTTGTGTACGTGGTCGCGCTCGTGCTCCGGGCCGTGGTCGGACCGATCGAACAGACCGCCGACGACGCGCTGTGCCGACGCTGCGCGTACGTGCTTGAACCGGCGATGCGTGTGTGTCCGGAGTGCGGCGCCGACCGCGCCAAAGCGCGATATCGCGCCCGACACGTCATCGCGCTTGAGCGCACGCTCCGCCGGTCCGGGCGTGCGCTGCTGTTCATAACGGTTGTTGTGTTGACCGGGTGGGTCGCGCATCGGTTCGTGATCGATTATCTTCCCGGCCGCGCGTTTCTCCGCCGGTTTGACAGTGGCGGCAACGCCTGCCAGGCGTACATCGATCATCGCCCGAGCGGGTTCATGGGCACGTACCGGTTCGAAGGCTCGATGGGGCGAAGGCTCGGCGTGCGCGTGCCGGACGCCGGTGGGGGTGCGGACGGCGAGGTCGTCGTGGCCTATCGCCCTCGAGCCGCGGCGGGCGCGCCCGTCATGCAGGTGCAGGTGGGCGCCGTCACGAGCTTCGGGGGCGTGGCGGGCTCGCGGCCGTACACCCAGCTCGGCGCGCCCGTGATCACGGCCAGCTTTACGCGCGAGCAGGCCCAGGAAGTCATCGAACGCGGCTTGCCGGCGGGCTTGGTCGAGGCGCTCGTGGAAGCCGCGACCGCCAACCGATGGTCGGTGGCTGGCACGCCGTCCCCGGGTCAGCCGGCCGAGGTGCGCATCGACCCCGAGCCATATCTGGCCCGCGAGCGTAACCGTCAAACACGTTAATTGATGGATGGAGTGGCCCGGTCGCCGCACCCCTTGAACGAGTCCGGAATCCAATCGTTCAGCGCGTGACCGGGTTCAGCCCGGTGGGTGGAGAGGGCGGGGCGCGCGATGGAGCAGATCATGTTCATCAGACCGTTGGCGTTCGCGAGCGCGGGGTATGCCATTGCCGCTGTGGTGAGCGTGGCCGGGGCGCAGACTTCGGTCGGCGGAATCTCCTACGTCGACCGGGCCGCACGGGGCGAGATCGTGCTCGGGCGGTTCCGCGGCTCGCTCGGGGCCGCCGACTTCGACCGCGACGGGTTCGTCGATCTGTTCATCAACGACAACGGCGGGGCCATCAAGCGGGTGTTCCGCAACGTGCCCAGCGAGACCGTGCCCGGCGGGCGCACCTTCCTCGACGTCTCCGCCACCGCACGGGGCGTGAGCGACCCGGAGGTCGTCAACACCGGCTCCGGCGGCGTGGTGCTGTTCGACTATGACAACGACGGGTACCCGGACATCTACACCACCGGCACGGGCGTCGGCGGGGCCGGGCTGTTGCTGCGCAACAACCGCGACTGGACCTTTACCAACGTGACCGCCGCCGCGGGCGTCCGCGTCGCCGGCATCAGCTCACTGTGCGCCTCGGCGGACGACGTCGACAACGACGGGGACCTGGACCTGCTCATCGCCAGCAGCGGCGGCGCCGGGCGGGCGCTCACGCTCCTGATCAACAACGCCGACGGCACGTTCACCAACCGCTCGTCCACGCTCCCCACCGTCGCGTTCTCCGGGCTCATCTACGCGATGGCCTTCAACGACTACGACCACGACGGCTGGCGCGACGCCCTGGTGCTGCTCAACGCCGGCAGGCCGCTGCTGCTCCGCAACGTCGAAAGCCCCACCGGCGGACGCACGTTCGCCGACGTCACTTCCGCGTCCGGGTTCACGTTCGTTGGCCCGGCGCCCATGGGCATCGCGCTGGGCGACGTCAACAACGACGGGTGGCTGGACGTCGCCATCACCGACGCGGTCTCGGGCACGTACTACGAGAACCGGGCCGGCGTGATGACCCGCGTCACGCCGTACACCACGTTCTTCGGGTGGGGCACGGAGTATCTCGACGCCAACAACGACGGCTGGGTGGAGAACTATCAGGCCGGCTCGTTCGGGCGAGCCGCGGTCGACTTCATCATGCGCAACAACGGCGACGGCACCTTCACCGACGCGCGGGCGGGCCTCAACACCACCGCCCTGGGCAGCCAGTACTGCGCCAAGCTCGACTTCGACAACGACGGGCGCATGGACATCATCACCGTCAACCCGAGCGACTTCGTCAGCGTGTACCACAATGTCGCGCAGGCGCCCGGCAACTGGCTGACGCTCCGGCTGCGCGGGGGCGACGGCGTGAACACCGACGCCGCGGGCGCCTTCGTCCGGGTCGTGACCAGCGCCGGCACGCGCGTGGGCGAGATCGCGCTTGGCACCAGCTACTCCGCGACCGACGACGCGCGCCTGCACTTCGGGCTGGGCGCGATGTCGAGCGTCGAACGCGTCGAGGTCGTGTGGCCCCGGGCCGGCACGCTCGCGCAGCGGACGGAGGTGTTCACGGGCCCGTTCCCCGTCAACCAGGTCGTGACGCTGTCGCCGCGGCCCGTGTGCCTGGGCGACTTCAACGGCTCCGGGTCCGTGTCGGTCGCCGATGTGTTCGACTATCTCAACGCGTGGTTCGAGGGCAGCCCGTCGAGCGATGTCGACCAGACCCCCGGCCTGACGGCGCGCGATGTCATGACGTTCCTGGACGCCTGGTTCAGCGGGTGCTGAAAGGCGCGCGGGAGGCCGCGGGCGCGGACCCGCGGCCCTTGGGGGTCAGGCCTTCAGCCGCTCCACTTCTTCTCTGGCGAGCCGATGGGGATCCTCAGCTGGCGAAGAAGGCAGAGAGGTACTCCGAACGAGAACTTTCTGCGGCCAAACAAGCCTGGTCCGGCAGTCGACGGCGAGGCTGCCGATGACTTGGAACCTATGCGGGAAAGCTGCGAAAAGGCAGGGGTTGACTTTGTCAGTACACATGAAAGGGAATGCCATGCGTACGGTCGCCTGTGGTCTCGCTGCGGCTCTGGGTGCGGCGTCCACTTCGGTGGTCTCGGCTGAAGTTGTGTACGACGCGACTTCCGGACGGACCCTCAACACAACGTTCATCCCCGATCCCACCAGCGAACACGCCCAGGAACTCACGCTGGGTGCTCCCGGGACCACGCTCACCAACGTGGAACTTGAACTGCGGAACGTCAGCTCGACCAACCCGTACGAAGGACAGTTGACCGTCGGCCTTTATTCCAGCAGCGGGGCGCTGCCGACTGCGTTGTTGGCGAGCCGGAGTGTTGCGGCCCGCATCGACCCATCCGCTGGGCTCACGCTCTCGGTGCCGTTCGACGGCACGTTCGTTGGTGGGAACGTGGTCTGGCTGAGTCTCGTGATTCCCGCCAACACGTTGGGCGGTCCAAGCATCGTGGGTATTGGAGAGTCGGTCCTCCCACCGCCGCTTGCGATCGGTTCCAACCGAGGTTGGAACACCCGACGCGCCATCAGCGATCCGGGCTGGGTTGGCACCCAACCGCCGATTATTGGCGGTTCCGCGTGGAGTGTCCGGGTGAACGCGGTACCCGCGCCATCCGCCGCGCTTCTGCTTGGGGCGGCGGGCGTTCTTGCGTCGAAGCGCCGGCGCTGAAAGCGGGCGGCGCTTCGAGCACGCTCATGAGACGGAAGGGCTTCGCGGCGACCCCGAAACTCAGCCGTTCCACTTCTTCTCCGCCGGGCCCGTGTAGATGCTCAGCGGGCGGATGAGGCGGTTGTCGGCGTGCTGCTCCATCACGTGGGCGCACCAGCCGGTGATGCGGGCGGCGACGAAGATGGGCGTGTACTGCGGGACGGGGATGTTCATCGTGAAGTACGTCATCCCGCACGGGAAGTCGACGTTGGGGTGGATGTTCTTCTTGGTGAGCATGATCTTCTGAACCTGCTCGCCAAGGTCGAACCAGCGCGGGGCGGGGATGCCGCCGAAGGTGCCTTCGAGCGTGGCGGCCATGTCGCGACCGAGCTTGTGCAGGATGCCGGCGCGGTGGTCGCCGTTCTTGTACACGCGGTGCCCGAAGCCCATGAGCTTGCGCTTGGAGGTGAAGGCCTGCTCCATCCACGCGTCGACGGCGGGGGTGCCGATGCCCTTCTCGCCGACGGCGGCGAGGATCTCCTTGAGCATGTCCATCGCGGCTTCGTTGGCCCCGCCGTGGAGCGGGCCTTTCAGGGCCGCGATCGCGCCGGTGATGGCCCCGTGCATGTCGCTGAGCGTGCCGGAGATGACGCGGCTGGTGAACGTGGACGCGTTGAACTCGTGCTCGGCGTAAAGGATGAGGCTCACGTCCATGACGCGGGCTTCCTTCTCCGACGGGCGACGCCCGGTCATCATGTAGAGCATGTTGGCCGCGTGCCCGAGGGTGGGGTCGCCGCCCAGTTCGCGGCCGACGATCCCGCGGCCGTCGATCACGTTCTGCATGTGCCCGATGATGGTCGGGATCTTCGCGAGCAGGCGCTTGGACTTGCGCAGCTCGGCGGCGGGGGAGTTGTCCTGGCAGTCCGGGTCGGTGTGACCCAGGATGCTGACGGCGGTGCGGAGCACGTCCATCGGCACGGCCCGCCCGCTGGCCAGCCAGCCCGCGCTCGACTCGATGAAGCTCACGACCGCCGCGGGCAGGGCCCGCTCGGCGACGACCTCGGCCTTGAAGCGGCGCAACGCCGGGACGTCCGGGCGGTGCCCTTCGAGCAGCAGGAACGCGACCTCTTCGAACGTGGCGTGCTGGGCCAGGTCGTGGATCTCGTACCCGCGGTAGATCAGTTTGTCCTGCTCGATGGAACAGACGGCGGTCTGCCCGCCGACCACGCCCTCGAGACCTTTGCTGAACGCGGCCTGCTTGTCGGCGGCGGACATCGGGCCGTTGGACTTGGCGGCGGGGGCGGTGGTGCTCGACATCGAAATGACTCCTGAAAGCGGTGCGACGAATCGACTCTAGCCGGGCCAGCGCCGAGTTCGAGCCGCACGCGCGGGCCAGATGCCCGGGGGAACTCCGAGTATCCGCGCCCCGATGCCGGAAAGGCGGTCGTTTCAGGCCGCGACGCCGACCGGCGCCGGCTTGGCCCACCGCTGGCACAACGCCGCCAGGGCCGCGTGCGACATCGACTTGTGCGCGTAATCCACGCACCCGGCCTTCAGACAGCGCTCGCGCACGCCGGGCTGGTCGTCGACGGTCAGCGCGATCACCGGCGTCGGCACGCCCTGCTGGCGCAGCAGGCGCGTCGCTTCGAACCCGTTCATCAGCGGCATGTCCATGTCCATCAGGATCAGGTCGAACCGCGGCGGGAGATCGGGCGTCCACGACTGGAAGATCGCGAGCGCCTTGCGCCCGTTGTCCGCGAACGTCGGCACGGCTCCGGCCTTGATCAACAGCTCACCCACCAGCCGCTGCACCGCTTCGTCGTCATCAACGATCAGTACTCGCAGGCCCGTGAGGGACGCGAGCGGCGTGGGATCCGCGTGCGTATTCACCGGTGATTCGGTGATTGCTGGTGAGGCGGTCGCCGCGGCGGGCGCGGTCTTCACCTCGGAAACATGCTTTCGCCGGCCAAGCCACGCGAACGTGGCCAGCAGCCCGCTCGCCGCGATCACACCTGCAAACCCGGCCCAAACGACAGCATCGTCCATGATGGGTGTATCGACCGAGTCGTACACCCCTCAGAAAGGGATCCTGCGTGCGGTTTTGGGGTGCGTGTTCAGGGCGTGCCGCGCCATTCCACGCCGGGTGTATAGCCGACTAATCGGTACAGTTCGGCCCGAGTCTGCATCGCCGGGATGAGTGAAGATACGTCGCCGCGGTCGCGGAGCTCGATCAGGGCGCGGGAGACGGCCCCCATGGCGACGCGGAGCATGGAGACCGGAAAAATGACGCAGTTGTAGCCCATCTCGGCGAAGCGCTGCGCGGGGATGATGGGGGTCTTGCCGAACTCGGTCATGTTGGCGAGCAGGTAGACGGGGCGGCCGCAGGTTTGGCGGAGTTCGCGGGCAAAGCGGGCGAACTCGTCCTCGGTGGTGAGGCCTTCGGGGAAGATCATGTCCGCGCCGGCGCCGACGTACCTGGCGGCCCGGGCGACGGCGGCGTCGAAGCCCTCCACGCCGCGGGCGTCGGTGCGGGCGCACACGATGAACGCGCTGTGAGCGCGGGCGGCGTCGGCGGCGGCGGCGATCTTCTCGACGGCATGGTCGAGCGGGACCAGCGACTTGCCGTCCAGGTGCCCGCACCGCTTGGGGAAGACCTGATCTTCGATGTGCAGCCCGGCGGCCCCGGCGCGGGCGTACTCGGCGACCGTCCGCCGCACCATCTCGCTCTCGCCGAAGCCCGTGTCCGCGTCGGCGATCACCGGCAGGCGGCTGGCGTCGACGACTTCCTTGATCGTGCGGCAGAAATGCTCGAGCGTGAGCAGCCCGACATCGGGCACGCCGGCGCTGACGCTGGTGGCGGCACCGCTGATGTACGCCGCGTGGAAGCCGGCGTCGCGGATGGCCAGCCCGCACAGCGCGCTGAAGGCGCCGGGCATCATCACGGTCTGGTCCGGACGGTCCAGCAGCGTGCGCAGGCGTCGCCCGGGAGACAGCGCGGCGTCGGGGGTGATGGTCATTGGGCGAGGGTACGCGGAGGTGTGCGTGTGTGCAGGTCGGCGCGAATCAGTCGAACTTGAAGACGCCCTTGCGTACGCCGTAGATGTACGCGATCACCGTGGTGAACACGAAGAAGAGGATGCGTCCGAGCCAGACGATGCTCTCGCCGGAGCCGCGGTCGATGTTGGGGAACGTGGTGGCCCAGGGGTAGAGGAAGATGATCTCGATATCGAAGACCAGGAAGACCATCGCGATGAGGTAGAAGCGGACGTTGAACCGCTTGCGGGCGGTCCCGATGGCGTCCATGCCGGACTCGTACGCGGCGCTCTTGGTCGCCCCGTCGCGCCGAGGCCCGAGAACCAGGCTGATGGCCACGTTGCTGACCCCGAAGCCGACGGCCATCGTCAGCAGGATCATGACCGGGATGTAGTCGGCGATGGAGACGGCGGCGAGGGTGGTCATGGTCGGTGGGCGTCCGGTGCGGGGCCGATGATAGCCCACCATACCGGATCTTTGGCTGGCGGGAGAAGATGGCCCGGGCGGTGGGGGGTGGGAGAAGGAAGCGGGTGGACAACGTGCCGGGGGGAATGTGAAAACTTGACAAACGGACAAAGATGTCTGGTACATTGTCTCCCAGCGGTTCGCGGTTGGGGCCGCGGGCGGCGATGAGCGGCCGGCTGGGCCGCCGGGAGACAGCGCGATGCAACCACAGACGACCAGTGGGGGCGGCACGGGTGCGGCGGCGACCGAGAGCCGGGTCAACTTGTGGAAGATCATCGCCGGGTCGAGCGCGGGGACGCTGATCGAGTGGTACGACTTCTACATCTTCGGCGCGCTGGCGACGGTGCTGGCGCCGGTCTTCTTTCCCGGCGAGTCGGACGCGGTGAAGCTGCTGTCGACGCTCGCGACGTTCGCGATCGGGTTTGTGGTGCGCCCGTTCGGGGCGATCATCTTCGGGCACCTGGGCGACGTCATCGGGCGGAAGTACACGTTCATGGTCACGCTGCTGCTGATGGGCGGCGCGACGTTCGCGATCGGGCTTCTGCCGGGGTTTGAGAGCATCGGGTGGGCGGCGCCGGGGATTCTGATCACGCTGCGGCTTTTGCAGGGCTTGGCGCTGGGCGGGGAGTACGGCGGGGCGGCGACGTACGTCGCGGAGCACTGTCCGGACGGGCAGCGCGGGTACTGGACGAGTTGGATCCAGACGACGGCGACGCTGGGGCTGTTCGTGTCGCTGACGGTGATCCTCGCCTGCCGCGCGTTCTTGCCGGCGGATCAGTTCAACACGTGGGGGTGGCGGATCCCGTTCTGGGTCTCGGCGTTCCTGGTAGTGGGGACGTATCTGATCCGGCGGAAGATGCACGAGAGCCCGCTGTTTCAGCGGATGAAATCGTCGGGCAAGGGGGCGAAGAACCCGATCCGCGAGTCGTTCGCGCACTGGGCCAACCTGCGGCTGGTGCTGCTGGCGCTGTTCGGGGCGACGGCGGGCCAGGGCGTGGTGTGGTACACCGGGCAGTTCTTCGCGATGAACTTCCTGAAAGTGACGCTGGGGGTGGACGCGGAACAGACGGAGAAGATGGTGTCGATCGCGCTGGTGATCGGGACGCCGTTCTTCGTGGTCTTCGGGGCGCTGTCGGACAAGATCGGGCGGAAGGGGATCATGCTGGTGGGGTGTTTGCTGGCGCTGGTGGCGTACTACCCGATCTACCAGGCGAAGGTGCATGTCGCGGGGCAGTACGACGGGGAGGTGAGCAAGCTCGTCGAGCCGGCGATCGTGAACCCGCCGGTGGTGCGGACGATCGCCGGGAAGGACGGCGGGCCGGACAGGATCGAGACCAAGGTTGTGACGGTCGAGAAGTACAAGGACGGGACGACGCGGACGCTGACGCGCACGGCGGTCGGTGCGGAGGGGGTTGAACCGAAGCTGACGGAGAAGAAGGCGATCAAGTTCGCGTCGTTCACGGCGGGCCCGGCGATGATGCTGACGGCGCTGATCTGGGTGCAGGTGCTGTTCGTGACGATGGTGTACGGGCCGATCGCGGCGTTCCTGGTCGAACTGTTCCCGACCAAGATCCGGTACACGTCGATGTCGCTGCCGTATCACGTGGGGAACGGGGTGTTCGGGGGGCTGGTGCCGTTCATCGGGCAGTTGATGGTGGAGTCGACCGGGAACAAGCTGGCGGGGCTGTGGTACCCGATGGGGGTGGCGGCGGTGACGATCGTGGTGGGCGTGTTCCTGATGCCGGAGCGTCGGAACGTGAAGATGCACGAAGAGCATTGACGCGTTGTCGGCAGAGACATTGCACCCTAGCATGAAGCCATGCCGCAGCCGGTGATCCCCGCTCGACCGCAGCAGACGCCCAAACCCGACACCAGACGCACCGCCGACGAGCCCAGCGTGTACGACACGCCGGGCGAGATGAGCAGCGCGGCCCCGTCGCGGCAGCACCGCCGTCGCCGGCACGGGGGATGGCACGCCGCCCCCGCCCTTGAGGAGGTGCTGGGCGCGCCAATGGACGACCGCGGGGCCGACCCGGAGGGCGTCACGGCGATGAACGCCGGGCGGTCCGGGTCAAGCGACCCAGCGGCGTTCGGCTCGGCCGTGTTTGATCCCGCGCTGGAGCCGCGTGCGTCGGCCTTCGGCGGCGGGGGCGGGCGCGTCAGCCCGGATGACGATGAGCAGGACGAAGGGCGCGAGCCGCTGGGGGCCGAAGGGCTCTTGGCCCGGCACGCGGACCGGTCGACGGACACCGAGTTTTTCTCACCGATCCCGGACGGGTATCGGCGCGGCCGGACCAAGTTCGTCGTCGTGCTGGGCACGGTGATGTCGGGGCTGGGGAAGGGGATCTTCGCGTCGAGTGTGGCGAAACTGCTCCGCGACAAGGGCCTGACCGTCGCGCCGATCAAGCTCGAGGGGTACCTCAACATCGACGCCGGGACGCTCAACCCGTACCGGCACGGCGAGGTGTTCGTCCTCGACGACGGCACCGAGTGCGACATGGACCTGGGGACGTACGAGCGCCTGCTCGACCAGGACCTGTCGCGGCGGAACTTCATGACCTCCGGCCAGGTCTTCTCGACGATCGTCGATCGCGAGCGGCACGGGGCGTATCTCGGGCGTGATGTGCAGTGGATCCCGCACGTCACGGGCGAAGTGAAGCGGCGCCTGCGCGACCTGGCGATGTACGGCGACGGCGAGCGCCCGGCGGACGTGGTGTTCGTCGAAGTCGGCGGGACCGTCGGCGATTACGAGAACGGGTTCTACATCGAAGCGCTGCGCGAGCTGGCCTTCGAAGAGGGTGAAGACTCGGTCTGCTTCGTGGCCCTGACGTACGTCATCAAGCCGCAGACCTTGGGCGAGCAGAAGAGCAAGGCGGCCCAGCTGGGGATCAAGCGGCTGATGGAGACGGGGATCCAGCCGCACATCATCGCATGCCGGGCGACCGAGCCGGTGACGGAGCAGATCCGCCAGAAGATCGCGATGTTCTCGAACGTGCCGATGCGTCGAGTGTTCTCGATGCACGACCGCCCGAGCGTGTACACGATTCCGGACGACATGCGGCAGGCGGGGCTGGACCGGGAGATTTTGTCGATCCTGGATCTGCACGACCGGGTCGACGCGGCCGTCGAGGACAAGGCCCGCAAGGAATGGACCGGTTTCGTCGACGCGTTGACGCGGACGAAGAAGCGCTCGGTGCGGATCGGGATCACGGGCAAGTACGTCGCGATGCGCGACGCGTACGCCTCGATCGATAAAGCCGTCGAGCACTGCTCGGCCCATCTCAACTGCGCGATCGAGCTCAAGTGGATCGAGACGACGGACATCGATGACCGCTCCGTCGGGGCGGCCCTGAACAACCTGGACGGCGTGATCGTGCCCGGCGGGTTCGGGGCCCGCGGGGTTGAGGGCAAGATCGCGTGCGTGCGGCACTGCCGAGAGAATCGGCTGCCGTACCTGGGCATCTGCCTCGGGTTCCAGGTCGCGGTCATCGAGTTCGCCCGCAACGTTCTGCAGATGGGCGACGCGAACTCGACGGAGTTTCGCCCGCAGTGCGAGCACCCGGTCATTAGCGAACTGCCGGACCAGAAGCGGATCGAGGGGCTGGGCGGGACGATGCGCCTGGGCGGGCAGGAAGTGGACATCCGGGCGGGGTCATTGGCGGAGTTCCTGTTCCGCGGGCGTATTCGCGCGGGCACGCGCGGGTCGACGGCGCGGGAGCGGTTCCGGCACCGGTACGAGGTTGATCCCTCGTACATCGAGCGGCTGGAGCACGCGGGGCTGATGTTCACCGGGCGGCATCCGAAGCAGCCGATCATGCAGGTGCTCGAGTTCGCGCAGCCGGGCGACCCGTCGGCGGGCTCGCTGGCGGCGACGGCCGGCTCGCCCAGCGGCGTGTTGCCGACGCACCCGTACTTCATCGCGGTGCAGTTTCACCCGGAACTGACCAGCCGCCCGCTGAGCCCGCAGCCGGTGTTCATGGGGCTGATCGCGGCGGCGCTGCACCGGAAGTACACGGTGCTGGGCGAAACGCTGGACCCGGCGGTGGAGCGGTGGCTGCGGACGCACAAGCAGCGTGCCCACGCGGCCTCGCCGGTGGGCTGACGCCGGGCGGTGGTCTGATGGGTGAACTTGCGGGTTGGCGCGGCGATTGAGCCGATAGGCGGTGGATGCCGGCCGCGCCCGTCACGCCCGTGTCCGATGCCCACGCCGCCCCGCCCGGCGGGGTGCTGACGCGGAACGACATCCTGGCGGCGGCGCAGGACGCGGACGGGCCGTGGCGGTTTGTGCCCCTTGCGGAGGCGGCCGTCGCGGCGTATCCGCACGATCACGACATGCGCTATCTGCTGGCGGTGACGTACGCCCGGATGGGCCTGCGCACGCCGGCGGCGGAGCACCTGGCGAAGCTGAGCGCGGCGTTGCCGGGGCAGAGCGAGGTGCGGGCGCTGATCGAAGCCGTGCTGCGATTGCCGAACGACCGCGTGCCGACGGAGCGGCTGATCGCGACGGCGACGGGCAATGCGGCGGCGCTGGCGGAACGCGGCGTGGATGTGCTCGGGCTGTGCGGGGCGTGGCGCGACAGCCTGACGACGCGGCAGTTCGTCATCGCGCGGACGGCGGGCGGTGATGAGACGCTCGTGCGGGCCGCGGCGGCGACGGGGTGGGTGTGGCAGACGTGGGGCCCGATGCGGGCCCAGGCGGAGCGGCTGGGGCGTGAGCTCGCGCCCGCAGGGCACGGAGTGGGCGGGGACAAGGGCGCGAGCGCGACGGGGAACGCGGCGGGCGTGCAGCGCCCGGTGGTGATCGAGGGCGTCTGCCCGCCGTGGACGCTGATGGCGATCGCGCGGGCGCTCCCGTCGGCGGCGGACGGGGCGAGTGCGGGCCTGCGCGTGCTCCAGGTCGACGCGATGGAACTGCTCGACGGGCTGGCGATGGCCGATCTGCGGGCGCTGATTCTTGACGAGCGGACGTGGTTCTTCGTCGGCGAGCGCGGGCCGGAGGCGCTGGAGCGGTGGCTGGGCGCGCGGGACACGACGCTGATCGACGGGGTCTCGGTGGTGGCGCCGGGCGTGCGGGTGCGGTCGTCGCGCACGCCGGCGGCGATCCTGGCGAGCGCGGTCGAGCGGCAGGCGGAGCAGATCCGCGTTGTCGGCGCGCGGGTCGCCGCACGCGGCGAGGTGCGTGATCGACCGTGGTGGGCGCGACGATTCGCCGCGGCGTGGCCGAAGGATGCCGCGCCGGCGTCGGTTCCGGCGAGCGAGCGGCTGCGCGTGCTGGTGCCGACGTACCGCATGTCGACGTACCTGCGGCACGCGGCGGGGGATTTGTGCGACGCGCTGCGGACGCTGGGCGTCGACGCGCGCCTGCTGATGGAGCCGGACTGTGCCAGCCCGCTGACAAGGCTCGCCCACATCCGAGCGGCGGACGAGTTTGATCCGGATGTCATCGTGAGCCCGAACTACACGCGGGCAGGGCTGAACGGCGTGGAGACGGGCGACGCGCCGGCGATTCACGCGCGGGTGCCGTTCGTGACGTGGGTGCAGGACGCGATGGCGCACCTGTTCCGCGCGTCGAGCGGGCGGGCGATGAGCGAGCTGGACTTCGCCGTCGGGCACGCGCACCTGGACCTGTTCACGGAGTTCCAGTACCCGCGCGAGCGGTTCCTGCCGTTCTCGATCGCCGTCAGCCCGCGGAAGTTTCATGCTGCGGCGGTGTCGCCGGAGGATCGAGCGCGGCTGGAGTGCGAGATCGCGGTCGTGACGCACCACTCGGAGACGCCGGCGCAGATGGTCGAACGAGTGACGCGGGAGTCGGAGGGTGTGCCGGGGCTTGCGCGGCTGGTGCGGGCGGCGTTCCCCGTCGCGGAGCATCTGGCTGATGACCCGCTCAACCGGGTCAACATCGCGGGCGTGAACGAGCATGCGCGGCGGCTGCTGGAAGAGCACCGCGTGCCGCTGAGTTCGGAGAACCGGGCCCTGCTGGCGAACCAGATCCTGCGACCGCTGGTGGACCGCGTGCTGCGGCATCGGACGCTGGAGTGGGCGGCGGACCTGTGCGAGCGGCGCGGGTGGCGTCTGCGCGTGTACGGGCGCGGGTGGGAGAAGCACCCGCGGCTCGGGATGTTCGCACGCGGCGTGCTCGATCACGGCGACGACCTGCGGGCGGCGTATCAGTGCGCGGGCGTGACGCTGCACGTCTCGGCCGCCGCCAACCTGCACCAGCGCGTCATGGAGTGTGCGCTCTCGGGCGGGCTGCCGGTGGCGCTGTTCAAGCTCGATGACCTGGACGTCCTGCGGGCCGCGGCGATGGTCGAGGCGTCACGCTCGTGCCAAGCGTGGTGCTGTTCGGTCGCGAACCGCGAGCGGTGCGTGTGCCCGGCGGATCACCCCGCCGTCGCGATGGTCGCGGATGTGCAGGATCGCCTGCCGGTGCGCGACAAGCACTTCGTGTACTTCCACGAGTACTTCAAGGACGCGCTGCACGAGCACGGGTGCGTCGCCGGGCTGGACTGGCGGGCGGCGTGGCTGATGGGCGACCCGGAGGCGACGTGCTTCTGGGACCGCGCGAGTTTCGAGCGCACGGTGTCGAGCGCCGTCGAGTCGCGCGACTTTCGCGACCGGCTCTCCGGCGCGATCGCGGAACGTGTGCGGCGCGACTTCACCATCGACACGCTGGCGCGGCGGATGCTGGACATGATCCGCGATCGGCTGGCGGCGGGCTGACGTATTCGCCGGGAGGTTTGTGGCATGCCCGATGTCGATGTGTGGTTCGCGATTCCCTCGGCGAGTGTCGACAAGTGCCGGCGCGTGCTGCCCGTGTGGCGGGCGATGGGGTACAAGACCGCCGTGCTGCAGAACCGCGAACGCGGCGAGATCCCGGCCGACGTTGTCGTGTGGGCCGACGCGTACCCGGGGTGGGCCGAGAGCATCAACATCCTGCACCGGCAGATCGTGCCGGCGGGCGCGCCGATCATCGTCTCGGGCGGAGACGACATGCTGCCGGACCCGGAGCGTTCGGCGGGGCAGATCGCGCGCGAGTTTCTGGAGCGCTTCCCGGACACGTTCGGCGTGATGCAGCCGCAGGGCGACGGGTTTCTGCAGGCCAAGCAGTATTGCGGGAGCCCGTGGCTGGGGCGGGTGTTCTGCCGGGCGATGTACGGCGGGCGCGGGGCGATGTGCGCCGCGTACCGGCACAACTGGGCCGATCACGAACTGTTCTGGGTCAGCGCGTGCTGCGGAGCTTTATGGGAGCGGCCGGACCTGTCGCAGTTCCACGATCACTTCACGCGTTCGGGCGGTGCAGCGCCGGAGTATTGGACCAGCGCGGTTGGCGCGGCGGACGAGGCGGACGTGCGGACGTTCATCGCGCGGTCGTGGCTGGGCTTCCCGGGCGCGGCGCCGTCGCCGGACGAACAGGCCGCTCGCGGGCGCGGGCTCGATGTGTCGGTGTTCCGCAATCGCTATCCGCACACGGCGGAGCGGTACTGGGCCGCGCGGTACGGGGGCGAGATTCTCGCGGGCGAGCCGGAGCGGCGGATGCGGGCGGCGCTCAGCGCGTGCGCGGAGCGTGGGCGGGTGCGTGTCGCGATCTTCGGGGCCGGGACGCACACGCGCCTCAGCGCCGCCGCCCTCGCGAGCCCGCCGGTGGAGATCGTGGCCCTGGTCGATGAAGACTCGCGCGTGCTCGGTGCTGGAAGCGGCGGGGCGCGCCCGCGCTTGCTCGGCTTCCCGGTGCTCGCGCCGCGGGAGGCGATGGCGATGGGGCCGCACGCCGTGGTGCTGAGTTCGAGCACGCAGGAAGAGCGGCTGATGGAACGCGCCCGGGCGAGCATGCCGGGCGTGCCGATCGTGCGGCTGTACGGCGAGCAGGCGGCTGAGATGTGCGCGTCCGGAACCCACCCCCTGCCCCCTCCCTCTGGGAGGGGGTGAGATTTCGGTGGATCAGGCTTCGCCGGGTTGCCCGAGTGCGGCGACGTTGAGCTGAGCGCCGGCGTAGAGCGTGAGCACGGGCACGCCGCGGGGACCGAAGCGGGTGGTGGCGGCTCGGGCGAGCGCGGCTTCGTGGGCGTCGGAACTGATGATGACGGCGTCGATGTCGCGCGGGCAGTCGTCGGGGCGGACGACCGGCACGCCGTGCAGCGCGGGCGTGGTGGGCGCGTCGTCCAGGATGACGACCGGGCGGGCGGGCGTGCCGTCGGGCGTGAGCGGCGCGGGCCAGTTCGACCAGCCGTCGAGCACGCGGCGCGTGTGCCGCCCGGCCCCGTAGATGGCGATGCGTGCGCACCCGAGGGCCGCGGCGTGCTCGAGCTTGCCGCGCATCAGCGTGCGCGAGAGATGGTCCGCGTGCGCGAGCGCGGCTCGCAGGCGACGACCAAGATCGTCGAGCGCGGCGGAGACGTCGGGGGCTGGCGTCGCCGACGCGGCGATTGTCGGCGACGGAGATGACGATGTGTTTTCGGCGGCTTCAGGCGACGACGCCGCGTCCGGCGCGACGGCGCCCACGACCGGCAGGCGGGCCAGACGCGTGCGCGACCACACGAACATCTCGAGCGGACGCCCCAGCGGCGTCGCGTAGGTGCAGCGATAGTGGGGGGCGTGGGCCGCTGCGAGGGCGCGGATCGCCAGGCCGTCGGTCGGCGTGCCCAGCGGCGCGGTCTCGACGAGCACCGCCAGGGCCAGCCCCGCGCGGGCCAGGCCGATCTCGATGGTACGGGCGATGTCGGCGGGGCCGGCGGTCCGCGGAAGCCAGCAGACCAGCACGTCGACCGGCGCGTCCTGCTCGACGGTGGCGACGTCGCTCGCGGTCTGCACGTCGGCGTCCGGTGGCAATAAAGCTCGGATCGCGGCGCTCGCGTCCGCCCGATCGGGCGCGATGACCAGCACGCGCCGTGCGCGAGTCTCGGCCAGCAGCGACGCCAGGTCGGTCAGATGCTCGAACGGTCGATCGATCACGTTGAGTTCGTCGGTGGTCGGCGGGCGCGCGGCGCGGAGGTGCGGCGTCGTGAGCGGGTAATGCCCGCGCACGACCGCGCGGGCCGGGCGCTGGCCCGCCGCGGCTTTGAAGCGGTACGAGGCCTGCAGGTGCTCGATCACGGGGGCCGCGCCCGTCGGATCGGTCATCGGGTGATCGAACACGCGGAGGTACGACTGCGGCAGGCAGCGCGTCCGCAGCGGCATGGTCATCGCGACGTCTTCCCACGCGTGGCTGAGGTGGACCTGGTCCCACTGCTGCGGGTCAAGCTCGGCGTGCGTGCACCAGCGGTCCAGCAGGCGGCCGGTTGCCTCGCCCGGGCCGAACAGCAGCGTGCCGCTCCAGATCTGCCAGTGGTCCACGCGGTGGGCGGCGAAGTCGGCGATGCGGCTGGTCAGCAGCGGGATCGGCGCGCGGACGACGGCGTCGGCGTCGAGCCACACGACGGCGCGGCGGCCGTTGAACCGCTTCCACACGTCGCGCACGAACCGCGGCTTGATCGCGCAGTTGAACTCCCACCGCCCGCGCGTGGTGAGTCCTTCGCTGATGAGTTCCAGCCCGTGCGCCCGGCAGGACTCAGCCAGGCGGGCCGCTTCCTGCTCGTAGGGCGTGTTCTTGGTGTAGAAGTTCGCGACAATCGGCGGCGGGGCGTCGTCGGCGCCGGCGTCGGTCAGCACGGCGTGCCCGCCGACCCACATGTGCTCCCCGCTTGGGCCGGGGCCGATGTGCATGTGCGGGCAGAGGGCGGCCTTCGCGGCGTCGGCGGCCGGCGTGGGCGGGCCGATGAGGATCAGTTGGCCCGCGGGCGCGAGCAGCGCGGGCACACGCGCCAGCGCGTCGGACGCGGGCGCGCCGCGGACGAGAATCAGATCGAACGCCGCGTTGGGGTCGAGGCTCGGCAAGGCTGGCCCGCGGACCGAACGCACGCGCGAGCCGAGCACGCCGAGCGCCGGCGCGACGGCCGGGCGGTCGGCGTCGATGGTCCACTCCAGCACGCGCGATGCCCCGCCCGAGCGGATCAGGTGCATCAACGCGGCGACGGCGGCCGGGCTGAGGCCCGCGATGTCTTGCGACGGGGCCCGGTCGGTCGCCGGACCGGAATGGGCGAGCGCGGTCATGAGGGGGTTATCGGCCCGATGAGGCCCCGGCTTGCACGCGGGCGGCCCGGGCGCGGCGATCAAGGCGGGGGGTGTCTCGGGCCGATAACCCTGCGGCGTGAGCGCTTCGGAGTGTGGCATGAGCGACGTGTGGTTCGCGATTCCGTCGGCCAATCCGGACAACTGTCGTCGAACGCTCCCGGCGTGGCGCGAGCGCGGGTACAAGGTCGCGGTCTTGCAGAACCGCGTGCGCGCCGACATCCCAGCCGATCTGGTCGTGTGGTCGGATCACTACCCGGGCTGGGCCGATTCGATCAACATCCTCAGCCGCTCGATCGTGCCGAAGGACTGCCCCGTGCTGGTCTCGGGCGGCGACGACATGCTGCCGGATGAGTCGCGGTCGGCGGGGCAACTGCTGAACGAGTTCCTGGAGCGTTTCCCGACGACGTTCGGCGTGATGCAGCCGCACGGCGACACGTTCATGGACGCGCCGCGCTATTGCGGGAGCCCGTGGCTCGGGCGGGCGTGGCGGGAGCGGATGTACAACGGGAACGGCCCGATGCACCCGGGCTATCGGCACAACTGGGCCGACAACGAGCTGTACTGGGTCGCGCGCGGCCTGGGCGTGCTGTGGTCGCGCCCAGATGTCAGCCAGTTCCACGCGCACTTCACACGCGCGGGCGAAGCCCCGCCGGCGTACTGGACCAGCGAGGTCGAGCATCACGACGGCCCCGACGCGCGGCTGTTCCTGGCCCGCGCTTGGCAGCACTTCCCCGGGCATGAGCCGGTGTGGGACGCGCGGGCCATGGGCGGCCCGGCGCCGACGTTTGATCGCGGCCTGTACGCCGCGGAGGGCGGCGGGCGGTCCGAGACGCTGTGGCTGGTGAAGCACGGGCTGGCGGCGATCCGCGGGTCGGGCGAGCAGCGGTTCCGGGCGGCGATGGAGATGTTGGCCCGCGAAGGGTGTACCCGGGTCGCGGTCTTCGGTGCGGGGACGCACACGCGGGCGCTGGCCCTGGCGCTGGCCCAGCCGCGGGTCCCGATCGTGTGCGTGATCGACGATCATCCGGACTGGAGCGGGCGGCGGCTGTGGAACTACCCGGTGGTGCCGACGTCGCGGGCGCAGGAGTTTGCGCCGCAGGCCGTCATCTTGTCGAGCGACATACGAGAGCGGGACCTGCTGCGGGCGGCCCGGCCGCTGGCGGCGGCGGGCGTGCGCATCGTGCCCCTGTATACCGACGAGCGGGCGGCCCGGGAGATTTTGAGCGGTGACGGGTCGGGGTCGGTCGGGCTGAACCGGGAGATTCCCGAGCCTGTGTCGAGATGATGCGGGGCGAGTTAAGGCGGGCGGGAGAACGCCCGATAGCCCAGGTGACCCGGGCGGGGTCCGAGAAGACCGCCCGAGCGGAGGCACGGATGAAGATCGCGTTCATCGGACTGGGCAAGCTCGGGTTCCCGTGTGCCGTCGGGCTGGCGATGCGCGGGCACCAGGTGTTCGGGTATGACACGGACCGCGCGCTGATCGCCGAGTATCAGGCCGGGCGCGTGACGCCGATGGAGCCGGGGCTGGACGGGCAGTTCGCCTCGTGCCGCGGGCGGATGGTGTTCTGCGCGAGCGTGGACGAGGCGGTGGCGGCGGCGGACTACGTGTTCGTCGCGGTGCCCACGCCGCACGCGCCGACGCACGACGGCTCGCTGCCTTATGACGGCGTGGCGCGGGACTTCGACAACGGCCCGATCAAGACCAGCCTGGAGCAGGTCGGTCGCGCGATCGCCCGGTGCAGCGACGGACGCTTCCGCACGATCCTGGTCATCTCGACCGTCACGCCGGGGACGATGGTGAATCTGCTGGCGCCGGCGACGATCAACGCCGTGGGCCGGGCGATCGGCGACGGGTGGTCGATGATCTACAACCCGTTCTTCATCGGTCAGGGCACGGTGGTGCGCGACTTCCTGAACCCGGAGTTCGTGCTGTTGGGCCTGCCGCACGGCGAGGACGCGACGGCGGACACGGGGCGAGCGCAGCGCGCGGCCCGCGAGCTGTACGCCTCGCTGCACGACCGCCCGCAGCGGTTCATGACCTGGACGGAGGCCGAGGTCGTCAAGCTGAGTTACAACACGTACCTCGGGCTGAAGGTCGTGTTCGCCAACTCGGTGATGGAGCTGTGCCACAAGCTGCCCGGGTGCGACTGCGACGTCGTCAACGGCGCGCTGAAGCTCGCGACCGACCGGCTCATCAGCGCCAAGTACATGGACGGCGGGATGGCCGACGGCGGGCCCTGCCACGGGCGCGATCAGATGGCCATGTCGTTCACGGCGCAGAACGCGGGGCTGAGCTTCAACATCTTCGACGTCATCAACCACGCGCGGGACGCGCAGACGGGCTGGCTGGCGGACCTGGTCCTCGCGAACCGGCGCGGGCGCCCCGTGGTGCAGCTCGGCATGGCCTTCAAGCCGCACACCAATCAGACGCAGGGCAGCCCGGCGATGCTGCTGGCGAACATCCTGCGTTCCCGCGGCGTGGAGCCCGTGCTGCACGACCCGGTGCTGAACCCCGACGCCGCGATGCCCGACGGGCCGGCGGTGTACATCGTCTCGACCCGCTGGCCGGAGTACGCGCACCGCGCCTTCCGTCCCGGCGACACCGTCATCGACCCGTGGCGCATGCTGAAGACGGTGCCGGAGGGCGTGGAACTGATCTCCGTCGGCGTGCACGAGCCGGCGGAAGAACAGGCCGCTGCGCCCGTGGATCTCGACATCGTCGCGCGGACGGACGCGTGCGAGCGCGTGCCGGTGCGGGCGGCGTGAGTGGGTGGGGGGCGGGGGAGTCAGGCAGCGCATGACGGCGAGCGTCGGTGTCATCATCCCGATCACACGCGCGGAGACCCGCGTGGACGCCGCGTCGTGTGCGGCGCGAGCGCTGCGGTCGATCGCGCCCATGAGCAGTGGGCGCGTCGTGCTGGTTACAGACGCCGCGGCCGAGGTGCGCAGTGCGCTGGGCGTGCACGCGGGCGACGCGCGTGTGCGCGTGATTGATCCTGGCAACGGGCATTGGCTCACGCACGCCGTCGAGCACGCGGACGCCGAGTGGTGCACGCTGATGCACCCGATGGACGAGTTCGAGCCGGCAAATGGTGGGGGGCGCGATGGGCTGAGCGTGCTCATGCACGCGGCGACGACGACGGTGGACGGCGTGGTCGGCGGCGCGACGCTGCACACGCGCATCGGGCCGGTGCCGCGGAGTCGGATCACGCCGCGAGACGCCGTTGCGAGGGCCGTGCTCCCGCCGCACGCGTGCCTGGCCAAACCGCACGTGTGGCGCCGTGTTGCTGAAGAATCGTCGCACGCGGCGTGGGCGACGCCGACGGCGTTGTTCGCCATCGCGGCGGGCGTGCGCGCGACGATTGCGTCGGCGGCGTCGGCGATGATCAGCGATGTAGTGGCCCGCGTGCACCTGCGTGATCTGGGCGCGGGCGTCTGTCTCGACGATGTGGTCGCGGATCATTGCAGCGCCGCACGATCGGTTGGTGTGCGCACCGATGAAGACGACAGCGCCTGGGTGCAGGCGCACGCGGTTTCGCGGCTGCACACGCGGGTGATGCGCGAGGTCGGACCGCACGTGCTGTCCGACTTGCCGCGGTTCCCGGTGCTGTTCGCGCAGTGGTGGGCGCGGGCCGGGTTCTTCGGCGCTCCGCCGCGGCATCTGCTTGAGAGCGAGGGGGGCGTCGAGCGTCTGGTGCAGGATGTGCCGGCCGCCGCGGCGGTGGAGCTGCTGGATTCGGCGCTCGCCGCCGGCGTCGCTGAGCCGTTACTCGTAGGGCTCGGTCGCAACGCGCGTGTGCTCGCGCAGATCATGCACCGGCGCGGCGTGCCCGTTCGCGGCGTCGATCACGCGATGGACCTCCCGCCCGCGTGGGCCAGCGAAGATGGCGTGCCGCTGGAACTGCTACCGCCCGGCGTGGTCCGCGAGCGGCCGGGTGCGACGATCGTTACGCCGTGGAACGATCGGGCGTTGCTTGAGCGCGAGCCGACGCTCGCCGCGGGCCTGCGCTGGTCGAACGCGGCAGACCTTGCCTTCGAGGGCAGCGCGGCGCGTCTCGGGCTCGTACGCCACGCGGCGGCGCGAGATCGATCAGCACGCGCGACAAACTCGACCGAGCGACGCGTGCAGGCGGCCTGCGCCCGGTGACCATCATGACGCCCACGCTTGACATCTTCCTCGCGTCGTACAAGCGGCCGGACCGCCTGCGCGCGATGATCGAATCCGTCCGCGCCACCGGCTACCCGGCCCGGGTCTGCGTCGGCGCGGGCGATGTGACGACGCTCAACGTGTGCGCCGAGTACCGCGGCCTGGTGCACGCCGCCTTCAGCGACCGGGCCAACGCCCGCATCGGGTGCACCGCGCCGCTCAACCTTGCATACCGCGAACTGGTGCGCCACGACGCGCTGTTCTGCACCGACGATTGCCTCTTCGAGCCCGACGCGCTGCACATCGCCATGGCGACGCTGCGCGAGCGCTTCCCCGACGGCGACGGCGTCGTCGGCCTGGCCCAGGCCAACATCGAGGGCGGCTTCGACCTGGCGTTCCCGCTCTTCGGGCGCGCGTTCCTCGACCGCTTCGCCCCGGCGGGTTCCGGGCGCGACATCTTCTTTCCCGGCTACTACCACCTGTTCAACGACGCCGAGATGGCCGTCACCGCGCGGGCCCTGGGCAACTGGGTTTTCGAGCCGCGGGCCCGGATCCGGCACTTCCACCCCGACTCCGGCGCGCCGACCGACGCGACGTTCACCCGCGGCTTTACCCACGCGGACCACGACCGGGCCCTGTGGTGCGCCCGCCGGGCCGCCGGGCGGCTGTGGGGGGTCGACGCTGACGATCGTCCGATTCCTGCGGCCTTTGCGGGCGGTTTTTATCAACCCACCCCCGATAACACCCGATGAACCCGCCTGTCCGGTACGCCCAGGCCCCTGGGCGTCGCCGCACGGTTCGGAGTCGACCTCGTGAAGATCGTGGCCATCTACCGCCTGCTGTACGGCTCCGACTTCCTCGCCGAGTCGCTGGCGTCCATTTACCCGCACGTCGACCGCGTGCTGTGCATGGTGACGCGGGAGATGTTCGGCGGGCGGCGCGTGGTGTCGTACTTCGGGCGCGACGTCTACCTGCCGCACGACATCGACGGCGTCACCGACACCATCCGCGACTTTCAACGCCAGCACGACCCGGACAACAAGGTCGAACTGCTGGACAACCCCTTCGGCGCGACGCTCATCGGGCAGTTGTCCTCGATCGTGAACGAGATCGCCGCCCCGCGCCATGATCCGACGCACGTGATGCTCGTCGAGCCGGACGAGGTGTGGCGGCCGGATCTGCTCGCGCGGGCGATCAACGCGGCCCGCGACCCGCGCGTGGACGAGGTGATGGCGGCCCCGCCGCACTTGTTCTGGCGCAGCCCGCGGTATGTCACCACGCGGACGAACCCGTACTGCGTGCTCCGCGCGGTGCGGAACGGGCGGATCCCGACAAGCGGGCATGCGCTCGCCGCGGCCGACCAGCGCGGCGTGGTCCGCACGAACGACCCCGAGCTGCGCGTGCACAACTTCGGCTTCGCGGGCTCGGCCCGGACGATCTTCTGGAAGCATCTGACGTCGCTGAGTTTCAGCCGCGACGCCAAGCTGGATTGCCCGCCGCGCGAGGAGTGGTTCGAGGACGTGTGGCGCGCGTGGAACTGGCAGACGAACCGGCGCACGGACCTGTGCCCGTCGATCGGGTACGAGCACGTCTTCCCGGCGGCGACGCGGTTCCCCGAGCGCGACCTGCCGAAGTCGATCCGCACGCGCCTGGCCGAGCGCCCGCTCTTGGAATGGCTCGACGCCGACGGCCCGCGCAACGACACGAGCCCGACCCAGACGACCGAACCGATCGCCCACGAGACGGTGAACGCATGACCACGACCACGCCCAACCTGCCGATCGTGCTCGATCCGCTCCCGCCGATCTCGCCGGACTCGCTGACCCAGCCGGGCAAGGACGCCCGGCACCTGCGGCATCTGGCTTCCATGGCCGAGTCGGTCACGCTCTCGGTCAAGGGCCGCCCGCTCGAGCCCGCGACCGGCGCGCCGGAGCGGCACGACCTGCCCGAGCAGTTTCGCGTGCGCCAGCCCTCGGCGATGGAGCACCGCTTCACGTCCACGGGCATCAAGTTCTGGAAGCACAAGGACTCGATGGAGTCGTACCGCGCGGGCACGGGGCGCTCGATCATCTCGACGCACGTCGCGCCCGAGGGGCGGTGCAACCTCAAGTGCTCGTACTGCTCCGTCAGCGAGCGCACACTGCACTCGACCATCGAGCTGCCGCGGATCATCGATTACCTCAGCAAGCTCAAGTCGCGCGGGCTCAAGGCGGTGATCTTGACCGGAGGCGGCGAGCCGACGCTGTACAAGGACTTTAACCCGCTGGGCGAGTGGATCCTCGACAACGGGCTGGAACTGGCGCTGATCACCAACGGCACGCAGTTCGGGCGCGTCAGCGACCGCATCCTCGCGGGGCTCACGTGGGTCCGCGTGTCGATGAACGTGTTCAAGGACTGGGAGCGCAAGATCGAGGTCCCTCGGCACCGCTTCGGCGCCGCGACCACCGTCGGCATGTCCGTCTGCTACAGCGGCGAGAACAAGAACCCGGAGTTCCTGCGGGCCGTCGCCCGGCACGCGGAGAAGCACGACGTGTCGTACGTCCGCGTGCTGCCGGACTGCATGCTCCCGCAGGACAAACTCGTGCGCGAGCACGAAGAGCTCGACGCGCTGTTCGCCTCCTTCGAGGGCGGGCGCCGCTTCTTCCATCAGTTCAAGGTGCACGGCGCGCCGTGCCAATCCAAGTGCCACCAGTCGTTCTTCCGGCCCTATCTCTCCGAGGCGATGGACCCCGTCACGGGTCGCCCGGGGCTGGTCTTCCCGTGCGACTCGGTCGTGCTCAACGACCAGGCCCAGCGCTTCCGCCCGCGGTACGCGCTGTGCACGCCCGAGGAGATCCTCGACTACCTCGACGGGCGCATCCCGCAGCCCTTCGACGCGACGGCCCACTGCACAGGCTGCGTGTTCACGCGCAACGTCGACATGCTCGACCGCTTCGTGCGCGGCGAGGAAAACCGCTTCGCCGAGTTCGCCCAGCAGGAGGTCAACCATGTCAACTTTGTCTGACCTGGCCGTTCAGTACGACGAGTCGTACTACGAGCGCGGCGTCGAGACCGGCAAGTCCTGCTACTCGACCTACCGCTGGCTCCCCGAGCTCACCATCCCCATGGCGATGGTGCTCATCGACACCCTGGGCATCCGCCCGCGCCAGAGCGTGCTCGACTTCGGCTGCGCCAAGGGCTTCGTCGTCAAGGCGCTCCGCATGCTGCGCCGCAGCGCCGTCGGGATCGACATCTCCGAGTACGCCATCGCGCAGGCCGACCAGGACACCGCGCCGCACGTGCATCTCGTGGAGGATCTCGAGGCGTGGTCGCTGACGCACCGGTTCGATCACGCCGTCGCGAAGGACGTGCTGGAGCACGTGCCGTACGACGCGATCGACCCGACGCTGCGGGCCCTGGCGCGCATGAGCGATTCGCTGCTGGTGGTCGTGCCGCTGGGTTCGGGCGGGCGGTACGTGATCGAGTCATACGAGCGCGACGTGACGCACGTCATCCGCGAGGACGCGCACTGGTGGCTGGACCGTCTCGAGGCCTGCTACCACGACGTCTCGTGGCATTACCACATCGACGGGCTTAAGGATAACTGGTACCGCGTGCACCCCAAGGGCAACGCGGTCTTCATCGCGCGCAACGCCCGGGCCTGAGCACGCATTACCCGCCCGCGAGGGCCGTCAGCGCCCGCGCGCTGTCCATCAGCAGCCACGCCGACAGCACGTCCGGCTTCCCCTGCGCGACGGAGCAGTTGTGCAGCAGCGTCTGCGCATACAGGTCGGCGTCGGCGCTGCCCATGGCCGACAGCACGGCGAACACGTGCACGGCCCACGCGCGGTTGGTGGCGTTGTCGGGCTGCATGGTCTCGACATGCCACGCGCCCGCCGCGAGCGCACGCCGGTGCAGGTCGTCACGCCCGAAGCGGACGGCCGCGTGCCAGAGCGCGTGCAGCGCGCTGAGTTCGCTCTCGGTCCACACTTCAATCACCGTGCCCGGGCGGTGCGTGAGCAGCGGGGCGGTGGCGCCCGGCGCCAGGCACGCGTCGTCGAACCGCTCGGCGTGCAAGTTCCACCACAGCCGCACGTCCGTCGCGGCGTCCGCCGGCATCGGTCCGGGCCGGGCGCTCCAGATAAAGGCCAGCAGCGGGCGATCGACCGCGCGCCGGTTGCCGGCCTCGTCGCGAAAATCGGTCAACGCGGCGGAGTGGGCTCGCAACTCCCCAAGGTCGGGGTCGCCCAGCGTCGCCCGGGCCGCCCGGGCGCACCGGTCGGCCCATCCACGAAGAACGTCCATGCTCAGTTCACCCGCCTGGTACACGCCCGGACGCTAGGCGGGGCGGCGATCGGTGCGGCGTGCAGACTCGCACGCGCAGGTTCCTTGCGGCGGGCTGGACGCGGGTTACACTGATTTTCGTGCCCGACGCGCGCGTCGAGTCTGTTCCCTGGATGCACACCCGGGTGTGCCCGCGCTGTGGGTACGCCGGGTCCGAGATCGACCATCGCGACGCGACGGTGCTGACCGCCGTGTATGTCTGCCCGCGCTGCTGCGAGGATCTCTACGCCCGCCCGGCGATGAGTTACGCCGAACGCGAGGGGTTGCCGGAGGTGGTGCTGCGCGGCGACTTGACCCCAGCGTCGCCCCGCGCGGCCCGGGCCCGCCGGGCTCCGTGGTGGCGACGCGTGCTGGTCGGCACGCTGCGCCTGCTCGGTGTGCGGGCGATGGTCCGCGGTGTTCACCGGGCGATCGGTGCGGTGCGCGGCTCGAGATCGACGCGTCCGCCGACGCCGTCGGGCCGGAAGACCTGAACCGTCGGCGCACCCTGCGGCGCCGGGTGATCGATCCCGAGTACCGCGCGGTTCGGCGTGCGCTGATTGAAGCGTTGCACGCCGGGCGCGTCGTGCCAGTTGCCCGGGGCACGGGCCGGGTGGTGCTGATGGAATACGACGGCTTGTCGCACGGCGACCACGCTGGGCCAGCCGCTGCGATGCAGGCGCCGGGCCAGATCGTCGTCCTCCTGCCCGTAGCCCTCGTAGGCCTCGTCACAGCCGTTGACTTCGAGGTACGCGCGCATCGGCACGCTGAAGTGTCCGCCGATCAGGCGCGGCTTGTGCGGTTTGCCCAGCCCGAGCCGCCGCCACATCGCCTGCCGCTGGTACCGCCGGTGCCGCTGCTCGAGTTCCTCAGCCTGCGCGGGGGTGATGTCGACGCCCGGCTGCCCGGCGTGCAGGCGGGTCTCGTCCCACGCGCTCGTCTGCTCTGGCGTGAGCATCACGCGGTACGTGCTGACCAGGTGGTCCGGCCCGCCGAGCCGCTCGTGGACCGCGAGCAGATCGCTCCGCGGCACGGTGTCGCCGTCGATGAAGACCAGCCGGTCGGTCCGTGCGTCGACCGCGAACGCGCCGGCCGCTCCAAGTTCGACGAGCGCTCGGACCGCGTTGTTGCGGGCCTGGCCGCAGCGGGCCCGCCCCGTGT
Source organism: uncultured Phycisphaeraceae bacterium (assembly GCA_964615765.1). GTDB lineage: Bacteria > Planctomycetota > Phycisphaerae > Phycisphaerales > UBA1924 > CAZTQN01. The sequence continues at coordinate 43,788 of CAZTQN010000030.1, forward strand.
GCGGGCGCTGCACGAGCGCGATGGTGAGCCCGAGCGTGCGGGCCGCTTCGTCGATGACGGCTTCGATCGCCGCGCTGACAACGTCGCAGGAAACCACCACCGCGTCGGCCCGGCGCGTCTGGCACGCGGCCCCGACCAGCGCGCGACGCAGGTGCAGGTCCGTGTGCGTGACGAAGATCAGGTGCACGCCCGCCACACGCGCTCTCCCAAAGAGTTCAGCAGCTACCGCGCCCCGACCGTGCCCGCAGCGGTCGCCCCGCCCGAAGCCCGGACGACCACGCGCGCCGTGTCTGCGGCTTCGCCCCGCGGCGAAGCCCCGCCCCGAGCGCGATCGAGCACTTCCGCGTAGATCGATTCGACTTCGAGCACGTGCTCTGGGTATGAGCGGAGCGCCGGCGTGATCGCGTGAATCTCGGCGGGGCTGGGGATGATGACCTCGCCGCGAATGCAGCGCTCCATCTGCCGCGCCAGCGCCGGCGCGTCACCCCCGGCGAACATCAGCCCGTTGCCGACGCCGCCCGGCGCCGTGTCGGGGTCGACGATCCACTCCGGCGGCCCGCCCAGCCGCGGCGTGATCACGAACTTGCCCGCGTGCAGATTCTCCAGCAGCACCAGCGGCGAGTTTTCCAGCCAGATGTGGCTGAGGATGCCGACGTCGTACTCGCCGCCCGCCGCCATGAGTTGCCACAGGTCGTACCCGCCCCACACGCTGACTTCCGGGATGTGGGCCAGGCGCCGGCGCAGGTCGTAGTCGTTGCCCTGAGCGCGGATGATGATCTGGGCCCGGGCCCGCACGCCGGGGTCCAGCAACTCGACGGCCTTCGCCAGCACCTCGACGCCCTTGTTCGGGCGCGTGGTGCCGAAGAACGCCAGGCGCAGCGGGCGGGTCGCCGCGTTCGCGTCCCACGGACGCTGGCGGTAGAACGGGCGGGCCATGGCGCGCCGGTGGATCTCGTCGAAGTGCGGCTGCCCGAGCAGCACGCAGCGCGTGCGGTCTTCATCGACGCCCATCGACACGCACACGCGTCGCACGTAATCGCTGGGCGGGGTGATCAGGCTGGCGGCGTTGAGGGCCGCGACGCCCGCGCGCCGGCGCTCGCCGTAGCTGTTCAGCACCCGCAGGTGCACCTTGGTGCCCGTGCTGCCCGTGCCGACGCCGCCCGCGAGCACGCGTTCGTTGAGATCGATCGGCGCGATCGGTGCGGCGGTATCGGCGTGGTGCGCACTGCCGTGGGCCGCACCCGCGTGAGCCGCGCCGTTCCGCGTGCCGGCGCTCGGCGGGCGGGTGTGGGAGTGCGCGGTGTGGCCCGCGTTCACTGCGTGATATCCGGCCCACGCCGCGTACTCGTCGCGTCGATCCGGGTTCAGCACCGGCGGCTTCCAGCGCCGGTGCACGCGCCCGCGTGCGAGCGAGCGCAGCAAGTGCGGCGTGCCGTACACCGCCTTGCGGATCACGTCCGCCGGGTACGTCCCGAGCCACGACTCCAGGCTCTGCCCGAACGCGCGCAGGCGGCGCAGCGACGCCGGGTTCTTGCCGGGCAGGCAGCCCACGCACCGCTGACCGCCGTCGTAATCCAGGCACACCTCGCGCTCGCGGTGCAGCAGGTCGACCTGTGGGCAGACATACCAGTAGTTGTGCGGCGTGACGACCACGGGCACGCCCGAGGCCTCGATCGCGCCGATGAGATCAAGCCCGTACCCCTCCAGCGAGTGCACGTGCACGACCTGCGCCCGCGTGTGCGCAAGCCAGCGCAGCACCGCCGCGGTTGTCAGCGGGCTCTCGATCTCTTCCGGCATGTTGCGGAAGTTCATCGCCGCCGGCGAGAGGTTCGGCGCGTTGAGCAGGTCCCAGCAGCGCACGCCGCCCCAGGTTTCGTGCTCCGCGATGCGCGGCGTCTTCGGGTCGCGCAGGCCCAGCCACCGGGCCCGGTAGTTCATCCCGCTGGCGAGATAAACCACCTCGTGCCCGCGCGCGGCTAGACCTCGCGCCAGTTCGCTCGCGTTGAGGTTGTAGCCCGAGCCCTCGCGGGCCTGGGCCGAGAGCCGGGCCCAGCCGAGGATCGCGACGCGCAGCGGGCGCTCCGCACGCGGCACGCCCGCCGCGCTGCTCGTGCTCGCCGCGATGGTCATCCGTACCTCCCGGTGCGGACGTACGCCGGAGCGCGCGTCGCCCACCACAGGCAGCGGACCGCGGCGGGGATCCACCGCGCGATGAACGCCAGCCGCACGCCCCACGTGTCCCGCTCAACCTGGGCCATGCCCGGCTTGCGCGGATCGATGTGGATGTTCCACGCGGGGCCCAGCGGCGTGAGCACGGGGAAGTCATTCACGTGCTCGAACACGACGCACGCGTCGGCGCGCCGCGTCAGCATCCAGAGCTGCTTCTTCAGCCGGCTCATGCGCCGCCCGCCGTACTCGATCGTGCCCTCGGGCCACGGCTTGGCGACGGTGTTGCGGACGACGGGAATCCAGCGGATCTTCGGCGCCGGCACGCCGCGCGTGCACGCGTCAGTCTCGACGGCGGCGCGAAGATCGTTGAACCACGTCAGGCTCTGCTCAGCGCCGCACAAGACGGCGACCGACGCGCCGTCGCGCAGTACACCTGCCTTTCCCATCGCCGCCGTCAGGTTCTCCGCCGGCGGGCCGTCGGAGCCCGTCTTGCCCCAGCGCCCGATGACAACATCGACCGCGGTCTGCAGGATGATGTCGGCGTGGAACGGGCGGCGGTGCAGCGCCGCACGCAGCGCGTCTTTCAACAGCCACCGCATCGACTTCCGCAGCACGCGCCCGCGGCGCTCCGCCGAGATCGCCTTCTGCCCCATCCAGATGCGGTTGCGGTTGGCGTAGTAGATCCGCGCGGGCGTGAGCTTGAGGCTCCACGGCGTGTGGAACACGCGCGCGTCGGCGCACAGCACCACGCGCCAGCCCGCCGCCTTGAACCTAAGCGACCAGTCCGCGTCGTCGCAGTAGATGAAGTAGCGGTAGTCCCAGAAGCCCACGGGCGCGCGCCCGCGATCGCTGGGCCCGCCAACGACGGCGTCCCACCGCGCCAGCGCCGAGCACGCGGAGGCGACGTCGACGTCGATCGCGCCGGTGTAGCGCTCCGCGCCGCCCGCGCCCGCCGCCTTGGCCCGCTGCATCCACGCGCGGTACGACGCGACGTGTGCGTGGTGGGGTGGGGGGGTGGGCTGCATGAGCCCGGTGTGGTCGTTGTAGTAGATGGTGGTCTCGATCGTCGCTTCGCGCGAGACGATGTCGACCGTGCGCGAGCCGACGAGCCCGATGTCCGGGTCGCTCGCCATCGTGCTCGCGAGTCGCTCGAGCGCGTCTTCGGGCACGTCCGCGTCGTCGTCGACCAGCCACACCATCGCGGGCCGGAGCGTTCCCCCCTCTGCGCCGCCCGCCGGGCGAGCCGAGAGCACGCGGTCGACGACGGCAAAGCCCGTGTTGAACCCGCCGCACCCGCCCATGTTCGCGGTGTTGCGCACGAGCGTGAACCCGGCGACGCCCAGGCGGTTGCCGACGGACTCGCTCGGGCGGACGCGGAAGTTCGGCTCGTGCGCCTGCGGCGTGTCGTTGTCGATGACGATCTCGGGCGCGAACGTTGAGCGGAGGTGTTCGAAGGTGCCGTCGGTGCCGGCGTTGTCGACGACGACGACGTCCAGGTGCATCGAGCCGTACGTCTGCCGCGCGATGGAGCGCAGCACACGCTCGACATCGCCCTTTCGGTTCCACGTCACCAGCAGCACGGCGACGCGGCGGTCCGGTTCGTCGGCGCGCCCGGGCTTGTGCTCGATCACGACGTCGGCGCCCCGTCGGACCTCGAGCGTCGCGCCGGGCCCTGCGCCCGCCACGCCACCCGCCGAGGTCCCTGGGTGCTGGTCGTCACGCATCGTCAAGCCTTCGGCGTCCTGTCAGAAACGAAGATTTCGGTCCAGGCGGACCCCGGTCGGCGCCGCGACCGGGCACGCACTCGTCGAACGCGGAGGGTAGGAGTGCCCCGCACGCGGCGTGCCGGGCTGCGGGCGCCCGGGTGTTACACCAGCGGGCGTTCGTCGCGCGACAGCGGCGTCGTCACCGCGCCGCACTTGGGGCACGCGATGCCGTACACGCCCACCGGCTGATCACGCAGGTCTTCCCCGCACGTCAGGCATGTCGGATGATCCAGCCCCTTGGCGACCTTCGAGACGGTGACGGCGAGGGCCGCCACCACCACGCCCACCACCGGCAGCCACGGGGCCCCGATGATGGTGATCGTCGCGACGGCGCCGGTGGTGATCGCGGCGACATACGCCAAGGCCCGCAGTCGAGCCCGCAATATCCACGCCCGCCGACGCTCGATCACGTCGCGGAGCATGTTCTCCGTTCCTGCCGCTGCCGGGGGGGTGGTGTGACGCTTGGAAGTGCGCAACGCGGTGTCTCCGAAGCCGGGCGCACTGTAGCACATTTTCGGATCCGGTGCTCTCTCCGGGGCGGTTGACCGGGCCGTGGTTCTCTACACTCGGGCCATGACGACCTCGCCCGCGCACCCCTCGTTCACCCCGGCCCCGACGTCCGCCTCCACCCCCCAGTCCCAGGGCGGTTCGGGCGGTCGGCGCCAGTACATCGCCCAGTTTGAACAGAGCCAGCGTGTCGGCGGGGTTTTCGCGATCGCCAACGCCCAGCTCGGGCAGACCAAGACCAACAAGCCGTTCCTGAAGTGCCTCATCAGCGACAAGACGGGCCAGTTGGCCGCGCGGATGTGGTCGATCGACCCGGCGTATTTCAAGACCCTCCCGACCGACGGGTTCGTGTACATCGAGGGCGAGACGCAGCCGTATCAGGGCGAGCTGCAGTTGATCCTGCACGTCATCGAGCCGGCCGAGCCGACGCCGGACATGCTGTGCGACCTGATCCCGTGCTCGAAGTTCGACCCGGAGGAGATGTTCGCGGAGGTCAAGGCGCTGCTGGACACGCTGGCCCACCCGGCCGCCAAGGCCCTGGCCCAGGTCTATCTCGCCGACGAGCACCTGATGACGGCGTTCAAGCGGGCCCCGGCCGCCAAGAGCATGCACCACGCGTACCTCGCGGGCCTGCTCGAGCACACGCTCAACCTGATGCGTCTGGCCGACCGCGTCTGCCCGCTGTACCCGAAGCTCAACCGCGATGTGGTCATGCTCGGGCTGTTCCTGCACGATTTGGCGAAGACGCGGGAACTGGTGTACGACCGGACGTTCAGCTATTCCGACCGGGGCGAGCTCATCGGGCACATCGTCGACGGGGCGATCATGCTGCACGACAAAGCGCAGCAGGTCATGCGTCTGACGGGGCAGCGCCTCCCGCCGAACTTCGTGCTGGTGCTGCAGCACATCATCCTGAGCCACCACGGCGTGCCGGAGTTCGGGGCCGCGAAGATCCCGATGACGCCCGAGGCCATCCTGGTCAGCCAGCTCGACAATCTGGACGCCAAGACGACCGTCGCGCAGGCCGCCGCCCGCCCGGACATGCAGGCGGTCGACACGAGCGACGCCCGCGGCGAGTCGCTCAACGGCAACTTCACCGACAAGCAGTGGGCTCTGGATACCAAGCTGTTCCGCCCCGACCCGCTGGCCGGCTGACGCCGCGCCGCGGATCGGGACCAGCTGCGGTTCGTGCCGCCCGAGCGCCGGTCAGGTCACCAGCGCGGTCGTGGATTCGATCGCCTCGATCACCGCCCGGACGGCGAAGGGCTTCTTCAGCACCGCGTCGTACCCCTGCGTGCGGAGCGACGCGAGCTGTCCGTCGGTGAGCTTCCCGCTCATCCCGATGATCTTGGTCAGTTGCAGTTCGTCGTCGGCGTGCAGCAGCTGCGGCACCTCGCGGACGTCCCCTTCGACCATGTGGATGTCATACAGAATGACGTGCGGCTTGAAGCGCTCGGTCTCCAGCCCGGCCTGGAAGGGGCTGGTGGCGCTGCGGACTTCGTAGTTGGGCTGCTCCCCCAGCACCTTGCTCAGGACGTCCACCACTTCGCGCTCGTCGTCGATGATCAGGATGCGGTTCTTGCCGCCGGCGACCCCGTCGAACGGGATCCCGTGCTCCTTCATGAACCGGATCAACTGACTGACGGGGATGCGGCGGTCCTTCGAGCCGGGGATGCGGTAGCCCTTGAGCACACCGGTATCGAACCACTTCGACACGGTGCGCGGGGCCACGTTGCAGATCTTGGCCACTTCGCCGGTCGTGAGAACGTCCTTATCGAACGGCATCATTCCTAAGCCTCGCGGGGTCACGGGGTGATTGCCGGAACACACCCGCGGAAAGATTCCACGGGGGCCGGTCGCGGTGCAGAGGCGGCTGGCCAGGCGTCACCATCGACACAACCGGAGCGGTCCTTGACCGCCCGCACCGATTCCCATCCGTATCGCCTCGGTAACCGTGGAGTTGTGTGCAGCCGTGCCGGGTTCCTCCCCAACTCGGGAGGGGCGGGCGTGTCAAGGGGTTCAATGTGGACACCGGACCGGGTGAACCCGAGCAGTCCCCGTCCCGAGGGGCGGTGAGATTGACAGAGCACGCCCAGAAGCGGTACGGTTCCGCCCTTCGCCGCCGGGCCGGGGCAACCCTGTTCTGACGCCGTTCGTATCGCCCGACGCCGACGTGGTCCGACAACGCCGTCAGAGCCCCACCCCGGTCCATAGGAGCAGCACGTGCGCAAGCCCTCAGGTGTTCGATCGGTCGTCCCGGAAACCCGAAACGGCCGTCTCGCTCTCTATGTCAGCGGG
>CAZTQN010000031.1:0-48242 GCA_964615765.1 uncultured Phycisphaeraceae bacterium
AGACGAAGGCGGCGGAGAGTTCGCGCGGGCGGTCGCCGCGGTAGTTGTAGAAGATGACGGCGTCGCCGTCGCGGATCGGGGCGTGCTCGCCGACGAGGCGCGGCGTGACGAACTCGTCGCCCTTTTGCGAGTCGGTTGTCGGGCGGTCGTAGTAATCCTGAATGGCGGCGGCGGCGGTGGCGAAGCGCGGGGCGCGGCCGGCGGGGTCGGTGAGCAGGCGATACGCGAGCTCGACGCGTTCCCAGCGGTTGTCGCGGTCCATCGCGTAGTAGCGTCCGCACAGCGAGGCGATGCGCCCGACGCCGATCGTGGCGAGGTTGGACTCGATGGTGCGGATGAAGTCGATGCCGGTGAAGGGGCCGGTGTCGCGGCCGTCGGTGAAGAGGTGGACGAAGACGCGGGTCTGCCCGAGCATTTTGCAGGTTTTGGCGATGGCGTAGAGGTGATCGAGGAGGCCGTGCACGCCGGCGTCGGACGCGATGCCGAGCAGGTGGACCGCGCCGGAGGACTTGAGCGAGCGCTGCACGGCGGCGGTGATGGCGGCGTTGTCCGACAGGGCCTGCGGGCGGCGGCAGGCCTTGGAGATGGCGACGGACTCCTGGTCAACGATCCGGCCGGCGCCGATGTTCTGGTGCCCGACTTCGCTGTTGCCCATGGTGCCGTCGGGCAGGCCGACGTCCTCGCCGCTGGTCTTGATGAGGGTCTTGGGCCACGTCTGATCGAGCATGTCGGCAACGGGGGTTTTGGCGAGTTTGACGGCGTTGAAGGGGTCGTGCGCGGGGTTGGGATTTTCGCCCCAGCCGTCGCGGATGATGAGGACGAGGGGGGTGTTGTGGAGGGTGGGCGTCGATGAAGAACTGGCCATGGGGCGAGTGTAGAGGGATGGCTACGCTGGGCATTCCCCGCTGGAGGAGCGATCGTGCCGTGGGTTTGCATGCAACACGCGTGGGTAAAGTCGGAGCCGTATTGGCCACCGTTAACGATTCGAGGAGCCCGTTATGCGGCTTAAAGCCAAGGGCTGGGCTGTGATCGCCGATGCACACGAAGTGAAGCCGCTCTCCTCACTGCCGCAGTTTGGCCGGTTCGATGTGCAGTTGGTCGCGGGGCTGCTGCTCAGCCTGCCCCCACACCGGCTGGCGGCACTGTCCCAATGGCTGGCCGAGCACGCGGAGCAGGGGGCGGCGGGCGCGGACACCGGCGATGAGGCGCAGGACCTGGCGGACTTGATGTCGCTCCTGAGCGTGCCGCGTCCGGAAGAGACGGCTGCCCCGATCGATGCCGATGATTGATGCGGCTTGCGGGCGGCCGGCGCACTAGAATCCGGGATGCTCACACGCTCGCGCTCCGGACGTTCGTTCCACGTGCTGCTCGTCGCCTGCGGTGCCGCGGCATCGCTGTGCTCGTTGGCTTTGGCGCAGCAGGCGACGACGCCCGGCGCATCGGCCCAGTCAACGGCGGAGTCGGCAGCGCCAAAGCCTCTGAACGTCGGCGACGTGGCCCCGGCGCTGAAGATCGCGCACTGGGTGAAGGGGTCGCCGGTCAAGGGGTTTGAGAAGGGCAAGGCGTACGTCGTCGAGTTTTGGGCGACGTGGTGCGGGCCGTGCATCGTGAACATCCCGAAGCTGACGGCTCTGCAAGCCAAGCACAAGGACGGGCTGGTGGTGATCGGCGTGTCGAGCGCCGATCGGCGGGGTGTGGAGGACGTGCGCCCGTTTGTCGAGAAGCAGGGCGACAAGATGGTGTACACCATCGCCGTCGACGACGGGATGGCGACGGCCAACGCGTACATGCAGGCGACGGGGCAGGGCGGCATTCCCGTCGCGTACGTGGTGGACAAGGAGGGGAAGCTGGCGTGGTACGGTCACCCCGCGAACGGGATGGAGCAGGTGGTCGAGCAGGTGCTGGCGGGGACGTTCAACGCGAAGACGTATGTGGACCCGCAGAAGAAGTTCGCCGAGCTGCAGCAGAAGCTGGCGGCCGCCGCGGACGAGAAGAACTGGGCCCGGGCCGACGAGGTGTTCGCGGAGATGAAGACACTGCGGAGCGACGCGGCCCTGCAGATCGACGCCGCCCGGTTCCAGTTCGCGTTCGGGACGGAGAAGAACAAGGCCAAGGCGCACGCGATCGCCGAGGAGCTGATGACCGGGTCGGGCAAGGACTCGGTGCAGCTGTTGTCGATGCTGGCGTCGGTGGTGGCGCAGGAGCAGGCGGCGAGCGTGACGGACATCGGGCTGGCGAAGCGTGCGATGGCGCGGGCTGTGGAACTGACGGAGCGGAAGGACGCGCGGACGCTGTCGATCCTCGGGGATGTGCTCAAGCGCGAGGGCGACTATGCCAAGGCGCTCGAAGTGACCGAGGAGGCGATGAAGCTGGCGCAGGCGGCCGGGGACCAGGGCATGCAGAAAGCGCTGGAGTTCAAGATCACGCAGATCAAGGCCGAGCGCGACACGAAGAAGCCGTGACGGGCCGAAGACCGGGTTGGTGATCGCAGGGCGGCGGGGCACGATGTCGCGAGGGTGCGCCGATGAGCGTGGCTGAGACGGGACAGGTGATGCACGCGGGCGCGGCGAACGGCGCGCGGGCGGCCGGCGGGGGCAAGCCGCTGGTGGTCGCGGCGGGCATCAGCAAGCGGTTCGGCATCACGCAGGCGCTGGACAACGTGAGCGTGAGCTTCGACGCGGGCGAGGTGCACGCGCTGATGGGCGAGAACGGCGCGGGCAAGAGCACGCTGGGCAAGGTGATCGCGGGCCTGCACAAGCAGGACACGGGGACGGTGACGATCGATGTCGCCGGAGCCGGCCCGCGGACGCTGCGTCCGGGGTCGATCGAGGACGCGCACGCCGCGGGCGTGCGGCTGATTCACCAAGAACTGGCCCAGTGCCCGAACCTGACGGTGGCGGAGAATCTGTGCCTGAGCGCGATCCCGTGTGCGGCATGGTGGCGCGGCGGGATGGTGAACTTCCGCGCCATGGAAGAGCGGGCCGAGCGCCTGCTCTCGGGGCTGGAGCCGAGCATCGACGTGCGGGCGCCCCTCGGGCGGTTGTCGCCGGGGCACCGGCAGATCGTGCAGATCGCCTCGGCGATGGACGCGGGCGGGGACGAGGACGGCGCGGGCGCGTGCCAGCCGCGGGTGATCGTGTTCGATGAGCCGACGAGTTCGCTCTCGATCGCGGAGGTGGAGCGGCTGCTGCAGATCGTGCGGCAACTGGCGACGTCGGGGATCACGTGCATCTACGTGAGCCACCGGATGAGCGAGATTTTCGCGGTGTGCGACCGGGTGTCGGTGCTGCGCGACGGGAAATATGTCGCGACCAGCCGCGTGAAGGACATCGACGAGGCGGGGCTGGTGGAGCAGATGATCGGGCGGAAGATCCCGCCGGCGGAGCGACGGGCCCGGCCCGCGACGGCGAAGGCGACGGCGCTGGAGGTGCGCGACCTGTCCTCGCCCGGGAGCGCGGAGCGGCGCGGGGCCACGCCGATCTCGGGCGTGAGCGTGAGCGTGGCGCCGGGCGAGATCGTCGGGCTGGGCGGGCTGGTCGGCGCGGGGCGGAGCGAGGTGCTGGACGCGATCTTCGGGCTCGACCCGGGCGCGACGGGGACGGTGACGTGCGCCGGCGTGCCGCTGCTGGGCGGGGCGGCCGGGCCGCGGCACAAGGGGCCGCGGGCGGCGATCAGCGCCGGGCTCGGCTATGTGCCGGAAGATCGCAAGATCCAGGGCCTGTTCTTCCAGATGGGCGTGGGCGAGAACATCGTGATGCCGGTGATGCCGCTGCTGGCGCGCCTGGGCGTGCGGAAGGTTGGTGCGGAGAACGGGTACATCGCCGAGCGGCTGGGGTCGTTCCGCGTGAAGACGGCGGGGGCCGACGCGGTGCCGGGCTCGCTCTCGGGCGGGAACCAGCAGAAGCTGCTGATCGCGCGGTGGATGGGGCAGGGGACGAAGGTGCTGCTGCTGGATGAGCCGACGCGCGGGATCGATGTCGGCACCAAGGCGGAGATCTATCGCCTGGTGCGGGAAGCCGCGGAGCGCGGGCTGGCGGTGCTGCTGGTCTCGAGCGAGATGCCCGAACTGCTGGCGCTGAGCGACCGCATCGTGGTGCTCTCCGACGGCCGAGTCACGGGCGAACTCAGCGGGGACGAGATGACGCAGGCGAACATTTTGAAGCTGGCGACGAAGGGGCATTGAGGGGGAGATTGAACGCGAAGGCGCGAAGGGCGCGAAGAGGGTCGGGAAGCGGGAGGCGGGAAACGGGAAGCGGCGGGAGACGGGAACCGGGATTCGGGATTCGGGAAGGGATTGAACGCGAAGGCGCGAAGGGCTCGAAGAGGGAGGGGGGAGGCGGGGAGCGCGGGGGAGTTCGGGCGAGTTGGGACGGCTGGGGACGGTTGGGTGTGGTTGGTGGTCGTGGGAACTGACGGCTCTGTCGGCCGCTGCGATGCGGGTGCCATCGACACCAGATTCTGTTTCCGGATCCCGAATCCCGCTTCCCGTTTCCCGCTTCCCGTCTCCCGCTTCCCGTCTCCCAAATTCCGCCCCACTTCGCGCCCTTCGAGCCTTCGCGTTCAATCCCATCCGCCCCCCCGCCCCCCCACCACCGACCGCCCCTACCCTCCGCGCCGATGCCCGATCCGCGTGACACGCCGGCGATGCGTCAGTATTACCGCTTCAAGCGGCAGCATCCTGATTGCCTGTTGCTGTTCCGGATCGGGGATTTTTACGAGATGTTCGACGACGACGCCGTGCGGGCGTCGAAGCTGCTCGGGCTGACGCTGACGCAGCGGACCGAGGGCGTGCCGATGGCGGGCATGCCGTTTCACCAGGTGGAGACGTACATCCGGCGCGCGGTGGAGCAGGGCGTGCGCGTGGCGGTGTGCGACCAGGTGCAGGACGCGTCGGAGGTGAAGGGGACGGCGATCATCGAGCGGGCCGTGACGCGCGTGCTCACGCCCGGCACGCTCGTCGATGAAACCCTGCTCGACGCCGGGCAGCCCAGGCAACTCGGCGCGGTCTGCTTCACGGAGAGCGGCGACGACTCGGGTGCGGCGTGCGCCGTGCTCGACGTATCGACCGGCGCGTTCGAGGTCTTCGAAGCCGCGGCGATGAGCCTCATCGACGAACTGGCGCGGCGGAACGTGAGCGAGCTGCTGTACCCGCAGACGGCCGACGATCGCCCGCCGACGCGGGTGGCGCAGGTGCTGTCGGCGCTGAACCTCTCCGGCACGCCGCAGCCCGCGTGGCATTTCCGGCTGGACGAAGCCCGCGAGGCGCTGGTGAAGCTGTACGGCGTGTCGACGCTGGCGGGCTTCGGGCTGGCGGATGATGAGCCGGTGGTCCGAGCCGCGGGCGCGGTGGTGCGCTATTTGCAGATGACGCAGCTCGCGGCGGAGGACGGGGCGGCGGGCACGAGCGGCGGGCGGCGCGTGCGATCACTCGCGCACCTGCGCCCGCCGACGCGGGAAGCGATGGGCGGCGCGTGCGTGCTCGACGCGACCACGCTGCGCTCGCTGGAAGTGGTCTCGACGATCCGCGAGCGGCGTGCGGCCGCGGGCGGGGTGTCGGGTGAGCCGGACGGGTCGCTGCTCGGGCTGTTCGCGCCCAGCCGCACGTTCGCGGGGTGTCGGACGGCGATGGGGCGACGGCTTCTGCGGGATTGGCTATGCCGCCCGCTGGGGGACGGGGCGAAGATCCGGGCCCGGCAGGGCGCGGTGGCGACGCTGCTGGAGGATCGTCGCACGGCGGAGGCGCTGGCGAAGGCGCTCGAGGGCGTACAGGACCTGCCGCGGATCGGGGCGCGGCTGGCGCTGGCGCGGGCCACGCCGCGGGATCTGGTCGCCCTCGGAACATCGCTGTCGCGCACGGGCGCGATCATCGCGGCGCTGGAGAACGCGCCGGCGCTGGCGGGGCTGCGCGGGCGCGTGCAGGACTTGGCGGGGGCGGCGGGGCCGCTGGCGGAACGGATCGCGCGCTCGTGCGTCGACGCGCCGCCGGCGCACTTGCGCGAGGGCGGACTGATCCGCGCCGGCGTCGACGCGGAGCTGGACGAAGCGCGTCTGCTGCAGAGCGACGCGGCGTCGTGGATGGCGGAGTATCAGAAGCGCCTGATCGACGAGCACCAGTTGCCGTCGCTGAAAGTCGGGTACAACAAGATTTTCGGGTATTACATCGAACTGCCGGCGGGGCAGGCGCGGCGGGCGCCGGACGCGTTCAGCCGCAAGCAGACGCTCAAGAACGCCGAGCGGTACATCACGCCGGAACTGAAAGAGTTCGAGATCAAGGTTTCGAGCGCCGAGAGCCGGGCGCTGGCGCGGGAGCAGGCGCTGTTCGACGAGTTGTGCGCCGCGGCGGGGGCGCTGCTGGCGCCGATCAATGCGCTCGCCGACGCGTGCGCGGAGCTGGACGTTCTGCTGTGCCTGGCGGACAAAGCCGCGGCCCGCGGGTGGATCCGCCCGGAGATCGTCGACGAGCCGGTGCTGATCGCGCACCAGGCGCGGCACCCAGTGCTGGACGAACTGCTGGGCTCGGGCTTTGTGCCCAACGACATCGAGCTCGGGGGCGCGGGCGAGCCGAAATCGGGCGAGCCGGGCGTGGGGGCTTCGCTCGCGCTGATCACCGGGCCCAACATGGCGGGTAAGTCGACGTACATTCGCACGGCGGCGCTGGTGACGCTGCTCGCGCACACGGGAAGTTTCGTGCCGGCCGACCGGGCCACCGTCGGGCTGACGGACCGGATCTTCACGCGGATCGGGGCCGACGACGCGCTGCACGCGGGGCAGTCGACGTTCATGGTGGAGATGACGGAGACGGCGCGGATCCTGAACCACGCGACGGGGCGGTCGCTGATCGTGCTCGACGAGATCGGTCGGGGGACGAGCACGCTGGACGGGCTGAGTTTGGCGTGGGCGATCGTGGAGACGCTGGCGGGCGAGGGGCGGGAGGCGGCGGGTGCGGCGGGTGCGCGGTCGCCGCACGAGGGCCCGCCGCGAACGCTGTTCGCGACGCACTATCACGAACTGACGGACCTGGAAGAGCGGCTGCCGGGGCGAGTGAAGAACCTGCACGTGAGCGTGCGGGAATGGGGCGAGGAGATCGTGTTTTTGCACCGGATTCTGCCGGGGCGGACGGACCGGTCGTACGGGATTCACGTCGCGAAACTGGCGGGCATGCCGCCGGGGACGATCGCGCGGGCGAAGGACGTGCTGGAATCGCTGGCGGTGCATCACCACGGGCCGGCGGCGAACGCGGGCGCGGCGCCGAAGGCGGACGCGAACGGCGTGAAGAACGGCAGCGCGGCGGCGGCGGGGCGGCGCGGGGCCGCGGCGCGGGTTGCACCGCGGGATGGGCAGCTGTCGCTGTTCACCGAGTATGTGCAGCACCCGGCGGTGGATCGCCTGCGCGGGATCGCGATCGACACGATGTCGCCCATGCAGGCGTTCGACACGCTGCGCGAGCTCAAGGCACTGATCCAGCCGTCGCAGGCCGCGGCGGGCCAGCGTGCGTGAGCCGCCACGCGGCCCCGCACTCGCTGCACACGGTGCACCCGTCGGGCTCGGGCTCGGTGTCGAGGCGGTAGGCGCAGCTCGGGCAGCGCCGGTGTTCCAGCATCGCGTCGCGGACGCGCACCGCCGGGCTGGGCGGGAGCATCCGCGGCAAGGCCAGCGCGATCGCCAGCCAGAAGGCCAGGAGGCCGACCTTCCAGATCAGGCGGTCGAGCGTCCACGGTCCGGTCGTGAGCGTGAGCCCGATGAGGCCCGCCGACACGACGACCATGACCCATGGCCAGAACAGGCGATGGCGCTCGGCGCCCAGGCGGCGGGAGAGCCCGCGGACGTCATCATGGCTGAGCCCGGCGGGGTCCGGGTGCAGAAGGTGGGCCCAGCGCGGGTACGGGCGGGCGGGGCGGCCGCGGGCGTCGGTGAGCATCGTCGGCGTGCGGCCTTCGATGAAGAACCAGACGGCGCGGTCCCACAGCGTCAGGCGGTGCGGCGCGGGTGGATCGGGGACGCCGTGCGGGGGCATGGCTGCAAGGACGCGGGAGTCGCCCGCGTCCGTCCCTACCCTGCACCATGCCGCTGAACCATTTCGTGACGCTCGGCCGGTCCGGACTCCGCGTCAGCCCGCTGTGCCTGGGGACGATGACCTTCGGGCTGGACTGGGGCTGGGGCTCTTCGGTCGAGGACTCGGTCGCGATCCTGCGGGCCTATATCGAGCGCGGCGGCAACTTCATCGACACGGCCAACATTTACACCAAGGGCCACTCCGAGGTCATCATCGGGGACTTCCTGAGCAAGAACGACGAGCAGCGCGACCGCCTGGTCATCGCCACCAAGTTCATGGGGAGCATGTACCCGGGCGATCCGAACGGCGGCGGGGCCGGGCGGAAGTCGATCATCGGCGCGTGCGAGCAGTCGCTGCGCCGCCTGCAGACGGACTACATCGACCTGTACTGGATGCACTTCTGGGACCGGCACACGCCCATCGAGGAGACGATGCGGGCGCTCGACGATCTGGTCCGTGCGGGCAAGGTGCGGTACCTGGGGTTCAGCGACACGCCGGCGTGGGTGTGCAGCCGGGCGCAGACGATCGCGGAGCTGCGCGGGTGGACGCCGCTGGTCGCGCTGCAGGTGGAATACTCGCTGCTGGAGCGGACGGTCGAGGGGGACCTGTTGCCGATGGCGGTGGAGCTGGGGCTGGGCGTGACGCCGTGGTCGCCGCTCAAGGGCGGGGTCTTGTCGGGCAAGTACACGCGGTCGCACCAGCCCCCGCCGGATCGCGGCGAGTGGGTCGCGGCTCACCTGAAAGAGCGTGCGTTTGCGCTGATCGAGGCGATTACGGCGGTGGCGAACCAGACGTCGGCGACGCCGGCGCAGGTGGCCCTGAACTGGGTGCAGACGCGCGCGGGCGTGGCCAGCACGATCATCGGGGCCCGCACGATGGCGCAGCTGGAGGACAACCTCGGCGCGCTCGACGTGCACATGCTGCCCGAGCACCTGGCGACGCTGGACCAGTTGTCCAAGCCGTCGCTAGCGTTCCCGCACGAGTTCCTGAAGTTCTCGGCGAACGTTGCCCAGGGCGGGACGACGATCAACGGACACCCGAGCGAGTCGTGGCCGCTGGCGCCGAAGGACGAGCGGGACCGGTGGTGAGCCGGGTCGAGCGCCCCGCGGCCCGCCGCCGACCTCCTCGCCCCGCCTCCCCCCCCACCCCACCCCCACTTCGCGCCCACGAACTCCCCCGCCGGCGGCGTCCGAGAACCGGGCGATATCGACGTGCGTTGCACGAGATCGTGGTGAGCGCGCGGTTCTTGGGGCAAACTATGACTGTCGGTTGATGATGCTCGGGGCGGGGAGGCCAGGTCCAGACTCCCTCACGCCGAACTTTCTCACGGCAGGCAAGCACCCCCGCTCTCCGCAACGAGGCGGGGGTGTTGGTTTTTGCCCCGGTTTGGTCCACCGGCCGAACCCGCCCGGGGGGTTGCGGGTATTGTTGCACATGAGTTGCATCTGGATGCGGAACGCGGTCGTGGTCGCGGCGGTCGGGCTGGGCTCGCTTGCGGGCTCGGGAGCGGCGGCCCTGGCGGAGACGGTGCAGCAGACCTCGGGCGCGGAGCCCGCCGCGGCGCCGGCGCAGACACGTCCGCTGCGCGTGGTGGTGTCGATCCCGCCGCTGCAGGGGCTGGTGACGCCGCTGATCGAGGCGGCGGGGCTCAAGGCGCAGGTGGACGTGCTGATCCCGCCGGGCGTGAGCGAGCACGGGTACGAGATCCCGCCCAGCCGCATGGCCGGGTTGTCGCGGGCCGACCTGGTCGTGCTGGTGGGCCTGGGGATGGAGCCGCGGGTGGAGCGGGTGCTGAAGGATCGACCGCGGGCCAGCCGCCGGGTGGTGCTCGCGGGCGAGGCGGCGGGGATCACCTTCGATCACGATCACGGGAGCGGGCACGAGGGGCACGCACACGGGCCCAACGGCGAGTGTCTGCACGTGGTCGATCCGCACGTGTGGCTGGACCCGGTGCTGGTCGAGAAGATCGTCTCCAAGGTCGCGGAAGAACTGCGGGCCTGGGCGGGGAGCGACGCGGACACGGCCCGGCGGATCTGGGTCGCGGAAGAAGCGCTGCTAGCCCGCGTGAAGGGCGTGCACGAGCGGTACAGCAAGACGCTCGCGCCCGCGACACGCCGCACGATCATCGTCGGGCATGACGCGTGGGGGTATCTCGCCAAGCGGTACAACCTGACGACGGTGGCGATCAAGGATCTGTCGGCGAACGAGCCGACGCCCGAGGCGATGGCCGCGGCGGCCCGGGCCATCCGCGAGCAGGGCGTCACGACCGTGTTCGTCGAGCCGCAGCTCAACCAGAACGCCGGCAAAAGGATCGCGACCTCGGCGGGCGTGGAGCTGGGCCAGCTCGACCCGCTCGGCTCGGGGGACTGGTTCGCGATGATGGACGGCAACCTGG
The DNA here is from genome assembly GCA_964615765.1 of uncultured Phycisphaeraceae bacterium. GTDB lineage: Bacteria > Planctomycetota > Phycisphaerae > Phycisphaerales > UBA1924 > CAZTQN01. The sequence goes on from CAZTQN010000031.1 coordinate 10,449, forward strand.
AGCGGATCGCCAAGGCGCTGGGCGTGACGGTCGCGTCGAGCGGGCAACCTTGACTGCTGCGGGGGCGTTATCCTGCCACCGGTGAAACCGCCCGGACATGATCATCAGCCTGTGAACGCTGCGGCGCGGCCTGCGCCGGGCGCGGGCGTGCCCGCCGTCGAGTTCGCGGGCGTGAGCTACGCGTACCCGGGAGCGCCGCGTGCGGCCCTGGAGAACGTGACGCTGCGTGTCGCGCCGGGCGAGCGGCTGGGTGTGCTCGGGCCCAACGGGGGCGGGAAGAGCACGCTGCTGAAACTGCTGCTGGGGCTGCTCGAGCCGTCGAGCGGGTCGGTGCGCGTGGGCGGGATGACGCCGCGGGAAGCGCGCCGGGCCGGTGTGATTGGCTATGTGCCGCAGCGCCCGGAGGTGGAGCTGTCGATGCCCTTGAGCGTGCGTGAAGCCGTGACGCTCGGGGCGGCGTGGCGGACGCCGGCGTGGCGGGGCGTGCCGCGGGCGGTGAAGGAGCGCGTGGCGCGGATGATCGCGCTCGTCGGCGCGGAGGCGTTCGCGGATAAGCCCATCGGGGAACTCTCGGGCGGGCAGGCGCAGCGGGCGTTCATCGCGCGGGCGCTGGCCGCCGATGCGAAGATCCTGGCGCTGGACGAGCCGATGGTCGGGATCGACGCCGTCGGTCAGCAGAGGTTCGCGGAACTGCTGCGGAAGATCCACGGCGAGCTCGGGCTGACGATGCTGGTGGTGAGTCACGACCTGCGCGCGGTGGTGGCGGGGAGCGACCGCGTGGCGTGCCTGGCTCGCAAGCTGCACAGCCACACCAGCCCGCAGGGGCTCACGCCGCAGGTTCTGGCGGAACTGTTCAGCCACGACGTCGCGGGGCTGAGCGGGGTCTTGGCGGGCATGCACGTGCACGCGCACGGCGCGGGCGAGCCGTGCGCGGGTCATCACGACGCGGGCGTGCCCGGCGTGACCGGCGTGACCGGCTTGACCATTGAGGGAGCCCGCCGTGCGAACGCTTGAGTATCTCAGCGACCCGCTCACGCGGGACATCTATGTGCAGGCCCTGCTGGCGGGGCTGGCGGTGGTCGCGATGTGCGGCGTGCTGAGCGTGCTGGTCGTCGTCAAACGGCTTGGCTTTGTCGGGCAGGGCGTGTCGCACTCGGCCTTCGGCGGGATCGGGGTCGCGGCCCTGCTTGCCGCGGCTGGGCTGATCCCGTCGGGCGGGATTGTGCAACTGCTCATCATCGTGCTGTTCTGCGTCGGCGCGGCGCTGGGGATGGCGGCGGTGAGCGATCGGCGCACGGTGCCCGTGGATACCTCGATCGGGATCTTCCTGGTCGGGTCGATGGCGCTCGGGGCGGTCTTGGTGCAGGAAAGTCGCGGGATCGCCAACGCCGCGGGGCGGGCCGGCACGACGCAGAGCTGGGAGTCGATCCTGTTCGGTTCGATCCTGGCGGCGGGCCCGAGCGACACGATGATCGCGTGGGCGTTCGCCGCGGCGGTCATCGGGGCGGCGTGGTGGCTGCGACGGCCCATGCTGTTCTGGGCGCTGGATGAAGACACGGCCCGCGCGTTCGGCGTGAACACCTCCGCGATGAAGATCGCGCTGATGATCCTGCTCGCGCTCGCGGTGGTGGTGGCGATGAAGCTCGCGGGCGTGGTGCTGGCGACGGCGCTCTTGGTGCTGCCCGCGGCGGGCGCGCTGAAGATCAGCCGCCGACTCGGGACGGTGACGGCGGTGTCGCTCACAATGGGCGTGCTCGGGCTTGTGGGCGGGCTGGTGCTCAGCGCAGAGCTGGACTGGCAGACGGGCCCGAGCGTGGTGCTGGTGCTGACGGCGCTGTTCGCGGCAGCCGTCGGCGCGGGGCGGTTGGTGCGCGGGCGCAGCGCCGCCGCTCCGATCGAAGGGGCATGAAGAACGAGTTGTTCGGGAGCACACGATGAAAGCCGAAACGATCCTGGCGGAACTGAACCGCCTGCGGAAGGACTTGGACGAGGACCAGAGCGACATCGAGTGGCTGACGATCCACCACGTGTTCTGCTATGTGTCGTACAAGATGGGCGACTTCCAGAAGTACCTGGACGAGCAGGCCGCGAAGGGGGCGTTCGAGAAGTTCGAGCAGTGACGCGGGTTCTCGGACAGCCGGGGGGGGACGGCCGGGAGCACGGGCAGTGAGCACCGCCGGTGGGCCGGGCGGGCTGATCGGGAGAGCGCCCCGGCGCGGGGGTCTGGGGAAAGCCGGTGGTCCCGGGCGGCGTCCACAGCGCGTGCGGCCGCCCGGCGGCGGGGATTGTGCAACCGGCGGCGGGGTTGAGCCGAACAACCCTGCGGCCGATGCGTACGATCGGTCGAATCGCACGCGGACACGGGTCGGGCGGATCGGGCGAACCCCGACGAGCCGCCGGGGAAGCGGGCGACGAGCGGGCGACGGCGTGTGCCGATGCTCGCGCGATGAGCCGCGGACGACGGTCTGCGGAAAAGGGTTTGGCGGGCGCTTCGGGCCGATCCAGCAGGATCCACCCCGGTCACCGGCGCCGACGGCTGAACGGTCGGTCTCTCGCAAAGGAGGTGGTCCAGTGAAGCAGTGTGACCTTACGGGGCTCAGCCGGTAATCGGCGGCTCGACGGAGCACGTCCGGGCGTCGATCACCCTCACCGAGGGCTGATCCAGACGCGCCGGCGGAGCCCGGAAAGAGTTTCTTTCTACGGCGACCAGCAGCAACGCTGGTCGTCGTTGTTTTTGGGGTTGAGACGATCAGCCAGTCGATCGGCGCTCGCGAGCAAGCTTGGCTTGGTCAACAACCGAGCGATAGACCGCATCCGATGCACGGAAGGATGTGCGCTGCAGTTCGGATACCGCTGACTCAATCTCCAAAAGGCTCTTCTCGTGAGCAATCGACAGCACGCCCAGCGTGCCCGTGACGAACAGCCCGAAATTGCGGGCCGCCGCCGTAGCCGCGCGTTCATCAATGAGGACGGCGTCCGCGCGAACTTGCAGAGCCAAGCTGATCGCTTCAGCTTCTCCTTTTCCGAGGGTCGGTACACGCTCGACCCTCGCGGGAGTTTGAACCTCGAGCCACGCGGGCGGAGCAGCGGCCCATGCCTGAACAACTTGTGGTGACCTTTGGTGACGCATCTCGGCGATCACTGCGGGTGCTGTTAGAACGCGGCCGAACAAGGCCGGCAGGACGTCGTGACACCCGATGAGCACAAGATAGTTGAGCGGCGACGTGTCCGACACCACCACCATCAGCCCACGAGCTTTCGCAACTGGGCGACTTGCGCCGCGATGTCATCGGCGTTTGGCAGATCTTCCGAAACCTGGTGACGCCGCAGCACGGTGTCGGCTTCAGTGCGGGACACGCTGAGGCCTTCGGCCAGTTGCCCGTGCGTAAGGCGGCCGATGCGGTACAGCTCGACCAACGCCGCCTCGGTGAACTCGCGTGCGGCGTCCGCCCCGGACGTGCCAAGCGCCCTTTCGACCGCCGGGGGAATGTGCACGGTAAGGCTCATGGTGCTTCTTTGGGATTGTAGGTGACGAGCCCCCTGAGAGGCCTACCGGCTCACCCACCCCACCACCAGCGCCGTGATCCCGCCCCAGTTCAAGAGCGTGGCGATCCCGCCCAGGGCGACGCCGACCCAGCCGTGGGCCGCGCCGTGGGCGTGCGGCTTGTTCTTCGCCAGGCGGATCCCGATCGCGCCGAGCGCGAGGGCCGTCGGGCCGAGCAGAAGGCCCAGGCCCGGGATGAGCGCGGCGATGCCGACGTAGTAGCCCCACAACGCCGGCATGTTGCGGTATGGCACGAGCATGGCGAGCGCGTCGTCGGGCTCGCTGGCGGCGAGGATGGGGCTCCGCCGCCCTTCGAAGATGGCTCGCAGTTCGGGCTGGTCGGTCACGGGGATCGGCGGCTTGCCGTCGCGGGTGACGAGCGTGGCGCTTCTGGGCACGCGGCCTTCGCTGGTCCACTGGGCCATGAGCGTGAGGGAACCCGGGCCGTATTCCGACCCGTCGGGCAGACGGACCCAGTAGGCTCTCGGTTCGCTCATCTCCGGCATGTGATCGGCTCCCCCGCCGCTCCGCATCCGCCCCCTTCAGATGATTGTTGGAGGGTGAGAGGTCCGGGAACATCGCCCGCCGTACGAAGTTCGCGGCGGCCGGTCCGGGCCAAGGCCCTAGAATCCCGACCGTGCCGCCGCCAACCGCGCCGAACCCGTCGAGCCACCCGACCGCGATCCCGTCGGCCCGCCCCGGGCCGGCTTCGCGGACCGCTGGCGGTGCCGTCGCGGGACCCGCCGCGGGCTGGTCCCGGGCGGCGTACGACACCGCGCGGCGCGACCTCGAGACATTCCTGAGCGATCCCGAGACCGTCACGCGGACGGAGCGGGTGACACGCCTGCTCGCCGACATGTACCGGCGCGGGGGCAAACTGCTTCTGTGCGGCAACGGGGGCTCGGCGTGCGACGCGGCCCACGCCGCGGAAGAGCTCACCGGGCGCTATCGGGCCGACCGCCCGCCGCTGGCCGCGATCGCCTGCACCGACGCCGGGCACATCACCTGCACCGCCAACGACTACGGCTTCGAGGAGGTATTCGCACGCTGGGTCCGCGCGCTCGGCCGCCCGGGCGATGCGATCATCCTGCTCAGCACCAGCGGCAACAGCGCCAACGTCGTCCGCGCGGCGGACGCGGCCCGCGAGATCGGCGTGCGCACCATCGCGCTGCTCGGCAAGGGCGGGGGCACGCTGCGCGAACGCTGCGATGAATCGTGGATCGTGCCCGGCGCCACCGCCGACCGCATCCAGGAACTGCACATGCTCGTGCTGCACGTGCTGATCGAAGGCGTCGAGCGGGAACTGTGGCCGACGTTGTACGGGGCGGGCTGAGCCGCGGGGGAGCGGGATTTGAACGCGAAGGCGCGAAGGCGCGAAGGGCTCGAAGGGGAAGCGGGAAGCGGGAAGCGGGAAGCGGGAAGCGGGAAGCGGGATTGTGGCGCCGAGAGGCCGCTTGATCGGTTCACCGCGTCATCGCGTCACCCCATCACCGCGTCACGCTCGCCACTCCCCGCGTCCTCCCTCACCCTCCCATCGCCTCGCGGCAGACGCGGCGGTACAGGCTGAGCGGGGCCGGGTGGCCGGTCCACATCTCGAACTGGCGGGCCGCCTGGCGCACGAACATCTCCAGGCCGTCGATCGTGCGCAGGCCCGCGAGCGACGCTTGCTCCAGCAGCGGCGTGACCAGCGGCGCGTAGATCGTGTCGAACACCACGGCGCCGGGCGAGCGGGCCGCGAGCGGGGCCAGGTCGATCGGCGTGCCCCTGGGCGACGGGCCGCCGGTCATGCCCACCGGCGTCGCGTTCACCACCGCGTCCACCGGTTGAGCGCTCAGCGCGTCCTCGCTCGCGGGTGTGATGCGGCTCGGGTCGACCTGCATCGCGCGGCGGAGGTCGTTGGCGAGCGTCTCGGCGTGCTCGTGCGTGCGGTTGATGACCAGGACCGACGCGCCCGCGGCGAGCAGGCCGGCCGCGATCGCCCGGGCCACGCCCCCCGCGCCGAGCAGCGCGATGCGCCGGTCCTTGAGTCGTCCGCCCAACGCCTCGGCGAGGACGGACGCCGCGGCGTCGGCGTCGGTGTTGCGCACGGCGCAGCGGATCACCCCGCCGTCGGCGTCGCGTTCGATGATGAGCGTGTTCGCCGCGCCGCAGGCGCGGGAGAGCGCGTCGACGTCCCATGTCCACGCGGCGGCCCCGGTGCGCGGGTCGTGGGCTTCGTCCGCGAGTCGTACCAGGTGCTGCTTGTGCGGGAGCGTGACCGAGCAGCCCGCGAAATCCAGCAGCGGGTGCTCGATGAGGGCCGCGAGCGTCGCCTTGAAGTGCTCGTACTCCGGCGGCACGGGCATGGGCAGGTACACGCCGGGCACCTGCGACGAGCGGTCTTCACCCGCGGCGAGGCCCTCGAAGCCCGCGTTGTGCACAGCGGGCGAGAGCGAGTGCTCGACCGGCCAGCCGACCACGCCGTACACCTTCGTGCGCGGGCCGATCGCGCGGAAGTTGAACAGATCGATCAGGTCGCGGATCGTGGGCTGGCCCGGTGCGGTAGCGCTGGCGCGGCGGAGGGCGGCGAAGGTCAGCAGCGCGCCGAACTTGCCCGCAAGCACGCGCGACATCAGCCCGAAGCGCCCCATGCCCAGCGCGATCATCGGCTTGCCGGCGTGCTCGCTCAGCAGGTCGAAGAGTTCCAGGTTGTCGCGGAGCGAGCGGGCCGTGATCGCGACCTTGACAACGCGGGCCGCCGGCTCCTCGTGCATCGCGGCGATCCGCCGGAGCAGATCGTGCGGGCGCCCGGAAAAGTCGTGCATCGAGAGGATCAACCCCGTGCGGACGTCACGCTTCTGGCGCGGGTGATCGACGGCGAGATCGACCTTGTGCCGCAGGTTGGCGGAGCGGGTGTACGCGGCGTGCTCGATGTCGAGATATTGCGGCGGGTGTTCGCCGGGCGTGACGCCCGCCGTGCCCAAGCGCTCGTAGAGCGAGACGCGGGCCATGTCGTCGCCGTCGTACCCGCCGCCCTCGCTGGACGAGCGGCACGTGATGATGCATGGCAAGGGCGACTGCGACACCAAGCGCAGCACGGCGTCGACCTCGGCCTGGTCCAGGTGCCCGGCGGCGTCGGTAGCGCCGGAGAAGACCTCGTCGATGCGGTATTCGACGATGTCGGCCCCGCCGTCGCGGGCGGCGCGGGCGTCCGCGAGCGCGGACGCTTCGTCGACCACCGTGATCGGGACGCAGACCAGCGTCGGCATGCGCGAGTGTACGGAGCGGGCGGGGGCGCGGCCCAGCGGAGCGCGCCCCGTTCCGCCGATCCCCCACCTGCGCGTCAGGCCGGGCGTCAGCCCCGCGCGGCGGGAACCGCCGCCCCGGCCGGTTCACCCGCCGATGTCGGGGAGTTCGCCGGATCATCCGGCTTGGCCTGGGCCACCGTCGCGATCAGTTCCGCCGCCCAGCGGTACACGTTGTTCTCCTCGACGCGCACGCGCAGGCGGGTCATGCGTTGGCGGCGCTCGGCGGGCGGCATCTCGAAGGCCCGCTTGATGGCCGCCGCGAACTGCTCGGTGTCGTAGGGGTTGATGATGAGCGCCTCGGGCAGGTCGCGCGCGGCCCCGGCGAACTCGGACAGGATCAGCACGCCCTCGCCGGGGGCCGGTTCACCCGGGAACGCCGCGCCCGGTGCGCCGGGGTCGACCTCGCCGTTGACGCGCACCCCGGCCATCGGGGACGAATTCTCCGCCGCCGGAGCGCCGTTCACCGCCGCCCGCCCAACCACCGGCGGCTGCGGGCTGATCATCCGCTCGATCGCCTCCTGATCGCCCTCCGTCTGCGCGGAGACATACTCCTTCGCGACCAGGTTCATGCCGTCGTGCAGCGAACTGACGATGCACACCTCGGCCATCTTCATGAACGTGTACACAGTCAGCGCGTCGTGCTGACCGACGAGCAGGCGGATCGGCTTCCAGTGCTCCGTCTGGTACTTCCAGTTGATCTGGTCCGTCAGTGCTTCGAGCTCGCTGACCAGCTCGCGATACCGGGGGATGTGCGTGCGGCTGGGGGCGCCGAGCTGCACGAAGGTGATCTTGCCGCGCTGCTCCGGGCTGTTCTCAAAGAACCGGTCGATCGCGCGGAGGCGTTCGGCGATGCCCTTGGTGTAGTCGATCCGGTCGACGCCCATGGCGACGCGGACGTTCTCCAGGCGGTGCTGCACGCGGGCCGCGGTGACGCGCTCCGTCAGCGCCCGCCCGCGCGGCACGCCCTTGTCGGACCAGCCCTCGACGCTGATGGGCAGCGGGCGGACGTACGTCAGGTGCCCGCGCAGTTCGACGGTGAAGTGATCCCAGTCCAGCCGCGCTTCCATCATGCGGTCGACGGTGTCGAGGAAGTTGTTGCAGAACTGCTGAAGATGGAAGCCGATGACGTCGGCGCCGAGCATGCCGCGCAGGATCTGATCGCGGTACGGGCAGATGCGGAACGACTCGGGATTGGGCCACGGGATGTGCCAGAACAGGCCGACGCGCCAGTTCGGGCGGGCGTCCTTGAGCATGCGCGGCACCAGCGCGAGCTGGTAATCCTGCACGAGCACGACCGCGTCGTGATCGCCGATTTCTTCCATGACGGCGTCGGCGAACTTGCGGTTGACCTCGACATACTGGTCCCAGTCGCCGGCGCGGAAGATGGGCCGCTCGTGCGTCAGGTGGCACAGCGGCCACAGGCCTTCGTTCGAGAAGCCGTAGTAGTGCCCCTGCTCCTGCTCGCGCGTGAGCCAGACGCGCCGGAGCGTGTACCGCGGGTCGTCGGGCGGGACGGTGACGCAGGAGCCGGCGTCGGCGGTGATGCGGTCGCCATCGCCCGAGCCGTGCGCGACCCACAGGCCGCCGGTGGCGCGGAGCACCGGATCGAGCGCCGTCACCAGGCCGCCCGCGGGGACGGAGGCCTTGGGCTTGCCGTCGACGACGGTGTGCACGTACGGCTCGCGGTTGCTGACGATGACCAGGGCGCGCCCGTCGAGGGCTTCGAGCGCGTGGGCCCGCAGGCGGTCGCGCGTCCAGGCCTTCTCGGAGCGGACGATGCCCGCGGCCTCGGCCTGCTCCTTGAGCCGGATGGCCCGGAACGACGCCGCCAGGTGCCGGCTCTCATCGACCAGCCGGCGCACCGGCAGCCCGGCGGGCGGAGACTCGGGCGTGTTGCCGATGCGCAGGCGGCGCATCCAGTCGGCGAGTTTGAAGAGCGGGCGCTCGAAGAGCGCGTACGCCCCGCCGCCGGCGAGGAGGAAGAGCCCGAGCGCGGCCCCGAGCGCCCACATGAGCCCGCGGAGCGTGCCGCGCATCTCGCGTTCGCCGAGGTACGCCGCGTCGTGCAAGGCGACCAGTGCGCCGCGTGGTCCGCCGGGCGAGGCGGTATCCGGCAGCGGGCGCACGAACACGTGCAGGTCGAGCCCGGTCGACTCGTCAACCATCGAGCGGGCGGTACGGTCGTTGGCCGTCTCGGTCGCGGCGGAGGAGTACACGGGCTCGAACTCGGCGACGCCTTCGCCGGAGGCGATCGTCCGCCCTTGCTCATCGACCAGCGCAAAGCCGAGGAGCCGACCGTGCCCCTTCAAGCGCTGGGCCAAGCCCGCCGGCGCCGGACCGGGCCCGAGCGCCCCGGCCGCCTCGCGCGCGAGCCCGACGGTGAGCACGTTGGCGCGGCGGTCAAGGTCGTCGAGCGCCATGCGGTGCTCGGTGTTGACCTGCTGGCGGAACGCCGCCCACGTCACCAGCCCGCCCGCGAGGGCGATGGCCAGTGCAAATGGGATCGACCACACCCGGGCTGTTTTCCCGCGTTGCTGCATGATTCAGACTCCAGCCCCACGACGCGGCGGCATCAGGACCGGGGCTCGTCGGCCCCATCCTGCATCCGCCACACCACATCATTGCCGCGCCGCGCGATGATCAACTTTTCATGTTGACGAACTGCACGGGCTGCTCGAGACCGGCCCCGGTGATCAGCCCCATGCACGAGCGCAGGTCGTCGATCTGCTTGCCCGTGAGGCGGACTTCCTCGCCCTGGATGCTCGCCTGCACCTTCAGCCCGGATTCCTTGATGATCTTCACGATCTGCTTGGCCATGTCGGTGGGCAGGCCGTCCTTGAGCTTCACCTCGCGCTTGACGTTGCCCATGGCCCCGTGCCGCGCGGGCTCGATCTCGCCCCAGTCGAAACTCTTGACGCTGAACCCGCGCTTGACGGCGGCGCTCTGGAACATCTCCTGCACCGACTTCATCTTGCCCTCGTCGGCGGCGTGCATCGAGATCTTCTTGTCCTTCTGATTCACCTCGATCTGGACGGGTGAGTTGCGGAAATCGAACCGCGTGGCGATCGCCTTCTGCGTGTTGTTGATCGCGTTGGCGAGTTCGGAGTAATCGATTCGGCTGACCACGTCGAGGCTGGGCATGCCCAAGTAGAGAAAGCCCGCTCCCGCCGGTCAAGCCCGTCGGCCCGGCCCGCCACGCCGACGGCCCCCCAACGCCGGCGGCCCCAGCTCCGCCGTACGGTTCCCGGCCCATCGGGAACACCGCCTTGGACCGGCTCGACTGCTACGAACTCTGCGTCCAATCGCCACGCCACGTGACGCTCCTGCTGCGCGCCCTGCACGCCGGCGACCCTGACGCGGCACGCGGCGAGCCGGTGGCGCTCCGCGAAGACTTCTGCGGCACCGCCGCCGTCAGCCGGCGCTGGCTGAGCGAGGCCCGCGCGCGGGGCATCGCGGCGACCGCCGTCGCGCTCGACCTCGACCCGGACGTCCTCGCTCACGCCGCCCGCAAGGCCCAGGCCGACGGCGTCGCGCCCGACCTGCGCCTGGTCCACGCCGACGCCGTGCACGCGCCCGTCACGCCGGGCGACGCCTGCGACATCGTCTTCGTCGGCAACTTCTCGATCGGCTACATCCATGAGCGGGCCGACCTGGTCGCGTATCTCCGGCGCTCGCACCAGCGGCTGGCCCTCGGCAACGGGGGCTTCGGCGGCGGGGTGTTCGTGTGCGACGTCTACGACGGGCCGCACAAGTTTGACTTGGGCGTCACCAACCGCACGCACCCCTCGCGCGGGCACGAACTGATCCACTACACCTGGCAGCACCGCGCCGCCGACCCACTCAACGCGATGGTCGAGAACGCCATCCACTTCCGCGTTGAAAGTGACGGCGAGATCGTCCGCGAGATGTTCGACGCGTTCGTGTACCGCTGGCGACTGTGGAGCATCAGCGAACTGCGCGACGCGCTCCGCGAGGCCGGTTTCTCCGACGTCGGCGTCTACGCCGAGGCCTCGTCCGGCCCGCGCCCGCTGGAATCTCCCGACGATTTCCCCGCCTCCGGCGTAGTCTGCATCGCGGCCCGGGCCTGAGCGGGCTCGCGCTCCGCTTCGTGCGGTTCGTAGGGCTCGATATGGATCAGCGCGTCGCGCACGCCGGGGACGCCGCGCTTGACCGCCGCCCGCACGCGCCCGCCGACGGCGTGCCCCTCGCGCACTGGCATCTCCCCATCGACCTGCACGTGCATGTCGAGAAAATACGCCCGCCCGCTCTTGCGCGCGACGACCTTCTCGATCGCCCGCACGCCCGGCACTTTCCCGGCGACGACGCGGGCCGGCTCGATCACCCGGCTGCGGTCTTCGTGCGTCGTCGTGTCCATCAGCTCGCGCAGCGGCACCAGCGCGAGCGTCACCGCGTTGTACCCGATCACCCCGCCCGCGAGCAGCGCCGCCCAGTCGTCGGCCGTCTCCCACCCCATCGCCCCGGGCGCCGCGGGACCGAAGACGCGCTGCCCGAACAGCGCCACCGCGATCCCCACGCCCGCGGCGAGCGACGTGATCGCATCGGCGACGTGGTGCCCCGCGTCGACGTGCAGCGCGCCCGAGCCCTCCCGCCGGGCCGCACGCCGAACCCGCACGTACAGCCCGTACTTCACGATCACGACCACCACCAGCACGCCGAGCGTCCACCACTCCGGCGGCGTGTGCGGCTCGCGGATGTCGCGGATCGACTTGGCGATGATCCCGCCCGCCGCGGCGAGCATCACGCACGCGACCACCAGGCTCGCCAGCGACTCCGCCTTGCCGTGCCCGTACGGGTGCTCTTCGTCCGGCGGCACGGCGCCGAAGCGCAGCCCGCCCCAGATGACCGCCGAACCCGCAATATCCGCCAGCGACTCGATCGCGTCGGCGACCAGCGCGCCCGAGTGCCCGATGATCCCCGCCAGCAGTTTCACCACCGCGAGCACGCCGTTGACCACCAGCCCGACCAGCGCGATCCGCGCCGCGGTGTGCGGCATGTCGGCGTGGTGCTCGTGAGCGTCGCCGGGCGTGTGCGTCGTCATCGGGCGACTCTCCTGGCGGCCGCGTCACGCGTACAGCCGCGCGAGCTCCTGGAAAAACGTCGGGTACGTCTTGCGCACGCACGCCGGGTCGCGGATCAAGACGCCGCCCCGGCGCAGCCCGACCAGCGCCAGCGCCATCGCCATGCGGTGATCGTCGTACGTATCGAACGCCACCACGCTCCCCGCCCCACCGCTCGAAGGCGGGGTGATCTCGAGGGCCTCGTCCGCCTCGCCGTGCAGCACCTCGGGCAGGATGCGCAAGCCGGCGCCAAGCCGCCCGAGTTCGACGCGCAGGGCCTCGAGCCGGTCGGTCTCCTTCACGCGCAGCGTGCGCAAGCCGCGCAGCGTCGTCGGTCCATCGGCGAAGCACGCCAGCACCGCCGCCGTCATGGCGGTGTCGGGCATGTCGGACAAGTCGGCGTCCACACCCACCAGCCGCGGCCCGCCCGTGACGCGCACGGCCGTCCCCAGCCGCTCGACAGCGCCCTCCATCGCGCTGATGACGCCGACAAACCGCGCGTCGCCCTGCATCGACCCGGCTCCCGGCGTGGGACTGAGGTCCAGCCCGTCGATCGCGCACCGAGCGCCGGGGACCAGCGCTGCCGCCGCCTCGAAGTACGTTGCCCCGCTCGCGTCGGGCTCGATATCGAGCGTAAATCCGCGCACCGCCTGCGGCCCGATGCGCTCGTCGAGCGTGCACCCCGCCTCGCCGCCGCTCTCCACCCGCACGCCGACGCGGCCCATCAGCGCCCGCGTCATCGCGATGTACGACGGGCTGGTGACCGGCTCGCGGCTGATCACGCGCAGGCCCCCGGGCAGCAGCGGGGCCACCAGCATCACCGCCGAGATGAACTGGCTCGACGCCGTCGTGCCGAACTCGATCGTGCGCGCCAGGGCCGAACCGTCCGAGGGCGAGTGTACACGCAGCGGCGGGCACCCGTTCCCGCCCAGATACTCGACGCGCACGCCCAGTCGCGCCAGCGCATCGCCGAGCTCACGGATCGGCCGCTCGCGCATCCGCGCGTTGCCGTCGATCACAATCCCGCCCGAGCCTGCGGGCGCCAGCACCGCGGCGGCCGTCAAAAACCGCGTCGCCGTGCCCGCGTTGTTCAGGTTGATCGTGACCCCGTCGGCACCGACGCGCCACCGCCCGCCCACGCCGCGCACGCGCACCGTCGATCTGTCAATCTCCACGCCGGCCCCGAGCGCTCGCAGCGCCCGGACCATCACCTGCGCGTCGTCCGCGTCGACCAGCGCGTGCGTCAGCGTCGATTCACCATCCGCCAGCGCCGCGAGCAAGATGGCGCGGTTGGTCAGACTCTTCGACCCCGGCGGGCGCACGCGGACATCGAACGCCCGCCCGACGCGCGGGATCGGCAAGGGGTCCGGCAGTTCGCCCAGCGGGCGGGCCAGCGTCGCCACCGCCGCCTGCCACGCGGGCGTGCCCGGCTCGGCCATCGCCTGTGCCGCGGCCTGCGCGTGGGCCGCCTCGCTCGACTGTGCGTGTCCGCCGTCGTGTGCCATCTCGGGCAAGCGTACACGGGTTGCGCCCGCCGCTAGTCCTGCGGCGGGACGAGCGTCACGCGTACTTGCAGCGACCGCTTCCCACGCCGCACGTCGACCGTCACCGCGTCGCCCGCCTCGAAATCGCCCAGTACGCGGGCCAGGTCGTTCAGATCACGCACCGGCTTGGACGCGACGGCGGAGATGACATCGCCGCCGCGGAGTTCCCCGCCCGCCCGCCGCGGCTTGCCGCGGAGCATCCGCTCCAGATCCACCGCCGCGACCACCACGCCGTCGCCCACGCCGGGCTCGACGCTCACGGGCAGATTCGCCTTGCCGCGTCCAACTTCCTCCTGCACTTCCGGGAGCGCCCGGGCCCACGAGCGGAACGCCTTCTCGATGTCGTCGATCGGCTGGTTGAACACGCGTTCGAAGGCGCGTTTGCCCGTCGGGTCCTCGGCGTAGGTCTCGACCAAGGCCCGGTACCACGCCCCGAGTTGCCCGCGCTCGTGCAGCCACATGCAGATCGCTCGCCCCTGCGCGTACATCGCGAGCGGGCGCGTCCGCACGAAGCGGTCCTGCTTCATGCCCAGCAGCACGTCCCACGGCGTGAGCAAGCCGCGCTGGGCCATCTTGCGCACCATGTTCGTGCGCCAACTGGCCTTGACAATCATCGCCCCGTCGGGCCCTTCCTCAACGTCCTCCACCAGCGAGCACAGGCCTTCCTGCACCCAGATCGGATGGCGCTGCCGCCGCGCTTCCATGTCTCGCCAGTGCAGCACGTGCCAGAACTCATGCCGCAGCGTCGCGCCGAGGTCCATCGCGACGAGCAGCCGTTCCTCGTGCATGTACGCCCCGCCGACACGGTCGGCCCGCTCGCCGAACTTCGCCTCGGCCCACTCGCGATAATCGGCGCGCGTCGGCAGCAGCACGCCGACGCGCGGGCGGACGGGCTTGTCCGCAGCGGCTGTGCCTTGCGGTGCTCGCATCGTTTTATGGCGCTTCGCCGGGTCACTCGTCGCCGGGTCACTCGTCGTCGGGTCACTCGTTGTCGGATCCAGCGCTTCGGGCGCGCCCCCGACGATGTCGTCCCACCACCGCGACAGCCGATCGAACTCCTCGCGCACCAGCGGCATCAGCCGCGGCTCGAACCCGGAGATGATCGTGAGGTGGTGCTCGTCGTCCTGCTCCAGCGTGTAGCCCGAGCCCCGTTCCCCGGCGCGATACTGCTTGATGAGCCGCTCCAACCGCGCCTTGGACTGGGCCGCGACGGTGCGGTCCCATCGTTCCAGGATGCCGCGGTACTTCGGTCGATCGCGCACGCTCGCGAGGTCGGGGTCGGTCTCGAGCTGCACGCGATTGGCGAACCCGCGGGCGACGGCCTGCTCCAACATGCCCGCCGCCTCGTCCGCCCGGGCCTCGCGCTCCGCCTCCGGCGCCGTGCCGACCTGCAGCGCGATCGCGCACGCGAGGTTGTACCAGTGCACGGGCTGATCATGCTCGATCGGCACGAGTTCCCGCAAGAGCCGCTCCGCGTCCGCGTACCGGTTCTGCTCGAACGCCTTCGATGACTCGCGCCGCAGCCGCGTGGCTTCAAACTCCGCCTGCTCCGCCGTCAACTCCCGCCGCTCGTGCTTCGGCGCCGGCGGGCCGACAAACTCGGGCGTGCTGCCGCCTTGGGCCGCCGCGTGCCCGACCGACATCATCCAACCCGCGGCCCACACCGCGCTCACAAGCACGAACCCCGTCCGCCGCAGTCGCCGGATGCCCCGCGCTGGCCGTCGCATCGCGCCGCTCCTGCCCCGTCCCGACATCACGCCGATACGCGGGCCCGGATGAACTGTTCGAGCGCTTCGGGGTACGCGAGGCATTCCTGCTCGAACACACGGGCGGCGAGCGTGTGCACGTCATCCCCCGGCAAGACCGGGCACCGCCGCTGCAGCAGGATCGGCCCGCGGTCATACTCCCCGTCGACCACGTGCACCGTGCACCCCGACTCGCGCTCGCCCGCCGCCAGCACCGCCGCGTGCACCCGGTCGCCGTACATCCCCTGCCCGCCGAACTTCGGGAGCAGGGCCGGGTGGATGTTCACCACGCGCCCGTCCCACCCGGTCGGCATGTCAATCTTCTTGAGATACCCCGCCAGCGCGACCACGTCGGCCCCGAACTCCGCCAAGCTCGCCGCCAGTTCCGCCGAAGGGATCACGCCCGGCAGCACGCGCGTGGGCAGCCCCGCGTCGCGGGCCCGCTGGGCGCCCAGGCACTCCTTGGACGCGATGACGCCGACGACGCGAGCGGGCAGCCGCCCGTCCTCGATCGCGCGCAGCAGGTTGACGAGCGTCCGCCCCGAGCCGGACAGCATGACGGCCAGTCGCGCCGGCAGACGGGGGATCCATCGGTCGTGCGTCATGCGTCGCGCCTCGGGGGCGAAAGGCGGGTGGGCGAAGGGCGGCGTCGCCGCGTGATTCAGAACATCTTCGCGGCGTCATCGCGCGTCTTGACGGTCTTGAGCACGCGGTCCAGGTGCGTCACTTTGAGCAGCCCGGCGATCTCGTCGCGCAGGCCGAAGACCACCAGCATCCCGCCGTTCTGCGCGCACAGCTTGTGCAGCGTCACCAGCGCCCCGAGGCCCATCGAGGCGAGCATGGCGACCTGCGACAGGTCGATGACGGCCCGGTACCGCTTCCCGGCCGCCGCCGCCTTCACCTCGTGCTCGATGATCTGCGCTTCCCGGGCCCCGACCTTCTCGCTGGTCACACGCGCGAAGATCACGGCCCCGGCGGAATCAACCTGAATGACGGACGCGTCGGACATCGCCCGAGTCTAGCCGATCCTCACGCCCGGGCACGCCCAAAAACACCCGAAAAACCGCCGCGCAAGCCCGCCCACTTATCCGGTCGTTCCCGGCGAGCGGAAGGGGATCGGCCGCCCCGCCGCGTCCACGCTCACCAGCGTGATGCTCGCCTCCGTCACCCCGACGATCTCCGCGTTGCTGTACCGCTCGGCCTCGACCTCGACCTTGACCGTGACCGATTTGCTCCCCAGGCGCGTCGTCGTGGTGTACAGCGCCACCACGTCGCCCAGGTGCACCGGGTGCTTGAACTCCACCCGGTCCAGCGCGACCGTGACCCACTTGTGCTGCCCGTGCCGGCGCGCCTCCACGAAGCCCGCCTGGTCGATGTACGACAGGATCACACCGCCGAAGATCGTCCCGTACTGGTTGGTGTCCTTCGGCATCGTGACCACGCGCAGCGACAGCCGCCGAGCGTTCGGATCACTCGGGACAGGCACAGACCCAGACGACGGCGTCGGCGAAGACATCGTTCAACCCTATTCCGCACGATCCCGGTGGCACAGGCGTCCCGCCTGTGCCGCCGCCGGGCGCACCACTACCCTCCGCCATGGCCGCCCATCACCACCCTTCCACCCCCCCACCTGCCGCCCCAGCCCACCAGCCGCAGCTCGCCGAGTTCACGAGCCTGCCGACGCCCGAACTGATCGCCCGCTACGCCCGCGGCGTGGAGCAGATCGACCGGGCCGTGCTCAAACTCACCGATCAGCAGCTCGATATGGCCTTCCTCCCCAGCGCCGGCGTCGGACGCTGGCCCGTGCGCGTGCTCCTGGGTCACCTCGCCGACGCCGAGCTCGCCTTCGTGCACCGCATGCGCCGCGTCGTCGGCGAAGACCAGCCGGTCTTCAACCCGTGGGACGAAGAGTCGTTCATCGACCGCGGGATCTACGGCACGTCGGACCCCGCCGTCTCCCCCGCCTATCCGCCCCAGCCCGTCGCCGCGTTCATCGCCACCATCCACACCCTCCGCCGCTGGAACAGCGAGTGGCTGGGCGCCCTGCGTCCGGAGGACTGGTCCCGGCGCGGCCTGCACACCGTCCGCGGCGAGCAGACCCTCCGCACCATCGCCGACTACGCCACCTGGCACATCGAACACCACAACTGGTTCCTGCAGCGCAAGCTCGAACGCTTCGGCGCCACCTCCGACCAGCACTGACGCCGATCACGCCGTGCCGGGCGTGCCCGAACGCTCGGCCCAGCGATCGGCCGGGAACTGAACTTCCATCCAGCGGTCGGGCTTCACGGGCACAAAGCCGAGCGGCGCGTACACGCCGTGCGCGTCCCGCGTCGCCAGACACCACCGGCGCAGGGTCTGCACACGCGGATGCTCAAGCAGCGCCGAGACCATGCCCCGGGCCAGGCCGTGCCCGCGGTGCTCTTCGAGCACGATCACGTCGCACACCCACCCGAACGTCGCGTAGTCCGTCACGCCGCGGGCAAAGCCGACCTGCTCGCCCGTCGCGCCGACATACGCCCCGACGCACAGGCTGTTGCGGATGGCTTCTTCTACCACCTCGCGCCGGATGTTCGGCGACCAGTACGTTGCCCGCAGCATCTCGTGCACGCGGCCGACATCCAGCCGCTCGACACCCACGCTGACCACATACCGCGCATCCACGCCGCTGCTCCCGGGCTCCACGAGTGCCTAGTGCCAAGTGCCCAGTGCCTGTTCTCTCAGTAGTTCGGCGTCGGCGCCCGGAAGCTCGAAATGTCCACGCCCGCGAAGTACTGGATCGTCCGCTTCAGCCCGTCACGCAGCGGCACCTTCGGCTCCCAGCCCAGCTTCGACTTCGCCAGCGTGATGTCCGGCTGACGCTGCGTCGGGTCGTCCTGCGGCATGGGGCGGAACACGATCTTGCTCGTGCTCTTCTTGCCCGTCACTTCCGGCACCAGTTCCAGCACCAGCTCCGCCAGCTGCTTGATCGTGAACTCCGTCGGGTTGCCGATGTTCACCGGCCCGACGAACTCCGCCGGCGATTCCATCATCCGGTTGATGACCTCGATCAGGTCCTCGACGAAGCAGAACGAGCGCGTCTGCATCCCCTCGCCGAAGAGCGTGATGTCCTCGCCCCGCAGCGCCTGGCGGATGAAGTTGCTCACCACGCGTCCGTCGAACGGGTGCATCCTGGGGCCGTACGTGTTGAAGATCCGTACCACCTTGATCTGCAGGTTGTGCATCCGCTGATAGTCGAAGAACAGCGTCTCGGCGGCCCTTTTGCCCTCGTCGTAGCACGCCCGGATCCCGATCGGGTTGACGTTCCCGCGGTAGCTCTCCGGCTGCGGGTGCACCGTCGGGTCGCCGTACACCTCGCTGGTCGAGAACTGCAGGATCCGCGCGCGGCAGCGCTTGGCCATGCCCAGCATGTTGATCGCCCCCAGCACGCTGGTCTTCATCGTCTTGACCGGGTTGTACTGGTAGTGCCCCGGCGCCGCCGGGCACGCGGCGTTGTAGATCTCGTCCACTTCCAGCCAGATCGGGTGCGTCACGTCATGCCGCACCAGCTCGAAGTTCGGCTTGCTCAGCAGGTGCGCCACGTTGGTCTTCTGGCTGGTGAAGAAGTTGTCCAGGCAGATGACGTCGTGCCCCTGCCCGACCAGCCGCTCGCACAGGTGCGAGCCGAGGAACCCCGCACCGCCGGTCACCAGAATCCGCTTGGTCTTGGCCACGATCGTCTTCCTCCGCGTGAACACACCGCCGACGGGCACCGGCCGCCATCGGGCACAGGCCACTGTCGGGCACAGGGTAGCCGCCCGCACCGCCCCGCTTGGCCCTGCCAAACCCGTGTTATTGCTCGTCTTTCGGCTCCGGCGGGATACGCAGCACCGCGCCGCTCGGCGGGCGGTCCGGATCTTTGATCACGTCCCGGTTCGCCTCATAGATCACCCGCCACTGCGCCCCGCGCCCGTAGTACTTCCGCGCGATCGACCACAGCGAATCGCTCGGCCCGACCGTGTGCGTCCGCTCCCCGCTCGCCGCCGCCCCCGCCGCGGGCGTGCCAGTGCCACCGCCAGCGGGCGTGCCCGCTGCGGGCTGAGCCCCGCCCGTGCCCGGCCCCGTCTCCGGAACCTGCACCAGCGTGCCCTGAATGGCGTCGATGTCCGGGTTGAGCGGGATCCGCAGCACCGTCGTGCCGGGCTTGAGTCGATCGGGCGAGACCAGCGGGTTGGCCCGCGCGATCACCTG
This sequence comes from uncultured Phycisphaeraceae bacterium, assembly GCA_964615765.1. Lineage (GTDB taxonomy): Bacteria > Planctomycetota > Phycisphaerae > Phycisphaerales > UBA1924 > CAZTQN01. Next base: position 29,877 of record CAZTQN010000031.1, read on the forward strand.
CCACTTCCGACCGTCGCCGTACACCTCCGCCCGGGCCGCGATCTGCATCCACCCCGTGTCGCCGCGCTGCACCACGTAGTCGCGGAACTCCGGCGGCTTGACCTTCGTCACCATCTGCGGCGGCTCAGCGGGCACGCTCGGCGCGGCCGCTGGGCGCACCGGCTCGATCGCCGCGGGCCGCGCCTCCGGCGGGTCCATCGTCACGCGCCCCGCGGGCACGATCGGCGGGGGCGTCGCGTCCGCGTCGCTGGTCACGCGCACACGCCGCGCGCCCGTCGGCTCGTACAGCCAGAACGTGACCACCCACACGCCCAGGAGCACCAGCACCAACAGGAACATCCGAGACGCCGAATCGCGCATCGCCGACCCCTATCGGCCCCCGCGGCGTGCCGCTTGCCACGCTCACGCCGCCGGTGTCGCCGCCGTCATCCCTCCGCCCCCACCAGCCCCGCTCCCGGCGCTGGCGCCGGCTTCCTGCGCGTGCTTATCGGCCGCGCGGCTCCACACCAGCGTCGGCGCCACGCCGATCGCCGAGTACGTCGCGCTGATCACCCCGAGCAGCAGCGTGTACGCGAACACGCGCACCGCGTCCCCGCCGTACACGTACAGCGTCACCACCGCGAACAGCGTCGTGAACGTCGTGATGATCGTGCGGCTGAAGCACTGGTTGATCGCGTCGTTCACCGCCTTGCGCGAGGCGTAGGGCAGCTTCCCGCGGTTCTCACGCACGCGGTCCATCACCACGATCACGCCGTTGAGCGAGAAGCCCAGCACCGTCAGGATCGCCGCCATCACGTTCAGGTCGATCTTGAATGGCAGGATCCCCAACGTCCGCGCCAGCCCCGGCGTCCGGTCGAACAGGATCGTCGCCAGCGCCACGCACCCGACGGCGATCACGCAGTCGTGCAGCGTCGTCACGATCGCCGCCAGCGAATACCGCAGCGAGTTGAACCGCACCCAGATGTAGATCACCACCAGCAGCGTCGAGAACACCAGGGCCGTGATCGCCTGCGCCTGGAACGTCGACGCGACCGACGGGCTGAAGCTCTCCACGCTCGCCAGCGTCTGGCTCTGCGTCAGGCCCGTCTGGATCAGCCGCCATTCCCGGTCGCGCAGCTGCTCGCTCCACGACCGCTCGTCGCCCAAGTAGCTCAGCCCGTCGCCCGCGACGACCACCGCCGCCGACGTGACGGCGTCCGGCGTGCCCACCAGCGGCACGACCTTGGTCCGCCGCCCCAGCGTGTCGGAGAAGTCCGACTGGCTGCGCGTCGCTTCAAGCCGCGCCCGCAGCGTCTCGAGGGACGTCGGCGGGTTCAGGTTGTCCAGCACGAAGGCCACGCCGCCCACATACTCGGTAATCTCGCCCGTCGCCGGGCGGTCGATCGTTTCCGCGAGGGATCCCGAGATGACCGGGAACGCCGTCGCCCCGGGCTCGCGGGCCGCGCTGCCCGTGAACACGATCGGCGGGCGCGATTCGATCACGTCGCCGAACGCGCCGACCAGGGCCGCCTGCACGGCTTCCGGGTCCGTCACGGTCGTCTTGACGACAAACCGCGGCGCCGTCACGCCGTTGGCGTCCGGATTGACCGCGACCACTTCCGCGAACACGAACTGCTTGAGCGGGCTGCCCTCGGGCGCCTTGGCCGCGATGTCCTTCACGCGCTCTTCGACGACCGGGCGATCCAGCTTCGCCTGCGAGCCGTCGGGATTGGTCTTCAGGTCCAGCGTCACGACCGTCCCGCCGCGGAACTCCGCGCTCAAGAGGTCCGACCCCTTGTAGATCACCAGCCCGATCGACGCGATCGTCAGGATGATCGAGATCGTGATCGCGATCGGGCGGATCTTCAGCCAGTCCACGTTCGGCGTGATCGCCTCCTGGAACCCCGGGATCACCGTCGGCAGCATCGACATCTTGCGGATGCCCAGCTTCTCCGACATCACGGCGAAGATGAACCGCGTAAAGAACAGCTGCGCGAACAGCGTCGTCACGATCCCGATGCCCAGCGTCAGGGCGAAGCCGCGGATCTCCTGCGTGCCCGTGAAGCCCAGCACCACGCACACGATCAGCGTCGTCACGTTCCCGTCGACGATCGCGCTGAAGGCCTTGTCGAAGCCCAACCGCACCGCCGTCCGCAGGTCCGCCCCGCGTCGGAACTCCTCACGCATGCGCTCGTAGATGAGCACGTTCGCGTCGACGGCCTGACCGAACGTCAGCATGATCCCCGCGATCCCCGGGAGCGTGAACGCCGCCTGGTTCAGCGCCATCGCCGCCACCAGCAGCATCGCGTTGAACGCCAGCGCCACCACCGCGATCACCCCGCCCGCGAAGTAGTAGCACATCATGAACGCGGCCACGACCACGAACGAGATCAGGCCCGCCTTCAGACCCTTGTCCAGGTTGTCCGCACCGAACTGCGGGCCCAGCACGCTCTGCCCGATCGGCTCTGGCGACAGCTTGGCCTGCAACGACCCCGCGCTCAGCACGCGGATCACGTACTCCCGCTCCGCCGACGAGAAGTTCCCCGTGATCTGCCCCTGCCCCGCGATGCGGCTCTGCAGGCGCGGCGCCGTGTAGATCTCGTCGTCCAGCAGCACGGCCATGTTCTTCTGAACATTGCCCTCCGTCAGCACCCCGAGCTTGCTCGCGCCCAGCGGGTCCATCCGGAAGTCGATCGCCGGGCGACCGACCTGGTCAACGCCCTGGTACGCCGCCGACAGCGCCCACGCCCCGTCCTGCTCGGTCAGGCGCATGTCGCGCCGGTCCCAGCACAGGATGTAGTACTCGCCCTTGTACTCTTCCCCGATGTACCCGCGCCGCCCGAAGAACGTCGCCGCCGACGCCTTCAGCTCGTCCGCGTCGGCGACGCTGTTGAGCCAGTTCTCGATCTTGTTGACCTTGTACCACGCGACGTCGTCGACGCGGACGCTCCGCGGGCCGCCAGTCTTGAGCTGCGAGCGGGCCTCGGCTTCCTGCGCGATCTCGCCGGACTGCACGGTGATGCGGAAGTTCAGCACCCCCGCGCCGCGCAGGATGCGCTTGATGTCATTCGGGTCGTCCAGGCTCCGCCGCTGAGACTCGTACGCGTCCCACGCCGCGATCACGCCCTTGATCTGGGGCTCCTGCTCCTTGTACCGGGTCAGGATCTCCGTAATGGCCCGCTCGCGCGGGCTGGGCAGCTGCACGATCTTCCCGTCGTTCCCCTCGATCTTGGTCGGCGCGCTGCTCAGCGTCAGCGCCCGCCGCAGGTCCCCCGCGTTCAGCCCGCCCGTCAGCGCCGACTCGCGGGCCGACTCGTACGCCAGGTCGAGCGGCGCGATGACCGCGGCTTCCGCCCGGACCTTGTCCTCCGCCAGCTTCAGCGCCGACTCCAGGTCGGCGACCAGTCGATCTTCCGCCCCGCCGACCTTGGCCCGCTCGGCCCGGACGCGCTCGCGGAGCTGCGCGACATCGCGCTGCAGGGCGGCCATCTTGGCCCGCTCGGGCTTGAGCGCGTCGAACGCCGCCGCCGCCGAATCCAGCCGCGCACGCCGCTCGACATCCCCGCCCGACATCCGCTCAAACTGGGCCGCACGGGCCGCGGGCTCGAGCGCCACGACCGCGTCGAAGTCCTCCGCGGACACCGCCACCGCCGCCAGCGCCACCAGCTTCTGGTCAAACTCCGCCCGCAGCGCCTTGACGCGGTCGCTCGGCAGCGGCATCGAAATCTCGATGCGGTCGCTCCCCTGCGCCACCATCGAGATTTCCAGCACGCCGTTCGGGTCGATGCGCTGCTTGAGCACCTCGATCACGCGCGTCAGCGTGTCCGGCGGGTCGCCCGGCTTCACGTCCACCGCGTACACCAGCGTGGCCCCGCCGGCCAGGTCCTTCCCCTTGCGCAGCTTCTGCTCAGGAGGCAGGATCGCCCACAGCGCGACCGCCAGACACGCCAGAATAATCAGACCGTTCCGAACCAGCACAGGCATGCGCGTTCTTCTTCTCTCGTGGTGCCCCCTCGCTTCGAGCGGGGACCTTTGCGTGTGTTCTTCCGCGCCCGCTCTCCGAGCGGGCCCCGGCCTCGTCCCCGCGTGCTCTCACCGGGACATCGCCGCGTCTGTCATCGTCTCGGCCGCGGGCGTTACACCCCGGCCTTTTCCTTGCTCGCGTCCCCCTTGGCCCGAACCTCCACCTGCGGCGTCGCCGTCTTGGCGCTCGCCGCCGCGCTCAGGTTCCGCTGGATCGCCGTCCGAACCACCTTCACCTTCGTCCCCGAATCATCCAGCCGCAGCAGTAGATGGTCGTCGCGCACCTCCGCCACCGTCGCCACGATCCCCCCGATCGTCAGCACCTCGTCCCCACGCTTGAGCGAGCTCATCAGGTCCTGCTGCCGCTTCTTGTCCCGCCGGCTCGCCATCACGCTCATGCCGATGAAGAACACCATCACCAACACCAGCGGCAGCCAGAACGCGAACCCCGGCCCCTGGGCCGGCGGCGTCCCCAACGGCACACCAGTCGCCCCCGCCGTCCCCGGCTGTGCCGTCGCCGCACCCGTCGGGGCCGCCCCCGTCAGGGCCTGATCGCTGCTGGTCGCCTGCGCGAGCGTCGCCCACGCGGGAGTCATCTCAGCCCGGGTCGTCTGAGCCAGGGTCGTCTGAGCCAAAGTTGTCACCATCGTCGTCATGCACCTTCCTTATAGAGCCCGCCGCGGGCGCCGAGCCTGATGGCTCACGCCGCCGGTGCCGCTCCGGACGCGCCGCGCGCCACGGGCCACCGTTCCAGCAGCCCCGCCCAGTCGCCCGACGCGATCGTCCCGCGGACGTCGTCCATGAACCGCTGGAAGTGCCGCAAGTTGTGCAGGCTCACCAGGATCGGGCCCAGCATCTCCTGCGCATTGAACAGATGGCGAATATAGGCGCGGCTGAAGCCCCCCGGCGCGTCCCCCATCCCTCGCGCGCCCGCCCCTTCCGATAACCCCGCACCCCCCACACCCCCCCACCCGCCCCCGCACGCCGCACAGTCGCACCCAGGCTCGATCACCCGCGCGTCTTCCGCAAACTGCGCGTTGCGCAGCCGGATCTGCCCCGTCCGCGTGAACGCGTTCGCGTTCCGCCCGTTCCGCGTCGGCAGCACACAGTCGAACATGTCCACCCCCGCCCGCACCGCCGCCAAGAGGTCCCGCTCGTACCCAACCCCCATCAGGTACCGCGGCTTGTCCGTTGGCATGCGGGGGGCCGTGAACTCCACCACCCGCCGAATGTCATCAAACTGCTCCCCCACCGCCACCCCGCCGATCGCGTACCCCGGCAGGTCGACCCCGCACACCCGCTCGACCGACCACGCCCGCCGATCCAGATCCGTCCCGCCCTGCACGATCCCGAACAGCCCGCGCCGCTCATGCCCGCCAAGGCGGTGATGCTCAACCTTGCACCGCTCGAGCCAGCGGATCGTCCGCTCATTCGCGATCGCCAGCCGCGACGCATGGTCGTACCGCTTCTTCAGACGCACACGCCGCGAACCACCGGAACCACCAGCGCCGCCCGAACCCCCCGCGCCGCCCGCTCCGTCCGCCGGCGGCGCCTCATCCGCCCCGCCGCCCGCCACCACCCCCGCATCCCGCGCCGCAGCGAGTCTGAGCCGCGTCTGATTCACCGGCCCCGCCTCCGGATCCACGCTCGGCGGACAGTCATCAAACGCCATGATGATGTCGGCCCCGATCTGATTCTGCGCCCGCGTCGCCGACTCGGCGGTCATCGTCACCATCGACCCATCGACGATCGACTTGAACGTCACCCCGTCGTCATCAACCCGGTTGATCCCCGCCATCGAGTACGCCTGGTACCCGCCCGAATCCGTCAACATCGGCCCGCCCCACCCGCTGAACCGGGCCAGGCCCCCCATCCGCTCGATCAACTCCGGCCCCGGCCGCAGCAGCAGGTGGTACGTGTTCCCGAGGATGATCTGCGCCCCCGTCGCCCACACCAGCCCGGGCAAGATCCCCTTCACCGTCCCGCGCGTGCCCACGGGCATGAACGCCGGCGTATCAAACGCGCCATGCGGCGTGGTCACCCGCCCCCGTCGCGCACCGCACACCGCCGACCGCGCTAACACCTCAAATCGCACCGGTGCCGTCATGCCTGCCCCGCCCGGCTCGCCTCGCGCAGCGTCCGCCGCTCCGTCTCCGTCAGGCTCGCCGTGCCCTCATCGCGTACCTTCACCAAAATCCGGTCCACCTCGGCCTCACGCTGCGCGGTCGCGCCCAGGCCCGCCGCAGCGCCGCCGCGGCTGGCGCGCCGGCTTACCGCCCGCGCCGGCCCGCCCACCAACTGAAAGAAGTCGCGCAGCAGGTACGTCCGCCGAATGAAATAGAACCCCGCGATCGCCCCGCCGATGTGGGCCGCGTCGCCCCCCGCGTTGCTCCCGCCCATGATCAGGTTGAGCAGCGCCACGCCCGTGAACAGGTACACCGCCGTCCGCATCTGCAACGGCAGCACGTACATCACGTACACCGTCGACGTCGGCGCGATGTACGCCGCCGCCATCAGCACGCCGAACACCCCCGCCGACGCACCCACCAGCGGCGTGTACACGTCATTGAACAGCACCCCCGGCACCCGGTCCGGCGATGCCCCCATCTGCGAAATCCCGTACCCCACCGCGTTCAAAAGCAGATAACACACCGCCCCCGCGATCCCCGAGATCAAGTAAAACGCCAGGTACCGCTTCCGCCCTAGATACTCCTCCACCAGGTTGCCGACGAACCACAGCCCGAGCATGTTCAGCAAGAGGTGCCACTGGTTGGCGTGCAGAAACTGGAACGTCACGAACCGCCAGAACTGGATCTCAACGCCCTTGCCGGTTGAGACGTGCCCGTACCCCTGCACCACCGGGAACTCGCGGTACCGCCGATACCCGACGACCTCGCCCGTGCGTCGGTCCTGCACCGGGTTGCCGATGTACCCGCCCGGCAGCATCGCCGTGACGTTCCGATTGACCACGCCGTCGCGGACCTGCTCGCTGCTGGCCCCGGGCAGTTGCAGCACGCCGGCGCTGAACAGGTCGGTCTTGTTCGCCAGGATGACATTGCCAACCAGGAAGACGGCGACGTTGATGATGATCAGGCAGGTGTTGACGGACCAGAACCGCCACCCGCCGCGCCGGATGCTCCCCCACGCGCCGCCCGTGGGCCCGCCCCGGGCGTAATCGCGATCCGCCAGACCCATGCTCACCGCCCTCCCGAGCGCTGCCGCTCTGTCGCGTCACGCAGCACGCGCTTCTCCCGCCCCGTCAAACTCCCCATCCCGCTCTGCGCGATCTTCGCCAGGATCCGGTCCACCTCGGCCTGCGCGGCTCGCTCCTGCTCCTGCTTCTCCATCGCCTTCTTGTACTTCCGCTCCTCCTCCCGCGCGTTCACGTTCGACGACTGCTCCAGCACGTCCGCGTACGGGTCGTCGGTCATCATCAGCCGCCGCTTCTCGCCGTAGCACGTGATCCCCGCGAACAGCGCGATACCCAGCAGCGTGCTCTGCTCCCCGAACAGCGCCACCGTCCCGACGATCACCGCCATCACCAGCCCCGCGTTGGCCGCGATCTGCATGCTGCGCCGGAAGCCCATCTTCCGCCACAGCAGTTCCTGCATCACCCGCCCCGCGTCCAGCGGGAACATCACCATCAGCATGTTGAACAGGAACAGGTACGCGTTCGAGACGTGGGCCGAGTACAGCAGCGTCTTCCAGTGGGCCGCGTTGACGTTGAACCACGGCTCGGTCGCCAGCCTCGACCACGTCTCCAGCGGGTTGAACAAGACCGTCCGCCACCCCGCGCCGAGCGCCAGCAGCACCCCGCCGAACACGAAGAACAGCCCAAGGTTCACCGCCGGCCCGCCCAGCGTCGTGATCAGGCTCGACCGCCAGTCATGCGGCGGGCGGCACATCGCCAGCCCGCCCAGCGGCCACATGATGATCTCGTCCGCCTCCCCGCCCACCTTGCGGCAGGCGATCACGTGCCCGAACTCGTGCGCCAGCACCAGCACGAACAACGACCCCATGAAAAACGCCGTATACGCCAGACCCGCCGCCCCCGGCTGGATCGGCTTGAGCAACTGCACCGCGATCACCACCAGGTAGAGCAGGTGGATCCGCACGCGCACGCCCGCCACCGTGAACAGCGGGAGCGACCACGAGAAGAACCCGTCGCCCTCGACGAAGATCCGGCGCAGGGCCCGGCGCAGGCCGCCCCCCTGCCCGTCCCAGTCGGAGCCGCCCGCACCATCCCGATATCGCCGGTCCGACATGCCCATGCCGCGCGCTTCTCAACCCTTCCGTGTGCCGCCCATCACCCGCGAAAGTAGCCCGCCCGCTCCGCGAGCATCAGGGCCACCATCGATTTGCCATCCCGAATCCGCCCGTCGATCACCATCGCGATCGCCCGCGCCGCCGGGATGACCTCCACCTCGATCGATTCGTCCTCCTCCAGGTCCTGCCCGACGTGCTCCAGGTCCGTCGCGACGAACATGTGCATCTGTTCATCGGTCAACCCGGGCGTCGTGTAGAACCAGTCCGGCCCGAGGCTCACCAGCCGCCCGGCCCGGTACCCCGTCTCCTCGATCAACTCCCGATCCGCGCACGCCTGCGGGTCTTCCCCCCCCTGCCCTGCCCCCACAAAGCCCCCGACCTCCCCGCCCGCCTTGGCCCGCTCCAGCGTCCCCGCACAACACTCGTACAACCACGCCCCGGTCGCGATGCGAAAGTTGCGGATCAGCACGACATGGGCCCCATCGCCCCGCCGCCCCTTCCCGGCCCGCTCGGCCTGCTCCCCCGTCATCACCGGCACCACAATCACCGCGCCGGGGTGACGCACCACCTCGCGCTCCATCACCTTCCCGCTGGGCCGGCGCACCGACAGCCGCACCAGGTCCCACTTCTTCCCAACGTGCAGCGCCGTCTGCCCCTCCACCCGCGGCGTCCTCTCGCCCCCGCCCCCGCCCCCGCCGCCCCGCTCCGCGTCAGTCTTGCCCATGCACGAGGCTAGCGGGGCGGCAGCCGCGGAAGTTGAACGCGAGGGGACCGAAGTTCGGGAAACGGGAAGCGGGAAACGGTTGAACGCGAAGGCGCGATGGCCGCGAAGGGGATTCAGAACTGGGACTCGAGATTCGGGAAGTGCATCGCAGCCGTGATCGCGAGCCCCGCCGTTTCCCGCTTCCCGTCTCCCGCTTCCCGATCCCCTTCGCGCCCTTCGCGCCTTCGCGTTCAAACGCTTCCCGTTTCCCGCTTCCCGAATCCCGAATCCCGAATCCCGGATCCCGAATCCCGACTCTCTTCGAGCCCTTCGCGCCTTCGCGTTCAAACGCTTCCCGTTTCCCGAACCTCTTCCCTCACACCCGCCCGAACCGTTTCTCCAACTCCCGGATCGTCACCCGAATGCTCGTCGGGCGGCCGTGCGGGCAGTTGCTCGAACGCTCCACCAGGTCCCGCATCTTCAGCAAGTCCGCCAGCTCGGCGTCGCTCAGATAATCCCCCGCCTTCACCGCCGCTTTGCACGCCATCATGTCCAGCACTTCGTGCAGCACCGCCTCGCCCGCCGTGCCCCCAGCGTTCCCGGCGCCCCCGCCTCCCCACCCGTCAAAGTTGTCCGCCTCTGCTTTCTCGAACACGCCGGCCAGGAACTCGACCGGGTCCACGCCGCGATCGAACAGGAACGTCGGGAACGCGTGCACGCCCACGCTCTCGGGGCTGAGCGCCTCGACGCTCACGCCGATCCGCGTCAGCAGCGGCTTGAGTTCTTCCAGGCGCGACACGACCCCGCGGCTGGTCTTGACCACCGCCGGCACCAGCAGCCGCTGACTCTCCAGCGTCGCCCCCGCACCCGACCCCCCGTCCGCCCCCGCGCCCGCATCCCCGCCCGTCGCCGCCAGCCGCACACGCTGCAACAGCGCCTCGAACATCACCCGCTCGTGCAGCGCGTGCTGATCAACGATCAAGAGGCCTTCCTGATCCTGCGTAACGACGAACGACTTGTGCACCTGGAGCAGCCGCTCCCGCCGCGGCGGCTCGAGCAGCTCCGCACCACCCGCCCCGCTTCCCGACGCGCTTCCCGACGCGCCCGCCGCGAACGGGCCCGGCCCGCCCGCACTCGCCCCGCCGACACCGCCGTCGCCATCCCGCACCGCCTCGCGGATCGCCGCGGCGTGCACCGGCATCGACGCCGGCCGCTTCAAAAACTCCACCAGCCGCGCCGCCGCCTCCGCACCGCTCCCGCCGCCGCCGCCGCCTCCACCGCCGCTGAACCCATCCAGCCCGCCGCCCGCGTGCCCACCGCCCGCCGCACTCGGCAGCCCGGTCCCAAACTCCTCCCGCCGCGGCGTGCCCGCCTCGCCGCCCCCGGGCGCCCCCCACTGCACGCTCGGCGTCAGATCCGCACGCCGCAGCGCCTCGCGCACGCTCCGCAGGATCACCCCGTGCACCATCGACTGATCGCGGAACCGCACCTCGGCCTTCGCCGGGTGCACGTTCACATCGACCGCGCCGGGATCCATCTCGATCATCAGCACCGCCGTCGGATACCGCCCGGGCTCGATCAACCCGCGGTACGCCTCGCGGAGCGCGTGCTGCACCGTCCGATCGCGGATCGTGCGACCGTTCAGGAATAAGTACTGCCCCTTCGCCGTCGCCCGCGCGATCTCCGGGCGCCCCGCCAAACCCGACAAGGTCAGCCCGCGCGCGTCATCGAACGCGTCCGCGTGCACCTCCAGCAGTTGCCCGCTCAGTTCCTCGCCCAGCACGGCGAGCGCCCGTGCGCGGGCCGTCTGCCCGCCCGGTACATCCAGCACCGTCCGCCCGTCGCACACCGCACGCACCGCGATCCCCGGGTGCGCAATCGCCAGCGCACACACCACGTCCAGGCAGTGCCCCTGCTCGGTCTGCGGCGTGCGCAGAAACTTCCGCCGTGCCGGCGTGTTGAAGAACAAGTTCCGCACGCTCACGCACGTGCCCACCGCCCCGCTGGCCGGCTTCACCGGCTTGAGCAGGTCCCCCTCGACGCCGATCTCCGACGCCCCGACGTCCTCCGCCGTGCGCGACCGCACGCTCAATCGCGACACGCTCGCGATCGACGCCAGCGCCTCCCCGCGAAACCCCATCGTCCCGATCCGGTCCAGGTCCGCCGCCTCGCGGATCTTGCTCGTCGCGTGCGGCGCGATCGCCAGCGCGAGCTCCTCCGGCGGGATGCCCACGCCGTCGTCCGTCACCCGGATCAGTTCCACCCCGCCCTGCTCAAGTTCGACCACGATCCGCGTCGCCCGCGCGTCGACGGCGTTCTCCATCACTTCCTTCACCACGCTCGCCGGACGCTCCACCACCTCGCCCGCGGCGATCTGGTTCACAAGCAGGTCCGGAAGCGGACGAATCGGCAACCGCGGCGTCGACTGAGCCAGCATCCCGCGATGCTATGTTTTCCGCTCTCTCCGCGTCTTGGCGCCTCCGCGGCTGCCGGCCTGTCGATACCGCGGCCTCACCCGATCGCCGCCGCGATCGACTTCGCCAGCGTCGCCCCCGCCGCGTGATCGAACCCGCCCGGCCGCCACACCAGCCCCAGCCCCGACCCGTCCGCGTGCTTCGGGATCACGTGAAAGTGCACGTGCATCACCACCTGGTGCGCGTCGGCCCCGTTGTTCTGCAGGATGTTGTACGCCGTCGCACCGGTCGCCTTCAGCACCCCGCGGCAGATCCGCGGCAGGGCCCGCCCGACCGCCGCGCTCGCCTCGTCCGACAACTCGTGCACCTGCGCCCGCGCCTCTTTCGGGATCACCAGCGTGTGCCCCCGGCTGAGCGGGTTGATATCGAGAAACGCCAGCACGTGCGCATCCTCATACACCCGATGACACGGAATCTCGCCGCGGATGATCTTGCCGAAGATCGTGTCGCTCATGGGAAGAGGATACAGGGGGATTCGGGATTCGGGAAACGCGAGGCGGGAAGCGGGAAGCGGTTGAACGCGAAGGCGCGAAGGGCTCGAAGAGAAGGCCGGGATTCGGGATTCGGGAAGCGGGGCTCGGCGACGTTCATCACGCGCCGATCGCCGGACCGCCGCTTCCCGTTTCCCGTTTCCCGCTTCCCGCTTCCCGCTTTCCCGTCCCGCTTCGCGCCCATCGCGCCTTCGCGTGCAAACTCCGCCGCTTCCCGCCTCCCGCCTCCCGCTTCCCGTCCCGCTTCGCGCCTTCGCGTGCAAACTCCGCCGCCTCCGGCCTCGCGATTCCCCGTCATTCAAAAACCAACACACCCCGAGCGTGAGCCCGGGGTGTGCGGAGATCAAAGATCTGATTGTCTCGGACGCGTCGCGGATTAGGCGCGGCGGCGGCGAGCGGCGATCAGGCCGCCGAGGCCCAGGAGGGCGGCAGCGCCCGGAGCCGGGACGAAGGAGATGGTGCCGTCGGTGGCGAGCTGGGAGGTCACCGGGACGGGGTTGTTGGTGCCGCCGGTGCGGGTGAAGAACCCGAAGCGGTTGCCGGTCTGCGGGTCAGCGTTGGCCGACGCGCTGAAGTTCACTTCGCCACCACCGTAGGTGAAGTCGAAGCTGTAGAGCGCCCACACCGTGGTGCTGGTGTTGGTGTTGGCAGCCGAGGGGTTCGGGCCGGAAGCCCAGCTGTTGTGGCCGGGGGCCGAGATGGCCAGGGGGGTGACGATCCAGGTGTTGCCCAGAGCGCCGCCGCCAGCGTTGGCAGCGTCGGTGTTGGCAACCAGACCGCCGCGGAAGGCAGCGATCAGGCCGGTGGCCGGGCCGTCGCCTTCGGTGCTGATCGTGGAGGCGTCGGGGTTCTGGATCGTGTTGAAGTCGAACTGGTGGAAGGTCAGGTAGGACGAGGTCTGGGCGCCGGCGCCGGTGCCGCTCCGGTTGAAGCGGATTTCGGCCGCGGACAGGCCGCGGGAGCCGATGGTGTCGGCCGTGCCGTCATTGATGCGGTAGCGCAGTTCGACGCGGTAGGTCGAGCCGACCGTCGCATTGATCTGGCCGCCGGTCTGGAGGTCAATCACTTCGCCCGAACCGTTCACTTCGCGAGCGGTGAGGGTCAGGTCCAGACGGAACTGGCCGAAGGCGGGAGCGGCGAGAGCCGCGAGCGCAACGAGACCAACAATCTTCTTCATCTCTCATCTCCTTCAGGAACACAAGGGGTCTTGACGTGAGAACGACCCGGTTGAACTTCCCCTCCCCTTGCCTTGCGGCGAGTGGAATACTACCACAATCCTTCGGGGCGCGCCAAGCGATTTCGCACCGCAATACGCAGAATTCGCGTGAGGGTCTGGTAAAGATTGGCCCTCTTTTCACCTGTTCATCCGGATAGGCAACGGGTATTCCGCCACCGCCCCCCGGGCAAGCCCCGAACGTCCTTGTGAAAACAAAAGACCCCGAGGGCGCAGGCCCTCGGGGTCCGTCGAACTGTTGGGTTCGTGCCAGCCGCAGGAGAATGCGGCGTAGATTCCAGTGCGATCGTCACCGACGAACGCTGATCAGGCGAGCCTGATCAAGCGCGGCGGCGGCGAGCGGCGATCAGGCCACCCAGGCCGAGCAGCGCGGCAGCGCTGGGAGCCGGGACGAAGCTGATGTTGCCGTCCTGAGCGGACTGCGAGGTCACCGGGACCGGGCTCACGGTGCCGCCGGTCTGCTGGAAGTACCCGAAGCGGTTGCCGGTGGTGGCGTCAGCCTGAGCGGTGACGTTGAAGTTCACCTGGCCGCCCTGGTAGACGAACTCGAAGGTGTACAGAGCCCAGCGGGTCGTGCTGGCGTTGGTGTTGGCGGCGGTCGGGTTGCCCGTGGTGCCCCAAGAGCGGTGGCCGGGGTTCGACAGAGCCAGGGGGAGGAGGGGAGCGGCGGCGGTGGACAGGCCGTTGGCGCCACCGTTCGGGGCCGCATCGTCAGCGGTCAGACCGCCACGGAACTGGCCGATGAGGCCGGTCGTGGGGCCGTCAGCCGCGGTCGTGATGCCCGAGGTGTCCGGGTTGGTCACGGCCGAGTCGCCCTGCTGATCGAACGTGAGGAACGCGCGGCTGGTCGTGCCCGTGCCCGTGCCCGAGCGGGTCAGGATCAGCGCGGCGGCCGACAGACCACGAGAACCGACGGTGTCGGCCACGTTGTCATTGATGCGGTAACGGACATCGACGCGGTACCGCGTGCCAGCGGTAGCGGCGATGGAGCCACCTTCCTGAATGTCGGTCACAGTCTCCGAGGGAGACGAGCCGCTGACAGCGCGAGCGGTGAGGAACAGCTGCAGGGTGAACGCCTGACCGTGCGCAGCCGAAGCCAGACCCGCAGCGGCGAGAGTGGACAGAATAACAACCTTCTTCACGGGAACTCCTTCCAATCTTTGTGAGGGCAGTGGAGAAACCACAACGACGACGGAGGGAAGATACATCAAGGCAGGGGAGGTGTCAACCACTCTCGAAAGAAAACTGGCCGACTTTGCGCCACCTTGATCCAGCTTCCTGACAACTTCCGAATACGGTCGGTTATTCTGGCAATCTGGGCAGTTTCTCACCCGCTGCCGGCCGGACACGCACCCGGTACACCATACTCTCGGACGATTGCACCCCTGAGTTGGGTACCATCAGCCAAATCTCGTCCTGTTCGCCGGCCCTATCGCCCCCCAATCGGCCCCGTGTGACACGGGGCACGGCTTCGCCGCCGAGCACCCGGACCGACCGGGCGGGGTTCCAGTCCGGGCCGGGCGGGCCGCCGGGGACGATGGCGCGGACGTCGCGGTCGGTGGCGATGATCAGGCCAAGCCCGCTGGCCTGCCGCGCGGGCACGCCGACGAACGAACGGGATGGCAGCGGCTCGGCGTTGACGGGTTCATCGCGCGGCGTGTCGGCGGGACCGCCGGAACTGGCGGGTCGCGCATGGGCCCGCAGCCACCAGCAGCGGAGCGCGTCGGGCGCGAAGATCACGGCGCCGGCGGGTTCAGAACCCGCGGCGCTGGGCCATGGCGATTGCAGCGCGGCGGTGGCCTGATAGAGATCACGCACGCCGGTGCCGGCGCGGAGGGGCAGGACCGTGTCCCACGTCCTGAGGCCGAACTGCGGCTGGGCGGGCGCGAGGGTGCATCGGACGACGGCCGCCGTGCCGTCGGGGCGCTGCGCAATGGCGAAGAGCGTGCCCGGGTCGTTGCCGGCGAAGGGCAGGAGCAGCGCGGCGTCGGTAGCGGCCCGCCCGACGATCGGCCACGGGGCGCCCGCGGAACCGGGCGTCCAGCCGGGCGGCGCTTCGGCGAGGACGATGGTCCAGGGGCGGGAGTCGTCGCTCGGTCGCTCCGCCGCGGCGATGCGTGCTGGAGCACCGGGTGATTCGGGCAGGAACGTCGCCCACGCGTACACCATGCCCGGGGTGCGCAGCAGCCAAGCGACGCGGCTTGGGCTTGCGGCGGAGGGCGCGGCATCGGGAGCTGCGGCGGCCGCGGCTGATGACCATGGCAGCAGGCCGATGGCGCGGTCGGGAGCGTCGTTGGCGAGTACCCCCCCACTGCTGGGCGTTGTGTGTTCGATGAGCCAGCCGAGCGAGCTGGACGAACGGCCGAGGATTGAACCGGGGGGAAGATCGACGCGCGTCGGCGAGCGCGGCGGAAGCGGGCTGGACGCCCCGGCGTCGCTCGAGGCGGAAACCGCTGGAGGCGCCGGCGAGAGGTCGTAGATCAGCACGCTTCGAGCGGCGGGCGGGGCGGGGGCGTCGGGGGCGGCGGGGGCGGGGCGGGGAAGGGCGAGCAGTTCGTCCCAGGTGAGCGCGGCGTCGGCGTCGGTGGGGCGGGCGACGACCAGGTGCCGGCCGTCGGGCGAGAACAGTGGGAGCGTCAGCCCGTCGGTCTGGATCGCCACGACCGGCTCGAGCTCGACGCGGGCGGCGGAGGTGGTGACGGTGCGCTGCGACGGGGCGGTGATATATGGCGATGGGCTGACGGGGCGGACGTCGGTGATGCAGCCGGGGAGGGCGGCGGTCAGGATGAGGAAGGGGACGGAGGTCAGGGGCGAGAGGCGAGGGGGGTGGGAACGAGCGCTGCGCGTATGTGCCGCCGGCGGTGCTGGGGCGGCGCCGGGGTCGGGCTGGTGGGGGTACGCTGGGGCGTGATCGTGCATTTGAACGGGCGACTGGTTCCGCTGGGTGAGGCGAGCATCAGCCCGCTGGACCGCGGCTTTATCTTTGGCGAGGGTGTGTACGAAGGGATGCGCTCGGTCGCATCGTCCGGCGGCGCGCGGATCATCGGCGCGGCTCAGCATGCGCGGCGGATGCGGCGCGGGCTGGAGGCGGCCGGGCTGACGTGGGACACGTCGCGCCTGGAAGCGCTGAGCGTCGAGATGGTGCAGGCCAATGGGTGCCCGGATGCGCTGGTGTACTGGCAGGTGACGGGCGGGGCGCCGGAGGTGCGGGCGGGGCACTCGCCGCGTTCGCGCGTGGCGCCGGGTGGGCTGGAACCGACGGCGTTTGCGTACTGCACGCCGCTGCCGGGGCTGGAGGCGGTACTGGCGGCGGGCGTGCCGGTGAAGCGCGTGATCGCGCGGCCGGACCCGCGGTGGTCGCTCGGGTGGCTCAAGTCGATCTCGCTGATGGGCAACGTGTGGGTCGCGCGCGAAGCGGCGCGGCTGGGGTGCGACGAGGCGGTGCTGATCCGCGGGGGCGACGCGGACGGGCGCGGCGGCGTGGTGAGCGAGGGCCTGGCGACCAACATCGTGCTGGTGTTCGGGCGCGGGCCGGGGGCCGAGGTGGTCACGCCTTCGCTCGAATCGGCCCCGATGCTGGAAGGTGTGACGCGCGACGTGCTGCTGAAGGCGGCCCCGCACATCGTTGAGCGGACGGTGCGCGCGGAGGAACTCAGCGCCGCGTCGGAAGTGATGCTGATCGGGACAACGAGCTACGTCTCGGCGGTGACGTCCATCGACGGACGGCCGGTTGGCGACGGGCGGGCGGGGCCGGTGGCGCGCGAGCTGTTCGAGCGGCTGCTCAGGTGGTATCTCGCCGGGAAAGACATCGAACAAGGGTGAGGCTGGCCGGCGCGCGATGGGGGCTTTTGGTGGAAGAGGCTGAAGACGTTGGTGGGCGCCGTATGCTGATGTGCGGCGTGTGCTGGCGAGCCGGTGGCGCCACGAGCATGAGGAGGCCCGAGATGATGTCGCGAATGAATGGTGCGGTCGCGGTGGTAGTGGGGACGTTCGGCGTGGCGTCCACGGGCCTTGGCGCGACGGTGTTCGGGCCGTCGCCATATCTGAGCGTGAACGACAGCCCGCTGGCCGGGCTGGCGACGTTCGTGAACGAGACGTTCGAGGACGGGCAGTTGAACGCGCTGGGCCTGAGCGTGTCGTCGGGCGTGGTGACGCAGCCGAGCGCCGCCACGGACTCCGTCGACGCCGACGACGGCGCCATCGACGGCGCGGGCTCGCTCGGGCGCTCGCTCTTGAGCACGACCTCGACCTCAATCGACGTGGACATCAACCCGGGCAGCGGCGTGTTCGCGACGTACGCGGGGCTGGTGGTGACGGACGTGGGCGCCGTGATCGGCGGGCCGCAGGGCTTCTCGCAGGTGACGGTGCAGGCCTTCGACCTGCTGGGCGAACTCGCGGCGACGGCGGGCCCGTTCCAGTTCGGGGACGGGGACATCACCGGGGCGACGGCGGAGGATCGCTTCGTCGGCTTCTTCAACGCGGCGGGCATCTCGCGTCTGCGCGTCACGGTCGCGAGCAGCACGGACTGGGAAGTCGATCACATCCAGTGGGGCGTGCCCTCGCCGAGCGTCGGCGCGGCGATGCTGCTCGCGGCGGGCGGGACGATGCTCCGCCGACGCCGGGTGTGAGCGGCCGGCGGGCGGGCGTCATGGTGCGGAGCGGACAGCGGCGGTGAGCGCCGCGATGACGCGGTCAACGCCGACGGCGGGGTCGAGCGTGCCCGAGGCGACGGCGCGGCGGGCGTCGGCCAGCGCGCCGGCGGCGGCGGGGGTGTTGTCGATGAGTTCGCGCAGGCGCTCGTCGAGGGCTTGCTCGAGGGCGCCGACGTGCTGCTCCTGCCGGCGTGTGATGAGGCGGCCGGTCGTGTGGCGGTGCGTCCAGCAGGCCAGCAGCGCGGACCACAGTTCGGGCACGCCGTCGCCGGTGAGGGCGCTGCAGGTGAGCACGCTCGGCGGGTGATCGAGGTCGGCGCGGGCGGTGATGCGGAGCGCGGCGGCGTAGTCGTGGGCGGCGCGAGCGGCGCGGGGGATGTTGTCGCCGTCGGATTTGTTGACGGCGACGATGTCGACGAGTTCGAGCAAGCCGCGCTTGATGCCCTGGAGCTCGTCGCCCGCGCCGGGGATGGCGATGGCGAGGAAGACGTCGGTCATGCCGGCGACGGCGGTTTCGGACTGACCCACGCCGACGGTCTCGACG
>CAZTQN010000032.1:0-45353 GCA_964615765.1 uncultured Phycisphaeraceae bacterium
ACTACAAGGCGTTCATCTCCTGGCCCTTCCAGCGCGAGAACACGCCGCTGGGCCGCGTGCCGGACTGGGGCGCCGACGAGCGCGAACTGAGCCAGGAGTTCCCCGGCGACGCCGTCGCGCGGGCGGGCGCAATCCTCTCCGGCGCGCCGGGCGCGCCGCTTCCGCCGGGCGCACGGACCGCCGACGTGTACGACTACGACGCCATCGACCGCGACGCGTACCCGACGGCGCACCTGTTCGGCAAGCGCGTCCGCATGTCCAGCGCGACCGACTACCTCCGCACGCAGGCCCTCAGCCGCCTGTTCCTCGACAACATCTACTCGATCGGCGCCAGTTGGGTCACGATGGGCCCGCACGTCGGCCAGGTCGCGCTCGCGTACGGCGCCAACGACATGGGCAGCGTGATGATGGAAGAGAACGTCGTCTCCAGCGCGGGCACGACGTACTGCCTGGACGAAGCGCTGCTGTGCCGCCTGATCCGCGAGGCGGGCTTCCTGCCGGCCCAGCGCAACAACACCTACGACGTGCTCCGCCTGCACACAGGCAAGCAGTCGCCGGACCTGAGCGTCACCGACTGGTCCAAGCACCGTGTCAACAAGCTGCACCAGCAGGCGCCGAAGGTCATCAAGCCGAGCGTGAGCGCCAAGGCGATGGCGCCCTCAGCGCGCTGACCCGGGATTCTGACACCGCACGCTGACCCGGCGCACGCCGACGGCCGCCGGCTCGGGCGAGTCCGTCCACGCGCCGTCCTCGTCGCACTCGACACACCCGACCGACCACCCCGGCGCGAGCACGCTGATGCGCACCGGGCGACCCTGGATGGCGCTCAGTTCGGCCCGCCCGCGCTGATCGGTCACGGCCCGCGTGGACACTTCCCCCGTCTGCCCGAGCAGCGAGGCGATGCTGAACGGGTGGTTGCGGTTGGGGACGTCGGCGATGACCGTCACGCCGGCAGCGGGCTCTTTGGTCGCCGCGTCGCGCACCTCGACCGAGAGCGATCGCACACCGGGCCCGCAGCCCTGCGCGAGCAGCACGCTGGCCAGCAGCACGGTCCATACGCCGCCCGCTCGCGTCGACCGCCGCGTGCTCAGCCTGTTGCCACACTCGCCCACGGCATCACCCTCGCTCGCTCAGGTCGTGATCGTGCCCGCCAGTTCGCCCAGCGTCATGCCCGTGAGCACGTCGCGGCCGACGCTGCCCACCAGACGCGATTCGGTGTCCGATGCGCGCAGGCGGATCAGCCCCGCGAACACCGGCGGCTCGCTCCCGAAACGGGTCTCGGGCGTGAACACGTTGCCGTCCGCGAAGTTCCGCGACCACGCCGTCCGCTCGCTCCACGTTCCGCCGACGCTGAGATAAACCTGCACGGTGGTCGTCTTGTAGTACACCGATTGACGGGGAGGAAAGGACCGCGACCACTCGAGGCGCTTCTGGACCACAAAGTCCGCGACGCCGTCGCCGTTGAGATCGCTCGTCGAAAGAATCGTCGCCCGGTCCGGTGCGAGGGGTTGCACTTCCCCGGGGATCGTGGCCAAGGCCGCGCCCGCGTCTTGCGGGGCGGACCATCCGGCCACGCCGGTGCGCGCCAGGACCATCACACCCTGCACGTCGGACACGATCCTGGCGTCTTCCGCGTCAACGCGGCGTGCGTAAGTCAACACGAGGTCCGCCCGGGCGTCGCCGGCGACCTGGCCGAAGGCGATCGCCGTGAACGACGTGTACGCGGCCGCGAGCGGCGTACCAGCCGTGAACGCCTGCGGCCCCGACGGACGAGCCCGCAGCGCGATCAGCGACCCGGTGGCGTTGCGCGCCGAGTACACCCCGAGGGCCACATCCTCGAACCCGTCGCCGCTGAAGTCGCCCGCCGCCAGCGCGGTCAGCACGCCGTCAAAGCGGCGCAGCGGCTCGGTCGTCACGCTCAGCGAGCGGCGTGAAGACAACTCCGTGAGCACGCCCCCGACCACGCGGGCGCCGTGCACGTGCACGCTCGCGCTTCCGCCGGCCCGGTCATACTTGGTGCCGGCGAAGACGATCTCGTCCAGCCCGTCGCCCGCGACGTTGGCGCCGGTGATCAACACGTCGCTCAACACATTGACCGCGCGCCGGTCGACCACGACCAGGCGCGACCGGCCCGCGTCGAACCGGATCAGCCGCAGCGCTCCCGAGGCACCGCCCTGCCCGTTCGCAACCGTCCCGAGCGCGGCGATGCTCGTCTGCCCCGCGGCGAGGAACTCCCCCGTCGCGATCTTGCCGACCTGCCCGGGCAGAACCAGTTCCCGCGTCGCCGTGAACGATCCATTGCCGTCGTTCAAGAACGCCTGCAAGCGGCGGTTGCCCGCAATCAGCACGTCATCCGCGCCGTCGCGGTTCAGGTCGACCACGATCGGCGCAGCGGCAACGCCCGCGGGAATTCGCACCACCGCGTCAGGCCCCACGTCCCCGGGCGCCGCAGACAACAGCGACCGCGCTTCCAGATCCTCCAGCATTCGCATGCCACGAGGGTATCGCAAACCCTCGTGCGCCGAGGCCCCGGGGCGACCCCGAATAGACAGTGAACACGCACTGGCTTTGTCGACTCAACCGCCCTACGATCCGCCCCGTTTTGCAGACCCATCACCGCGGCCGGACGCTCTGGCGACCGCCGGTTCTCTCCAGGATTTCACCATGAAGGCGATCGACCTCCGCCCCGGCTACGGCGTCAAAATGGACGGCAAGCTCTTTGTCGTCGTCGGCTACGAGTTCCGCAACCCCGGGAACCTGCGCTCGTTCGTCAACGTCAAGTTCAAGAACGTCCAGTCGGGCGGGCAGATCGAAAAGCGCTGCCAGCCCAGCGAAGAAATCGAGGTCATCGACCTCGACCGTCGCCCGATGGAATACCTCTTCTCCGACACGCACGGGGCCACGTTCATGGACGTGGAGACCTACGACCAGACGGTCATGCCCGCCGACGTGCTGGGCGACGCGCTCAAGTACCTCCGCCCGAACGCGCAGACCGTGGTGCTGTGCTACAACGGCAACCCGATCTCGATCGAACTCCCCCTGACGGTCGAACTGCAGATCACCGACACCCCGCCGGAAGTGAAGGGCGCGACCGTCACCAACCAGACCAAGGACGCGACCTGCGACACCGGGCTGGTCATCCGCGTGCCCGCGTTCATCAAGACGGGCGAGATGATCAAGGTCAACACGACCGACGGCTCGTACCTCGGCCGCGCCAAGGAATAAGCCGCCCGCAGGACATCTCGTGCCGCGCGACCCGCACGTCATCCTGATCGGTCTGCGCGGCTGCGGCAAATCCACCGTCGGCTCGCTGCTCGCCCAGCGTCTGACCAAACCGCTGATCGACCTCGACGAGCGCACCGCCGCCCGGCTCGGCGCGTTGGCCGCGGGCGAGGCCCTGCGCACGCACGGCGAGCCGGCCTTCCGCGCCGCCGAAGCCGCCGCGCTCACCGACGCCCTCGCCCACGACCGCGCCGTCCTCGCCCTCGGAGGCGGCACACCCACGGCGCCGACCGCCGCCGACACCCTCCGCGCCGCCCGCGCGGCGGACATCGCCCGCATCATCTATCTGCACGCGCCGCCGGACACGCTCCGAGCGCGATTGAGCGCGACCGACACGCGCACACGGCCGGCCCTGACCAGCGCCGGCGTGCTCAACGAGGTCGCCGCGCTGTATGCCGCACGCGACCCGCTCTACCGCTCGCTCGCCGATCTCGTCATCGCGATCGACGCGATCACCCCTGTTCAGGCGGTCGATCAGATCGCCGCGTGGCTCAGCATCGAAACGCTGGACCCGCACGGGTGATTGCGCCCGCGCGGCAGCGCCGCGTGATAGTCCGACAACACGAAGGCGGATGACTTTCGCCGACAGTCCGAGCGACTCGTCGGCCCGGGTTCACGGCGCGACGCGCCCGCCCGGACACACGAACACCACCATCCGGAGATTCCGCCATGTCTCGTCCCGCTCGTCAGTCCCGCCTGCTCGCCCGTTCCGTCATGACCGCGGGCGCCCTCGCCTGCACCGCCGCCGCGTACGCGCAGCCCGTGTGGCGGAGCACGTGCGACAACCGCCAGGGCACGACCTTCGCCGACGTCATCGACACCTCCGACCCGACCCAGAACGGGTACAACATCGACCCAAGCGAGATCTATCGCACGTTCGGCGCCCTGTCGTTCCCCGCGAGCCAGTCCGTCACGAACTCCAACGCGGCGGCCAACCTGAACGTCGACTCACGCTTCTTCGGCAACAACCCGGACATCTCGACCCCGGGCTTCCGCGCCATCATCAGCGGGAACATCACCGCCCGTCGCCTCGCGACCGCCGCCCCCAACTCCTCCGCCCGCTCGCAGGACAACACGTCGGTCTGCCTGACGCTCTCGGGCGCGACGACGGCCACGCCCTCCGTCCGCCGCGTCATCGGCGGCCTCACGCTCGTCGGCGGCTCGACCGGCTTCGTCCGCTTCATCCAGCCCAACGGCACCAACATCATCAACCTGACGACCAACGGCTCGGCGACCAACCGCGTGCTGCGCTTCACTGGCAACGGCGAGTACCGCGTTCAGACCGGCTTCGACACCACGCTCGTCACCACCTCCAGCGTCACCACCCTCACCCGCAGCGCCGCGACCACCTTCGCCCTCACGTGCGTCGGCGACTTCAACGGCACCGGCGACAACACCACGCAGGACATCTTCGACTTCCTCGGCGCGTGGTTCACCGGCAGCACAGCCGCCGACACCAACGGCTCGACCACCATCACCGTCCAGGACATCTTCGACTTCCTGGCGGCCTGGTTCGCGCCCTGCGTGTGATCACGTCCGCGACAACCGCACCGACCACACCTCGCGCCACCGCCCGCCGCCGGAGACTCCGGCGCGGGCGTTGGCGTTGTTCCATCGCTCACCGATCGCCGGCCGACTCACCCATCCAGCGCCGCATCAGCCCGGCGGACCGCGACGCAGAACTTCTCGATCAGCTCACGGTCCTTCACGCCCGGCTCGCTCTCCACCCCGCTGCTGACATCCACCGCGAACGGCCGCAGCACGCGGATCACCTCGCCAACGTTCTCCGGCGTCAGACCCCCGGCGACGATCAGCGGCTTGCCGGTCCGCTCCTTCACGCTCGCCAGTCCGGCCCAGTCGAACGCCTTGCCCTCGCCGCCGCTTGAGCCGTCAACGAGGATCGCGTCGACCTCGTCGACCCGGTCCCAGCGTTCCAGCTCCTTCGCGATGGTTGCTCCGTCGAAGCGGATCGCCTTGATCACGCCCGGCCCGCACTGCGCGACGACATCCTCCGGCTCCTCGCCGTGCAACTGGCTGAACGTCGTCGGGCACCGCTCCTCGATCTCGCTGAACGTGTCGACGCTCGCGTTGACGAACAGCCCGACGCTCGAGACAAACGGCGGCAGGATCGCCGACATCTCGAACGCCTCTTCCGGCTCGATGAAGCGCCGGCTCTGCGGGTGGAACACAAACCCGACGGCGTCCGCCCCGGCGTCCGCCGCCGCGAACAGCCCCTCTTCGTCGGTGATCCCGCAGATCTTGATGCGTGTGCGTGCCATCCGTGCCCTTTCCTGCGTGCCGGCGTCAGCCGAGCGCTTCGAGTTCCTGCTTCGCCAGCGTCCGGGTCTCTTCGTCGCGCAACCCGTCGATCGCCGCCTGCAACAGCGCCTTGGCCCGCACGGGGTCGTTCAGATGTCGCGCGTTGAGCCGCCCGAGCAGGAGGCGGATCTGCGGCCCGTCCGGGTCGCGCGGGTAGGCCTCAAGAAACCGCTCGAAGGCGTACGCGGCCGACGGGTACGCCCCGCTCGTGTACAGGTGGGCCGCGAGCTGGTACTGCTGGTTGCGCGCCAGCGTGGCGGCCCGGGGCAAATGCCCGTAGCGATCGGCCAGCGCGGTGTACGCCGTCGCCGCACCGGCGAGGTCGCCCGTCCGCAGTTTCTCCGTCACGGCGAGTCTGGCCGCGGCGAGTGCTTCCTGGGCCGCGGCGTCTTCCGGCTTGCCACGACCCGCGGCGTCAGCGCCGATGGTCTGCTCCACACGCTGGTCCCACTGCCGGCTCGCCGCCCGAAACTCCCGCCGACGCTTCATCTGCCGGCCCTGCGTAAACAGGTCGTACGTCTCCCGCGGCAGCACGTTAAGCCACAGCGCCGTGAACGCGACCGCCGCGCCGAAGGCGTACCCGCCCAGGTGTGCCGCATGGGCCGTGCCCGTCCGCGCGCCGGACATCTGCGCGAACAGGTCCCACACCACGCTCAGCCCGATGAACCACCACGCCGTCACCCACGTCAGCCCGATCACGAAGATCAGCGAGAACACCTTGATCATCGTCCTGGGGAACATGACCAGGTACGCCCCGGTGAGCGCGGCGATCGACCCCGACGCGCCCACCGCCGGAACCGGCGTCACCGCGACGTGCGCCCCCATCGCCGCCGCACCCCCCAGCAGGTAGAACAGCAGATACCACCCCCGCCCCATCCGGTCCTCAATGTTCGGGCCGAACACCCACAGGAACAGCGCGTTCCCGATGATGTGCATCCACCCGATATGCAGGAACGAAGCGGTGAAAAGCTGCCAGATCCCGAAGCCCTCCCGCGAGACCGCGAGCGTGCCCATCATCTGCACGTACCGGTCCGGGTCGGTCCGCTCGAGCACCTGCTGAACGACGAACATCCCGATGTTGACGGCCAGCAGGCCGTACGTCACCACCGTCGGGCGGCGGAGCGGGCGGTCGGTTCCGAGCGGGATGAGCATCGGCGCGATGCTATCGGCCCATCGCCCGCCGGGCCCGATTCCGCGTGCAAAACCCGGCTTTAGAAGCGGGCCCGGCGCTTCACCCGTCGGGAGCGCGTCGCTAGAGTCTGACCGGGTCGGGTCGCTGCGCCGGCGGCCCTCCCCGTTCATCCCGCTCTCGCGACCACCCACGCCGCGCTGGAACGATCACGATGTCCGCAGCCGCCCCCTCCCCGTCCGCCCCCGCCACTCCCGCCGCCCCCACCTTCGCCAAAGGGCTTGAGGGCATCACCGCCGCCGAATCGCACATGTCGTTCATCGACGGCGAGAAGGGCGTGCTGGAGTACGTCGGCATCTCGATCGACGACCTCGCCCGCAACTCAACGTTCGAGGAGACCGTCTACCTCCTCTGGAACCGCCGCCTGCCCACGCAGACCGAGCTCGAGCGCTTCTCGGCCGACCTGCGTGCCCGCTACGAACTCCCCGCGGGCATGGAAGACCGCCTGACCCGCCTGCCCAAGGACGCCCAGCCGATGCACGTGCTGCGGACCATGGTCAGCGCGCTGTCGATGCACGACCCGGATCCGAACGCCAACGACATCCAGAACGCGCGCGACAAGGCCCTCAACGTCCTGGCTCACACGCCGGCGCTGATCGCCTACTACGACCGCTACCGCCGCGGCTTGCCCATCGTCCACCCGCGCAAGGACCTCACCTTCGCGCAGAACTTCCTGTACATGCTCAACGGGCAGGTCCCGACGGAAGCCGTCGCCCGCGCGTTCGATATCTGCATGATCCTGCACGCCGACCACGGGCTGAACAACTCCACGTTCACCGCCCGCGTCGTCATCTCGACGCTCAGCGACGTCTACTCCGCGCTCACCGCGGCGATCGGCTCGCTCCGCGGCCCGCTCCACGGCGGTGCCAACGAAGAAGTCATGGAAATGCTCTTCGAGATCGAGGCCCAGGCCAAGCAGAAGAACCTCGACGCCATGGCCTACGTCGAGCCCTACATCATGGACAAGCTCGCCCGCCGCAGCGAGGGCGCCCGCGTCATGGGCTTCGGGCACCGCGTCTACAAGACCATCGACCCCCGGGCCACGTTCCTCAAGACCTTCGCCAAGCAGATCGCCGCCGACACCGGCAACCTCCGCCTGTACGAGATGTCCAGCAAGATCGAACAGATCATGACCCGCGAAGTCGGGGCCAAGGGCATCTACCCGAACGTCGACTTCTACAGCGCGACGACGTACCACTCCATCGGGCTCAAGCTCGACCTGTTCACGCCGATGTTCGCCATGAGCCGCATCGCCGGCTGGAGCGGGCACATCCTCGAACAGCTCGACGGCAACCGCCTGTTCCGCCCCGCCGCCAAGTACGTCGGCCCCCACGCCGTGAAGTACGTCCCCATCGCCTCCCGCGGCTGATCGCCCGCACTGCACCCGAATCCCGACCAAGCCCCACATGACCATGCGTCATGCGGGGCCGCTTCCACGCGCGCTCAGCACCCCCTCCCGCTTCCCGAATCCCGAATCCCGTCACCAACTTTTTTCACCCACTCCTGCGAGATCCCCGCGCCCGCGCCGGAACACACGCGGCGGGCCCGGTCTCCGGCCTCCCCCGCCTCCGCATCCCCTTCCCCCACCGCAGGAGATTTTGCGATGTCCGCCCCGACCGCCCCCACCGCCCCCACCGCCCCCACCGTCCCGTCCGCCACGCCGACCGTTACGCCCGTCCGCGCCCGCTTCGCCCGCGCCCGCCGCGCCGCGTGTGCGCTCGCCGGCGTGCTTGCCTTCGCCGCCGCCCCGGCCCTCGCGGCTGACCTGCTCCCGGGCGGCACGCTCGACCCGCTGACCGTCGAGTCCGCCCCCGCCGGCACGCTCGAACTTTCGGGCTCGCTCCCCTTCTCATTGACGTTCACGCGCACCTTCCCCACGCCCTTCACGCACACCGCCAGCGGCAACGTCGCCTACTCCGTCTACCGCCACCCCGACAACAC
The DNA here is from genome assembly GCA_964615765.1 of uncultured Phycisphaeraceae bacterium. Lineage (GTDB taxonomy): Bacteria > Planctomycetota > Phycisphaerae > Phycisphaerales > UBA1924 > CAZTQN01. The sequence goes on from CAZTQN010000032.1 coordinate 8,732, forward strand.
GCTCTCGTTCCGCTACGACGTCAACCACACCGGTGGGAACACCATCATCAACCACTTCACCGCGCGAGACTTCGCCGGCTTCTCCACCAACACCGCCGTCCTCTTCTCCTTCCTCCCCAGCGGCGACGCCCCAGACTCCGCCCTCCGCTCCTTCGACGGCAACTCGCTGCAGTACTTCTGGGATCTTGGCCTCAGCGGGAGCGGCCGCACCTTCTTCGTCAAGACCGACGCCACCAGCTTCGACACCCGCGGCACCGCCACGCTCTACATGTTCCCCACCGAAGGCGGCGGCTCGTTCCGCGGCTTGCCCCGCCCCGTCGTCGACAACACCCCGCCCGTCGTCGCCATCACCGCGCCCACCTCCCTCGGCCCGACCTGCAACCCCGCCACCATCGTCGGCACCGCCAGCGACACCGGCGGGCTCGAGTCCTTCACCGTCGCCTACTCCGCCAACGTCAACGGCCCGTGGACGCAGATCGCCACCTCCACCACCCCCGTCAACGCCGGCACGCTCGCCGTCTGGAACACCGCCGCCATCCCGCAAGGCTGGTACTACCTCCGCCTCACCGCGGAGAACACCTCCGGGCTCTCCAGCGTCGTCACCAGCGTCGTCTTCGTCGACAAGCAGTTCGACACCATCGACCTCCGCTCCCCCGCCGTCGATCAGATCCTCGGCGGATCGGTCTGCTTCGACGGCACCGTCAACGACTCCACCGGCGGCTCGCTGGCGCAGTACCTCATCCAGTACGCCCCCTTCCCCGCCAACACGCCCTTCAACGCCGTCGACCCGGCCAGTTCGCCCTACACCACCGCGATCGTGAACGACGGTCTGGGCTCGTGGAACACGCGCACCGGCCCCGCCGCCGTCGCCGACGGGCCCTACACCGTCCGCATCCTCGCCACCGACATCTGCGGCAACTCGCGCTCCGTCACCCGGCGCGTCGTCATCGACAACACCCGCCCCGTCGCCGAGATCGCCCAGCCCGCCCGCTGCCGCAACGTCTCCGGCATCGTCCCCGTCATCGGCACCGTCGCCGACGCCAACCTCTCCGGCTGGACGCTGCAATACACCGGCGGCTCCGCCTCGACCTGGGTCACCATCGCCAGCGGCTCCGGCCCGGTGAACAACGCTCTCCTGGGCAACTGGAACACCACGGGCCTCGCCCCGTGCGCTTACACGCTCCGCCTCATCGCCTCCGACGCCGCCGCCGTCAACTGCGGCTCCACCACCAACCAGACCGAGTTCACCGTCAGCGTCAACGTCGGCTGCCCGGCGGACTTCAACCGCTCCGGCGCCGCCACCGTGCAGGACGTGTTCGACTTCCTCGCGGCCTACTTCAACGGCTGCCCGTAAGACCACGCCCACCACACGCAACCCCCTCCCTCGCCACACCCCCCCTCGCCGCACGCCCGGGCCTCGCCGCCCGGGCGTGCGTGTTTTTGCGCGCGGTTTCCGGCCCTTGGTGCGAGAACCCCACCGCCGCGCCGGATCACCACGGACACGCGGCGACCCCGCCGCCCACCGCACGCTCGCATCACCTCGGAGCCGACCCATGCCCCGCATCGCTTCATCGACCATTGCCTCCGCCTGTGCCCTCCTCGCGCTCGCCGCGATCGCGGGCCAAGCCCGCGACGTGCACGCCCACACGTCCGCCGACGCCGCCCCCGCCGCCAGCACCGCCGCCGCGCCCAGCGCGAACACCGCCCCTTGGGACCGCCCCACCCGCGACCTCCGCGGCTTCGCGCTCGACGACCCCGCGCCGACCTTCCGCCTCGTAGGCGGCGTCGCCGAGCCGCTCGCGCTCGATCTCGCCCGCGTCGCGCTCCAGCCGCTCCCCGGCATGAACCAGGCCGACCTCGTCCTCGCGCAGGCCCGCCACGCCGGCGTCGAAGCCAAGGCCGCCCGCCCGCTGTCCGCCGGGCTGTGGGAACTCACGCTTGCCCAGCCGCTGGATACCGCCGCCCACCTCGCCGGCGCGATCGAACGTCTGACCGCCGAAGCGTTCGCGTTCGCCAGCCCCGTGTTCGCCGCGCCCGGCATCGACGACGGCGTATGGATCCCGACGCGCACGATCATCGCCCGCGCGTCGGAAGCCCAGACCGCCGCCGGCGCCGCGCACGCCGCGCTGGCTCAGGCCGCGCCGAACCTCACCACGCTGCACGACCGCGTGGGCGACCTTCCCGGCGCCGTCCAACTCGCGCACCCCAGCCGCAGCGGCTTCGACGTCCTGCGCGACGCCAACCGCCTGGCGATGGACGCGCGTTTCGCCTGGGCCGCGCCCATCGCGCTCGCCTCCGCGCAGCTGTCCTACACGCCGAACGACCCGGGGTGGGGCGCCGCCAGCGACTGGGGCTGGGACAACGACGGCCCCGCGTTCCAGGGCGCCGGCGCCATCGCCGACCTCGACACCGACGCCGACCTCGCGTGGAACCTCCACCGCGGCTCGCCCAGCATGGTCGTCCTCGTGCTCGACAACGGCACGCAGGAGATTCACCCCGATCTCAACATCATGCCCGGGCGCGATTTCACCACCGGCGCCGTCAACGGCGTCAACTCCGCGGACCCCACCAACATCTGCGAGAACCACGGCACCGCCGTCGCCGGCGTCATCGCCGGACGCATCGACAACGGCCTCGGCATGGCCGGCGTTTGCCCGGAATGCCGCGTGCTCCCCGCCAAGATCCTCGTGCAGGTCCCCGTCAACGGCACGTGCCCCGGCAACTCCGTCATGTTTCAGGATGTCTGGCTCGCCAACGCCATCGCGTGGGGCGTGAACCAGGGCGCCCGCATCACCAACTCGAGTTTCGCCTCGCCCGTCTCCGACATCATCACCGACGCCTACAACCAGGCCTCCGCCGACGAAGTCATCAACTTTGCCGCCGCCGGCAACACCTCCGCCACGTCCATCGCCTACCCCGCCTCGCTCACCTCCTGCCAGGCCGTCACCGGCATCGACGCCGCCGGCACGCTCCTGTTCCAGTCCGGCACGGGCCTCGACTTCTGCGGCCCGGGCAGCCAGGTCTACACCACCGACCGCACCGGCGCCGCGGGCGTGAGCGCCTCCGACTACCGCACCAACTTCTCCGGCACCTCCTGCGCCACGCCCTTCGTCGCCGGCATCGCCGCCCTCTTCTGGTCCGCCTTCCCCGACCTCTCCCCCACCAACGTCCTCTTCTACCTCCGCACCAACAGCACCGATCTCGGCGCGCCCGGCTACGACACCACCTTTGGCTGGGGCTTCCCCAACGCCAACGCCCTGCTCAACGCCGTCGGCCCGAGCAACGGCTGGTGCGCCACCGCGCCGCTCATCGCCGTGCCGAGCTACCACCCCGCGCCCTACCAGGTGTCCGCGTCCGGCGCGTCCCCCGCCGAGCCGCAGGAATCCTGCGACGGCGCCGGCATGAACGTCAGCAACACCGTCTGGTACCGCACCGTCCAACAGACCGACGGCCTGCTCACCATCTCCACCGCCGGCAGTTCCTACGACACCGTCGTCAGCATCTTCGACGGCACCTGCGCCAACCCCGTGCAAATCGCCTGCGACAGCGACAGCGGCCCCGGCTTCACGTCGCTGCTCTCGAACATCCCCATCACCGCCGGCGAGCAGTACCTCATCAAGGTCAGTTCCCGCGTCAACGCCTCGCTGGGCGGCGTGCTCGACTTCAACTACACCTTCACCCCCGACTGCCCGGCCGACTTCAACAACTCCGGCGCCCGCACCGTGCAAGACATCTTCGACTTCCTTGCCGCCTACTTCGCGCAGCTCCGCTCGGCGGACTTCAACGCCTCCGGCGCCGCCACCGTGCAGGACGTGTTCGATTTCCTCGCCGCGTACTTCGCGGGTTGCCCGTAAATCTCACCCACACTCACAACACAAAACACCAAAGCCCCGTGGCGCAAGCCGCGGGGCTTCCTTTTCAACATCTCGACTCACCAATCAGAACCGCAGCACCAGCAGCGTGAAATACTCAAACACCTCACGATCGCGCGACAGCATCGGCGCGATGTCCGTCCGGTACTCGACCCCGAACTTCAGCGACAGTTTGTTCGCCGGGTCCAGCAGGATCTCCCACGCCGCCCGCGTCGCCGTGCGATACGTGTCGATCCGGTCCAGATCCAGCCACGCGTCCACCGCGCCCGTCAGCGACTGCTTCTCGTTGATCCGCCAGCGGAAATCCAGCCCGGGCGTCACTTCCGCCCGCACGCCTGAGTCCACCCGCCCGAACTCCTTGGACGCCCCCAGCCCCGACCGCAGCGCGATCGTCAGCGTGTCGTCCTCGATCAGTTTGTACGTGAGCCCGGCCGACCCGCTCGAGCGCCAGTCCCACGCCTGGAACTCGTCATACTCGCCAATGCCCGCGACATACAGCCCGACGGGCATGTCCTTCGTGACCGACCACTCGTTGCGCGCCTCGACCTGGGCCCGGTCCTGCGACTCGTCGCCGTTGGATTGCCCGTAGTGGTAACTGAACGCGCCGGTGGTCGCCATCCCGTCCATCGCGCGTCGGAGCGTGATCGACACCCGCCCGGACAGCCGGTTCTCATCCCCGCCCGCGCCGTTGGCCCCGGCCTCGAACGTCCCCGTCCACCCGTCAAAGAACGACTGTTCCGGCGTCACCGCGGGCCCCGCGGGCGCTGCGGGCGGAGCCGCCGGCACCGGCGCCGCCGGCGCGGCGACCGCCGGCGCACCCGCCGCAAACTGCGCATCCGGCGCGGGCGTCCCGTCCGCCGCGGCCGGCGCCGCCGCGCTCGGGGCCGCGTCCGCCGGTACGGGCTGCTTCAAAGCCGTTTCGCTTGGCGGGGTCGCACCCGGCGCGGCTCCACTCGGCCCAGTCGCACTCGCCACGGTTGCGCTTGCCACCGCCGCCACATCCTTCACCCGCGCCCGCGGCACGCTCACGCGCCCAAGCGCCTCGTGCTCAATCACCACCGGGTCGCCGTCGCTGATCAATACCCCACGCAGCGCATCCCCGTTCACCAGCGTCACCACCGCCAGCGCCGGAGCCGCGGGCGGAGGAACTGGAGCGACCGGCGCAGCCAAAGCAGCCTGCGTCCCCGCGGCACCAGCCGCCGCGACGGGCGCGGCATCCACCCGCGCCAGCGCCACCGGCACCGCCGGAGCATGCGTCGCCAGCGCCGCCAGCGCGTTCAGCCCGTCCGCCCCGCGATCGCTACCCGCCGATCGCTCGCCCGATCCGGTCACGACCAGCGGCGTCGCCCACGCCACGCCCATCGGCGCCAGCGCCCCCGCCATCACCGCAATGACCGCCGCGCTCCGCATCATCGGAGTGTACATCGGCCTCGCCGCCGCTCGCAACCCCGATTTCCGCTCTCAGAAGTTCCAGACCAGCGTCGCGAAATACAGCAGGTCGTTCCGCTTCTTCCCCGAGCCCGGGCTCGACTGGTACCGATCCTCCAGCCCCAGCTTCAGCGCCATCCCCGAGTCCTTGTCCAGCAGGATCTCGTACCCCGCCAGCGTCAGCACGCGGTACTGCGGCGTATCCAGCAAGTTCCAGAACGAGTCCACGTTCACAAACAGCCGATGCCCGTCCTTGATCTTGTACTCAAAGTCGAACCCGCCCAGCGCCTCCGGCCGGATCCGGTTGTCCGACCCGCCGAACTCCTTGGTCGCACCAATCCCCGCCCGCGGCATGAACAGGATCTTGTCCGTCTTCACCAATTCATAACCAACCCCCGTGAACGCCGTCGTCCGCCAGTCCCAATCCTGGAACTGGTCGTACTCGACCGCCCCCTGCAGGAACACCCGCCAGCGCGACGGCGTCAGCTTCCAGTCGTTCCGCAGATCCAGCCGCCCGCGGTCCGTGTTCTTCTCGCCGTCCGACGTCCCGTAGTTGTACGAAAGCGCGAGCGAGGTCGCCATCTTCTCGACATCACGCTTGAGCCCGAAGCCCGCGCGGAACGCGAAGTTCTCGCTGTTCCCGCTCGCCCCGTTGATCCCAAGCTCCGCATTGCCCTTCCACCCGGTAAAGAACGACTCCGGCGGGGCCACGGCTTCCGGCGTGATCGCATCACCGCTCTCCGCGGGCGCGGCTGCCTCAGCCGCCGCCGGCGCCTCAGCCGCCGGTGCCGCCGCCTGCTCCCCAGCCCCCGCCGCCGCGGCCGCCGCCGACGCCCCACCGCCCACCGGCTCGATCCGCGTGATCTGCGATCGCACAATCTCCAAGCGCCCCAGCGTCGCGTGCTGAATCACCAGCACCGCCGCGTCCGCGCTCACGACCACGCCCTTGAACGCCTCGCCGGTATCGACGCCGACCAGCACCGTCGTCCCGGGCAACGGGTCGGCCGCCCGAGTGGTCCCCATCGCCCCCGCCGCCGCCATCATCCACGCCGCCGCCCCGACCACCGCCGCCACACCGACCCGCGACACTCGCTTCATGACCAACGCTCCACCGGGCTTCACGATCGCTCCATGCCGACGGGTCCCCCACACGGGGGTCCTCGGCGGGCGGCCAGCGTAGCCGACTTTGCCGGTCAACGCCCTCTTTACCACCCCCAGTTCACCACCCCGCCGAGCCGTTTTCCGCGTCATCCCTACACTCGCCCCACCGTGCCCCTGCTCGCCTGCTCCAACCTGTCGTTCACCCTCGGTACCCGCGTCCTGCTCAGCGGGGCCGCCCTCTCTATCGACGCCGGCGAACGCGTCGGGCTCGTCGGCCGCAACGGCTGCGGCAAAACCACCTTCATGCGCATGCTCGCCGGGCGCATTCAGCCCGATTCCGGCACCATCAGCACCCAACGCGGCGTCCGCATCGGCTACCTCACACAGGACCCCGACCTCAACCCCGATCGCACCCTCCGTCACGAAGCCGCCGCCGGCTTCGCCGAGCTCACGCGCCTCCACGACGAACTCGATCAGGTCTTCCACGACCTGGCCCTTCCCGAGAACGCCGCCGGCGAACGCCTCGAACGCCTCATGGCCCGACAGTCCGACCTGCAGGACCGCATCGAGTCCGCCGGCGGCTACGCCATCGACCACAAGGTCGATCAGATCCTCCATGGCCTGGGCTTCACCGACGCGCTCTTCAACGTGCCCGTCCGCTCCCTCTCCGGCGGGCAAAAAGGCCGCCTCGCCCTCGCCAAACTCCTGCTCGAACAGCCCGACCTGCTCCTGCTCGACGAACCGACCAACCACCTCGACATTGCCGGCTGCGAGTGGCTGGAAGACTTCCTGAACACCGAGTTCCGCGGGGCCGTGCTCATGATCAGCCACGACCGCCGCATGCTCGACAACGTCGTGCACCGGATCGAAGAGCTCGAGCAAGGCCGCCTGATCGAGTATCCCGGCAACTACACCGCCTTCACCGAGATCCGCCGCCAGCGCCTGCTCACTCAGGCCCGCGCGTACGACAACCAGCAGTCCCAGTGGGCCAAGGAAGAAGAGTTCATCCGCCGGTTCCGCGCCGGCCAGCGCGCCAAGGAAGCCCAGGGCCGCCTCAGCAAGCTCGAACGCGATAAGGAACAGAACGCCATCGATCGCCCGACCGAAGTCGGCGTCATGGCCCTGCAGCTCCCCGAAGCCCCGCGCTCGGGCGAACTGGTCGTCGTCGTCCGCGAAGCCAGCAAGGCCTTCGCCCGCCGGCGTGATGAAGACGAAGAAGCCCCCACTCCCGCCCCCTCCCAGCCCGACGGCGCCCGCCCCGCGAAGGTTCTGTTCCGCAACCTCACCGTCACCATCGGCCGCGGCGAGCGCTGGGCCATCATCGGGCCCAACGGCGCCGGCAAAACCTCCCTCGTCCGCGCCATGCTGGGCGAACTCCCGCTCGATTCCGGCTCCACCAAGCTCGGCGCCAACCTCATCGTCGGGCACTACCAGCAGCTCCCGCCCGAGGTCGACGGCGACCTCCGTGTCTTCGAGTATCTCCAGCGCATCATCCGCGCCGAGAACCCCAATGGCCCCATGAGCGAACAGCAGGCTCGGGACCTCGCCGGCGCCTTCCTCTTCAGCGGGCGCGACCAGGACAAGCCCATCGCCGCCCTCTCCGGCGGCGAGCGCAGCCGCGCCCGCCTCGCCGGCCTGCTCGCCTCCGCCAAGAACCTGCTCATCCTCGACGAACCGACCAATCACCTCGACATCCCGTCGTGCGAGCGCCTGGAGCAGGCCCTCCGCCCCGGGGGTGAAGATGACCGTGAGGCCGGTTACACCGGCACGCTGATCCTCATCAGCCACGACCGCGCCCTCATCGACGCCATCTGCGATCACCTCATCGTGCTCGACGGCGACGGCAACGCCACCGTCTTCACCGGCTCCTACTCCGAGTACAAGCGCAAACTCGCCGAGGACGCCGCCAAGTCCCGCGCCGCCCCCAGCCGCGGCGGGCCCGCCAAGCCCGCCCCCCGATCAGCCAAGCCGGCCGAATCCCCACGCCCCGCCCCTACCCCCGCCCCCTCCACCCCTTCCACACCCGCCGCCCCCCGGGGCGCGGGGGCACCCGCGCCGGTAACCGCCACCACCGCGCCCAAGCCGAGCCCGAACGGCAAGTCGGCCAAGAGCCCGTTTTCCTGGATGCAGACGGATCGGCTGGAAAAAGAGATCGAAAAGACCACCGCGGCCCTGAAAAAGGCCGACGCCGAGCTCTCCCGCGAGGAGGTCTACCGCGACGCCGACCGCTGCCGCGCCGCCCTCGCCGAGCGCGACCGCCTCGCTGATGAACTCAACACGATGGAAGAGGAGTGGCTCCGCCGCGCCGACCCGAGCTGACCGGTGAAACGGACCCAGTCTGACCCCCGCCGGGCCCATGAAACATGCACCGCCGCGGAGTGCAGGCCCCCCCGATATCCGGACGATAATCCCCCCATGCCCGACGCCCCGCACAGCCCGCTTCCCCCCGTGTCCGTGACGGACCTCAGCCGGCGTGACGTCGTCCGCGCGGGCGTCCTGTTCTCCGCCGCCGCCCTCGTGGGCGGGTGCGCCTCGGGCGGCAAATCCCCCCTCAAGGCCGACCGCTCGTCCGTCCGCACCTTCGCCGACAGCGAGCGCACGTTCGTCGACACCGGCGGGTACTCCGCCCCGCCGCTCTCGAGCGCGCCATCGCCCGCGCCGATCTGGACGCCCCCGCCGCCCGCGCCGACGCCCGCGCGTCCGCCCGCCGCCGCCGTGCAGATCATGCCGCGCTCCAGCTGGACGCGCCTGGGCATCGCCCGCCCGCGTGAGATCTACGCCATGGGCGGCATCAGCCGCATCACCGTCCACCACGACGGCATGCCCCCCACCGCGCTCCGCGGCCCGCGCGACTCCGCCGCCCGGCTCGAGCAGATCCGCTCGTCCCACGTCAACGGGCGCGGCTGGGCCGACATCGGCTACCACTTCATCGTCGACCCGCAGGGCCGTGTCTGGGAAGGCCGCCCCGCCACCTTCCAGGGCGCGCACATCAAGGACCAGAACGAGAACAACCTCGGCATCCTGGTCCTCGGCAACTTCCAGCTCCAGCGCCCCACCCCCGCCGCCCTCGCCTCGCTGGACCGCCTGCTGGTCATGCAGATGTCCCGCTACCGCGTCCCGCTCGCGCGCGTCCGCACCCACCGCGAACTCGCCCGCACCGAGTGCCCGGGCAACAACCTGCAGATGTACATGGTCCAGACGCGGACCCGCGGCCAGCTCGCCGCCATGGCTTCGTCCGTCGGGCTGGCGTAACCAACCGTCAACAGGTCATCCACCACCGCGTCACCGCGTCATGGCGTCATGCCATCACGGCGTAACGGCACGTTCGCGCGATCGCCCCGCGCCCGCCTTACGCCGGCCGCGGGAACACGCCGCTCGGGATGCCGGTGTCGCCCGGTGATGCCGGCGCCGGCGCGGGCTTGACGGGCTCCCGCTTCATCTCCGCGGCGAGCAGGTCGCCCACCGTCGCCTTGCCCAGCGGCTCGCCACGCATCAGCTTGTGCACGTCGTCTGAGCTCAGGGTCTCGTGCTTCAGCAGCGCCTCGGCGACCGCGACGACCTTGTCCCAGTTGGCGTCCAGCAGGCGCTTGGCCTCGCCGTACGCGTCGTCCACGATCCGCCGAACTTCTTCGTCGATCAGGTGGGCCGTCTCGTCGGAGTAGTCCTTGTCCGCGAGGAATGACTCGCGCGTGTCGTTGCCGGCGTAGCGGATGAACCCGAGCCGCTCCGACATGCCCCACTCGAGCACCATCGCCCGCGCCATCGCCGTCACCTGCGCGATATCGCCGACGGCGCCGGACGAGACATCGCCCATCCCGCGCTCTTCCGCGATGCGTCCGCCGCACGCCATCGTCATCGTCGCCCGCAGCCACTTGAGCCCGAAGCCCATGCGGTCCTTCGCGGGCAGGCTGAAGGTCGCGCCGCCGGCCTCGCCGCGCGGGATGATCGTCACCTTGTGCAGCGGGTCGGCGTCGGGCAGCAGCGCCTGCAGCACGGCGTGCCCGGCCTCGTGGAAGGCCACCAGCCGGTTCTGCTCCGCCTCGCGCACGCGCGACTTCTTCGCACGCCCGAAGCGCACCTTGTCCCGCGCTTCTTCCAGGTCTTCCTGCTCGATGAAGTCCTTGTTGTGCAGCGTCGCGCTGATCGCCGCTTCGTTGATGAGCGACGCCAGATCAGCGCCGGAGAACATCGGCGTCGCCCGCGCGACCTTCTCCAGGTCCACCGTCGGGGCCGCCTTCACCTTCTTCGCGTGCACCCGCAGGATTTCGAGCCGCCCCTTCACATCCGGCCGCGGCACGGTGATCTGCCGGTCAAACCGCCCCGGACGCGTCAGCGCCGGGTCGAGCACGTCCCCGCGGTTGGTCGCCGCGACGACGATGACCCCGTCACCGGTGTTGAACCCGTCCATCTCAACGAGGATCGCGTTGAGCGTCTGCTCGCGCTCGTCGTGCCCGCCCGTCGTGAACCCGCCCCCGCGCCGACGACCGACGGCGTCGATCTCGTCCAGGAAGATGATGCACGGCGCCGATTCCTTGGCCTGCTTGAACAGGTCGCGCACGCGGCTGGCGCCCACGCCGACGAACATCTCGACAAAGTCCGACCCGCTGATCGAGAAGAACGGCACCTCCGCCTCGCCCGCGATCGCCTTCGCGAGCAGCGTCTTGCCGCACCCCGGTTCGCCGATCAGCAGCACGCCGCGCGGGATCCGCCCGCCCAGCTTGGTGAACCGCTTCGGGTTCTTCAGGAACTCGATGATCTCCGTGACTTCTTCCTTCGCTTCGTCGATGCCCGCGACGTCGGCGAAGGTCACGCCGGTGTTCTCCTTCGTGAACATCCGGTGCCGGCTCTTGCCGAAGCTGCCGAGCATCCCGCCCGGCCCGCTGCCCGCGGAGCGCAGCCCGCGCGCGATCAGGAACCAGAGCAGCCCGATGACCAGCAGCACGGGCAGAATCGTGATCAGCATCGCCTTCCACAGGCTCGGCGCGACGTCGCGGAACTCGCCGCCCGTCAGCGTGTTGATCTCCTGCACGTAGAAGTCGCGCGCCCCGGGGTTGATCTTGAAGACGACCTGCGTCTCGCGCCCCTCGCGCCCGGGCAGTCGCGACGTGATCGCGTACACCCCGTCCTCGCGCAGCTGCACATCGCGGAACGACCGGTCCGCCTTGCCTTCCTCGTAGAGGATCTTGAACTCGTTCCAACTCTTGATGGGCTCGGCCGTCCCGGACAGCGAGCTCATCACGACGAACATCAGCAGCGCCGCCGTCAGGATCCCGACAACGCCGAAGATCCCCCGCCCGGGTTTCATCGCCGGCCCGCCCGTCCCGCCGGGCCCGTTGCCCTTGCCGTTCCCGCCCGCGCCGCCGCCCCCGCCGGAACCGCCGCCCCCGCCCGACCCGCCGGATCCGCCCGAGCCCCCGCCGCCGGAATCCCCGCGCCCGCCCGGTCGCCCGTCCGCCATGCGGGCGCGCAAGAGGTCAGCACCGCCCATCACCCGCGCTACACCGTTGGCCAGACCGTTCAGAGGAACTCTCCAAGCTTGAGGCTGACTGCCCATGCGTATTCGTCCAAAGGCCATACGCCGCCGACCCGCCCGCGGGTCGTCCGGCACGGCCCTCGTTGGTGGAACCGTCGCCGGCCAGCGCCGGCGGGGCATCCCGCATCGCGCTTATCGACATTTCGACGGTAGGCCTGCGGGCGGATTCCGGCGTTCCAACTCGATTTTCACCACTCCCCGCGCAGTTCCGTGACAATATCCCGCGCCAGCCGCTGCACCGCGGCAAACTGCCCGGATTCCAGCGTCTCCTGCACCGGGCTCGCCGGGGCGAACGCTTCCGAGGCCGTGAAACTCTTCCGGGCCACCAGCACCTTCCCCGAACGCCGGTCACGCCACTCGAAATCCACCGTCAGTTCCACGTCCAGTTCCTGCGCCAGACCGGTCCGGCGGTCCGTCGACAGCGACCGCAGCCGCGCGTCGACGATCGTCCCCGTCAACTCCGTCTCCGCGTCGCGCGAACCAACCACCCGCCAGGGCGTCGCCGCCTGGATCTCCTTGATCACCGCCTCCGTCAGGTCCGCCTCCAGCCCGCGCGAGAACGTCGGGTTCTTGAAGATCGGCACGTGCACCGTCCGCACCGCCGTGTCGTACGACGACGACAGCGCATACCCCCGCGTCGGGTCCGACGCGCACCCGCTCAGCCCCGCCGCCCACGACAGCCCGGCCGCCACACCGACGACCACGCCCGCCCGCAGCCCGCGCCCCCATCCCGCCGCCCGGCGCCCGAAGTGCATCACGGCGTGCCCTCCCGCGGCCCCGGCTCGGGAGTGCCGCCCGCCCCCCCCGCCCCGCTCCCCCCACCCGGCGCCGTCTCCGGCTTCGACTCGCCCCGTCGATCCGGCTCCGCCCGCTCGCCCGTCGGCGACGGCACCGGCGCCACCGGCGTCGCCGGGGTACTCGTCGCCGGGGTACTCGTTGCCGGCGTGCTTGTCGCCGGCGTACTTGTTGCTGGCTTGCCCGTCGCCGGCGCCGTCTTGCCGGCCCCTTCCCGGGCCGCGGCCCCGGCGCGCTCACGCTCGGCCTGCTCGGCCTTCTCACGCCGCGCGCGGGCCGCGCGCCGTTCCGCCGCGTCCGGATCTTCCACCGACCACCCGCGCGCCTGCAGCGTCTCCAGCGCCGACGCCGCCGCCGCCGTCTCCGGGTGCTCGCGCATCAGGCGCCGATACGTGAAGCGGCTCGAGACCTCGTCGCCGCGCGTCTCGTACCACCGGGCGGCTTCCAGCATCTCCTGCGCCGCCGACTCATCCAGGCGCACCACCAGCCCCTCATCCAGCCCCGCCGCCTGCGCCTCGGCCGGGTACAGCGAGCTGAATCGGCGGATCAGGATCTTCGAGTCCAGCAGGCTCGACCCGTCGTACCGCGGCCCCTTGTACCGCCCGATGATCGAGTAAATCCGCCGCTGCCGCGCACGCATCGCGTACTGACTGTTCGGGTAGTTGTCGACAAACAGCTCGTACGCCAGGGCCGCGAGTTCCAGCTGCCGCGTGTTGTAGTAGTAATCCGCGAGTTCGATCCCCGCGCGCTCCGCCAGGCGCGAACCCGGCAGCCGCTCCTGCACGCGGATCAGCAGTTCCTCGCCCACTTCCTCGTTGGGCAACAGCCGCACGCCCAGGAACTTCCGGCGCAGCCCGTTGAGATACCGCACGCCGATGTCCAGCTCGCGTTCGACCGCGACGACGTACTGATCGCTCCCGGCGTACTGCTTGATGACGCGCTCGTAGTCGTACAGCGCGTCCCACTCCTGCCCGAGCGCCACCAGCGCGTCGCCGCGCATCGTGTACGCCTCCGGAAGCAGCGGGCTGCCCGACCGCTCGTTGCGCGTCAGCCAGTCGTCCAGCACCGTCTTGGCCTGCTCGGGGCGATCCTCGGCGAGCGCCTTGCGGGCCGCGGCGATCACCGCGGCATCCGTCCCCGGCTCCGGCGCCGCGACCTGCTCCCACGCGCCCGACCCGTCCATCCGATACTCGGTGGACTGCCCCACCGCCGTGGGCAACGCCCACAGCGCCGACAGTCCGCCCACCGCCGCGATCCGTGCGTAGGTCTTCACGCCGGGAGCATACCGCGCCGCCGACACCGCCGCCTCTTGCCTACCCCCGGCCCCGCCCCGCCCAGCAATCACGCCATCGTCATCCCGCCGTCCACCACCAGCACCTGGCCCGTCAGGTACCCGGCCTGGTCGCTCGAGACATAACTCACCGCCGCCGCGATGTCCTCCGCCGTCCCCAGCCGGCGCACCGCCACCATCGACTCGATCTTGTCCTTCACTTCCTGCGGCAGGTTCGCCGTCATGTCCGTCTCGATGTACCCCGGCGCGACCACGTTGCACGTGATCCCCTTCCCGCCCAGTTCCCGCGCGATCGTCTTGGAGAGCCCGATCAGCCCCGCCTTCGCCGCCGCGTAGTTCGCTTGCCCCGCGTTCCCCACCACGCCCGACGTCGACGCGATGTTCACGATCCGCCCGAACTTGCCCTTCATCATGGGCCGCGCCGCCGCCCGGCACGCCACGAACGCCGACGTCAGGTTCGTCTGCACCACCTCCGCCCACTCCGCGTCGCTCATCCGCAGAATCAAGTTGTCCCGCGTGATGCCCGCGTTGTTGACGAGCACGTCCAGCCGCCCCAGTTCACCCGCGACCTGCTCGATCGCCCCGGCAAACTGGGCCGAATCGCTCACGTCCACCGTGCGCGCCGTCGCCCGCCCGCCGGCCCGGGTGATCTCGCCCTGCAGTTCTTCCAATGGCCCCGCCGACCGGGCCATCAGCACCACGTGCCGCCCGTCCTTCGCCAGGCGCAGGGCGATCGCCCGGCCGATCCCGCGGCTGGCCCCGGTCACAATCGCCACACGCTGCACGCCGCCCGAGTCCTGAGTCTTGCTGTCCGTCATAGGGGCGACGATACGCCGCTGTTACCCGGGGCGAGCGGACTTGCCGCCCCGCCCGCCGCCAGACTCGGCCGGCGGTTCTTCCGGCTCTTCCTCCGGCTTCGGGGTCGGCGCCGGAGCCGCGGGTTCCGGCGCCTGGATCGCCACAAAGCCCTGCTGCCCGATGCCGTCGAACGCCGACGCCCGCGCGCGAACTTCCGGCGAAGACGGCGCGCCCGTGAACACGTACCCCTCGCCCTGACGCACCGCGGCCCAGCCCGTCAGATATGCCCCGGCCGGGTCCTGCACCGCGATCAACACGCCGGTCGCGTCGCCCGTCCCGCTGGCCCGCTGGTCCAGGGAGTTCACAAGCTGCTCGACCTTGATGACCTGATCTTCCGGCACGCCCGCCGAGCGGGCCGCGTCCAGCGTCGCCGCGAGCTGCTTCTTCACCATCTCCAACGGCGGCAGCGCGTCCGACCCGTCGGCGCGAAGCTGATCGCGGATCGACGCCCGGATGTCCTCCGGCACCATCGTCAGCGCCTCGGCGATGCTGCCCGCCATGTCCGGCGGCACCATCCCCGGCGCGCTGGTCCCGCTCACGTCCACGCCGGACTTGATCAGCACCACCCGCACCGCCTCGATCGGCGCCGTCGCCATCGTCCACTCGCCCGTGTCCACCAGCGAGCCCAGCACGCCCTGCGACTTGGACTCGAGCAGACCCTGGAGCCTCTTCTCGTCGCCCTTCGCCAACGCGTCGGCCAACTTGACGACCGCACGGCCCAGTTCCACCTGGTCCTCTTCGACCACCACGCCGCTCGCAAACTGCACGCGCGCGTCGGCCTTGAGCTCCTGGCCCAGCGTCTCCAGCGACACCTCCGCCGGCGGCGGCGGGGGCGGCGGCGGCGGTGGGGGCGGCGGGGGCGGGGGCGGCGGCTCGCTGCACGCCATCACCAGCGCGCCAAGCACCAAGAGCCCGCTCCAGCGTCCTCGACGCCACAGCCCGGCCGTCTTCGCTCCTCCACGCTCGCCCTGCTCACGGCTCGTCATGCGTCTCCACCTTCGCCGTCTTGTCAATCCGGCGCATCAACCCCGCCAGCGTCTTGCCCGGGGCCAGTTCGTGCAGCTCAACACCCACTCCCCCACCACCACCCGACTTCTGGACATACGCGAGCACCGCCGCGCAGTTCTCCGCCCACCGCACCGGCGCCGTCAACTGCTGCACCAGGCTGCGCCGAATCGACCCAGCCGCATCCGCCCCCCCACCACTCCCACCCGCAACCGGATGGAACGTCGCCCCGCCCACGTTCGACGCCACCACACACCGCGGCGGTCGGATCGTCACCGTCGCCAGCGCCTTCTCCAGCCGCTCCGCCGCCGGCGCCATCAGCGGCGAGTGAAACGCCCCCGCCACCTGCAAAAGCGTGGCCCGCAGACCCATCGTCCCCGCCGCCTCCACCGCGCGGTGGCACGCCGCGATCGAACCGGAAATCACGATCTGACCCGGCGCGTTGAAGTTGGCGGGCACCAGCACGTCGCCCCCGCGGGCCGCGTCGCACAGCGCGTTCACCTGGGCCTCGTCGCCGCCGATGATCGCGACCATGCCCGAGCCCGGCGTGCCGTCCGCCAGGCGGATCGCGTCCGCCGCGTCCTGCATCGCTCGCCCGCGCAGCGCCACCAGTTCCAGCCCGGCGTCAAAGTCGAGCGCCCCGGCGACGTGCAGGGCCGTGTACTCACCCAGCGACAGCCCGGCCGCCGCGAGCAGATGCGCCTCAACCGCCCCGGCCTCCCCGCCCGCGCCCCACGCCGACAGCAGCCCGCGCCAACAGGCCACGCCCGCCACGAACAGGGCGGGCTGGGCCGCATCGGTCTGATTCAGACGCTCCGCCGGACCGGCGAAGCACAGGTCGCTCAGCTTCACACCCAGCCGCGTACCCAGCACCGCGTCGGCGCGGTCGAACACCGCCCGGGCCTCGGCCGAACGCTCCGCCCAGGCCCGGCCCATGCCCACCACCTGGGCCCCCTGCCCCGGACACAAAATGACGCGGGTGCTCATGCCGCTCATGCTACCACGGCCCGCGCCCCCAGCAAGGCAGACCCCGACCGCCGACCCCACCACCAACGGCCCCCAGAACGGGTGTGACGTCCGGGAAACCGGGGAGAACGGCTGCGATCGTGATGGCAACGTAGCGAAAACCCGCAATCTGAGCGGGCTGTACAGATTTGCGCGTTCTTTTCACGCAATCGCGCCAAAGCACCTTGACAGAACTGGAAAAGCCAGTACATTCAGTGTGCCTTTTCTGATTGTCCCAGGCGGTCTTCTCCGGAAGACCTCCCTCCAAACGGTCTCCCTCGGGACTGGATGGAGAGAGAGTTGCGAGAGAGAGATCGGAGAGAGAGAGAGATCGCTCGAGGGAGCAATCGGAGTGAGAGAGAGGCGAGAGAGGGCCTAACAGTCCTCGAACCCGGCTTCGAACTGACCGATCGAAGCCGGGATTTTATTTTTGCTCTTCGCAGCGTGTCCACGCAGCATTGGCCGGCTCCTGGCAGTGACGCGTCTTGTTCCCTTTTTGCTCGGCGCGAGCTCAGGTTGGTCGGTGGGGCGAGTTACCCATATTCTCATCCCGCCCGGTGAGTCGTATCCGACACCGGCACGAGTTTTCTTTCATCCATCCACTTCGTGGGATTGGTCGATGTCCTCGGCCATGAATGGGGCCGTGAGCGGCACCGCCAGCACCAGCACGCCCGAGTCTCCGGTGCACGCCGCGCCGTCGCTGTTCGACGACGCGGCGGACGTAGCCGCCATCACCGCCGCGGCGGGCGGCTCGTCCTCCGCCGGACCATCCATCGACCCCGCCCTCCGCCGGGCCGCCCGCGACGCCCTCGCCCGCATCTATGACCGGCACGCCCCGGTGGTCCGTGCCGTGTGCCTCGTCCACCTGCACAACGCCGCCATGGCCGACGACGCCCTGCAAGAGACCTTCGTGCGGCTGGCCCGCACGCTCGACCGTGTGCACACGCCCGAAGCGGGCGGCGTGCGACGCTGGCTGTGCGGGATCGCCGCCAACGTCTGCGCGGAAATGCGCCGGGCCGGCGCGCGACGCGCTCACCGTGAAAAAGTGGCCCACGCGGCCCACGCCACTCCGCGCACCAGCGACACCACGCCGCCCATCGACGCCCTCGCCAAGGCCGAACGCCTGCACGCGCTCACGCTCGCGCTGGCCGACTTGCCCGAAGATCAGCGGGCGGCGATCCACATGTACTACCTCGACGCCGACCCGGTTGACAGTGCGCAGCGCACGCTCGGCGTCTCGCGCAGCGCGTTCTACCGCCTGCTGCACGCGGCCCGCGCAACGCTCGCGGCCCGCCTGAACGCCGCACCGTCGCCCGCATCGACCCCGGAGGCCCGCGCATGAACCAGCCGGCCGCCCCACGCTCGACCGCGTCGAGCACCCCCCCACCGCCGCCGGGCCTCCCGCCCGACGCCGACCGTCCGCCGCCGCCCGACGAACTCGACGGCCTGCTGCGCACGTGGCACGCCGAGCAGACCATCGCTGCGGGCGCGGTGCGCCAGCGCGTGCTCGACGCGGCGCTCGCACCCGCGCCATCCGCCCCGACGATCACGACGCGCGTCCGCACATTCCGCGGCTACGGCGCGCTCATCGCCGCCACACTCGTCCTCGCCGCCGTCCCCATCGTCCTGCGCGTTACGACCCCGAGGACGCCGCCGCCGAGTACCGATCAGGCCGGCGCCCGCGCTGAGCAGATGCTGGCCAAATCAAGCCTGGAGAACACGTACGCGGGCATGCCTCCAGCCGCACCCGCCGTCGCCGCGGCCGACGCGAACGCGCTCGCGGAGTCCGCGGCCGCGGGCTTCGCCACCCGCGCTCGCGCCGACGCCCGCCGCGCTGAGACCGTCCTCGAACCGCGCCTGCTCGACGCCGTGCGCCAGCAGACCAGCGTGCAGCAACTCCCGCGGCTGCAGCAGACCACGCTCCGCGTGCGTGTACTGGTCGACCGCATCACCCCGGATCTCGCGCAGCGCACGCGTGAACTGGGCCTGCAGATCGAGCACGAAGACCCCGCCGCCAGCACGCTGCTCGGCTCGATCCTCCCGGAAGACACCTGGCGTCTGGCCGAGTTCGACCGCGTCACCCGCGTGGAACTCCGCGACGCCGCGGCCCCGGCGTCCCCGCCCGCGCCCGCCTCACCCTGAGCGGCGAACTACTCTCTGACGACTGTCCCCACTGCCCGGCCCGCGGCGGCTCGCTGCGCACGCCGTGCCTCACCCTCTTGCGGAGCCCGACCATGGCGGCGACCCCATCAACCATGCTGGCCCTGGGCACAGCGGCCCCGGATTTCAGCCTGCCCGACACCATCACCGGTCGCACCGTCCGCCTGGCCGATGTCGCCGCGGGCCGGTCCGCCCTTTTGGTGATGTTCCTGTGCAACCACTACCCGTTCGTCAAGCACGTCCGGGCCGAACTGGCCCGGCTCGGCAAGGACTACGCGGGCAAGGGCGTCGGCGTGGTGGCGATCTCCAGCAATGACGTCGAGAAGTACCCGGCCGACGGCCCGGACAAGATGCGCGAGGAAGCCGCCGACGCCGGGTACACCTTCCCCTATCTCTACGACCAAACCCAGGAGGTCGCGAAGGCGTACAGAGCAGCGTGCACGCCGGACTTCTACGTCTTCGACCGGACGCTCCGCCTGGTGTACCGCGGTCAGCTGGACGAATCGCGTCCGAAGAACTCGGCCCCCCTCACCGGCAAAGACCTGCGGGCCGCGCTCGACGCCGTGCTGACGGGCCGCCCCGTTCCCGAGCCGCAGTTGCCCAGCATCGGCTGCAACATCAAGTGGAAGGCGGGCCATGAGCCGGACTACTTCCGGTGAGCGGATCACCCCGCGCCGGGCCCGCTGGGCCCGAGTCCGCCGCGGGTACCACTTCGGCTCGCCCGCGCTGGTCTACATCGGCGTCACGCTGTTCGTCGCGCTCGGGGCGTTCAACAGCCAGAACAACCTGCTGTTCTGGACGTTCGGCCTCTCGCTAGGCGTGCTCACCGTCTCGGGCGTGATCTCGGGCGCGATGCTCATGGGCGTGCACGTCACGCGTGAGCACATCGGCGACGCCGCCGCGGGCGAGGCGCTGGTCGTCCGCTATCGCGTGCGCAACTCGAACCGGCTTTGGCCGGCGTTCGCGCTCTATATCGAAGAATCCGGCTTCGACCCAGAACGGGACGCGCGCGAGCGCACCCGCCGCCCGCTGCTGTGGTTCCTGCGCCCGCCGCGAACGCCCGCGCCCCCGCGCACGCTGATCGAAGCCCCGTCCGCGTTCGTCGTGCACGTCGGCGCGGGCGAGGCGGTCACGGTCGAATCGCGCCGCCCGGCCAACCGCCGCGGGCGGGTCGATCTCCAGGGCGTCCGCGTCCACTCCGGTTTCCCGTTCGGCCTTGTGCGCAAGTCCGTCACGTTCGAGCAGCCGGGCGAGGTGCTCGTCCGCCCGCGCCCGCTGCACGCCGAACGCGCCCAGACCAGCCCGCGGGCCGGCTCCGGCGGGGACAACGCCGCCCGCCGCGCCGGACGCGGGGACGAGTTCTTCGCCCTCCGCGAGTTCCAGCAGGGCGACCCCTTGCGTCTGGTCGCGTGGCGCGCCTCGGCCCGTCGCGGCAAGCTCGTCGTGCGCGACTTCGCCGCCTCCTCACCCGCGCGCCTCGCCGTCGATCTCGACCTCGCCCCGGGGCCCAGCGCCGCCGACGACAACGAGCGGTCGATCAGCATCGTCGCCGGCCTCTCGCACGCCGCGGCTCGCGCCAACGTCCCGATCGCGCTCTCCGTCCCCGCGCTCGGCATCCGCGTGCCGCTGGGCACGGGCGCTGCGCATCATCACCGCATGCTCGACGAACTCGCCGCCCTCGACCTGTCGCGCGTCCGCCCCGATGACGCCCGCGCCGGCGACTTCGATGCCGACGAAGCCCTCGACACCCGCGGCGGGGCCCTCGTCCGTGTCCGCCAGGGCCGCCTCGAAGGCCCGGGCGCCGACGACTGGATCATCGTCAGCACGCCCGACGCGTCGCCCACCGACCTAGCCGCCGCGCCCGTCGTCGACACCGCGGAGAGCGCGGCATGAACATCGCCCGCAGCTTCCACAACGCGATGTGCCTCTGCGCCATGCTCGGGATGACGGCGTTCCTCATCGCCGACGAGCGTCCGCTGCTCATCCCCTTCGCGCTCATCGCCGCAGGCGTCGCCCGCCTGGTCTCGAGCGGCGCTCGCTCGCTCCGCCCGATGGCGCTCCCGCGCGCGGTCGTCACGCTTCTGGTCTTCGCGGCGATCCTGCAGGCCGCCGCCAGCGTCGCCACCGGCGAGCGCGACGCCAACCCGATCGTCTCGATCCTCGGCTTGTTCCTGACGATCATCACCGCCGTCAAGCTCTTCGACCGCCGAGCCGCGCGCGACGACGCGCAGCTGCTCACGCTCTGCCTGCTCGACGCGATCGCCGCCGTGCTCACGAGTAACTCGCTGGGCGTGGGCGTTGTGCTGCTGATCATGACGCCGGTCGCGATCCGTGCGGCGATGCTGCTGCAAGTCTGGACGGGCCTGTTCCGTCATGGCGACGGGCCCGAGCGCACGCAGATGGACCAGCCCGCCCCGCTCGCCGCCCGCACGCGGGCCCCGGTGCATCTGACGGCGATCACCGTCGCCGCGTCGATCGCGTGCGCGACCGCCGCGGCAATCATCTTCGTCGGCGCCCCGCGCGGGCTGGCCGCCAACGTCATGGGCCGCTTCGGGCAGGTGCAGCAGACCTCGATCGGCTTCACCGACAACGCCCGCCTCGGCACCGCCGGCTTCCTGACCGAAGACCCCACGCCCGTGATGGACATTCAGTACACCGACCTCGAGGGCACCAACCTCGGCGGGCCGGACACGATGCTCTATCTGCGCGGGGCCGTCAAGGATGTCTACTCCCCCGAGCGCTGGCGCTGGGAAGAGACCGACGGACAATCCCGCCTGCAAGCCGTCATCCCCGCGCGGAACGCCTGGACGCCCTTCAAGACCCAGACCGGGCGCACGTCCATCCTGCGCGAAGCCCGCATCACGCTCCGCGGCGGGCCCGGCTCCGGGCGCTATCTCTTCACGCTCTGGCGCCCCGTCTCCGTCACGCCCGAACGCGGCATGACGCTGGAGGTGTCCTCGAACGCGCTCGCCATCCGCGGACGCGTCAACGACACCGACCCCGAAGGCGGCCGCCCCGGCGGAGACCCACGCGTCGACTATCGCATGCGCATCATGGTCGGCGACGAGGGCGGCGGCGAGGGCATCGCCCCGCCCACGCCTTCTTTCGACTCCGCCCCCATCCGCGACCAGGCCCTGCGCGTCCTCGCCGACGCCGGCGTCCGCGTCCCCGTGCAGGAAGGCGACCTCCGCACCGCGACGACCGCGATCCGCGACTACCTCCGCGACAACTTCTCATACACCACGCAGATGGTCGCCCCGCGGGCCGGGCAGGACCCGATCGAGATGTTCCTCTTCGAAACCCGCCGCGGGCACTGCGAGTATTTCGCGAGCGCCATGACCGCGATGTGCCAATCGGTCGGCATCCCCGCGCGGCTGGTGCTCGGCTACGTCGCCAGCGAATACAACCCGCTCACCGAGCAATACCTCGTGCGCGAGTCCAACGCGCACGCGTGGGTCGAGGTTCACGTCGGTCGCGGCCGCTGGATCCACATGGACCCGTCGCCGCCCGGCGACATCGCCCGCCTGCACAGCCCGGGCGAGGGCCCGTTCAGCATGGTCCGTCGATGGTGGGACGCGCTGGAGTTCTCGTGGGCCCGCAGCGTCGTCTCCTTCGACCGCACGTCGCAGCGCCGCCTGCTCAGCACGCCCGACTCGGCCCGCGACAACCAGCGCCAGCGCGTCGAGAACATCTCCGACGCGATCGCGCAGCGCCTGAAGACCTGGCGCCAGGAGATCCGGCGCGGGCAGGTCTTCGGGCTCATCGCCTGGGGCGTCGCGGGAATCGCGGGGATCATCCTGCTCGTGCGCACCGTGCCGGAACTCTTCAGCCGCCTGCGCGGGTGGATCGGCGACCCAACGCGCCAGCCCGCGCACCGGCGCGCCCTGCTCGCGGCCCCGTTCTTCGCGCCGACGATGCGGGCCTTGGCCAAGGCCGGCCTGCCACGCCCGGAATATGCCGGCACCGCGGAGCACGCGCGCGATCTGGGCGCCATCGACCCCGAACTCGCCCGCGCGGTCGAGCGCATCGGCGCGCTGTTTTACCGCGTCCGTTTCGGCCCCGGCACGCTGACGCCCGAGGAACTCGGCGACGGCAACGCCCAAGCCGCCCGCGTCGTTCAGCGCCTGCGGGCCCTGCGGGCCGAGCGCCGCGGCGGGGCACGCACCGGCGTGTAACTTCACGCGTGTTCAAGGGGGTCGGCCGCCTTTTCGGACGCTGCGGTCCGCCGCGCGCGGGCTCGCGTCGGCGTCGGCTTGATCCGCTGCCGCACCATGCCGATGGACACTGCGGGTTTCACCGAGCGGGCCCTCGTCGCCCGCCCTCCATTTCAGCCCAGATCGGGGTTACGCGTGCCCGCTCAACGATCCCGCACAGAGAACTGGCGCGACTGTCTGAAGCAGATCCACGAGCGCGGCGGCGCGCTGGAGCTGAGCATCGACCGCGGCCCCAGCACCGGCGCCGGCGAACAAGCCGCGTCGGACCTCGTCTGGCGCTGCCGCATCGTCGACGTCGGCCCGACGTGGATCGCCGTCGAACCGCCCGCCGCGTTCGGCGCGACGCTCGGCCTGCGCCCCGGCGCCCGCCTGATCGGCGGCATGACGATCGGGCAGAACCGCTGGATGTTCCGCACCGTCACACTGCCCGGCGTGCCCGGCGCAAACCCAATGCGCGTCGGCCCCAGCGCGCGACTCGTCGTCGAGATGCCCGTCAGCGTCGAGCGCTGCTCGCGCCGCTCGCAGTTCCGCGTGTCGACGGCCCACCTCAACCTCCCGCGGGCCCAGTGCTGGCCGCTGATCGATCCGACCAGCGTGTGCGCCGCCGAGGCCGCCAACCGCGCGCTCATCAACGACCTGCTGTCCGGCAAGCCGCAGGGCGGCGGCGGCACCGCCGATGACCCGGACGCGATCCTTCTGCCCGAAGTCGGGCCGATGTTCAACGGCGCGCTGCTCAACATTTCCGGCGGCGGGATGGGCCTGCTCGTGGGCCCGACGGACGCGGCCGCCCTCGCCAGCCGCCCGCTGATCTGGCTGCGCGTGGACCTGCGTCCGGAAATCCCGGCCCCGATCGCGATCACCGCGCGCGTCGCCCACACGCACATCGACTCGGCCCAGCAGGTCTACGCCGGGCTCGCCTTCGATTTCGCGCACAACCCCGGGCACCGCGCCTTCGTCGTCGAGGCGATCGGGCGGTATCTCGAACTGCTGCAGCGCGGACAATCCGCCCGCGCGGCCTGAGTGTCAATCAACCCCGCGCCCGCTCACGGACCGACGAACACGTCGTCCGCAGACGCCGGCGACTCTGTCCCGCGCAGCGGGTCCGCCCGACGGGCCTGACGGCGCTCGGCGATGAACCGCTCGACCGCACGCGGCAGGTACACGTTGTCGTAGTTCTCCAGCACCGGGCTGCGGATGAACTGGGCCGACTGGTCGTTGAACAGCACGTTCTGCCCGCGGCCCATGTGGTTCAGCGAGTTCGCCATCGGGTCGATCGGCTGGCCCAGTCGCGCCAGCGGGATGATCGGCGAGCGGTCGACCAATACGACGACGCGGGCGTTCTGCACCCACCGCGGGCGCTCGGCGGCGAACATGTTCTGGTACGAGTACGAGACCTGCTCCTGCGAGCGCCAGTCCATCGTCGCCGCGGCTTCCGGCGAGGCGCACGCCCCCGGGTTCCCGCCGCACGCCAGGCTCGAGAGCGGCGTGTAGTTCGTCCGCGCCAGCGTGAACAGGTTGGCCGAGTTGGAGCGTTCGGGCGTGCCGACGTCCCACCAGGGGGAGCCGGCCGGCGACGCCGTCGCGAGCGGGAGCGACCCGCGGAAGTCCATCGCGTATTGCCCGAACCCGAGCCCGGCCGACATCATGTTCGCCTGGCAGGCCATCCGCCGGTTGGTCTCGCGGACCGCGCCGAGCATCGGCACCAGCACGGCCCCGCCGATGAGCGCGACCGACGCCGCGGCGACCAGGTCGGCGAGCTGCAGGCGGAACCGCCGCCCACCCGCCTCGACGGGCGCTTCCACCGGCGCGAACTTCAAGCGCTCGCGCGAGGCACGCTCTTCGTCTTGCACGCGGGCCAGCGTGCGTGCGACCAGATCCGACGCGGACGAGGCCCGCTCCCCGGCGACATGCGCCGGCGGCGCGTCCAGCAGACCCACCAGCCGCGCGATGTGTCCGGCCCGCCCGCGCACGCCCGAGGCCACGCGCTGCGGCATGAACTTCGCGTTCACCAGCGCTTCCAGCGCGTCCTCGTCGTCATGACCGAGCACGGGCGCCGCCTCAACACCCCGCGGCGTGCGGGCAACGCGGGCCAGCGTCGCGTCAATCAATGTCGAAGAAACGAAATCCCCCGCCGTGCCGATCGCACCTTGCCGCGCACCGTCCCAGTTCGCCGCCGCCTCGTCCGGATGATGTTCCAGAATGCCGAGCACGCGGGCGATGCTCTCGGCCCGCGGTCGCATGTCGCGCGGCACGCGGTCGAGGTGAAACTCCGCTTCGACCAGCGCTTCGAACGCCGCCGCGTCATGACCGCACAGCTCGAAGGCGTCTGTCAGGTCGGGGGCGGTGGGTCCGTGGGCGTCTGACATGGTGGGCAACGGCTCGGGTTGAAGGGGTTGAGGGCGAAAGGGCGGGGACATCATGCAGTGAAAACGGACGAACGCTGAACCAGTGTGTCGCACCCGGGCGGCTAGCCCGGCGTGCCGGGCGGCACGGGCGACCGGATCGGTCGCGGCGCTCCGCCCGCATCACCCCCACCACCACCCCCGCCACCCTCGCCACCGCTCGATCGCGACGAAAGCACCTGCTTCCACTTGGTCGCAAACGCCGCCACGGCCGAGTGCAGCCGGCTCTTGACCGTCCCCAGGGGGATGTCCAGAGCATCGGCGATCTGGCTGTACGAGAGCCGCTGGAAGTACGCCAGCAGAAGAATCTCTCGCAGCGTCCACGGGAGCTGGTCGATGGCTTGCTGAACCAGCCGCCCGCGTTCTTCCTTGTCAAGCCCGGCGTCGGGCGGCTCGACATCGATCTCCATCAGATCGACGTACGTCCGCTCGCCGGAGTCGCCCGCCCCCGAGCCTCCGCCGCCCGCGATCGGGGCGGAAAGATCCAGGGCCTTGCGACGCGCACTTCTACGCAGCGCGTCCCGGGCCTTGTTCGCGGCGATCGTAAATAGCCACGGCTTAAACCGGCGGCTGACGTCGAACGAGTCCGCCGATAAGTGCACCTGCAGGAACGTGTCCTGGAACGCGTCCTCCGCCAGGGCCCGGTTGCCCGTCAGTCGGAACAGGAACCGCACCAGGTCGTCGTGATGCCGGCGCACCAGATGCTCAAAGCACGCGGGTTCACCCTGGCGATACCGCCGCAGCAATTCCTCGTCGCTGGCTCGGTCGAGATTGGTCGGTTCTGGTGCGGGCAAGGCGGTTCCGAAAGCATGGCCCGCGCCCGGAGCCCCCACGCCGGCGAGCAGGGATCCGACCGACGGGGATGAAGCGGCAGCGGCGTTCACGAACAGTCTACGTTCCTCCGGCCTCCGGGTTTGGTCCGGGCGACCATCCGCCAGTTCTCGGGACCATGTTCCCGGCGTCCGCCCCACCCCGGGCCGCCGCCGCCCCCTCCCGCCCCCATCTTCACCCCCGTCGCCCAACTGAGCGGAACGTCCGAAACGCCCGGCCGCCCGGCGGTTCATTCACGCTAACATCCCGCCGCGTCCGTCCCTCCCGGCCGGACGCACCAAGGAAGCACCCGGCATGGGCGTACCCGTGAGTCAGATGTGGGCCGTTGCGACGTACGTGCTGGGGCAGAAGCTCCGTCGGCGCAAGCGCTACCCGCTGGTCATGCAGCTTGAACCGCTGTTCCGATGCAATCTCGCCTGCGCCGGGTGCGGCAAGATCCAGTACCCCCCGCACGTGCTCAAGCGCCAACTCACGCCCGAGCAGTGCTGGGCCGCCGCCGAGGAGTGCGGCACGCCCGTGGTCGCGATCCCCGGCGGGGAGCCGATGCTGCACCCGCAGATCAAGGAGATCGTCGAGGGGCTCATCGCTCGCAAGCGCTTCGTCTACGTCTGCACCAACGCGCTGCTGCTGAAAGAGAAGATCGAGGCCGGCTGGTTCAAGCCCAACAAGCGCCTGACCTTCAGCGTGCACATGGACGGACAGGAAGAGCACCACGACTTCGCCGTCTGCCGCGAGGGCACGTACAAGACCGCCGTCGAGGCCATCAAGTTCGCCATCGCGAAGGGCTTCCGGGTCACGACCAACACGACGCTGTTCGACGGGGCCGATCCCAACTCCGTCCGCGCGTTCATGGACGAGATGATGGCCCTGGGCGTCGAGGGCTGCATGCTCAGCCCCGGCTACGCCTACCCCAAGGCCCCGGACCAGAAGTCCTTCATGACCGAGCGCAAGAAGGTCACCGACTTCTTCCGCATGGTCCTCTCCAACCGCAAGCCCCACTGGAAGTTCAACGCCTCGCCGCTGTTCATGGAGTTCCTCATGGGCAAGCGCGACTACGAGTGCACGCCCTGGGGCCTGCCCACGTACTGCATCTTCGGCTGGCAGAAGCCCTGCTACCTCCTGCAGGACGGCTACGTCGACACCTTCAAGGAACTGATAGAGACCACCGAGTGGGAGCGCTACGGCCGCAAGAGCGGCAACCGCGCCTGCCAGCAGTGCATGGTCCACTGCGGCTACGAGCCCACCGCCGTCGACCACACCTTCTCCGGCATCGGCGGGCTGATCGCGACCGTCAAGTCGATGATCTCCCCGCTCTACAAGGACGCCGAGGCGCAGCGCATGCTGGAGGAAGAAGCCAAGAAGCCGCACGGCCCGCTCGTGCAGCTCGGCATCAGCGTCAAGGCCAAGCCCGCCGCCCAGCGGGCCGAAACCGTCGGCGCCGCCTGAAGCAAATCACCCGGCCTTGGGCGGCTCACGACCGACCACGCGCTCCCACCACCACTTCTCCATCTTCGGCGGCGAGATCGTCATCCCGCCCGTCCCCTCCACCGTGCGCACGCCCAGTTCCTGCGCAAACAGCGACACGCGCAGTTCCTCGATCATCCAGCGCAGGGCCGCGAGCGCCGGCGCGTCGACCACCGCACGCCGCGCCGCAGCCCCCGCCGCCGTCCCGTCCTCACGCGGGGCCTGATCGAGCCGCGTCAAGTACGCGTTCCAGAACAGCCACACCGTCTGCAGCGCCTTGGCGTCGCGCAGCGCCGCGTCCGACGCCGTCTGCGTGATCCCGACGCGCAGCTTCTCGATCCGCCGCTCGATCGCCGCGAAGTACCGCGGCAGGTGCACCATCTGCGCCGGCGGGATCGACGCCGCCCCGCGTCCACGCTCCCCGCCGCCCGGCGCGAACATCCGCGCAAACGCCAGGTGCGCCAGCTGGGAACGAATGTCGATCGCGGCGTTGTCCCACGCCGGCGAGCGCGGCGCGTCGGCGAGCGCGAGCGTGATCCGCTGGTATGACCCCAGCACCGCCTCGGCGATCGCCACCGCCTGCCGCCCCGCCCATCCGAGCCGATCCCAGCCCCAGTCGATCTGCGCCTCGAACGCGGCCTTGCTCCGCACCAACTCCGCCGCCCGCGGGGCCGCCTTCCCCGGCGGCACGCCGAGTGATTCATCGAACGCCAGCGCCGCCGTCAGCGCGCCAAGGTCCGCGAACAGGTCCTTCGTCGTCACCCGCGCCACGGGCCCGCCGCCCTTGCCCACCGGCTTCACGCTCTCCATCGGCCCACTGACCGCGGCGAGCGGCGCGAACAGCAGCCCCAGCCGCTCGATCCCCGGCGTCGTCTCGATCAGCGAGCTCGCCTCCTTGCTCACCTGCAGCGCCAGCAGCTTGCGCACGCCCAGCCGGTGCGCCTCGCGGGCCCGGTCCGCGTCCTTGAACAGACGCACGCTCACCTCGCCCGCGCGGCCTTCATCCACCAGCGCCGGCGTCAGATCGAACGTCGCACCGACGATCTCCACACGCACCGTGTCGGGCAGATCCTCGAACTCGCCCACCCACGTCGCCACGCCCGCGCGGTTGAACGGCCCCGTCGGCAGGCGGCTCAGCAGGTCCGCCGCCCGCTTCTGCACCTCGACGCGCAGGCCTTCCAGGTCCCGCGACTTGCTGATCACCACCGGCGGCTTGCCGTCCGCCGTCGCGTGATCGTCCAGCACGCGCACCAGCATCTTCAAGTGCGGCGGGAGAGCCGCGCTCGCCGCCCGCCACTCCGTCACCGGCACGTACTGCCCGCCCCCGGCGCGAATCGCGTCGGTGAACATCTCGAACAGATCGCCCCCCGCGAACGCCATCCGCGCCGCCGCGGCCCGTGCGATCTCCGGCGCCGGCACCAGCGTCGTGCGGATGTGCTTCGGCAGCGCGCGGATC
This sequence comes from uncultured Phycisphaeraceae bacterium, assembly GCA_964615765.1. Lineage (GTDB taxonomy): Bacteria > Planctomycetota > Phycisphaerae > Phycisphaerales > UBA1924 > CAZTQN01. The sequence continues at coordinate 38,147 of CAZTQN010000032.1, forward strand.
AACGCCGTCAGCTTCTCCTCCAGCATCCCCGGCACCAGCCAGTGCACGCGCTCTTCCAGCGCGCTGGCGGGGATCGCGAGCAGGGCCGACTCCGGCACAGTCAGCGTCACCCCGTCGTCCGGCGAGCCGACGTCGTGCACGTACGTCAGCCGCAGCGTCCGCCCGGCGATCTCCAGCGTGTCCGGAAACTGCTCGACCGTCGGCTCCACCGCCCCCGGCGCCAGCAGGTCCTGCTTCTGCATGTGCAGCAGGTCCGGCGCCCGCGCCTCGGCCCTCCGGCGCCAGGTCTCGAACTCCGGGCCCGACGTGATCTCTCCCGGCACGCGCTTGTCATAGAACGAGAACCGCGCCGTGTTGTCCGCGAGCAGGTCGCTGCTCCGCGCCCGGCTCTCGAGGTTCTTGATGCCCTTCGCGAGCGTGTGGTTGTGCTCGAAGAACGTGCCGGGCGTGAGATACTCGCCGTTCACCAGCGCGTGCTGGATGAAGATCGTGCGCGACTGGTCCGGGTTCACGTGCCCGTACGGCACGCGCCGGCGCGTCGTCAGTTCCAGCCCGTACAGCGACACCGTCTCGTACGCCATCGCCTGGGCCGTCTCGGCGTCCCAGTGCGGCTCGGTGTAGGTCCTCTTCACCAGGTGCTGCGCCGCCGCCTCGATCCACGCGGGGTTCACGCTCGCGACGGTGCGCGCGTACGTCCGCGTGGTCCGCACGATCTCCGCCGCGACGACCCACTTGGGCGTGCTTTTAAAGAGCGTCGAGCCCGGGAAGATGCTGAACGTGGTCGAGCGGGCCCCCTGATACTCGCCCGGATTCACGGTGCTCTTGCGCCCGATGCTCGACAGGAACCCCGTGAGCAGGGCCCGGTGCAGCGGGTCGTAGATGTCCTTGATCGCCACGCGCCGCTCGACACGCACACCCATGTCCGAGACCAGTTCGTGCAGTTGCCGGTGCACGTCCTGCCACTCGCGCATGCGCACGTGCGAAATGAACTTCTCGCGGCACCACTTCTTCAGCCCGCCGCCAGAGAGCTTGTCCTCCTGCTTGTGATACTCGCGCCACAGATTCAGCAGCGTCATGAAGTCGCTGCGTTCGTGTCGGAAGGTCGCGTGGGCCTCGTCGGCGGCGGCCTGCTTGTCGATCGGGCGGTCGCGCGGGTCCTGCACGCTCAGCGCCGAGGCGACGATCAGCGCCTCGGGCACGCACCGCTCCGCCTCGCTCGCGATGATGATGCGTCCGATGCGCGGGTCCACCGGCAGGCGGGCCAGGCGGGCGCCGATCGCCGTCAGGTCGGCCCGCAGCCCACCGCCCTCCAGCGCGCCGATCTCCAGCAGCGTGTCGTACCCGTCACGCACGTTGCGCGGGTCGGGCGGGACGAGGAACGGGAAGTCCTCGATATCGCCAAGCCTCAGCGCCTTCATCTGCAGGATGACGCTCGCCAGGTTGGTCCGCAGGATCTCGGGCTCGGTGAACTCGGCCCGCGCGTCGTGATCGCTCTGCCCGTACAGGCGCAGGCACACGCCCGGGCACACGCGCCCGCACCGCCCGGCCCGCTGGGCCGCGCTCGCTCGCGAGATCGCCTCGATCGGCAGCCGCTGCACCTTCACGCGCGGGCTGTACCGGCTGATCCGCGCCAGCCCGGAATCGACCACATACACGATCCCCGGCACCGTCAGCGATGTTTCCGCGACGTTCGTCGCCAGCACCACGCGACGCTGCGCGTGCCCCTCGAAGATCTTCTGCTGGTCCTCCGCGCTCAAGCGCCCGTACAGCGGCACGATCTCCGTCCCGCGCGGGTGGTGCTTGCGCAGCGCCTCCGCCGTCTCGCGGATCTCCCGCTCGCCCGGCAGGAACACCAGCACGTCCGGCGTCGTGCCCGACGGCATGCCGGGCGGCTTGGGCTCTTTCGCGAGTTCATCGACCGCGTCCAGCACGCCCTGCGTCAGGTCGCGATCCTCCTGATCCTCCTCATCCGCGATCAGCGGGCGATACCGCACCTCCACCGGGTACGTGCGCCCGCTCACCTCGATCACCGGCGGCTCGGGCTTGCCCGCCTGCGCGAAGAACTCCGCGAACTGCCGCGGCGCGATCGTCGCCGAGGTGATGATCACCTTCAGATCCGGCCTGTGCGGCAGGAGTTGCCGCAGATACCCCAGCAGAAAGTCGATGTTCAGGCTGCGCTCGTGCGCTTCGTCGATGATCAGCGTGTCGTACGCGCTCAGCGCCTGGTCGCCCTGCGTCTCCGCGAGCAGGATCCCGTCCGTCATCAGCTTCACGTACGTCCGCTCGGACACCTGGTCCGTGAACCGCACCTTGAAGCCCACCCCGCGGCCCACGCTCGTGCCCAGTTCCGTCGCGATTCGCTGCGCGACCGATCTGGCCGCGATCCGCCGCGGCTGCGTGTGCCCGATCAGCCCGCGCACGCCGCGCCCCACCTCCAGACAGATCTTCGGAAGCTGCGTCGTCTTCCCGCTCCCCGTCGCGCCGCACACCACCACCACCTGGTGCTCCGCGATCGCCCGCGCGATGTCGTCCCTCCGCGCCACCACTGGCAGATCGCCCGGATACGTCGGCCGCGGCAACTGCAACCGCCGCTGCGTCACGCGGGCCCGGGCCCGCTCGATCTCGTGCGCCAGCGTCAGAATCTGCGCCGTCGGCACACCGCGATGATCGTGATGCCGCGCGATCCGCTGCAGGTTGCGGATCTTCGCCCGCAGCCGGGCCCGATCGAGCGTCATCACCTCGTCCAGGCGCGACAGCAGTTCCTCCGGCGAGGGCAGCTCGTGCGAGCCCGCACGATCGGCCGGGGTCTCCGCCGGAGGCGCAGTCCCGGCCTCCGGAAGAGAGGCAGCATCATCACGATCATCGGGTTGCGGTGGTTCGACGGACATTTCCCGCTGATTGTTGCCGAGCCGAACGCTCAAGATCAGACCAGAGCCAATAATCGGTCATGACCTGGTTCAGGGCGTCCGCGCCACTGATAATCGCGGGCCTCATCGCGGCTACATCCGTGGCTGATGACGCTGCGACCAACTCTCGGGACGGCGCGCCACTCGATCGCGGCGACGCCGCGAAGTTGATCAACAAACTCCGCTCGGGTACCCACCCCTCGGCCGTGAAAGAGGCCGTGTTTGAACTGTATTACGCGCCCTCCGAAGTGCGGGCCGCGCTGTTGCAAGCTCTCTGCTCGCGCGATCGCGCACTGCGGCAGCGAGCCGCCTACGTGATACGCATGCGCGATGCCGGCGCGCCGCCGAAAGTGCCGGACACTCCGCTAGACAGGCACGCCTTGATCGCGACCATCATCGATGGCCTCCGCCACGACGAGTTCCCCGTCAGCACGCTCCGAGCAAGCTCGCTCCACGATGACATCGATCTCTTTAACGCGGCCGACGGCGTGAGGTGGCTGTCCGAGCATTCGACGGAAACCGAAACGATGCTGGTCGGTGCGCTCCGTTCGGACGATCGGCAGCAACGGTTTCTCGCCGCAGCAGCGCTGGCGTTCGGCGAGCGGACCGTCCAAACCGGCCCCGCGTGCGCCGTACTGATCCCTCACCTTCGCCACAACGATGTGCCCGGGGACGCAACTTGGGCTGCGTGTGCAATCGCGAGACTTGGCGCATATGCGCGGAGCGAACTCACCACGGCCCTTGCGCAGGAAACCGACGGGCAGTGCCGCGCTTGGCTGCAAAGGCTTCTGCGCCGACTCGATCACCCGCCCCCCGTCGATCCGGCGCTACAAAGAGGTCCGCGTGAACTGCTGATTCAGTGGGGTGCATCGATCACCACCAGCCGCTTCACCGAACAGTAAGTGACCCCTTTTCACGGGCCGCCTTCAGCGCCCGCGACAGGTCCGCGATCAGATCGTCCGGGTGCTCGACACCCACGCTCAGCCGGATCAGCGTGTCGCTGATCCCCAGCTGGGCCCGCATCGCCGCCGGCACGCTCGCGTGCGTCATGATCCCCGGGTGCTCGATGAGGCTCTCAACCCCGCCGAGGCTCTCGGCGAGCGTGAAGAGCTTGGTGGTCTCGAGAAACGCGCGGGCCTGATCCAGCCCGCCCTCGATGAAGAACGTGATCATCCCGCCGAAGCCGCGCATCTGCCGCCGGGCCAGCTCGTGCTGCGGGTGGCTCGGCAGCCCCGGGTACACGACGCGCTCCACGCCGTCCTGACCTTCCAGCCACTGCGCGATCTTCAGCCCGCTCTCGTTGTGCCGCGCCATCCGCAGCGCCAGCGTCTTGATGCCGCGCAGCACCAGGTACGCGTCGAACGGGCCCATCACCGCGCCGACGGCGTTCTGATGGAACCGGATCTTCTGCGCCAGGTCCGCGTCGCCCGTCACCAGCAGCCCGCCCACCACGTCGCTGTGCCCGCCCAGATACTTCGTCGCGCTGTGCAGCACGATGTCGAACCCGTGCTTCAAGGGCTGCTGGTTGATGGGCGAGCAGAACGTGTTGTCGCACACGAGCAGCGCCCCGGGCGCCACACGCCGCGCCGCCGCCGCGATCGCCGCCAGGTCCGCCAGTTTCAGCGTCGGGTTCGTCGGCGTCTCGACCCACACCAGTTTGGTCCGCGGCGTGAACGCTCGCTCCAGCGCCCCCGCGTCCGCCAGATCCAGGAACGAAACCTTCAGCCCCTGCGAGCGGGCCTTGACCTTCTGAAACTGCCGGTTCGTCCCGCCGTACACGTCGTCCATGCAGACGACCTCGTCCCCCGCGGTCAGCAGTTCCAGCACGCAGTCCATCGCGGCCAGCCCGCTGGCGAACGCGTACCCGCCGAAGGAGACGTCGGCCGACTCGGTCAGCGTCGAGCCCTCGAGGCGGGCCACCATCCGCTCCAGCGCGTACCGCGTCGGATTGTGCGAGCGGGAGTACTCAAAGCCCGTGTGCTCGCCCGGCGAACGCTGCGCGTACGTCGAACTGGTGAAGATCGGCGGCATGACCGCCCCCGTCACCGGTTCCGGGCGCTGCCCAGCGTGAATCACCAGCGTGTCCGGGTGCAGCGTCGCGCCGTGGGCGCCGTTCGACGTCGGATGAGCATCGGCCATAGCCCCATCATAGGTTTCCGGCCGCCGCCCCCTCCCGCCATCGCCCGGAGGGCCCCGCCACACCCAGCATTTTCACCGGCCGCCCGGCCCGCCCGGCCCGCCAGACCCCCCGGACCCGTCCGACCCGCCGGGCGCCAGCGGCACGATCACCGTGAAGTCCGTCCCGCGCCCGACTTCCGAGTGCACCTCGATCCGCCCGCCGTGCTCCTCGATCAGCCGGCGCGACATCGGCAAGCCCAGCCCGCTCCCGCCCGGTTTGGTCGTGAAATACGGCTTGAAGATCTGCTCCAGCACGACGGGCTCGATCCCCGGGCCGGTGTCGATCACATGCACCCGCGCCTCCGCCCGCCCCGCTCCCCCTCCACCCCCCCCACTCCCGCTCCCCCCGCCACCCCCGCCGCCCGCGCCCCCGCCCGCGCGCTCGACACGCAGGATCAACTCCTTCACGCCCGCACCGTTGCCCGCGCCCGCCGCCCCCGGGCGCGTCATCGCCTGCGTCGCGTTGATCATCAGGTTCAGCACGGCCTGCTTGAAGTGCCGCACGTCCACGCTCGCGATCACGCCCTTCACGCCGTCGTCGCGCCGCAGCCGAACCCCCAGCCGCTCGGCCTCCGGCAGGTAGAAGTCGACCAGTTCGCCGACGACCTCGCTCAGGTCCACTGGGCGGCGTTCCAGGTGCACCTTGCCGGCGAACTCCAGAAACTCGCGGAGGATGTCGGCCAGTCGGTCCGTCTCGCGCCGCAGACCCTTCATGCGCGACAGCAGGCGACTGCGCTCGTCCGGCGGGACGTCCAGGCCCTCGATCGCCTCGACCAACAGCCCGACATTCAGCCCGATGGTCGACAGCGGGTTCTTGATCTCATGGGCCAGCCCGCCGGTCATCGAGCCGATCTCGGCGAGGCGCTCGGCGCCCCGAGCCCGGCGCTCGGCCTCGCGCACGCGGGCCACGCCGCGCCGATAGCCGACGTACGCGCCCGCGCCCGTCAGCACCGCACCGGCCGCCATCCCGAGCGTGAACCACAGCGTCGACAACGATCGCCCGCTCCAGACCGCGACGGTTCGCGCGCCGGCCGCCCGCTGCCCATCCTGCCCCGGCGGCCCGGACTCCCGGGCCGGTCAGCGCCGCGGGGAACGAGAGTAGGTCCGGCGCGCGGGGATGGTCACTTCCAACGGCTCCTGCCGCACCACACGCGACGCGTGCCACCCGCGCTGTGTCAGTTCGGCGTCGTAGAGGACCATGGAGCCGTCCTTCAGGGCCCGAAAGCCCTCGCCCATGATCTTGGTGTAGTGCACGAAAATGTCCTGACCCTCGGGACCGACGATGAACCCGTAGCCCTTCTTCGGATCAAACCATTTGACCTGCCCCTGCACGTCAACAATGCGTGACTGCCCGACCTCCGACATCGGAAATCCCTTCCAACCACGCCCGGGCATGGGAACGCCCGATCCTCTTCCTTGCCGGCCGGCGGCACCGGCGTCAGATCGCCTGTATCGGGGGCCACGAACCCCATCTTCCGAACCCGGCGCGGCCTGCGCCGGAACCCTGGAAGCGCCGCCTCAGAAGCGGCCGAGTCACACCTACGACGGGCGATCTGGTTTTCTCCCCGCGGCCTGGTCTGACCTTCGCGTCCGTTCTCTGGTCGCGAGCAAAGTCAAGCATTCCGGGGGCGTGTTACAGAACCTTCACTTAGACTAACAAAATCAATCGTGATCCGGCAAGTCGGACCCACACGGATTTCCCTGCAGAGCCCCCAATCGCGGCGCGAAACCCGTCAGAACGGGCAAAACCCCTTACTGAGGCGGCACAGAGCCCCGTGGCCTGGGTGAGCAACCGCCCTCATCGGGGTAGCGATGTGCGCACCTCCTGCGCGGCGGCCGCTCCGGAGCGAGCCAAAAATGTTGATATCTCCAGCTCGACCGGGTGAACCGGCTGAGTCACACGGTGCGTCGAGCCGGGTGCACCGTGCGCACCGGGCCGGATTCGGGGCTTTCAGGGGCAAGAAAAATGCCGGCTGGAGTGATCCAGCCGGCACCGTGTGAACTTTGAGATGGAACGAGGCGCGAGGCGGGTTTACTCGTCTTCGCGGTACGCGCCGCCGGTGCGGGGCGCCGGGCGGGGTTCGCGGCGACCGCCGCCACCACCGCCGCCGGGGCCGCCGGGG
>CAZTQN010000033.1:0-41179 GCA_964615765.1 uncultured Phycisphaeraceae bacterium
CCCCCCCCCCCCCCCCCCCCCCCCCCCCCCCCCCCCCCCCCCCCCCCCCCCGCAAAACGGGAAGCGGGGTTCGGGATTCGGGATTCGGCGAGGGAGCCTGTACTCGTCTGGTGCCTGGTCACTGGTGCTCGGTGCCTGAGGTCTCTGGTACCTCTCCGGCTAATGCCCAGTGCCTAGTGCCCAGTGCCTTCTCAGTGGATCAGATACAACAGCGGGAACAGGAAGATCCACACGATGTCGACGATGTGCCAGTACAGGCCGACGCCTTCGACGGCGTTGTAGTGGCCCGGGCCGAAGTGTCCCTTGCGGGCACGCAGGTAGAGCCAGGTGAACAGGCCCATGCCGATGATCACGTGCGAGGCGTGGATCATCGTGGCGCCCCAGTACACGCCCCACCACAGGGGCTCGTACGGGCTGACGGCGTAGGGGTAGGAGTAGAACACGCCGGGGAGCTTGCCCTCGGCGATCTTGGGCGCGTATTCGAAGACGATCTTGATGACCAGGAACAGCGTGCCCAGCACGAAGGTGCTGAGGATGTGGCGCTTGAGCCAGGTCTGGTTGCCGACCTGGGCGGCGCGGACGGCCGCCGCCACCGTGTAGGAGGAGAGCAGCAGCACCACCGTGTTGACCAGCCCCCACTGCACGCTCAGCAGGCTCGAGCCGTGCTGGAACGCTTCGGGGTGGATCATGCGGAACAGCCCGTACGCGCAGAACATCCCGCTGAAGAGCAGGATTTCCGTCGACAGGAACAGCCACACACCCATCTTGACCGCGTCGAACTCGTGATCGCGGTTCTTGAAGTGGTGGGCGGCCTGATAGGTCTCGTGGTAGGGGCGGTCGCCCGAATCCAGAGGCCGTGCGGTATGGGCGTCGATGGTGGTCATGGGAAGGGGCTAGGGGAGAGAGGCCAGAGGTCAGGGGCGAGAGGCGAGGGAGCAGGCGATCAGTGGGCCCGAGCGCCGGCGGGGGCGGGCTTGGGGAGGACGAAGTCACCGGGGCGGGTTTGCGGCGGGAGGACGTGGTCGAAGTCGTACGGGCCGTGGGTGACGACGGGCTCGTGCGCGAAGTTGTGTTCGATGGGCGGGCTGGAGGTGTGGGTCCAGTCGAGCGTGAGCGCGCCCCACGGGTTGGCCGGGGCCTTCTTGCCCGCCGCCAGGGAGTGCAGGAACACACCCAGGTGCGTCAGGAAGCCGACCAGCAGCAGCACGGCGCCGACGGTCGAGAGCTGGTGGAAGATCGTGAAGCCTTCGACATAGCTGGCGTAGCGGCGGGGCATGCCCTGGCTGCCCATGATGAACTGCGGGAAGAACGTCAGGTTGAAGCCGACGAAGACGAACAGGAAGCCGATGATGGCCCCGGTCTCGTTGTACATGCGCCCGAACATCTTGGGCCACCACAGGTGGATCCCGCCGACGAACGCGATGATCGTCCCGCCCATCATGACGTAGTGGAAGTGGGCGACGACGAAGTAGGTGTCGTGCAGGTGCAGGTCGACGGCGAGCGTGCCCAAGAACAGACCCGTCAGCCCGCCGATGGAGAACAGGAACAGGAAGCCCAGGGCGTACAGGTTCCACGCGGTGAAGGTGATCGAGCCCCGGTAGAGCGTCGCGATCCAGTTGAAGACCTTGACGGCCGACGGGATGGCGACCAGGAACGTCAGCGCGCTGAACACGACCGAGGCCACTTCACCCTGGCTGGTGAACATGTGGTGGCCCCAGACGATGAACGAGATGCCGGCGATGGCGAGCGTGCTGAACGCGACGGCGCGGTAGCCGAAGATCTGCTTGCGGGCCCCGTTGGCGATGAGCTCGTTCATGACGGCCATGCCGGGGAGGATCATGACGTACACGACGGGGTGGGAGTAAAACCAGAAGAAGTGCTGGAACAGGACGGGGTCGCCGCCCATGCGCGGGTCGAAGAAGCCGATGCCCAGGACGCGCTCGAAGATGAGCAGGAGCAGCGTGATGCCGATGACCGGCGTCGCGAGCACCTGGATGATCGACGTGCCGTAGATCCCCCAGACGAACAGCGGCATGTCGAACCAGCCCATGCCGGGGGCGCGGAGCTTGTGGATCGTGACGATGAAGTTCAGCCCGGTGAGGATCGAACTGAACCCGAGCACGAACGCGGCGGTCACCATCCAGACGACACGCGCGTGCCCGTCGTCGGTCGTGGTTGAATACGGCGTGTAGAAGGTCCACCCGGTGTCAACGCCCCCTTGCAGGATGGCGACGATCGCGATGATCGAGCCGGCGAGGTAGATGTACCACGACAGCAGATTGAGGCGCGGGAAGGCGACGTCCTTGGCCCCGAGCATGAGCGGGAGCAGGAAGTTGCCGAGCGACGCGGGGATGGACGGGACGATGACGAGGAACACCATGATGACGCCGTGCAGCGTCATCGCGCGGTTGTAGTACTCGTTGGACTTCTGCAGCGAGTCGCCCACGCCCATCAGTTGCCCGATGAGGTTCTGGGAGACCACGCCGTTCTGCACCACGGTGGGGGCGAACAGCTCGGCCCGGACGGCGAGCGCGGCGACCCCGCCCAGGAAGAACATGAACAGGATGGCCACCAGGTACATCACGCCGATCTTCTTGTGATCGACCGTGGTGGCCCAGTTCCAGACGTTGGCCATCAGCCCGCCCTTGCTGGCGAGGTACGGCTCGTCGTGGTGACCGCCGGCGCCGCCGCCGTGCTGACCGCCGTGGGTGTGTTCGTGTGTGCTGGCCATGGCTTTCGTTTCCCTCGTCGAATCCGGACTGCGTTCGTGGGGAGTGCGGGTGGGAGGAGGCGGGGTTCAGTCGAAGACGCGTTACCGGCGTTACTGCTTGGGCTGGGCCCCGGGCATGTCGGGCTGCTCTTCGATCTTGACGTCCATCATCTTCATTTCTTCCGCCGACATCTTGTCGGACAGGCTCTTGATGTAGCGGATGAGGTAGAAGACCTCGTCGTTGGTGAGCTGCCCGGCGTACACGGGCATGTTGGCCCCGTAGCCCTTCACGATGTTCTTCTGCGAGTACAGGATCGCCTCGCGGAGGTAGTTGTCATCGACCAGGGCCGTGGTCCCGTCGGTGAACTCGTGCGTCTGCCCGTAGATCCCCTTCCAGGAGGGGCCGGTGCCGGCCTTACCGTCGATGCTGTGGCACGTGGCGCACCCCTTGAGGGTGTACAGCAGCTCGCCGACCTGGCGCGGCGTGCGAACGCCCTTGACGACCTCGGCCCAGTCGGCCAGCGTCGCGGTGAACTCTTGACGCTCGACCACACGGAGGAGCGCGTGCATCTCCGAGTGGAACTCGCCGCAGTACTCGGCGCAGTAGATGATGTGGTCCCCCACTTCTCGCGGCGTGAACGTCAGCGACGTGAACCGGTTCGGGATCACGTCCATCTTCACGCGGAAGTCGGGGATGTAGAACGCGTGCAGCACGTCGTCGGACGTGAGCGTGAGCTTGACGGGGCGGCCCTTCTCGACGACGAACACGGGCGAGTCGATGCCGGTCTTGGTGATCTTGACGAAGTCCTGGGCCTGCTCGCCGCCCGGGTAGCGGAACGACCAGTTCCACTTCTTGCCGGTGACGTAGATCTCCTGGGCGTCGGGCGGGGTGGCGAGCTTGTCGACGTAGCCGGTCATGCCCCACCAGAACATCGGGACCATGACGATGAACGGGATGATGGACCAGGCCAGTTCGAGCGGCGTGTTGTGGGCCGCCGAGACCTGGTACGCCGTGGCCTGGCGCGAGCGCCGGAAGCGCCACATGAAGGAGAACATGATCGCCATGAGCCCGACGAAGGCGATGATGTTCACCCACATGATGAACATGAACACCCACTCGGTGTTGGCGGCGGCCTCGCTGGCGCCGAGGTGCTTGCCGAGCCAGAAGCCCGAGTGCCCGGAGCCCGGCCCGCCGTAGACCGGCGTCTGCGCGAGCGTGCCGGGGAGGGAGAGGATGGTCTGTGCGCCCATGTGGGTCATCGAACGGGTCCCGTGGCAAGTGGCGTGTGAACAGTCGTGGACGGTGCGGGCTCGCCCGCCGCGTGACGGCGTCGGCGCTCGCGCACCAGGTGCATCCCGATCATCCCGCCCAGAGCCCCGACGCCCAGGACGGCGAGGACCCGCGTGACCTGCATCACGGCGAGCGAGTAGGTGCCGTCGGCGGGGTTGAAGTGCAGACAGCGGAGCATGAGCTGATCGGTCCAGGAGCCGATCCCGCCGCCCGAGGCTTCCACCAGTGACAGGCGGAGGTTGGTCGACGAGCCGGTGAGGTCGGTGACGTAGCGGGAGATGCGCCCCTCGGGCGTGAGCACGAAGAACGCCGCCCCGTGCGCGAACTGCCCGGTCTCCGGCAGATAGCGGTACGAAAACCCGACGGCGTCGGCGAGGGCCTTGCTCTGCTCGGGCGTGCCGATCAGGAACGTCCAGCCGCGCTCGATGGTTTCGAGCCTGGCCTTGCCCTCGGCGGTGGTGGCGGCGTCGGCGGCGCTGACGCGGCCGTACCCGGCGATCGCCGCGGCCTTCATGTCCGCCGCGTCCTTCAGCGTGTCCCGCGCGTCGAACGAGACGACGACCACGTCGAACTCCGTCCCGACGTCGAACTTGTCCAGCCCCCGGAACTGCTGCGTCATCCGGTCCAGCACCATCGGGCACAGCATCGGACACCGGAAGTACATCAGCATCAGCACCACCGGGCGACGCGCGGGGTTCACGTCCGCCTCGCGACCGCCCAGCGGCTTGTTGAACAGCTCCTTGAGCTGCACCGTCTGCCCGTCGGACGTCGTGAACGACAACTGCAGCGGGATCGTGCTGCCGAGGTGATTCTTCAGCTCGATGTTCTTCAGCGGCTCGGGCGTGACGTTCGGCAGGCCGGGCGAGCGATCACCCAAGATGCCGCTGCCCGCGTTGCCGGGCTGAGCCGTCGCGACGCCCGCGGCCGACAGCCACGCAGCGACCACGCCGGCCGCGATCACGCGACCGGCGCCGGCCCGGTGGCCCGTACCCACAGGTTGGCCGCGGCGGGTCGTCATCGCGGGCTGCTACCTCCGGCGGGGGTGTTTGGTGCGGGGGCGGCGGGGGCGACGTCGGGGGCGTTGGCGGTCCCGCCCATACGCGCGGCGTACTCACGCATGACCAGCGTGCTCGCCGTCTCGACCGGCAGGACCGCGATCGCCTTCGCCGGCGTTTCGCCCTGCGCGGGGATGACCATCCACGACGGCTCGGCGGCCTGCTGACCCGCGATCGCGTTGGCCTTGAACGCGCGGGCTTCGATCGCCGGCGCGTTCGGACCGCTGGCCACCTGCGTGCGCGAGAGTTCCTGGCCCGTGTACCACTTGTAGAAGCTCTGCACGACGACGACGGCGGCGGCGACCGCGAGGAACAGCCCGACGCCGATCCCGATGATCAGGCCCGGGCGGCTGACCTCGCCGTGCGCCGTCTGCGGACGCTCGTCGTGCGCGTGATCGTGCCACGCGTCCGTCGGCTCGTGCATCGGCGGCGTGTGGTGCGCGGGACTGTGGGAGTGAGCAGCGCTCATGCGGAAATGATCCTTCTGTCCTTGATCGTATTCGCCGAACCGTCGCCTTCCGATCCAACAGGAATTCGTTCGCCATCGCCGGAATCAATCCGGACGGAATCCTCCGCTAGACGTAGTTCTTGTGGGTGAGGACTTCGTGCAGGCGCGGGTCTTTCAGGGGGACCAGGGGCGTGCTGCCGATGCGCATGACCAGGAAGCCCAGCAGGAGGCAGACGGGGCCGAGAATACCGGCGACGTCGATCCAGGCCATGGCGCCGAGCTTGGGCCCGCCGCCCTTCTCGATGACGGGGCGGACCATGTAGATGAGGTCGACCGCGTGCATCACGAGCATCCACAGCGCGACCAGGCGCAGGGTGTGGGCGTTGCGCTTCAGGTCGCGGATGAGCAGGAAGAGGAAGGGCATCGCGAAGTGCCCGACGGCGATCGCGATCGAGACATAGCGCCACGTGCCGGTCTGCCGCTTGATGTAAAAGGCGGTTTCTTCGGGGATGTTGCTGTACCAGATCAGGAAGTACTGGCAGAGCGTGATGTACGCCCAGAAGACGGTGAACGCGAACAGGAGCTTGCCCAGGTCGTGCTGGTGCTCCTTGGTGAACGTCGGGCCCAGTTTGCCCTGGATGCGGAGCGTGCACAAGACGACGCACAGGAGGGCGACGGCGGAGACGACGCTGCCGGCGAAGAAGTACACGCCGAACATCGTGCTGAACCAGTGGAAGTCGAGGCTCATCAGCCAGTCGAACGACGCGAAGGCGGTCGTGAGGGCGAACAGCAGCAGCCCGAAGCTGGAGATCCAGCGGGCCCGGGCCGTCAGCCACTTGTCGCCGGTCTGGTCCTGGCGCCGGCTGAGGCGGTACAGGACCGTGCCAAGGGAGATCCACACGACGAAGTAGATCACGGCCCGCACGGCCCAGAAGGGCTCGTTCAGGTAGGGCTGCTTGTGCGTGTACAGCACGTCGCCCGCGACGTACGCGTCGTCCATCCACTTGAACAGCACGCCCTTGGTGACCAGCAGCTCGAGGATCGCCACCGGCAGGAACAGCACGCCCAGCACCCAGGCCAGGCTGGCGACGTTCTCCGCCTGGCGGCGCACGGCGGCCGACCACCCGGCGTTGACCTGCTGCAGGATCATCTGCAGACCCAGGCACCCGAGCACAAGCCCGACGGCGTAGAGGAAGCCGGTGTGATACGCGCCGAGGGCGTGCTTGATGGCGTTCTTGGCGGCCTCGCCGCCCCCGCCGCCGCCGGCGAGCACGCCGATGACCAGCACCACGCACGACAGCACGCCCAGGAACAAGAGGCCCGTGCCGGCCATGCGCCAGGCGCCGGGCTTGAGGTGGACCAGCCCGTGATCGAGCGAGCGAGCGGCGGCGAGGTGTGCGTCCTCGTGGTGCTCGTGCCCGTGGGCCTTGACCGCGGAGAGTTGACTCACTGCCCGACCTCCTTGGAACCCTCGCCCGTCACACTCACCCGCGTGCCGTGCGCACCCGTGTCACCCGCGTCACCCGCGCCCGCCGGGGTCGACCCGGTCGACGGACGCGCGTCGGACGTCGGCCCGGGCTGCGGCGAGCCGCCCGCGGGGGGCAGCGTCGGGCGCGTGCTCTCGAGCTTCTGACGCAGTTCCGGCGGGAGGTTCTTGAGATCCTCCTGCCACGACGTCTGCAGGACGCGGATGTACGCCACGATCGCCCACGCGTCGGCCTCGTTGACCTTGTCGCGGTACGGGGGCATCTTGTGCGGCTTGGCGGGGTCCGCGTCCGGCACGCCGTTGCGGATCACGTGGAAGATGTAGCCGTCCTGCCCGCTCTGCTGCGAGCGGTCCTTGTACTTGGCGTCGTGCAGCGACGGGACGGGGTAGCCCCAGCGTCGACCGACGAGCCCGCCGGTGAAGTTGCCCGGGTTGCCGCCCTCGCCGTTGTACCCGTGACAGGCGGAGCAGTAGATGTTGAACCGCTCCTGCCCGCGGGCGATGAGGGCGGCCATGGTCTGGCCTTCGCCCTGCGCCTGGTTGCGAGCCGCGGCTTGCGCGCCGACGCGCTCGAGCACCGCGCGGGGCATGAACGCGACGTACGACACGCCCGGCTGCCCGGCGGCGCCGAGGGGCGCGCCTTCCTTGGGCGGGGCGGCGGCGGGGTCGATGCCCGTGAAGATCTCCGGCGTGTCCTTGGCGAAGCGCCAGCGCTCCGCGTCGTCCGGACGCATGGTCTCGCCGAAGGCGATCGTGCCGGGCACGCGCGGGCGCATCATCCGCCCGTCCTTGAAGAACTCGGACGCGCCCTGGTTCTTGAACTTCGGGCTGTCGTCCATGTCCGGGAAGAACTGGCGCGGCGGCTCGTCGGTGCGCTCGCCCCGGCAGCCGCCCAGCGTCAGCACGCTAAGCCCGAGCGACAGGCACGCCACCCCGCGGACAAGCGGGCGAGCGGCCGAGTGCGTTGTGGGGTTCATGTCCATGGTGTGATCAGGTGCGGGCACAGACGGGGGTCAGAAGCGGGGGTTCAGAAGCAGGTCCAGAAGCGGGTGCGGGCGGGCTTATTCCTCGACCAGGTCGACGTTGTACCCGCCGGCGGCTTCGAGCAGTTCGCGCGTCTTGCGGGGGTCGAAGTTGGGGTCGCTGGTCTCGATGCAGATGATGAAGCGGTCGTCGCTGGTGCGGAGGAAGCGTTCCTTCTTCATCAGCGGGTGGTACCACATCGGCAGGCGGTTGAACGCGAGCATGGTCATGATCGCGGTGAACGCCGTGAAGATGACGCCGAACTCGAACGTGATCGGCGCCAGGCTCTCCCACGCCCACGTCGGCTTGCCCTGCACGATCATCGGGTAGAGCTGGTCGGTGACGTACCACTGGAACAGGAAGCCCAGCCCGGCGCCGCTGAGCCCCATGATCCCGACGACCAGGGGCAGGCGGCTGGTGGACATCCCCATCGACTCGTCGATGCCGTGCACCGGGAACGGAGCGTAGCTGTCCCAGCGGGTGTACCCCGCGTCGCGCACCTTCTCGCACGCGTGCGCGAACGCGCCCGGGTCGGCGTACTCCGCCATCATCCCGAACAGCGTCGCGCCCGCTTCCGTCTTGAAGATCTTGGCTTGCTTCCGCGCCATCAAAGTCCCCTAGTGCCCAATGCCTAGTGCCCAGTGCCTGCTTCAGTGATGCCCGTGCGGCGACGCCTGCGGGGTCACGTTCTTGATCTCGCTCATCGCGAACGCCGGCAGGAACTTCAAGAACAGCAGGAACAGCGTCAGGAAGATCCCGAACGTGCCCACGAACGTCAGGATGTCCACCCACGTCGGGTAGAACATCCCCCACTGCCCCGGCAGGAAGGCCCGGTGCAGCGAGGTCACGATGATCACGAACCGCTCGAACCACATCCCGATCGTGACCAGGAAGCTCACGAAGAAGATCCACAGCGGGCTGGTCCGGAAGTAGCGGAACCAGAATAACTGCGGCGAAACCACGTTGCAGAAGATCATCGACCAGTACGCCCACCAGTACGGCGCCTTGGCCGGGTTCACGCGGTTGTTCGCGAACACGTCCTGCTCGTACTGGTTGGCCGAGTACCACGCGATGAAGAACTCCATCGCGTACGCGAACCCGACGATCGACCCCGTCACCAGGATGATCTTCGCCATGTTCTCCAGGTGGCGCAGCGTCAGCAGATCCTTCATGTTCGGGAAGACCTCCCGAGCCGGGATCATCAGCAGCAGCACCATCGCGAACCCGCCGAAGATGGCCCCGGCGACGAAGTACGGCGGGAAGATCGTCGTGTGCCACCCGGGCAGCACGGAGGTCGCGAAGTCGAACGACACGATCGAGTGCACGCTGAGCACCAGCGGCGTCGAGATCCCCGCCAGCAGCAGGTACGCCTTCTCATACTCACGCCAGTGCCGGCTGCTGAACCGCCAGCCCAACGACAGGAACCCGTACACGTGGGCCCGCAGCGTGTCGGACCGCAGCGGGATGAACGGCAGCACCGTCGGGCCCGAGCGCGACGCCCGCAGCCGCAGGGCCGCCCGGTCCCGCAGCGTCGCGAAGTCCGGGATCATGCCCATGTACCAGAACATCAAGGACACCGTCCCGTAGGTCGAGACGGCGAACAGGTCCCACAGCAGCGGCGAGCGGAAGTTGGGCCAGATCGCGTTGGCGTTGGGCAGCGGGAACATCATCCACGCCATCCACTGACGCCCGATGTGGATCCCGGGGTAGGTCGCGGCGCACACGACGGCGAAGATCGTCATCGCCTCCGCCGCCCGGTTGATCGACGTGCGCCACTTCTGCTTCAAGAGGCACAGAATCGCGGAGATCAGCGTCCCGGCGTGCCCGATGCCGATCCAGAACACGAAGTTGGTGATGTCCCACGCCCAGTCGACGCGGTTGTTGAGACCCCACACCCCGACGCCGGTGACGACGAGGTAGAGGATCATCAGCGTCCCGAGCCCGGCGAGCATGTTGGCCAGCCCGAACACGGGCAGGAACCACCCGCCCGGCGGCTTCTCGACGTAGCCGCAGACGATGTTGGTGATGTCGTGGAACGACCGCCCGCGTAGGACGAGGTCGGGCCGGACCGACGGGTCGTCGATCAGCGTTCCGTCCCCGGTCTTGGGGTCGAGCACCAGCGGGCGATCCACGGGGATCGCCCCGCTCAACCGGCCCGCCGTCAGTTCGTCTGGGTGCATTGCGCTCATAGTCGTCGTGGTAAGAACTCGGAGATCGGGATCGGGTCAGGACTTCAGGCGTTCAGGACGGCCAGCGACAGCTTGTACCCCGCGTCGAGGGCGGCGCGGACGGGGTCGACCCCGCCGTTGCGCTGCCCGTGCCCGCCCTCGGCGGGCTTCTCGCCGGGAGCCGCGGGCGTGCCGTGATCACCGCCGTGATCACCGCCGTGACCACCGTCGTGCGCGTCGTGCCCGTGGTGGAAGGGGTTCTTCCACACGGCGGCCCGCTCGGCGGAGACCAGTTCGGGGTTGGGGTTGCGGATGCCCAGGATGTGCGTCGTGCGCGGGCGGGTGTTGAGGTAGCCCAGGAGCGCGTAGGACCGCTGGTGGGAGCGGATGTTGGCCACGCGGCTGCCCGTGCGGACGCCCCCGCCGGGCAGCGGGTAGTTCGTCTTGGTGTCGTTCATGTCGCCGAAGACGATGGCGTCGGTCGGGCAGGCCTGGGCGCAGGCGCTGGTGAACATCCCGTCGGGGATGAAGTCCAGGTCGCTGAGCTTGGCCTCGACGCGGGCCTCGTTGATGCGCTGGACGCAGTAGCTGCACTTCTCCATCACGCCGCGGCTGCGGACGGTGACGTTCGGGTTCGTGCGCATTTTGCTGATCTCGTCCAGCCGCTCGCGCAGGCGGGGTGGGATCAGGTTGACGTTGTTCGGGCTTTCGACGCCGAGGTCGTTGAGCGTTTCCTCGCCGATGAACGAGCCCTTGAACTTCTTGACGCCGTAGTCGAAGAAGTTGAACCGGCGGACCTTGTACGGGCAGTTGTTGGCGCAGTACCGCGTGCCGATGCAGCGGTTGTACACCATGTAGTTGAGCCCGCTGGGCCCGTGCACGGTGGCGTTGACGGGGCAGACGGTCTCGCAGGGGGCGTTCTCGCAGTGGACGCAGGCGACGGGCTGGTGCAGCACGCCGTCGGGGTCGACGCCGTGGAACCCTTCGCCGTCCGAGTTGCCCTTGACCGACGAGAAGTACCGGTCGATGCGGATCCAGTGCATCTCGCGGTGCTTGTTGACTTCCGGCTTGCCGACGACGGGGATGTTGTTCTCCGCCTGGCACGCGACCACGCACGCCGAGCACCCGGTGCACGTCGTCAGGTCGATGGTCATCGCCCACTGCTCGCCGCGGGCAAAGTCGGGCAGGCGCTGCTCGTTCTGCCCCGCCGCGGAGCGGTGCGGGCCCTCGCCCGCGACCTCGTCGGGGTTCTTGGTCCCGCGCTGCGGGTTGACGTAGATGTTGACGTTGGCGGGCGTGTGGGCCAATTCGCCCAGGCGTTCGGCGAGGTTGAGCTGGCGCGGGCGCCCGTATGCGTCGACGAGCAGCTTCTCGCGCTGCTTGGGGTCAAGATCGCCGAAGGGGTCGTCGCCGAAGGCCCGCCACGCGGGCAGGTCGACCTCGCGCACCAGCGCCCGGCCTTCCATCGAGCCGTGGTTCTGCGTGCTGACGATCTGGTACGACCGCTCGCCGTCGGCGGCGCGGGCGATGGCGGCGCCGGTCGCGAGGAAGCGCGGCCCCCCGCCCAGCCCGCTGATCGGATACCCGTTGAACCCGACGCCATCGCCGACGCGGCCGACAACGCTGCGCCCGTAGCCGAGCGTCACGATGACGGAGTTCTCCGCCACGCCCGGCATGACCCACGCCGGCATGCGGACCGTCTGCCCGCCGACGGTCAGCGTGATCACGCGTGCGTGCCGCTTCTCGACCGTCTCGGACTCCTGCATCAGCCCGTACTTCTCGGCGAGCTTGGGCCCGATGAGCGCGACGTTGTCCCACACGATCTTGGTGATCGGGTCGGGCATCTCCTGCAGCCAGGCGTTGTTCGCCAGGCGCCCGTCCAGCGGCTGACCGATCGCGAACACGACCTCGACCGACTCGGGCGTCGGGGCCGGCGCGATGGTGAGCCCGCCGAGCGCCTCGGCGACGCGCCCGTAGATGAGATCCGTCCGGACTTCGGGCGACACGGCGCGGGCGCCGAACACGCCGTTGTGCAGGGCCTGCTTCCAGGCCTTCTCAAAGTCGCCGCCCTTGGGAACCAGCGTGGAGCGCCAGGCGTCCCGCACGATCTGCAGCCCGTCGGCCTGAGCGCCCTCGAGCCCGATGAGCAGGGCCAGGACTTCCAGATCGCTCTTGCCCGCGTACAGCGGCGCGATCATCGGCTGCATCGGGGCCCGCGTGCCGTCGTACGACTCGGTATCGCCCCACGACTCCAGCCAGTGGGCCAGCGGCAGACGCCAGGTCGCCGCGGCGACCGTCTCGTTCATGTCGACGCTGGCGACGATGCGGTGCGGGGCCTTAGCGAAGTTGGCGGCAAAGCCGTACGAGCCCGGCGCGTCGTACACGGGGTTGACGCCCAGGCACACGATGGTGTCGACCTTGCCGGCGGCCAGCAGATCGTTCGCGACGCCCAGGGCCCGCAGGCTGCTGGACGACTCGGCCTCGGTCATCATCTGGTAGCGGACGGTCTTGTTGACGTTGCCCAGCGCGAAGTTGAGCGCGTGCACGAGGGCGTGCACCGGCGCGGGCTGCGTGGGCCCGGCGACCAGCAGCGTCGTGCCCGCCGCCCGGGGCTTGCCCGTCTCGTCCGTCAGCAGGTCCTTCGCGATCGCGTCGACCACGCGCTGGTCCACGCCGCTGCCGGCGGGGACGCGCACCGCGTCGACGGCGGCCTTCAGCGCGCCCGCGCCGCTGAAGCGGGCGTCGGCCAGCAGCGCCCGCGCCAGCGCCACCGCCAGCGCGGGGATCTGGCTCGAGTTCATCACCATCCGGTGGTCGGCCTTGCTGCCCGTGACGGTGTACCGCGACTCCGCGATGTACACGCGGCTCATCGGGCTGTTGGTCGACCACACCTGCCGACGGGCCGACCACCCGCGGTTGTTCCGCACAAAGTCGGCGTCGGCGTACAGGAAGTCGCGCTCGAAGGAGACGACCACGTCGGCGCGCTCGAGGTTGAGCACGTCGCGCACGCCCCGGCCCCAGGCGGCCGCCGCCCCCGCAAGGGCCTCGTCCGACTGGATCGGGTCGTATTCCAGCCACAGCGCGCTGGGGATCGCCTTCTCAACCTGGGCCCGCATCGCGTCGCGCGAGACGCTGCGGCGCTTCTCGACAAGGAAGACCACCCCGCCCGGGCGCGGCTTGGCGAAGTGCTCCTTGCACCACGCCGCCACGTCCGCCCATGAACGCGGCTTCTCGCCCTCTTCGCCGGGCAGCGTCGTCAGCACCGGGTCCTTCAGGCGGTCCGGGTCGTACAGGTCGAGGATCGCGGTCTGCATCCACGGCGAGGTCTTGCCCGCCGTCGACGCGTGCAGCGGGTTGCCTTCCAGCTTGACCGGACGCCCTTCATACGTCTCGACCAGCACGCCCTCGGCGGCCCCGCCGGGGAGCGGGATGCTGGTCGCGAAGTACAGCGCCTTGCCCGGGATGATGTCCTCGGGCGTCTCCTTGGAGTACGGGTAGATCTTGTGATCCGGGCGGCGGCAGCCCGGCAGGCTGGCAGCCCCGGCCAGCGCGACCGACGCACCCATGACCTTCAGGAACGAGCGCCGGCTCGATTCCAGCAGGCGCGACGCCCCGCTGGGGAACTCGCGCTCCAGAAACTCGCGGAACGGGCCCGTGTCGACCAGGTCGTCCAGGCTGCGCCAGTAGGCCTGGCCCGTGGTCCCGACCCGCTCGTGCGGCGTCGCCCGGGCCGACTTGACCGCGTGCGTGCCCACCGTCGAATGGCATTGATCCAGTGTCATGGTCGTGCGCGCTTCCCGTAACCGCTCGCCCTGTACCGTGGTATGAGCCAGGCCTGTGGTCGTGAATCCGGTCCGTCTCAGTAGTGGCACGCCCCGCAGTTTTGCGGGAGCAGGTGCAGCTTCTTCTCTTCCAGCGCCTGCAAGAGCGCCGCCCCGCCCGGCGAGCCGTGGTTGTACGGATCGCCCGCCGCCGGGCCCGACCCGCCCACGCTCTGCGTCGGCTTGTTCCCGCCCACCAACTGCTCACGCACCCAGTACAGGTCCGTGACCTTGTCCTTCGGGACCAGGTGCGGCTCGGGCTCGCGGTGGCACTCGAGGCACCAGCCCATGCTCAGCGGCTCGTGGTGATGCACCACGGGCATCTCCATGATGTTGCCGTGGCACGACAGGCACGAAACCCCCGCCGCCACGTGCACGTGGTGCGGGAAGTTGCGCACGTAGTCCGGCGTCTTGTGCACGCGGCGCCACTCGATCGG
The DNA here is from genome assembly GCA_964615765.1 of uncultured Phycisphaeraceae bacterium. GTDB lineage: Bacteria > Planctomycetota > Phycisphaerae > Phycisphaerales > UBA1924 > CAZTQN01. Next base: position 14,440 of record CAZTQN010000033.1, read on the forward strand.
CGCGTCCGTCGCCCAGGCCTCGCGGATGAACTGCGTGCGGTCCTTGCGGGCGTACCGCTCGGCGACGTGCCCCTCGGCGTGACACCCGACGCACGTCGTCACCGACGGGATGTTCGCTTCCGACGAGTCTTCCACGTGCGAGTGGCAGTAGCGGCAGTCCATGCCCAGTTTCCCGGCGTGGATCTGGTGGCTGAAGCCCGCGAAGTTCTCGCCCGGGATCTGCTCCGGACGGTTCTCCGTTCGGGCCGTGCGGATGAGCGTCGAGCGCAGTTCATCCGACACGTGCGGCTGGGCCGGCATGTAGCCGACCCGCCAGTACTTGGGTGTGAAGTAGTACCACGCACCACCAATCGCGGTCGTCACGCCGCCCAGCACCAGGCCAAGGGCGATGGTCGGCAACCGGTTGGTCCACTTCGGGAAAATCGTCGACACGCCGAGAGTCCTCGCTGGGGAAACCAGACTTACACACCGTGGTGGGTGCCGAGAATAGCCGAGATTCACGCCCGCGTGCACCTAACCCTTACTCTGCAGCGAAAAAATTTTCGCTCTGGCAGCAAAGACCCCGCGCCGCGAATACCCTGCGCGCCCCCTCTCCCCCACCCTTCCCATCCCCCTCGCCCGAGCGGAGCAGATTGGCGATGGATATGTCTGGAAATGCCGCATCCGCCCGATTCCTGCCTTCGGCCGGACCGGTCATCCTGGTCGGTTTTGCCGGCGGCCTGGCCCTGTGGGTGACGTGGTTCATCACGCACCTGCCGTGGCTCGGGCTGTCGGAGCCGGTCAGCCTGCCGATGGTGATCGCCGCGTGGGCGTTGGCGTTGGGGTTCACGGTCTGGCGGCTTGGGGCCGAGGGGCTGGTGCGCGGCGCGGTGCTCGGCGCGGCGGGCGGCGGGGTCGGGGCCGCGTCCGGGCTCATGATGCTCGGCACCAAGATCACCAAGATCACCGCCCACTCCGGCGAAACCGGCGATGTCTCCGTCGTGCCCGCGGCCCCGCTGATCGTCGTCGGGTTCCTCGCGTTCGGGATCGTGCTGGGCGGGATGGTCGGCGGGCTGGCGGCGCTGGTGCGCCGGCCGCGTGCGACGGCCCTCGCCCGCCCCAACTACCTCGGCCGCCCCAACTACCTCGGCCGCTTCGGGCTGCTGACGGCGGCGACCATCGCGCCGATGCTGTTCATCGGCGGGCTGGTGACGAGCACCAACTCCGGCATGGCCGTGCCCGACTGGCCCAACACCTTCGGCTCCAACATGTTCCTCTACCCGCTGGGCCCGCGCGTCGCGCAGTCCATCGGGAAGACCTACGAAGACGTCTTCTTCGAGCACGCCCACCGGCTGTTCGGCACGTTCATCGGGCTCACCGTCCTGGTGCTGATGATCTGGACGCTGCGGACCGACACGCGCCGGTGGGTCCGCCGCCTGGCGATCGCGGCGTTCGCCCTGGTCGCCCTGCAAGGCCTGCTGGGCGGGATCCGCGTCAACGAAGGCCACATCCAGGCCGAGCTCGACAAGGTCGGGCGCTACTACTCAATGGCGCACGGCATCCTGGCCCAGCTCGTCTTCGGCGTGGTCATCGTGCTGGCGGTGGTGCTGGGCTCGCTCTTCCGCGCAGCGCCCGAAATCGTCCGCGCGGGCGACGCCCCGACCGACGCGGCGACCGCCAAGCGCCTTAAGACCTTCGCCACCGCGCTGCTGCACAGCCTGATCCTGCAACTGCTGCTGGGGGCGGCGTACCGGCACCTGCGGCATGACCACGTGCTGTGGGCCCACATCGGGTTCTCGATCATCGTGACCGTCGCCGCGCTCACGGCGGGGTTCATGTTGACGACGCTCGCGGGCACGATCGGGCGCCGGGTCGCCACGCTCGGGTGGGCGCTGGTGGTCGGGATCGTCCTGCAGTTCCTCTTGGGCTGGGTGACGTTCCTGTTCGGCTCGGGCCAGCGGGACGCGACGACGGCGTCGGAGGCGATCATCCGGACCCTGCACCAGGCCAACGGGGCGATGGTGCTGGCACTGGCGACGGCGGCGTACGTGTGGGCGCTGCGGGTCAAGCACCTCGCCGCCCCGGCGAGTAGCTCGGCTCCGGCACCGGCGAGCACGCCCGCGACGGCGTGACGGGATCCCGCGCTTCCCTGCACCGCCTGAACGAGTGGCGCGGCGATCGGCCCCGCCGATGCTCGCGGCCCCCCTCACTGCCGCACATCAACCGCGATGGTCTCACGCGACCCGGCAATACGGGGCGGGCGGGGGCGTTCTTTTTCCAGTTGTCCGAGGCCCGCGGTGGTCCGATACCAACGCCGGTGCACACTTTCGGAGCCCGCATGAACGCCCAGCCCGACACCCAGACCAGCGCTCCGCCGCCCGTGACTGTTGAGCCCGATGCGCCGGCGGAGGACGCCGCGCCGACACCGGCGCGCCCCACCAAGGGCGGGCAGAACCGCCCGCGCCCGGTGACGAGCTCGCTCGACCCGATCAAGCCGGCGGCGTGGGGGTACGACCAGGCGCGGCACCTGCTGTGGCGCGCGGGCTTCGGCGGGACGCCGGAGCAGATCCGCCTGCTGGTCTCGTGGGGGCCGGAGAAGAGCGTTGACGCGCTGGTCGACTTCGACAAGACGCCCTTCGAGCCGGACGCCCCGGGCGCGTTCGACAAGGACCTGATGCGCCCCGCGACGCGGGAAGAACGCGGCGACCTGGAGCGGGCCCGTCGTGCGGGGGACGAAGAAGCCGTCGCCCGCCTCCGGGCCCGGCGCGAGGAAGCGCAGCGGCGGGACCGCGAGCAGATCAAGAAGATGCAGCGGTGGTGGCTGGAGCGGATGATCGAGACGCCGCGGCCCCTCGAAGAGAAGATGACGCTCTTCTGGCACGGGCACTTCGCGACCAGTTACCGCACAATCGAGGACTCGTACCACTCGTACCAGCAGAACCGGCTGTTCCGCGAGCACGCGCTGGGGAACTTCGGGGAGATGCTGTACGCGATCATCCGGGATCCGGCGATGATCGCGTACCTGGACAACAACGACAGCCGCAAGGGCCGCCCGAACGAGAACCTGGCCCGCGAGTTGATGGAACTGTTCAGCCTGGGCGTGGGGAACTACAGCGAAAAGGACATCAAGGAAGGGGCCCGCGCCCTGACGGGGTACACCTTCGAGGACGACGACTTCGAGTTCCGCGCGAACAACCACGACGCGGGCAGCAAGACGATCCTCGGGAAGACGGGCACGCTCGACGGTGACGGGTTTGTCGCCGCGATCCTGGCCCAGCCCGCGTGCGCGAAGTTCATGGCCGACAAGCTGTACCGCTTCTTCGTGGCGGATTTTCCGAGCGGGAACAAGGCGCTGGACGACGCGGCGAAGAGCGTGACGGCCCAGATGGCGACGCAGTTCCGCGGGATGCGGTACGAACTCAAGCCGGTGATGCGCCGGCTGCTGCTCAGCCAGCACTTCTACGACCCGCGCGTGATGCGCCAGCAGATCAAGTCGCCGGCGGAGCTGGTCGTCGGGATGGTCCGGCAACTGGGCACGCCGGTGCGCGACCTGGGCGTGCTGGCCGACGCGATGAACATGATGGGGCAGAGCCTGTTCTTCCCGCCGAGCGTGAAGGGGTGGAACGGGAGCCGCTCGTGGATCAACACGGCGACGCTGTTCATCCGGCAGAACATCGCGTGCTTTTTGCTCACGGGGCGTACGCCCAGCGGGTTCGACCCGTTGGCGAAGGCCGAGCGGTACGACGCGGGCACGCTGCTGGAACAGCTCGGCGCGTCCGGGGGGGGCGGGCCGGGCGGCGCGGAGACGATCCAGGAACTGCTGCGATTCTGCCTGGGGACGGCGACGTCCCAGAACGCGGGCGTGCTCGCGGACTTTGTGGCCCGTAACGGGGGCACATGGACTCCGGACCTGCTGACACAGGCGCTGACGCTCGTCACCGCGATGCCGGAATATCAACTTTGTTAATCTGGGGACGCTGGGCCGGAGCGCCGGCGGCGACCCTCGAGCACGAACGACCCCACGAACGACCCCGCGCCCACTCACCTCTCTCCGCACCGGGCGCCGCACCGCACAGCACGAGGGCACCATGGACCTGACCCGCTTCGAGCATCTGCCGGACCTCAGCGCCTACACCCGGCGCCAGTTCTTGACCAGCGGGCTGGTGATGGCGTCGGCCGCCGTGACGGTGCCGTCGTTTGTTTCGCGCTCGGCTGCGGCGATGGTCCGCGACGGGCTGACGTCCATCCCCGGCATGCCGGATGAGCGCGTGCTGGTGGTCATCCAGCTCGCCGGCGGGAACGACGGGCTGAACACCGTCATCCCGTTCGCCGACGCGGCGTATCACAAGGCCCGCCCCGGGATCGGGATCGGGGAGAAGGCCGTGCTGCGCCTGGGCAAGGGGGACGACGTCGCGCTGCACCCGAACCTCGCGGGCTTTAAGGACCTCTACGACCAGGGCCAGCTCACGATCATCCAGGGCGTCGGCTACCCCAACCCCAACCGCTCGCACTTCAAGAGCATGGACATCTGGCACACCGCCGACACCGGCGGCACGGGCAACGGGTGGCTCGGGCGATACTTCGACAACGAGTGCTGCGGCAACGACCCCTCGCACACGCCCGAGCCGCTGGCGGGCATCACGCTCGGGAAGGAGACGCCGCTGGCGATGCAGGGGCTGCGCTCCAAGCCGGTGGGCTTCGAATCGCCGGAGCAGTTCCGCTGGCTGGGCTCGGGGATCAACAAGGATTTGACGCCGTCGTACGAGCAGATCACGCGTCGCGGCGTAACGGGGGACCTGGACCCGTCTTCCAACGAAGGCTTCCTGATGCGGACGGCGCTGGACGCGCAGATCTCCAGCGATCAGATCCGCAAGGCCGTCGCGAACAAGCCGGCCATCGCCTATCCCGCCAACGACCTGGGGCGGCAACTGGCCATGGTGTCGAGCATGATCAAGGCGGGGCTGAAGACGAAGGTGTACTACGTCACGCTGGGCGGGTTCGACACGCACGCCGGGCAGGGCGGCGAGAACGGGCGGCATGCGCAGCTGCTGCAGGCCGTCGGCGCGTCGCTGGCGGCGTTCTACAAGGACCTCAAGGCCCAGGGCAACGACGGACGCGTGCTGACCCTGACGTTCAGCGAGTTCGGGCGGCGCGTGGCTCAGAACGCCAGCGGCGGGACCGACCACGGCGCCGCGGCCCCGATGTTCCTCGCCGGGCCCATGGTCAAAGGCGGCGTGATCAACAAGCACCCGTCGCTGACCGACCTCGACTCGGGCGACCTCAAGCACCGCACGGACTTCCGCGAGGTGTACGCGGGCGTGCTGGAGCAGTGGCTGAAGGCCGACAGCAAGGCGGTCTTGGGGCGCGAGTTCCGCGCGGCGAGCGTGATCCGCGTGTGAGCGCGATCGGGCGTTAGCGACCGAGGGCCTTCTTGATGATCGGCCCAAGGATGGGCAACTGCTCGTAGCGAAGCGCGAGGACGACCGCGCACGCGACGAAGACGGCGACGGCGAGCCCGAAGAGCAAGCCGCCGTCGTCCTTCACGACGATGCCGAGCTTGGTCAGGTGGCTGATGATGGCCCCGGAGATGATGCCAAGGCCAAGAGCCGCGCCGACGCTGGCGAAGCGGGGCGTGAGCAGCAGGACGCTGGCGACGAGTTCCGCCGCACCCGAGCCGTAACGGCCCCAGGGCTCCATCCCGAGGGTCTTGAAGATGTAGATGCTCTCCTCGGCCCCGGAGAACTTGAAGAAGAGCGTCTGCAGGAAGATGCCCGCGCCGGTGGCCTGGGCGATCCAGCTGATGATCTTCTGGGTGCGCGTCAGGTTGCCGCAGGCGCACGCGGCGGCGCCGGCGCCGGCGGGGCAGGCCCCGTGAGTATCGGACTTGGCAGCTTTGGCGGCGTCGGCGGCGATCATGACAGCGTTCCTCGTCAGCCCACCACCCAGAGGGTGAGATGCCGGTCGGGGCGCGCGGGTTGCGGGGCGACGAGCCGGGCGGGTCAGCGCACGGGGTCGATCGACTCGACCACGATCACGCGAGTGGGCCCGCGTTCGACGTACTGGCGCGTGGTGGAGCGCCCGATGACGCGGACGCGCTGGCCGCTGAGCGTGCCGGCGCGGGCGGCAACGGCGGTGACGTCGAGTTCAACGATGGGCTGATCGCCGCCGGATGAGGGGAGGGGCTCGAGCTGCCACCCGGTGGACTCGCCCCCGATGCCCATGATCCCGCCGCGGAGCACGCCGTCGATCACCGTGCTATCGACCGGCACCAAGCGCGGCGGGCGGCTGGGCTCGCGCGGGGCGCGGTAGTCGTTCTGGGCGCAGGCGCCGATCGTCAGTGCGCCGGCGGCCAGCAGCGTGCACGCGAGCGCGGGCGGGAACGGGCAGACGCGGGTGATGCTCATGCGCGATGGTACCGCGACGCCGCCGGCTCAATCCTCGTCGCGATCCAGGCGCTCGCCGTTCCAGGACATCTGGATCGCTTCGAGGATCTTCTCGTTCACGGGGTGGTCCGGGTCGGGCGTGAAGTTGGGGAGCGCTTCGACCATGGCGCGGAGCTGCGTGAAGCGGACGGTGAGCGGGTTGACGCCCGGGTGCGCGTCGGCGAGTTCTTCCCCGATGCGGTCGACGTCCAGCCAGCCGAAGGTCTTGCTCATGGTGGTGCCCGTGAACTGCGGCGTGAATCAGGCCTCGCTCTGGTCGTAGCGGGCGGCGTAAGCGCCGGTGTCGCGCTTGCCGATCTGTCGGAGCAGGTCGTTGAGCAGCGCGCTGGCGCCGAAGCGGAACCAATCGGGCGAGAGCCAGGCGTCGCCGAGCGTTTCCTTGACCATGACGAGATAGTGCAGCGCGTCCTTGCTGGTGCGGATGCCGCCGGCGGGCTTCATGCCGACCATGTGCCCCGTCGCGAGGTACGCATCTCGGATCGCTTCGAGCATGACGAGCGTGACGGGCATGGTGGCGGCGGGCGAAACCTTGCCCGTCGAAGTCTTGATGAACCCGGTTCCTGCCGGGCCCGTGCCGCCGTCTTCCAGCAGGGCCTCGATCGCCAAGTCGCTGGCGCGGCGGATGTTGTCGTAGGTCTCCAGTTCACCCGTTTCGAGAATGACCTTCAGGTGCACGTGCGCCGGCCCGCCGAGCGACGCGGACGCGTTGCAGACGGCCTTGAAGGCGCGGATCTCGGCCGCGACCTCGTCGTAGCGCCCCGCGAGAAAGGCCCCGCGGTTGATGACCATGTCGATCTCGTCGGCGCCGGCGGCGACGGCGGCCTCGGTGTCCGCGATGCGGACGCTCAGCGGGTATTGCCCGCTCGGGAAGCCGGTCGCGACCGCGGCGATCTTGACGTTGTCGCCGCCCGAGAGCTCGCCGCGGAGCACGTCCCGCGCCACCGGCACCAGGTTCGGGTACACGCACACCGCGGCGACGCTCGGGAGATCCGGGCGGGCGGTGTCGGGACGGACGGCCTTGTGGCACAGCCCGCGGACCTTCTCCGGGGAGTCTTTCCCCTCCAGGGTGGTCAGGTCGATCATCGACATCGCCAGCCGCAGCCCGGCGTCCTTGGCGGCGGTCTTGATCGAGCGCGTTTTGAACGACGCGGCCCGGGCCTCGGCCATCACGGCGTCGACAGTGCGAAGGTGCATCAGGGCAGAGCGTATTCGCCGACGCGCCCGTGAGCGATCCGGCTCAGCGGTCGAGTTCCTGCCAAACCTGGCGGACCTTCTCGGCGGCGGCGGCTTCGTCGGGCGTCTGCGGGAGCTGCGCGACCAGCGCCCCGGCCGGGTCGCTGAACCAGCCCACGGACAGATCCCGCCGCAGGACGTTGGTGCCGACCTTGTGGCTGTAGTCCTCGCGGGTGCGGAGACCGTCGCTGAGCAGGGCGCTGCGGGTCTGCGTCTGGTCGCCGGTGTCGGCGCGGAACTGGTAGTTGATGACAATCTCGGAATCGGTCTCGCCCCAATAGGGCGTCTGCTCGCGAAGGGGGTACTTGCCGTGGTGAGACGGGCAATAGAACACGCCGAACTGCGAGAGATAGTCCTGAATGAACAGGTAGCCCAGCCCGTCCCACGATCCGCCGGCGAGGCGGGCGAAGAGGACATTGTGGGGCTCGCGGCCTTCGGTGTCGGCGGCGAAGTTGGCGGAACGGGGCTGCGGCGGGGCGTCGGCGTCTTCAGCCGCGACGAAGCGGGACGGCGGCAACTTGCCGTAGTCGTCCTGGTACATCGCCAGGCCCAGGCCGATCTGGCGGACGTTGGAGCTGCACACGATCCGACGCGTCGTCTCACGGGCGAGCGAGAGGCTCGGCAGCAGCAGCCCGATAAGCACCGCGATCACCGCGATGGAGGTCAGCAGATCGATCAGCGTGAAGGCAGACAAACAGCCGCCCGCGGCCGATCGGCCTGCTGGGCGAGTTGGGCACAGGTTTGGTCTCCGGCGTGTCGCCATGACCTCCGGCACGTCCATCCTCCCGGTCTGCTGCGTCACGATACTTGGTATGCCGCGTCTCGACAAGGTGATTCGCGCCATACCCGCGAAATTCCCGCAACACCCAACATCCACCGACCGTACATATCGGACGGTCCGGCCCCGGGAACCGGACCTGTCGGATCCTGCTTGACCCGGCCGGCGTATGGGGAATCGTCCCTCTATTGATATGCACCGGACATGAGCCTTGTTCGTGGTTGTCCATGAGCTCCAACGAGTCCATCCAAGACGCTGACCTGAGCCTGATGCAGCGGGTGGCGGCGAACGAGCCCGAAGCGGTGGACGCGCTGTACGACCGGTTTGCCTCGCTGGTGTACCGCCTGGCCTTCCAGGCCATGCCCACGCGGGCCGACGCCGAGGACGCGGTGCAGGAGATTTTTGTGCGTCTGTGGCGCACGGCGGACCGGTACGACCCGAAGCGTGCGGCTCTGGTGACGTGGGTCATGCTGATCTCGCGCCGGCACCTGGTGGATCGCCTGCGCCGGAGCAAGGCGCGCGTGAAGGCCGTGGCGCTGGACGAGCGCCAGTCGGACCCCGTGCGCGGGGCGTCGATGGAGCCGGCGGTGGGGTCGATGGAGATGCAGGAGCGGTTCGGCGAGTTGATGGCGCGGATCGCGACCTTGCCGGAACTGCAACGGACCGTGGTCGTACGGGCCTATCTCGGTGGGCAGACGCTGCGGCAGATTGGTGAAGAACTCAATACCCCGATCGGGACGATCAAGTCCGCCCTTTCTCGGGCGCTGGTCCGACTGCGAGAGCGGTCGACGGAACACGATGTGTGCAAGGAGTTGCCGTCATGACGACGCACGAACTACTGGAGATGGCGTCGCTGGATGCGATGGGGCTGCTGGACGCCGACGAGCGTGAGGCGTTCGAGCGCGCGTTCCGGGCGGCGGCCCCCGCCGTGCAGGCCCAGATCCGGCGTGAGCAGCTCCGCCTGAGCCGCATGGACGATCTGCTCCCGCAGGTGGAGCCGCCCTTGGGCCTGCGGGCCCGCGTGATGAACGCCGTGCGCGAGGCGATCAGCACCATGTCGGTGCGCCCGATCACCTCGGCGTCGGCGGCGCCGGCGCTGCGCCCCGTGGGCGGGGTGCACCGGTTCTGGCGTGCCTTCTCGATCGGCTCGGCGGCCGCCGCGATCGTGTTCGGGTACGCCGCGCTGCAGTTCCGCGGCGAGTACCAGACCACCACCGACGCGCTGAGCGCCAACGCCATCAACGACCACCTGCTGAAGGAGTACGGCGCTGGCTTCGACCGCCTGTTCTTCGATCACGCCTCGCGCATGTTCGGGTTCATCGCGCCCGACGGCAAGCCGACGACCGCCAAGGCCACCGTGCTGGTCCACGCGGCCAGCGGGCGCGGCATGCTGTTCGTGCGCGACCTGCCCCTCCCCGCGGGCGAGTACGAACTGGCCGCCGTCGACCGCGACGGGCGCAGCACCGTGATCTCGCTGTTCCGTCCGGGCATCGCGGGCGTCAAGCCCCAGGCGCTCGAGAACGTCGCGCTGGAGAACGCCGTGCAGTTGGTCATTCGTCGCGTGTCGGACGGCGAGACCGTGCTGGTTGCGCAGATTGCCTGATCGCGCCCGAGCCCGCCTAAACCTGCCTGAGCCCGATCACACCGCGACGCGGACCGGGGCCTCGCCGCCCTCGTCGTTGCCGGGCGCCGCCCCGCGCTGCACCAGCGCGCCGACGTCGCGCGCCAGCTCCACCAGCGCCCGCGCCTGTCCCGTGACTTCGTCCATCGCACGCTGGAGCGCCTCGGCCCGCACGCGGGCGTTCTCGCCCTCGGCTCGCGCGCCGTCGGCGGCCCGCTCGGCGTCTTCGATGGCGCCGCGCAGGCGGGTGGTCGCGGCCTGCACCTGATCCACGTGATACCGCGCCGCCGCGGCGACCGTGTCCAGATCGTCCCGCACCGTGCTCATCCGCTCGCGGGCTTCGGTCATGGACCGTTCCGCGTCGGCGCACAAGCGTTCGGCGTGCGACAGACGCGGCCCGAACGAGTCCATCCGGGCCCGGGCCTGATCGATCGCCGCCTCGAGCCGGTCGAACTGGTCGCGGTGCGCTTCGGCCGCCGTCTGCGCCTCAGCCGCGGCGCTGGCGAGCATGTGCCGGTGCTCGTCGGCGTCCGCCGCGCCCGCCTGCAGGGCGGTGTGCACGCGCTCGGCCCGGTCCAGCGTTTCGTTCGCCTGGCGGAGAGCACCGGCGAGTGTGCGGGCGTCGGCGTCGGGGTTCGGTTCGCCCGTGCGCGGGTCCAGGCCCAACAGCCGCTCGGCGCGAACGCACAGGTCGTCGGCACGCCGAGTGATGTCGCCGGCAAGGTGGGCGGCCTGGCGTTCCAGCACGTCCAGTCGGTCCGAGGTGCTGTCGAGCACGACGGCGGCCCGCGCGTGGGCGGCGGCCGTCTCGCGATCAAGCCGGGCCGACAGCGTCTCGGCTCGCTCGGAGATACGGCGCTCGATGCCGGACCACGCCTTGGCGGCGTGCTCGCCCAGGGTGTGGTGCGAGCGCTCGACGCGCTGGGTGGTTTCTTCCAGGCGGGCCTCGAGCTCGGCGAGGCGGGTTTCGAAGCGGGCCCGCTGGTCGTTCAGGGCCCGCTCGTATGCCGTGCGCTGCTCTTCGAGCATCGCGTCGACCTGCTGCAGGCGAGCCTTCTGTTCCAGGGTGTCGACGGTGGCGGCGAAACGGGCCTCCAGGCCGGAGGCCTTCTCGAGCGCGCGGGCCAGGGCCGCGCCGAGTTCTTGTTCAAGGCGCGATTCGATGGTCGCGCACGCGGCGTTCAGGCGCTCGGCGAAGCGCTGCTCGGCGGTTTCGTTCAGCGTGCGCACAGCGCCGAGCACGCGCTCGAGTTCGCGCAGGGCGACGCCGGCCTGTTCGACGGAGGCCGCCGCCCGGCCCGCCGACGCGAGCCGCTGATCGAACTCGCCCACGAACCGGGCGCACTGATCGAGCCGCCCGGCCAGTTCGTCGGCGCGAGCCCCGGCGGAGCGTTCCAGCCGGGCCGCTTCGTCGAGCGTGCTGCGGAGAACGGTGAGATGGGCGCCGGCGCGGTCGAGCAGGTCGGCGAGGGCCAGGTCGCGGCGCGGGGCGATCGGGGCGGCCCGGTCCAGGCCGCTGGCGTCTGCACCGCTGCCGGCGCGCACACCGGTAGCGCCCGCCTTGGCTCCACCCGTGCGGGCGACGATCACGCGAGGTCTGGCGGCAGTACTGAGCGTGGTCATGGCGTCTCCGAGGCGCGGGCGCGAAAGGACCGGGAACTCTGGCGCACGCGGCTCGAACAGACGGATCGAGACGGGCACGCGCCGGATGGAGAATCGTCCGAAAACCACACGGACTGAAGACTTTTCCCGGACTGCCCACCCAACGAGCGCGACACCCCGCGCCGACGCGCAAAGCCCGCGCGTCCCGAGCCGTCCTCGGCGTTCGGACCATGTCAGGATGCCCGTGAACTTCCTACGATGAGCACTATGCCGGACCGGACTCTCGCCCGCCGACCTGACCGGGGCCTCGCGGCCCGCATCAGCGCCCGACACGCCCGACCCGCCGCGCTCGCGCTTATTGCGGCGGCGGCGCTGCCCGTGATGCTGACCATGCCCGCAATGGGTCAGCCGGCGGGCCAGGCGGGGGCTCGATCCGTCGCGACCGCCGCCCCCGCCGCCGACAACGGGATGGACTCGGCGTGGGACCTGGCGGCGGAGCGGTTCGGCGGTTCCAAGGCCGAGACGCGCCCGCGCCTGGACACCACGATGCAGTTCTCCTTCGCGACGGAAGTGCGCGAGATCTCGGCCCGCGGCGGGCAGCGCGTGAAAGAGGGCGAACTGCTGATGACGGCCCGCGACGCCGAGATCCTCGCCGCCCTGGACCAGCAGCGCCTCGTCGCCGCCAGCGACGCCGAGGTCCGCGCGGCCCAGCAGCGCGTCGAACTCGCCGAGTTCCGCTTCACTCAGCTCAAGGCCAGCCAGACCTATTCGCCCACCGAGTTTGAGGAACTGCGCATCGGAGCGGAGACGGCCAAGGTCGAACTCGAGCAGGCCCGGACCAACTTCGAGCGGCAGCGGCTGTCGCTCAAGCAGCTCGAAGGGCAGGCCGAGCGGTATTACCTGCGGGCCCCGTTCGCGGGGATCGTTGAAGAGGTGCTCGTCGAGATCGGGCAGGGCGTGAACGAGCAGCAGAAGGCGCTGCGCCTGGTCAACACGGATCGGCTGATCCTCGACGCCTATCCGGGCACGGACGAGACCCTGCGCCTGCGCCTCGACAAGGGCGGCAAGGCGTGGGTGCTGCTCGATGTCGAGCCGGCGGGGGGCGCGGCTGGAGGCGCGGCTGGGGGGGGCGGGGCCGAGGCGACGTGGCCCGTGGTGGAAGGCGTGATCGACTACGTCTCGCCCGTGGCGGACTCGGTCAGCCAGACGCGACGGGTGCGTGTTGAGATCGCCAACGCCGCCGGGTGGCCCGCGGGCACGCAGGCGCGGGTGCGCTTCACGCCGCCCGAGCAGACGACCGCGGCCGGAGGGACGACGCGATGATCGACGCGAGCAGCCTGAAGGCGGCCGGTTGGCAGCGGATCGTCGCCGAACTGACGGCGCCGGCGCCGGACGACCGCGCGTTCATGGAGCGCCTGGTGCGCGTGCTGGCCCAGGTGTCGGCGGCGCGGCAGGGCGTGGTGTTCACGCTCAGCGCCGGCGACGGGCAGAGCATCGAGCCCAAGGTCGAACTGGTGTGGCCGCCGACGTCTCCCGGCGGGAGCGTCGGGCGCGAGGGGGGCGGGGGCGGTGACGGGCCGGGCGAGCTGGGCGTCGAGTACGCCAAGGAATGCCGCGACGCCGCCCGCGCGTGCATGGAGAGCGGGCAGAGCCGCGTGCTCGGGCTCGACCGCGGGTCGGACCTGTATTACGAAGCCGAGGGCGGGAAGGGGTACGTGCTGGCGATCCCGCTGCACCAGCACGTCGGCACGCGCCCGGCCCGCGACAACACGGTGCAGCTCGCCGTCGTCGGGGCCGTCACGCTGCTCATCGAGCCGCGCAGCAAGGACGCGATCCGCTCCACGCTGGCGATGGCGGAAGTGCTGGCGGGGTACCTGCACGGTCACGCAGCGGCCCAGCGCCTGCGCCGGCTGGAGCAGGCTGGTTTGGCGCTCGAACTGGGCACGCGCCTGATCGGGTCGATCAACACGGCGACCACGTTCAAGGGCGCCTGTCTGCAGTTGGTCAACGACCTGGCCAAGCAGTTCTCGCTGGACCGCGTCGCGCTCGGCTGGGTGCGTTCGGACGCGTGCCGCGTGCTGGCGATCAGCGACGTGGAGCACTTCGATCGTCGCACGCAGATGGTGCAGAAGATCGCCGCGGCGATGAACGAGTGCCTGGACCAGGAGCAGGCGGTGCTGCACCCGGCCCCGCCCGCGGAAGGGCCCGGCGCCGACGTGCTATTGAGCCAGGCGATCACGCACGCGCACCGGGAACTGGCCGCGTCGAACGCGAAGCTGAAGGTTGCGTCGATCCCGCTGCGCGTGGACGAAGACGTCGTCGGCGTCGTGCTCGTCGAGAGCGGGCAGGACGGCGTGGCGGGGAGCGGGGGTGCGCCGGACATCGCGAGTGTCGAACTCGTGCAGGCGGCCCTCGACCTGGTCGCGCCGGCGCTCAAGATCCGCCGGAGCGACGGGCGGAACATCTTCCTGCGAGCGGCGGACGACGCGCGCAAGGCCGGCGCATGGGCCGTTGGCCCGAAGCACACGGTGTGGAAGCTCGTCGGGATCGTCACGATCGCGACGCTGCTGTTCCTGAGCCTGTACCGGACGACGTACCGCCCGGGGGCCGAGTCGACGCTCGAGCCGCGGAACCGCCGCATCGTCAGCGTGCCGCTCGAGGGCGTGATCAAGCGCATCGGCGAGGGCGTCGAGCCGGGGCGGCGTGTTGAGTCGGGGCAGGTGCTGGTCGAACTGGATTCGACGGAGTGGCTGCTGGGCCTGGCGGACTCGGAGGCGAAGATCCTGCAGGCGCGGACGCAGGCCGCCGCCGCACGCGCGGCTCGTCAGCAGGACAAGGTCCTGCAAGCCGAGCAGCAGGAACAGAGCGCTCTCGCCGAGGCGAACATGCTGCGCTCGCGCATCGAGCGGTCCAAGATCGCGGCCCCGATCGCGGGGACGATCATCGCGGGCGACCTGACGAGCAAGGTCGGCGGGGCCGTGAAGGTCGGGGATGAACTGCTGCAGATTGCTGATCTCTCGGACATCGTGGTGACGGCCCGCGTCGACGAGCGCGACATCGCGCTGGTCAAGGAGGCCTTCGACGCCGGGCGCGGCGCGGGGCAGGTCGCGACCAAGGGGCGCCCGAACCAGCCGTTCGACTTCACCGTTGAGCGCATCGTCCCGCTCGCCTCCGCCGAGGAGGGCAAGAACGTGTTCGAGGTTCGCGGCGCGCTGAAGGGCTCGGCGGAGTGGCTGCGTCCGGGCATGGAAGGCATCGCGAAGTTCGACACCGAACGCATGAGCCTGATGCGCATCGGCACCCGCCGCATCATCGACCAGGCCCGCTTGTGGCTGTGGTGGTGGTGAGGGGAAGCGGAGAGAGGTCAGAGGTGAGAGGTCAGGGGGAGGGAAGGCCGTCTTCCCGTGCGATCGGCGAGTGCCTCGTGCCTAGTGCCCAGTGCCTGCTATGAACGAACGCCCGACATTCTCTCCGTTCTGGCACCGTGTGCGGGCGATGAAGCCGCGCCTCAGGGCCCACGTCGAGATCTCGCGTCAGCACTACCGCGGGCGCCGGTGGCACGTCGTGCACGATCCAACGTCGAACCAGTTCTACCGCCTCAACCCCGTCGCGTACGACTTTGTCTGCTCGCTCGACGGGCACCGCACGGTTGACGAAGCGTGGCAGATGTCGCTCTCGAAGTTCGGCGACGCCGCACCGACGCAGAACGAGATCATCCAGCTCATCAGCCAGCTCTACAACTCCAACCTCTTCAGCGCCGACAGCACGCCGGAGACGGAGCAGTTGCTGCGACGCGGGCGCGAGCGCATCAAGAAGAAAGCCGCGGCCCAGGCGATCGGGATCATGTATCTCAAGATCCGCCTGTTCAACCCGGACCGGATCGTGTCGGCGATCGAGCCGGTGCTGCGTCCGGCGCTGAACCTGTACGGGTTCGTCGCGTGGGTGGTGCTGGTGGTGTGGGCGCTGGTGTCGCTGGCGCCGCACTGGGAGCGATTGACCGCCGGGTTCGACAGCATCATGTCGCCCAGCAACCTGTGGCTTCTGCCGGTGGTGTTCGCGGTCACCAAGGCGTGGCACGAACTCGGGCACGGGGTGCTGTGCAAGCGGTTCGGCGGGCAGGTGCCCGAGTTCGGGTTCATGCTGCTGATCCTGCTGCCCTCGCCGTATGTCGACGCGTCGTCGGCGTGGGCGTTCGGGAACAAGTGGAAGCGGATCGCCGTCGGCGCGGGCGGGATGATCTTCGAGCTGTTCCTCGCCGCCCTCGCTGCGTTCGTGTGGATTTGGGCCCAGGACACCGGGCGCTCGGGCGAGCTGGTCTCGCAGGTCGCGTACAACGTGATGGTCACGGCGGGCGTCGCGACGGTGCTGTTCAACGCCAACCCGCTCATGCGGTTCGACGGCTACTACATGCTCGCCGACCTGCTCGAGACGCCCAACCTCTACCAGCGCTCCAACAAGCAGTTGATGCACTACATCCAGCGGTTCATCTACCGCCTGGAGAACCTCACCCCCCCCACTACCCAGGCTGGCGAGCGGGCCGTGCTCACGATCTACGGCGTGCTGGCCGGCGCGTACCGCATCTTCCTGTTCATCACCATCACGCTGTTTGTCATGGGCCAGTTCTTCGGGCTGGGGCTGGTGCTCGCGATCTGGAGCGCCGCCGCGTGGTTCCTCATCCCGCTCGGCAAGCTCATGCACTGGCTGGCGACCAGCCCGATGCTCAGCGAGAAGCGGGCCCGCACCGTGTGGCTGACCGCGGGCATGGCCGCCGTCCTGCTCATCGTCCTCGGCGTGATCCCGATGCCCGACCGGCGCTTCGGCGCGGGCGTCATCGAGAGCGCGCAGCGCACGGGCGTGTACGCCCAGGTCGACGGGTTCGTGCTTCAGGCCCACGTTCGCCCGGGGCAGCGCGTCCGCGCCGGCGAGCCGATCGTCACCATGGAGAGCGTCGACCTGGTCGAACGCCGCCGCTCGATGACAGCGCAGCTCGACCAGATGCTCGTCGAAGAGCGCCGGGGCCTCCAGCAGAACGACTCGGCCTTGTCCGCCATCGCCGCCGAGCGGGCCCGCGTGCTGCGCGACAGCATCGACGAGCTCGATCGGCGGATCGAGCAGCTCACCGTCCGTGCGCCGCACGACGGCGTGATCGTCACCGGGAACCCGAACCACCTCGTCGGCGCGTTCCTCCGGCGCGGGCAGCCGGTGTGCGAGGTCGTGCAGCCGTCCGACCTCCGGGTCGCCGTCACCATGGATCAGCGTCAGGGCGGGTGGCTGTTCGAGTCGGCCGGGGTCGCCGCGCCCGCGGGCGATGCGGACACGCCACCCGTGCTCCCGTCGGGACCGATCCCCGCCGGGCCGGATTCCGGCTTCGTCGCCGACTTCCGGCTGTATTCCGACGTTGACCGCGTGCTGACCGCGTCGCGCGTCGAGGTGGTGCCCGCGGGCATGCGGCAGCTCGCCAGCCCGGCCCTGGGCTTCGCAGGCGGCGGCACCATCGAGACCATGCAGGACGACCAGACCGGGCGCGTCGCCAAGCGCCCGCAGTTCAGCCTCCGCCTGCACGCCGCGGACCCGGCCCAGCTCGCCAGCCTGACGCTCCCCGGCGAGCGCGTGCTCGTCCGCTTCCAGCGACCGGCCCGCCCATTGCTGGCCCAGTGGATGGAGCGTTTGAGCAAAGAGATCCAGGGGAGGGTCAAGATCTGAGCCAGGCGCTGACCCGCTACCACGCCTTGTACGAGTCGCTCCGCAGCCGGCGACGCCGCCCGCCCACGCACAAGGGGCTGGACCGCGTCGCGGCCCATGTGCGGATGAAGGTGCGGCACGCGCGGGTGACGCTGGCGTGGCTGCGCTCGCAGGCGCAGCAGGTCGACACGATGGCGCCCGAGCTGCGCAACCACTCGGACGCGGCCCTCGCCGAGGTCGTGCGCGAATGCCGCGAGCTGTTCGTGCGCGGTCGCCAGGACGACGCCGCGGTCCGCCGGGCCCTGGCCGCCGTGCGCGAAGTCGCCCGGCGCGAGACGGGGGAAGAGGCGTACATCGTGCAGTTGATGGGCGCGATGGCGCTCTACAAGGGGCGCATCGTCGAGATGGTGACGGGCGAGGGCAAGACGCTCACGGGCTCGATCGCCGCCCCGCTCTTGGCGTGGGAGCACAAGTACCTGCACATCCTGACCGTCAACGACTATCTCGCGGCCCGCGACGCCGAGAGCCGGCGCCCGATCTATCGGCGGTGCGGGTGCGATGTCGGCGCGATCACGCAGACGCTCGACGAGGCGGCCCGGTTCGAGGTGTACGCCCGCCCGATCGTCTACGGCACGCCCAAGCAGATCACCGCGGACTGGCTGCGCGACCAGATCCGCCTCGGGCAGATGACCAGCGCCTGGGCCGGGCGGCGCGGGCTGAGCGTCGGGCTCGTCGGCGGACCGTCGAGCGCGGGCGGGGTCTCCGGCGGGCCGATGATCCCCGGGCTGCGGGCGTGCATGGTCGATGAGGCCGACGCCGTGCTGATCGACGAGGGCGTGGTCCCGCTGATCATCGCGCGTTCGCGCCGAGAGGACGACATGGCGGCGATCTACGCCGCCGCCGCCGTCATCGCCGCGCGCCTCGACGAAGGTCCGGACTACACCGTCGATCACCTGCGCCGCAAGGCCGAACTGACCCGCCGCGGCAAGCACCGCTGCACCACGATGTTCGACGAACGCCCCGAAGGCATCTGGCGGGCGACCCGCCGCGCGGAGGAACTTATTCGCCAGGCCCTGGTCGCGCGGCACTGCTACCTGCACGGGCATCAGTATCAGATCGTCGACGGACGCGTGGTGATCGTCGACGAGTACACCGGGCGCTTCCTGCCGGACCGTTCGTGGGAGCACGGCCTGCACCAGGCCGTCGAAGCCAAGGAAGGGCTCGAAGTCACGGCGGACCGCGAGACGCTGGCCCGCATGAGTTTCCAGCGGTTTTTCCGCATGTACCCGGTGCTCGCGGGCATGACGGGCACCGCCGCCGACGCCTCGGGCGAGATGCAGCGCGTCTACGAGCGCCCCGTCACCGTCATCCCCACCAACCGCCCGATCATCCGCGAGCGCTGGACGACCCGCGTGTTCCGCACGGGCGAGGCCAAGTGGAACGCGATCGTCGAGAGCGTGCAGACGCTGCACGCCCAGGGCCGCCCCATCCTCGTCGGCACGCGCTCCATCGAGGCCAGCGAGATGATCGGGCAGCGCCTCACGGCCCGCGGGCTGCAGCACCGCGTGCTCAACGCCAACTTCGACAAGGACGAGGCCGACCTGGTCTCCATGGCCGGCAAGCACGCCACCATCACTGTCGCCACCAACATGGCCGGTCGCGGGACGGACATCAAGCTCGACCGCGAGGCCCGCCAGGCCGGCGGGCTGCACGTCATCCTGACGGAGATGCACACCGCCAAGCGGATCGACCGCCAGTTCATCGGGCGCTCCGGGCGACAGGGCGACCCCGGCTCATCGCAGATCTTCGTCAGTTTCGACGACGAGCTGGCCCGGCTGTACGCGCGGCGATTGGCGGGCGTGCTGCGGGCCGCCGCCAGCGGTGCCGGCGCCGCGGACGAGCTCACGGGCGCCGCCCGCGCCCGGGCCGAGGCGCTCTTCCGCCACGCGCAGCGCCGGGCCGAGGCCCGCTCCCGCCGGCAACGGGCCGAGGTGCTCCGCCAGGACGACTGGGTCGAGCGCTACATGCCCGGCCAATAATCCCCCCACTGCCAGGACGACCTATGCCGAACCCTGCCATCATCACCCGCGGCCTGATCGTCAGCGTTGTCGGCGTGCTGCTCGCCGTCGCCCTGGGGGCGTTCGTCGGGCTCAGCCGCCCGATGGCGATGGCCATGGCCCAGCCGGGGGGCGAAGCCGCGAGCGAGAAGCCCGCCGCGCCCGCGCTGCCCACGCAGCCGCCGGTCCGCTCGCCCGATGTCCGCCTGGTGATCGACTTCCAGGACGGCACGCAGCTCGTCTTCCCGCGCGTCAGCCTGATTGACATCCACCGCGAGCGCACCGTCCTCGACGCCCTGCAACTGGCCACCAAGATCGCCAGCCCCCGCGCCCTCACCTTCGACGCCACCGGCTCCGGCGAGATGACGCTCGTCACCGCCATCGCCGGCGTCAAGAACGAGGGGGGCGGCAAGGAGGCCCGCAACTGGCAGTTCTGGGTCAACGACCAGTTCGCCACCCGCGGCGTTGGGGCCACCGTCATCCAGCCCGGCGACCGCATCACCTGGGCGTTCATGCCCTGGAATGAGTCCGGCCCGCCCAAACGGCCGGAGTGAACGCCCCGGGTGTTTGCCCGGTTCCCCCGCGCCGGCCGAGCGCCGTCCCCTCGACACCCCGCGCCGAGCCCGTTAGCATCGCGCATGCCGACGTGCCTGCTCTGCCGTGCCTTCGCCTGGTTCCGTGACGATGCCGCCCGTGCTGCCCGCGAAGTGCGGGCCCCGATGATGCTGCTGGCGCTGGTCGCGATGGTCGTGATCGCGGGCGGGTCGCGCCTGCTGAACCTGGCCCCGAACATGACGGCGGTCGCCGCGGTGGCGTTGCTCGCCGGGTTCGTCTTCTCCAGCCGCCTGCTCGCCGTCGGCGCGGTGATCGCGGCGATGGTCGCCAGCGACGCGGTCATCGGCGGGTACACGCCGGCGCTTATGGTCGTGGTGTACGCGGCCCTGGCCCTCCCGGTCTTCTTCCGCCCGCTGCTGGGCGATCGACCGGTCGCGGGCCTCGGGCTGTTCCGCGTCGGCGCGACGGCGGTGCTGGCCTCGACGCTGTTCTTCCTCATCACCAACTTCGCCGTCTGGGCCCTGGGCACGCTGGCGTATCCGAAGACCTTCTCGGGCCTGACCCAGTGCTACGTCAACGCTCTGCCGTTCTATCGCATGACGATGCTGGGCGATGTCGCGTTCTCGGTCGCGCTGTTGGGCGGGCTGGGGCTCGTGCAGCGTCTGGCGATTAGCCGCGTGGCCCAGCCGGCCTGAGTCGGCCCCCGAACTGATTCTCCCGCACCACTTCACCGGCGTCGGTCGGCACGACCGCGCGATCCGCTGCGCCCGTCCTGGGCGGCACGCGTTGCGTAGCCGCTACGCGTGATGCCGTCGCGCAACGCGCCGTGTTGCGGCCGGTGCACACGGCGCACCTGTCACGGTCCGCACGCGCGCCGCGTCCAAGAAAAGCCGCACGCACGACGCGCCCGCGCCAGCCCGCACATCTGGCACGCGCCTCGCTTCCCTCACTTTCGCGAGAGAGAGAGATGGCGTCGGGCGGGAGGGTTCCGTCGGCAGCGTGCCGGCGGAACCCTTCCGGTCCCCGCCCGAGCGCCCCCTGCTTTTGCCGGCCGGGTCGAAAAGACCGCCCCGCTGTGAGGAGAGAGATCCCATGGGTTGTGTTCGCGCCCTCGCACTGTCCGTCTGCGCCGTGGCTTTGTCCGCCGGCGCGGCAAACGCTGTCACGTATTCCTGGACGTTCGTCCCCGGGCTGCCCCAGCCCGCGGGCGGGAGCTACGGCCTCAACAACGACGCCGGCCGCATCGACCTGGTGTCCACCTCGTTCAATACCGTCAGCAAGCGCCTGACCTTCGACGTCTCCTTCGGGCAGGTTGGCGGGAGCCTTGTCACCCGCGGGTACTGGCTCGCGCTCAACAACGGGCCCAACCCCAAGACCAACGGCGGGGAGATGGCCCTGTTCTACTTCGACGCCAACAACCTCGCCGCCCCCGTCCTCACCACGTACGCCTACAACGGCGTCAACGGGCCCAACTCCTGGAGCGACGGCAACGGCTCCGCCGCCGGCTCGCCCATCGGCGACCTCATCAAGGGCCGCTACGAGATGGCCTCGTACGTCGAGCACATCTCGGTCCAGGACATCGGCGGGCAGCGGATCTTCCGCCTCGCGATCGACGCCTCCAGCATCATCGCGCACACCCCGCTGTACCCCTCGCCCGTCGGCGACCCGTGGTTCGGCACCGGCTTCGACAGCCTGCTGGGCGTGTGGATGCACCCGGTCCGCTCGTTCAACGCCACGTACGAAGCCCCCGGCGCGGGCGTCCGCGGGCGCCTCACCGCGCTGAACCTCGGAACGCAGGGCTGGCTGGACGGTACCAACTTCCAGACGCAGATCCCCACGCCGGGCGCGGCGGTCCTCGCCGGGCTGGGCGGCCTGCTCGCCGTCTCCCGCCGTCGCCGCTGATCACGAGCACAGACGGCAACCCAACCGAATCGGGCTTGGGCGGTACGCTCCGGCATGCACAGCATGCCTGAGCCGTACCGCCCTCGCACGTTTGGCCAAGGCCCGCGCGCCGTCGCGCTGATCGCGCTCGTTCTCGCCGCTTGCGGCTCTGCCGCCGCCGCGGGCGATGATCGCTCCACCCCTACCACCGCCGCGGCGTCCACGACGACCGCGACCGCGACGGCGCGGCTGGTGCTCCCGCCCGTCGCCGTCATCGGGGCCAGCGTCTCCGACGGGTTCGACTGCGTCGACCCGCGCGTGCCCGCCGCCCCGCCAAAGCCCGGCGCGATCGACCCGACCGCCGCGTTCGGCAACCTCGGCGGGGGCGCGGCCCGCATGCGCCTGGCCGAGCTGCTCGGCGCCATGGTTGATCAGCCCACGCCCCCGGCCTTCACCAGCAGCATCTACTTCATGAACCCCTCCGGCATCGCCGAGCAGCAGCTCAAGGGCGCGCTCGACACGCGCCCGACCCTGGTCTTCGCGATCGACTACCTCTTCTGGCACGCGTACGGCGCCATGCCCGACGGCAAGCGCGAGGCCCTGCTCGAACGCGGCTTGCAGCGCCTCGACAAACTCCTCGGGCCTGAGCCGACCTCGCCCATGAGCAACGACGGCCCCACGACCGCCGCACCCGTCATCGTCATCGCCGACCTGCCGGACATGTCGCACGCCGTCGGCAAGATGCTCATGCCGACGCAGATGCCGGAACTGGCGACGCTGAAGAAACTCAACGATAAAGTCGCGGCGTGGGCCGCCGCCCGCCCGCGGGTTGTTCAGATCTCGCTGAGCACGACCGTCGAACAGGCCATGAAGTCGGGCACGCTTGAGCTCGGCGGGACGACATATACGGGTCAGGCCGCCCGTGACCTGCTCACGTGGGACGGCCTGCACGCCACGCCGACGGGCGTCATCGCGCTGCTCAACGAGGCCATCGCCCGCCTGCAAGACCGCGGCGTGCTGACCAGGAACACCGCGTGGGACCGCGACGTCGACACCGTGCTGACGCGGGTGGCCGCACGCCGCAAGGCCGCGGCGGCCGAGTCGGCGCCCGCTCCGGCGCCCGCGCCCGACGCCGCGCCCGCCGGCGCTAAGCCGTGACGCCGTGACGCGGTGCTGTCCGCAAAAGCACCGCACCCCGCGAGCGAACCTCGCGGGGTGCGGGTGAATTACTCATGACTGCTCGGTGGCACAGGCGTCCCGCCTGAGCCGCCTCAAGCAGCTTACGGGCAGCCGGCGAAGTAGCACGTCAGGTAGTCGAACACGTCCTGCACGGTGACGGTGCCGGAGTTGTTGAAGTCGGCCAGCGGGCCGCCGTTGAAGTACTGCACGAGGTAGTCGAACAGGTCCTGCACGGTGACGCCGCCGCTGCCGTTGGTGTCGCAGCGGCACTCGCACGAGTCCGGGATGCCGTCGTAGTCGAGGTCGACCTGCGTGCCGAGCTGCAGTTCGCGCCCGTCGCTGACGGCGTCGTTGTCGCAGTTCAGCAGGGCCTGGCACGAGTCGATGCGCCCGTCCGGCCGGCCCTTGGAACCGCCGTCGGCGAGGAAGGCTTCGATGTCCGCGAAGTTCTGCGGCGTGTAGCCGGGGAAGCCGCCGCCCGGGTGCGGCGCGGGGCGACCGAACACGATGCGCTCGCGGATGAAGTAGCGGTCGCGGTTGCGGATGTTGGGCCCGGTAGCGCCTGTGCCGTCGGCGGCGTGGCACCCAGCGCACGTGGAGCCGAACAGCGAAGCGCCGGCGGTGCGCACGCCCACCGGCCCGCCGTCGAGGTCCAGCCGCAGGTTGTCGTCGCCCGCCAGGATCGCCGCGGCGACCGAGGCGGCGATGTCGCACTCGTCCGGCACACTGTTCGTGTTGCAATCCAGGCTGGTGCCGAAGGCGATGTCCTGCGCGTCGGCGACGCCGTTGCCGTTGCAGTCCGGCGGGGGGTTGGCCGTCTGCACGCGGATGTTGTCGACGCCCGCCTCGACCAGCGACTGGTTCGGGCTGGCGTTGTCGCTGGCGATGAACCGCAGGCGCAGGTCGCTGGGGTTCGTGATGCCCGCCGAGGCAAGTTGCGAGGTGGTGATCGTCACGCGCGTCCACACGCACCCGCCGGTGGGCGGCGTGGTGAGCGTCGCGACCCGCGTGAACGGGCCCGTCAGCCCGTTCCCGGAGACTTCCAGGAACAGCCCGTCCGGGTTGGCGCCGCCGACTTCCGTCGCGGCGAGGAAGTAATCGAAGCAGATCGAGAGCTGCCCGAGCGAGCCGTTGATCGCGGGCGAAGTGAGCAGGACCGAGCCGCCGTCGACGTCGGAGGTGTTCTGGCCCGCGGCGGGGTCGGTGTTGTCCGTCACCCACGCCGAGCCGCCGCCGCCGGAGGCGAACGGCGGGTTGAGCCCGTACCCGTTGACGGCGGTCACCGGGACGCCGCGCTGCCAGTCGCCGTCGGTGGTGCCGGCGCCGCGGGCGGCGGTCCAGCCGAGGTTGGTCTCGCCGTCGTCGAAGAAGACGGTGCTGAGGGCGTTGACGGGGGCCGGGCAGGGGTCGCCGCACGGCGCGGTGCTCACGGGGACGATCTTGAAGATGCGCCCGGTGTTGGCCGCACCGTTGAAGATGCTGACCATGTACAGCTCGCCGGACGCGTCGTCGTTGATCGCGACCAGGTTGGCGACGGAGGTCCCGCCGGTGTTGAGCTGGCTGGTCCAGTCGCGGAGGTCGGTCGCCGTGCCGCCGGTGTTGCGGAACGAACGGACCCACTGCCCGCAGTAATCGGCGACGATGTACGCGCCGACGAGTTCGGGGATCGCGGTGCCGCGATAGACGTGCCCGCCGGTGATCGAGCAGGCGTTGTCGGGCGCGCCGTGCGTGTAGTCCTTGATCGGGTTGGTATAGATGCCCACGGCGTTGGGGTCGCAGGCGCCGCCGCCGGGCGCGGCGATGAAGCCCTCGCGGCAGTCCCACCCGTAGTGCCGCCCGGCGACCTGGGCGAAGTTCCCGCCCGCGCCGGGGACGTACGCGGCCTGCCAGTTGATCTCTTCCCGAGCGTCCTGACCGACATCGCCGATGTACAGGTCGCCCGTGCCGCGGTCGAACGTGAGCCGCCACGGGTTACGCACGCCATACGCCCAAATATACGGGCGCACGTTCCCGCCGAAGGAGCGGAAGGGGTTGTCGTCGGGCACATAGAACCCGTCGCCGTCGCCGCCGGAACTGTCGCTGACGTCGAGGCGCAAGATCTTGCCCTGCAGCGCGTCGAGGTTGACGGCCAGGTTCTGCGGGTCATTCCCGCCGCCCGAGTCGCCCGCGCCGACGTACAGCATGCCGTCGGGCCCGAAGGCGATTGCCCCGCCGTTGTGATTGGCGGCCGGGCGCGACCACGTCAGGATCGTGACGCGGGAGCCGGTGTTGGTCGTGGTGGCCGTCGCGGGGGTGCCGTTGACGGTGAAGCGGTCGATGAACGTCGCGCCGTTGGTGGCGCTGGTGTAGTTGACGTAGAACCGTCCGTTGGTCTGGAAGTTGGGGTCGAACGCGAGGCCCAGGAGCCCGCGTTCGCCGTTGGCGGCCGTCAGGTTCAGCCCGGCGGAGCTGAGATCCAAGAGCGGCGTGGCGGACACGGTGTTGGAGCCGAGGGTCAGGATCCGGATGGTCCCGACCTGCTCGACGATAAACAGCCGCCCGGTATCGCCCGGTGCGTAATACACGCCCACCGGCTGATTAAGCCCGGAGGCGACCAGTTGGGCCCGGAGCGTCTGGGCGTGGGCGACGCCGCCCAGCATGGACGCGCCGGCGACCAGCCCCATGGCCACCCCGGCGAGCATTCGTCGGATCATCATCGTGCGGTACTCCTCGTGAAACCGTCGGGCGAATCTTGCCACAGAGTCCGCCCACGGGCGACTTGTCGCCCGAGAATCTTCCCGGTAAACCCCCGCGCCGACGGCGCAACCTGCCGAGATCGCCGCCAGCCCGTTCTATACTCATCCCGGGACGTTCGTATCCGTCCCGGCTGGACGTCCGGGTGAGATTGCGCACATTTGCGTGCCATGACCCCGGGACCGCCCGGTTTCTGGGCGTTCGCCCGTCGAGCGGCTCGTCGCGAGACGCCGACGCACTCCGGGAAGTTCCGGACGGCTCCGGGTTCCTTGCCGGGTCCGGTGAACGATTCGTCCAGCCTGACCCGAGCCGCTTCGCCGGAGGTTGTCCTCGATGAGCACGCTGCACCCGACCACGACGCGCACCGGCACCGGCCCCACGGGCCCGGCGATGGAACGCATGCCGCCCGGCCAGCGCGTCGACCCGCACGCGGTGACCATCTCCGGCCTCGTGCTCAACCCCGCCTACGGGCCCGACGCGCCCGCCGAGGGGCTGAAGAACCTCGCTCGCGACGTCGCCACGCCCGGGCAATACCCCTTCACGCGCGGCTTGTTCAAGGAGGGCTACCGCTCCCGCCTGTGGACCATGCGCCAGTTCGCCGGCTTCGGCTCCGCCGACGACACCAACCAGCGCTTCAAGTATCTCCTGCAGCAGGCCAAGACCGGATCGAAGGTCAGCGCCAACACAGGCCTGAGCACCGCCTTCGACCTGCCCACGCTCATGGGGCGCGACAGCGACGACGTGCTTAGCGTGGGCGAAGTCGGTAAGTGCGGCGTCGCCATCGCCACCATCGACGACATCCACCGCCTCTACGCAGACATCCCCGTCGACCAGGTCACCGTCAGCCAGACCATCAACGGGCCCGCCGCCGTCATCTGGGCCATGTACCTCGCGCACGCGATCGAACGCGGGATGTCGTGGAACAACCTGGGCGGCACGCTGCAGAACGACATCCTCAAAGAGTTCCACAGCCAGAACGAGTTCATCTACCCGCCCG
>CAZTQN010000034.1:0-39528 GCA_964615765.1 uncultured Phycisphaeraceae bacterium
GACGCCCGGGCCGCCGGCGTAGGTCTCGTTCTCGAAGTTGGCCGCGCCGTTGGCGATGCCGCGGACGCCGTCGGCGTCGGTGCGCCACTTGAGCGTGACAGACTGGACGCCGGAGACGTCGGCGACGAAGGTCCAGACGGTGAAGTCGCGGCTCTGGGTGTGGGGCCCGAAGTTGCCGCCCTGGCGGTAAGGCCAGCCGAAGCCGGGCCCGCCGGGGTTGTAGGGCCAGCGCTGCGGGACGAAGATGGTGGGCGGGGTGGCGTCGTTGCCGACGCCGCGGAGGGCGATGACGGCGTCGGCGAGTCGGGCGGCGTTGTTGCAGGCGATGGTGGGCTTGACCTCCATGTCGATCGCCGTGCCGTAGTACATGTAGCCGGAGTTCAGCGAGCCCATGAAGTAATGCCAGGCGCGTTCGGCGTCGTTGGCGCCCTCGTGCGGGTAGACGATCTTGCGGGGCGTGATGGTGCCGCCGGCGGCGAGGTGCAACTGCTCGGCGGTGTCGACGCGGTTCTGGGCCGCGGTGATGACGGCCCAGTTGCGGGCGTCCTCGCTCCACCCGTTGATCGGGTCGGGCTGGCCCGAGGCGTTGAGCAGCGGGGTGAGCCAGTTCCAGAACTGCGGGGAGCCGAAGTCGCCGTCGGCGTTGACCCACGCGCCGTCTTCCACGTGGACCCAGTCGTCGGCGGGGACGGGGTGGTCGTTGAGGTAGCGCTGGATGACGGTGGGCACGAAGCCGGCGGCGGCGCCGGTGCTCACGCGGTTGGGCGTCGCGACCATGTAGTAGTCGTACCCGCCGCCCCAGGCGTTGTCGCCGTCGTGCGCGAGCACGACGAGCATCGGGCGGCTCGGGTTGTTGCGGGCGTCGAGGGTGTTGAAGTCACCGAGGCCCTGGGCGCTGTAGCCATCGCGCCATCCCAGCGACTGGCTCGCCGGCACCGCGATGATCGAACTGACCGCGCCGGTGGCTGGGTCGATGTACCGGGCGCGGCGTGGGGTGAAGGCGTACGGGTACGCCTCGGCGGGCGAGCAGCCGCGATCGATCGCGAGGCGCAGATAGTCGGCCTGAGCCGGGTTCAACTGGTCGGCCCGGTTGGGCGCGTCCGACGCCGTGCCGCCCGAGCCGTACACCACGGGCCAGTTCGCGCACGCGCGGCTGATCTTCTCGCCCGAGACGATCGACCACTGCACGCCCTCGGCCTGCAAGGCCGGGATCATGCGCGTGGAGAAGGCCATCTCGCTCGGGAAGAAGCCCACGCTCATCGGGGCCGTGTTGGCCCAGGCGTCGGCGTAGATCGCCTTGTACGTCTGCACCTGCTTGCGCATCGTGCTGTCATCCACCAGCGGCATGAGCGCGTGGTGGAAGGGGAAGAGCACGACGTCGGCCCGCGGCTGGGACTGGCCGCCGGAACCACTGGTGCGCCACGAGCGGGCCTCGCGGATCCACGAGTACCAGTTGCTGCCGTAGCGACCGTTGATGGCGCCCGTGCCGGCGACGGACTGGATGTTCTGAATCAGCCCGCCGGAGAAGGAGATCTGGGCCCCGCCCTCGGCGGTGGTGCGCATGCGGTCGATGGAGTCGCGGGTGCGCCATTGGTACGCGGCGACGCGGTCGTCCAGGCCGAAGATCTCGGTCAGGTTGTTGAGCGGGTGCACGCCGCCGCGAGCCAGGGATTCGCCGAGCCGCTCGTACTGATCCCCAAGAAAGGGGACCGTCGTCTGACGGTCGGGCCAGTAGATCGGCTGCTCCAGGTGCCAGAGGAAGGTGAAGTGCAGACGCTCCGCCTGGGCGAGCGCGGCGGGCGTCGCGAGGGCGGCCAGCGCCAACAACCGACAGGCGGAGCGGCGGAGTGACGACGAGCGGCGAAGGTCTGAGAACATGAGAACCCGGATTATCCCGAGGTGTTAAGTCGGGTAAGTGGCGTGGACCGACCCCCTGTCCTTGGTGCCAGCGTACAGCATGGCGCGACGATAACCACCACAAGTCCTTGAAAAACCCAGCGTTCGTGCTCGATTTGGCTTGCAAACACGCGCAATTGCGGCTAGGTTGTGGCCAAGAGCCACGTTCCGGGGGATCGAGAGAGATACCCAACATCCGGACGGCCAGGCACACCCGTGCGCGTTCCATGAAGGAACGACCAGGGGTATGGTTCGAGCTCGCGCGCCTTCGCGCTGGGGCTCGGCATCTTGTTGTGATTTCTCTCTCGCCGGGGTGGCGAAAGCCCCCCGGCGAGTTTGTTTTTTGGGCCGGCGGACGGGGATGTGGCGGCCGTGCAGGATTTTTCATCTGCATGGGTTGACGGGGTGGCGACCATCGAGTATCTTCTTCTCACGGGAACTCGCTTGGAGGGCAGTTCCACGACGACACTGTCTCGAGAGAGACACAGCTTGCGACCGCCGAAAGGCGGTCTCTGGCTTTTTGGAGATGGCCGAGTGACGGCTGGAGCGGACCGCTCGTGAGCGGTCCGTTGTGTTTTTGCGTCAGGCCGGGAGGAGGACGACGTCGGTGGGCGCGACGTCGAGGCGGACGGTCTCGCCGACGCGGGTGGCGGCGCCGGGGTTGAGCGTGGCGGCCCGGACGGTGATCGGCTGAGCGGACGCGGCGGCGGGCGCGGGTTTGAGTTCGATGGCGAGCTGCGCGAGCTCGCCGAGGTATGTGAACTCGACGACGCGGCCTTCGAGGCCGTGCCCGTTCGACGCGGGGCTCGGTGCGCCGGCGGCGGACAGGCGCCAGGACTCGGGGCGGACCATGCACAGCGCGGAGGCGGGCGCGGCGGGCGTAGAGGCGGCGGGCGTGTCGGCTTCGAGGTCGCCCGCGGGCGTGCGGACGCGGACGCTGCCGGGGCTGGTCGCCGGGCCGAGGACCGTGCAGGGGAGGAAGTTGGTTTCGCCCAGGAAGTCGGCGACGAAGCGCGAGCGCGGGCGGCGGTAGATCTCGCCGGGTGGGCCGAGCTGCTCGATGCGCCCCTGGTTCACGATCGCGACCCGGTCGGCCATCGACAGGGCTTCTTTCTGGTCGTGCGTGACGTAGACGCTGGTGGTGCCGGCCTCTTTGCAGATGCGGCGGATCTCGGAGCGGAGTTCGTGGCGGAGTTTGGCGTCGAGGTTGCTCAGCGGCTCATCGAGCAGGAGCACGTCGGGGCGGATGACCAGGGCGCGGGCGAGCGCGACGCGCTGCTGCTGCCCGCCGGAGAGCTGGTTGGGTTTGCGCTCGGCGTACTGGCCCATGCGGACGACGTCGAGGGCTTCGCGGACACGGCGGTCTTTGTCGGCGGGCGGGACCTTGCGGACGTCGAGCCCGAAGGCGACGTTCTTCGCGACCGTCATGTGCGGCCAGAGCGCGTAGCTCTGGAAGACCATGCCGGTGTTGCGGTGGTTCGGCGGGAGGTGGGTGACGTCGCGCGGCGGCTGGTCGTCGACCTGGAAGGTGATGCGGCCTTCGGTGGGGTCGATGAACCCGGCGATCATGCGGAGCAGCGTGGTCTTGCCGCAGCCGGAGGGGCCGAGGAGGAAGAAGAGTTCGCCGGGCTCGATGACGAGCGAGACGGCGTCGACGGCGGTGGTCGTTCCCGCCCCCCCCACCGCACCGATGGCGGGGAAGCGCTTGGTCAGACGGTCGATGGCGATGCGGGAAGACATGGGCGGGGGACGGTAGGTTGGGGGAGGGGAAGAGGGGTGGGGAAGCGTTGTCTTGGAGTCCAGAAAGGCCCCACCCTATTTCCCCTCGTCCGGGCGCATCAACTGCTCGTAGACCGACTCGAACGAATCGGGCCCGACGCTGACTTCGCCGCGGAAGGGATTGTCCATCGCCCCCGTCAGGAAGATCAGCAGTCCGACCAGGGCCGACGTGATGCCGACGAGCATCACATGCAAGCGCACGCGTTCAACGCGGAAGAACCAGGTGATGGAAATGTTGAGTATCGCGCCCAGTCCCACGACCCTCCAGAGCGCTCTTGGAAGCCCGGTGTCCACCGCTTCGAGCCGCTCGCGACGCAACTCCACGAGGGAGTTGAACTTGTCGATCGACTCGGCGTGCAGCGCGGCCTTGCCCGGCGTGAGCGGCTCGAAGGCATAGAGCTTGGCTTGGAAGGCGTCGAAACGCGCGGTGCCGACCTTCGGCACCTCGCCGCGACGGTGCAGCGGCCACGCCACGTCGATGACGTAGCGGGTGTACTCGCGCAGGTCCGCAGTCAGTTCCTTGCCCGTCGGTTCCGGCAGGCTCGAGACGTCGTGATAGAGGGCGGCCAGCGCGGAGGCCTCGCGAGAAACCAGGCTGGACACTTCGGAGTACGACTGCCACGCGCTGACGGCAATGAGACCCAGCGTGATGCCATAGAAGACGCCGCACGCCGAGAGAAAGTAGCTGACGATATCGTTGGCCCCAGCGCCGGGCCCCAACACCCGGTTCACCAGCGGCCGCGTAACGAACAGCCCGCCCACACCGATGGTGACGCACACCGCCATCGTGAGGAGGCCGAACAGCCATTGGGGGATGTCGTACACGAAGAACAGAATGAGGCCTGCGTCCTTGGGGGAAGATCTGCGCACGCACACGGCTGACACCACGCGAAAGAAGGAGCAACCGTAGCGCAGCGTGTAGCGGGACGACGCCCAGAACGAGAGGGCGTGAGTGCCGACGGCGATGTCAGAGTCTGCGGGTGCAGGAGGGTCGTCACCGGCGCGACAAGTCCGCCCCACTGTCGGGCAGAACAAGCGGCCAGGGCAGTGCGCATTCCGGGCAGGCCCGTGTACGGATCGGGCTGAGGCCCGCGAGCGCGTAGCCGCATTTCGAGCAGGACTGGGTGGAGAGGACATTGAGCATGTGCTGGCTCCGATGGACGCGCCTGACGATCAACGCGGCGAGCGTAAGGACGGCGATGCACAGCAGCACGTTCTGCCATGGCGCGAGCGCCCGCGTGGCGACGAACTGCCACACGCTGCCGGCGACGGCGGCGATCGCGAAGAAGCCGAGCCAGGTGTTCAGCCAGGGCGGTGCGGCGTCGTTCGCGATCACGGGCGCGGCGTGCAGGGCGGCTTGCCAGGCCTTTCTGCGGTCTTCTATCACCGCGTTGGCGGCCGCTTCCGGGAGGTTGAGGAGCGGCGACAGCGTCGCGTCCTTGTCGGCCGCCTTGGCGAGCAGGAACGATCTCAGTGTGCGCGCGGGGTGCTGCATGCGGAGGGCGGGATTCACACCAGGCGTTTGGACTGGAGCACGGCCTGTTCAGAGAGGGTGAGCGGCGCGCCGCATTCGGGGCAGCGATCGTGGGCGGATTGGGCGAGGGTGTAGTCGCAGCGCGGGCACAGGCCGCGGGCGATGCGGATGGTGCGCGAGCGTGATCGCAGGACGGTGCGGGCGTGCGCGAGGGTCCAAATGAGGGTCGCGAGCGTGAGCAGCATCGCGAGGTCGAAGGTCACGGCGGGCCAGACGATCCAGCGGCGTGAGAGTTGGGTGGGCGTGAGGCCGATGGGCCCGCCGCTCTTGGCGGCGAGCTGCGGTGTAACGAGCGGGAAGACCTCGGGCAGTGTCGGTCGACGGGGCGCGTAGATGCCGACCTCAAGCAGCTGAAGCGAGGCCGACTCAGCCCCTTGCCAGGATCGGACCGGCCAGATCCCGGATTGGTTGTCGACGCCGTAGGTGATCTCGACGACAAAAATCCATGAGTCATAGGACCGCCAGGACGAGTGCCATTCTTCGCGGTTGACGGTGTCCTTAGTGTGCGTGGTTCCCGGAAGTTCCATCTTCGTTAAGGGCATCTGGGGGGCGGGCCTTGCCGTGTATTCAGGCCTCACCACCCACTTGCCGGACTCGTGGGTCACTGCGATTCGAACTGACGCGGCACGGGCGATGGTGGCGGGAGGCCAGAAGCCGGTGAGACCGATGGCGATCCACGCCGAAAGCGTGATCGCCCACATGGCGAGGGCTGCGGTGGTGCCGCGTCGGGTGCTCATGGTGCGGGCGTCGGCTCGTCAAACGAGCCTTCAAGCGCTTGAAATCTCTTAGCCCAGACGCCTCCAAGTGCCGCCAGCTTGGTCCGCGCTAAATCCAGCCGCCGCGAGTCTGCGAGACGAATAGCCTTTGAGCCGAGGTTGTACCACTGCTCGCCCGACTGCGGCGCCAACGTGCAAGAACCCTCAAGAGCATCAAGGATCATAGTGTTATTCGATATCTGGGTTCCCGTTCGCAGCAGCTCGGCATAGCTGCCCCAGAAATTCGGAAATCGAGCGGCAAAGTCACGGGCAAGCTCCGCCTTCTCTTCGGGTTTGAGTGTTGCATCGTGGTAGAGTCGTATTCTGAGGCGGAGAAAATCAACGTAGGGAGAGCATCGAGGATCCGCGATGCGGTCAAGAGTCATCCGCGTGGCTTCGATGTCTAGGGTACGGTATTGATCACTTGCCAGTCCGAAAAGAATATGGCAGTCGCTGCAGTTTTCAGCATATTGTTGCAGCGCGCTGATGCGTGCACGAACATCGTTGCGGTGCTGGACACGAAGCGAGTCGGAACTGGCGATGCCGGTAGCGCGGAACACCTCCAAGTACGTGTCGAGGGAGGCTTTTCCGTTTTCAATTTGTGCGATCGCTGACGCATACATGGAAAGCCGGGCGAACGCCGGGTCGAGCTCGCCGCGGCGATCGGCAGCAATAGCCAAATCGCTATACAGATAGGCCGTGTTGCAAGATGAACCTGTATCGTCACCTCGGGTCACTAAGCCGACGAACTTGCCGTCACTTGTCCACACAGGCGAGCCGCTGTCGCCGGGTATCGATGGTGCCTTTAACCCAAGGTGCTCACCGGGGGCATAGTAGTACCACGTATCAACCTGAGATTGTTGGCTGACAGGTCTATCGTCCGCCTCTCGATTTCTGTAAATGTACACATGCTTGAGAGCGGCGACGGTCCCGTAGTCGGCGATCGCAGGAGGTCCGCTGGAGCCGACGCCCTTGACGCGAAGAAAGGCAACGTCACTTGCCGAGACATGTCCGAGGACTCCGAGGACGGGGTGGAACCTGCCGTCCTGGGAAATGGCAACGAGCCGGTCAGCGGGACCGACGCTGTGCAGTGGAGCTACAACGACGTCGTCGCCCCAGATGATCCCGTAGCCCCTGAGGTTCGGTTGTTCGCCCGGGACCAAGCGTTCGATGGCGACGGTTCGGCTGCCGAACGCCTCGGCCTGTGCTGGCAAGCTTGTTGCGCCAGCCTGTTTCAGAAGCACGATTGCAAATATGGCGAGCAGTTGAAGCGTCATGGGCATGTGTGTGGCAGGATTGCTCTTTGACGGAGAATTGTAGAGACCGTCGCTTGCAGGATTCTGACTCAAAGGATAGCGCCGCTCCAGGTCGCTCCTCGGTGGTCGGACACGCTCCATCCCGACGGCGTGATCACCGGGAAGACGTTCAGGACGATGTCGTTTTCGAGGGCATGGCACGTTCGACCATGCGAGCAGGAATGGCCTCAACGCGCGCGGAATGCTGCATTTCCGCTGTGGTCAGGCCCGAGCGTTAGAGCCCGATCTTCTTGAGCAGGTGCTTGGCGAAGAACTTCATGCCGCGGGGGTCGCGTTTGAGGATCATGTTGGCTTCGTGGACGGCGCGCTGGACGCCCTTGTGGGCGCGGAAGTCGAGGTAGTGCTCGCCCTTGAGGACGGGCGAGCCGACTTTGTGCTCGAGCCCGCGGAGGGCGAAGGGGGCTTCTCGCTGGCAGATGTTGGCGAGGCGGATGAGCGTTTCCAACTCGTGCTTGCGGGTCTCGACGATGTCCATCCAGTTGGGCGGAAGCTCGCCGGCGCTCAGGAAGGCGAGGAGCGTGCTGTGCTCGGCCTCGGTGATGAGGTAGCACCCGAGGATGGGGCACTTGCCCACCAGTTCCGAGGTGAACGGGCCGCCGGCGAGGAGGACCTGGTTGGCTTTGCGGAACTCGTAGCACCCGCGGGCGGCGAGGACGACGGAGTGAGCGAGTTTGAGCGCGGCTTTGGTGATGCCGATCGCGGGGCCGCTCGCCGCCCCGAGGTCGGCGAAGAGTCCGGTGAGTTGCAGCGCGCCGGCGGAAGCGTCGAGTGCGGCGATCGTGGCGAACTCGTTCCGCTTGCGTTCGTGCAGTTCGCGGACGGACTGCAACGCGGCGGACGGGTTGCCGGGCGTGATGTGCACGGCGTGTTTATCGATCTTCTTGAGATTCCAGTGTCGGTCCGCCAACTTGTAGCAATTGATGACCGCGGAGCCGAGGTTGGTGGCGGCCCCGAGGATCGGCAGGCACCCGACGATCTCGCCGGCGAAGCCTTCCACGCTTCCGACGACCGCGGGGTCGGTGATTCCGCTGGAGCGGATGATGTTGGCGAAGCCCTTGATCGCAAGCTCTTGATCGGGCGAGACGTCCGGGTAGAAGCCGGGGGCCAGCGATGCGTTGGCCTCGCCCGGCGCGAGCGTGGCGAGTTCGTACCCGGACTTGGCCCCTTCGGTGAGCAATGCGATCGCGTCGGCATGTGCGCCGGCTTTCTTCGACGCGGTCTTGATATCCGCGAGCATGGTGCCCTGGGCGCGGTGCTGCCCGATGAGCGGGCCCTGCGGACGGCCGGTGGGCTTGGCGCTGATCCACCCGGTGCTGGGCGTAACGGGCTTGGCTCGGGCGATCTCGTCCTCAGCAGCGAGCCGGGCGGCTTTGATCTTTTCTTTCATCGCCGCCAGCCCGGTCGGCTTCCAGACCAGTTGTCGTCCACGGAGCACACGCTCGGGCAGCGTGGCGGCGGCATCCTGAAACAGCGACTGAAATGCTTTGGCCTCTTCCGGTGTCATCGTGAGCCCCTCTGCACCAAAGGAATACGGTCACGCCATGGGGAATATACACGGCGCCGCGGGAGATGGTGCCGTGGGGCTCTTGAAATTGGCGGGACTTTGATGTTGTGGCGGCCGCGTTACCTGCGTGTTACTTGCAGGGCGGTTATCCCGGCGGCGTGAGCGCGGGGAAGACGACCAGGACGATGACGTCGTAGAGGGCGTGGGTGCCGACGGCGATGCCGAAGCCGCGCATGGAGTAGACGGCGCCGAGGTAGATGCCGGAGATGATGAAGAACAGGAACGTCGGCCATTCCTGCGGCAGGTCGGGGCGGTGATAGAGGGCGAAGGCGAGGGCGGCGAGGCCGACGGCGAGGCTGATGCCCCAGCGCTGGCCCAGGCCGATGAGGTCGACGAGGATGAAGTGCAGGAGCGCGATTCCGACGAGGCGGAAGAGCATTTCCTCGTAGAGCCCGGCGCCGATGGCGACGGTGAGTCGGGCGGCGAGCGGGAGGTGGTGCAGCGCGGCCCCGGTTTCCTGCACGGCGGCGAGGGCTTGCGGGGGGACGGGGGCGGGCTGCTGCTGGCTGTAGTCGGCGGCGGCGGCGAGGACCAGGAGCGGGAGCGTCCACGCGAGCGACTCGACGCCCATGCCGGCGAGCGTGCGCGGGTCGATCGCCCAGCGGTCGCGGACCATGGTGTGCCACACGAGCAGGACGGTGACGAGCGCCACGCCCGGCAGGAACAGGCCGACGAGCCCGAAGACGTGGAAGAAGTCGGCGAAGACTTTGTAGGCCTCGACGCTGCGCTGGATGCCGGCGGCGGTGTCGGTGAGGGCGAAGATGGAGCCGATCTCGTAGGCGATGACCAGCGGGGCGAGGAACGCGAGCATGTGCAGCGGACGCATCGAGCGCGTCCAGTAGACGTCAGGGACGTCCGCGCGGCTGGTGCGGCGGGAAGAGGACGAAGACGATCGCTGCGGGCGACCCGGTCCGGAACCCGGGCGCGATGACGCGCTGCGAGAGTTAGACGGGCGCGGCGGAGGCATGTGCTCGGTCAGGATACCGGGGGGGAAGGGGCGGGGGGTTAGAGGTTAGAGGTCAGGGGGAGAGGGGAGGGAGGGGGGTGAGGGGGCGAGGAGAGGGAGTAATGACAACACCCCGCGTGGGGCGCGGGGTGCGGGGGGAAGAGCGGGGGGAAGATTGGTTGTGAGAGCTGTCGCCGCGTTACTTCTTGGCGGGGGCGGTGAGCTTGGCCTTGAGGCGGCGGGTGAGGCGGCTCTTGCGGCGGGCGGCCTGGTTCTTGTGGATGGTGCCCTTGGCGGCGGTGCGGTCGATGACCTTGCTGACGGCGCGGTGAGCCGTGGTGGCTTCGTCGGCGGAGCCGTGCGCGAGCTTGTCGAGGAAGGTCTTGATCGCGACTCGCATGGCCCGCATGCGCCAGCGGTTGCGGGCGCGACGCTTCTCGTTCTGGCGGATGCGCTTGCGGGCGGAGATCGAGTGAGCCATTGCGGGCAGAGTCCTACAGAGGCCGGGGGCAGAGAGCGGACCGGGGGCGCACGATGCGTCACCGGCTGGGTCGGGAGTTTTGGACCCGGCGGGCAAAAAGTCAAGCCGCGGGGCCCGGGCAGTTGTCGGTGCAGGGGGGGCGGCTTACGCTTGCAGCCTGACAAGTGAGCGGGCGTAGCTCAATTGGATAGAGCACCTGACTACGGATCAGGAGGTTTCAGGTTCGACTCCTGACGCCCGCGTTTTCTTCCCCTTTCCCCGTTTTTGTCCCGGCTGTGATCCCGAGTTCTGTCCCCGAGCGGCGGCGGCGCCTCTCGCCACGGGGCGGCGAGCGGGTGCGGCGGGCGGTGTGCTGGACGGTGTGTTGGGCGGGCAGCGGCGCGGCGGATGCCGTAGACTGTGTCCGGGGCGGGGGTTGGGCGATCAACGGGTTCGGGTGGGGTGCGGTCGGCAGGCCGGGGTTGTCGGCGCGTGTGGGCGCGTCCTGACCTGAGCTGCCCGGCGGACCAGCCATGGCCGAGATCGTCCTCGACGGCATCACCAAGACCTATCCGGACGGCTTTCAGGCGGTCAAGGGCGTGAGCCTGACGATCCCGGACGGGGCGCTGTGCGTGCTGGTCGGCCCGTCGGGGTGCGGCAAGTCGACGACGCTGCGCATGGTCGCGGGGCTGGAGGAGATCTCCGGCGGGTCGATCGCGATCGGCGGGCGGGTGGTGAATGACGTACACCCGAAGGACCGGGACATCGCGATGGTGTTCCAGAGTTATGCGCTCTACCCGCACATGAGCGTGTACGACAACATGGCCTTTGCGCTGAAGATGCGCCGGGTGCCGCGGGCGCAGATCGAGCAGCGGGTGCGGGCGGCGGCCGAGACCTTGGGGCTGACGAGCATGCTGGAGCGCAAGCCCGGCGCGCTCTCGGGCGGGCAGCGGCAGCGGGTGGCGGTGGGGCGGGCGATCGTGCGGGAGCCGAAGGCCTTTTTGTTCGACGAGCCTTTGAGCAACCTGGACGCGAAGCTGCGCGTGACGACGCGGACGGAGATCAAGGCGCTGCAGCTGCGCCTGAAGACGACGACGATCTATGTCACGCACGATCAGGAGGAGGCGATGAGCCTGGCCGACCTGATGGTGGTGATGGCGGGCGGGCTAGTGCAGCAATCGGGCCCGCCGATGGAGGTGTATCGCCGGCCGGTGAACCGGTTCGTGGCGACGTTTGTCGGCACGCCGCCGATGAACATGCTGGAGGGGGAACTGCGTCGCGAGGGGAATGGGCTGGTGTTTGTGGAGGGTTCGAGCGACGGGGCGGGGCGTGCGTGCGTGGTGCCACTGCCGGCGGTGATGGCGGGGGCGCTGGGGGCGTGGGCGGGCAAGGCAGTGACGCTGGGCGTGCGGCCGCAGGCGATGCGGGCGTCGAGCGGCGGGGATGAGGATCGGTCACGGGCGTGGCGGGTGACGCCGAGCGTGGTGGAGGCGATGGGGGATCACTCGGACGTGCTGGTGAGCACGCCGCGGCATGCGCGGATCGTCGCGCGGTTGCCCGGCGCGGTGCCGGTGCGCGTCGGGCAGGCGATCGACCTGGTCATCGACGCGGCGGGCGGCGGTGTGCACGTGTTCGAGCCCGGGGAGTTCGGGCGGAACTTGACGATGTGAGACCATGGCAGGCGGGACGCCTGCCCTACCCGGTGCTTCACGCCTCAGCAGCCCTGGAACTTGCTATTCAGCAGCCTTGCAACTTGCTATTCAGCAGCCCTGGAACCAGGCGGTCAGGAAGTCGAAGAGGTCCTGGACGGTGATCTGCGGGTCGCTGTTGATGTTGCTGCGCGGGTCGTTCGCGAACCAGAGGGTGAGGTATTCGAAGAGGTCCTGAACGGTGGAGAGGCCGTCGCGGTTGGCGTCGCCCGGGCAGAACTGCACGACGGTGTTGAGGTGGGTGATGAGCGTGCGGAGGGTGATCTCGGTGGCCTGTCGGGCGTCGGCGATGAGGGTGGAGAGGCCGACGTGGATGTGACCGGCGGCGTAGCAGCGGAAGGGTGCGGTCGGGGTGTTGTTAACGTCGTGGTACCAGACGCCGAGGTAGCCGATGTACCCGGAGAGGAAGGCCCCGCCGTAGTCGAAGGAGGCGTCGAGGGGCGGGATGAAGGGGTCGACCTGAGCGGGGGACATCTGGGCGCGGACGGCGTCGACGATGGCCTGCATGGGGAGTGCGGAGTTGCGGATGGTGCCGACGGGCTCGGCGGTGATGGGGACGTTGCTGGGCTGGAAGGGCGTGAGGTAGTCGGAGGTGTAGAACGAGAGGGAGGTGACGCCGGCGGGGAGGGGTTCGCCGGTGACGCGGAAGCGGCGGTACGCGGGCTCGAGCTCCCAGCCGCGGGTGGTGTTGGCGCGGCTGAAGGTGATGATGGCGACGGGCTTGACCTGATCGACGATGCGGGCCCAGTCGGCGGCGGTGTCCTGGTAGTCGACTTCGAAATCGCCGACGCCGCGGCCGTTGGAGCCGGTGGTGCCGTTGGGAAACTCGGGGAAGAAGGCGAAGATGTCGTAGCCGCGGTTTTCCCAGTTACCGCCGATCCAGCCGGCGAGGTTCTGGGTGGGGTTGTCGCTCCAAGGGCGGAGCATCTGGTTGGTGGGCGGCCAGTACCCGGTGATGAGGATGTTGTTGGTGGGCGCGGCGGAGGCGACGCCGGCGATCGCGAGTGCGAGGGCGACGCCGGCGGCGTGGAGACGGGAGGTCCGGGTGGTCATGAGGAGAATAATGCCACAGAGACGGGCCGGTCGCGACGCTGGCGAGCGAAAATCGCCGGAGTTTGGGAGGTCGTTTGCGAGGCGGGGCTGGGCGGCGCGCGGGTGAGGTGACCGCCGGGTATCCTTGGCCGCGCCCGAAGGGCGCGAGCCGCGCCCGGCGGGAGTCCGGCGGGCCGGTCGGCGGCTAACCTGCGTGGAACGCAGAGACCGCCCGGAGCGAGGAAGCAGAGCATGTCATCGAATCCGAATCCGCCCATTCCGCCCGCGAAGAGCAAGAGTGGCTCCGGGGCGGGGATCATCACCGGGATCCTGGCCGTGCTGTGCATCGTGCTGGCGGTGGTGGCGATCACGCTGTACTCCGGCAAGGACGCGGCGGAGCGCGGGAAGGCGGCGGCGGAAGCGTCGCTGAAGGAAACCGAGTCGAAGCTGGAAGCGGCGACGAGCGACGCGCAGCGTGCGCGGACCGAGACGCAGAACGTGCTGCGCGAGCGGGCCAGCCAGTTCGTCGCGATCGCGCAGTTGCCGACGGAACTCCGCGGCACGCCGGGTGAAGTCGCCGAGAAGATCCGTCAACTGGCGTCGGGCATCAGCCCGGTGCAGCCGGCGGCGGGCGGGACGGCGCGGGCGTCGATCCCGGGCGGTGTTGGCGGGGCGGGCGCGGGGAGCGCGAGCGATCCGGCGACGCAGGCGATGGAGGCGGTCGCCAGCCGCGTGGTGCGGCAGTCGTTCGACACCAAGGCCGATCCGGGGACGGATCAGCAGCGGATCCTGATGCACCGTCAGATTCAGACGGCGCTGGCGCGGATCGGCGCGTTCACCAAGCCGGTGAGCGGGAACCAGAAGGACACGATGGAAGCCGTGATGGCGTTCCAGCGGGCCAACAAGCTGAAGGTCGACGGAGTCGTCGGGCGGAACACGTGGGGCAAGGTGCGCGAGAAGTTCGAGGCGATGGCCCGTGCGGGCGGCGCGCCGTCCGCGCCGGCCCCGGCCCCGACGACGGGCGCTGCGCCCGCGCCGGTGACGCCGGCGCCGTCGGCGAATCGGTGAGGGAAGGGTCGAGGGATTCGGGCCGAGGGCCGAGGGAATCGGAACACAACGCGGCGGGGCTGAATCGAGTTTCAGCCCCGGGCGGGGGTCATGAGCTGTTCGGGCGCATCCTGGAGCAGGCGGACGATCTCGGCCAGGGCGAGGGCGGCGGTGGCGCCGTCCACGACGCGGTGATCGCACGCGAGGCTGAGGGGGAGCAGGTTGCCGACGAAGATCCCGCCGCCGCGGACCACCGGGGCCTGACGGGCGCGCCCGACGGCGAGGATGGCGGCTTCGGGGTAGTTGATGATCGGGGTCGCGAAGCGGCCGGCGTGGCTGCCGACGTTCGAGATGGTGAACGTTGAGCCCATGAGCATCTCGCGCAGGGCGGTGCGGGCGCGGGCGGCGGCGGCGACGTGGGCGATGTGACGCCCGATCTCCAGCACGCCCAGCGCGTCGCAGTCGCGCACGACCGGGACCATCAGCCCGCTGTCGGTGTCGGTCGCGACGCCCAGGTGCACGGCCCGGTGCTGCACGATGAAGGCCTCGGCGGACGCGTCGCCCGGCTTCTCGTCGACGGTCGCGTTAAGGGCGCGGAAGTCGTCACGCGTGAGCACGCGGCAGACGGCGGCGGCGACGAAGGGGAGGAAGCTGACCTTCTCCCCGCTGGCGGCGGCGAGCTTCTTGCGCAGGCCGTCGAGCGCGGAGACGTCGGCCTCGTCCATGACGTTGAAGTGGACGGCCTGGTTGACGGACTCGCGGAGGCGATTGGCGATGGTGCGACGCACGCCGCGGAACGGGATGCGGAGCGTCTCGGTGCCGGGCGGGAAGCCGGGGGCTTCGCGGCGTGCGGGAGCGGGAGCCGGCGCGGGCGAAGTCGCGGGCAGGGCGCGGGCCGCGGGGGCGCTGGGGGCGAGGTTGCCGACCTGGCTGTGCAGGGCGGCCGGAGCGGGGGCGGCGGCGCGAGCGGCGGGCTGTGCGGGCTGGCCGGCGGCGACGGCGCGGACGTCCTTCTCCAGCACGCGCCCGCCGATGCCCGAGCCGGCGACGCGGTCGATGTCGACGTTCAGATCGCGGGCGAGGCGGCGGACGGCCGGGGTGGCCAGCGCCTTGCCGGGCTCGGCGGAAATGCCCGCCAGCGCGCCGCCGACTTTCCCGACGACGGTGCCTTCGTCCTCACGGTCGGCCGTCGGCGCGGGGGCCGGGGCGGACGCCGGGGCTGCGGGCGCGGGCGAGCCGGCGTGGGCGTGGCTGCCGTTGCTGGCGGCGGGCTCGGGCTTGGGGTCGGGCTTGGACTCCGGCTTGGCGGGCGCCGCGGCGGGGGCGCTGGCGGCGCCGGCGGCGGACTGGTACGTCACCAGGGCGGCGCCGACCTTGATGATCTCGCCCTCCTTGCCGTGCAGCGCGGCGATGACGCCCGTGCGCGGGCTGGGGACTTCGACCAGGGCCTTGTCGGTCTCCATGTCGGCGAGGATGTCGTGCTCTTTGACGTGCTGCCCGACTTGGACGCGCCACTTGATGAGCTCGGCCTCCGCGACGCCTTCGCCGAGGTCCGGGAGGATGAAGTCGTTGGGATTGGCGGAAGCGGCTTTGTGGTGGGACATCGGCGGGTCTCGCGGAGGCTCGCGTGCGGTGCGCACCGGCAAGTCGGCGTGCGGATCGCAAGGATACACGCGAGCCGGAGGGGGACTCGCCCACGCCAAAGATGGTTTGGGACTTTCCCGGGGCGGCCTAGCCTGCGCGATCATGCGTGACCTGATCGACATTGCCCGGATGGAAGAGGCGCGGGTCACGGAAGCGATGACGGAGAACGCGGACGTGTCGGAGGTGGTGCTGGGCGGGCGGATGTGCCGCGGGACACCGGGGCTGTGGTGCAACGCCGCGGTCGGGCTCGGGCTGGACCGGGCGTACGAGCCGGCGGAGGCGCTGGCGGAGATGCGGCGGCTGATCGCGTGGTATGAGGCGGCGGGGATCGAGCCGCGGATCGAACTGGCGCCGTTCGCGCACGACGCCGTCCGGGCGGCGATCGAG
Source organism: uncultured Phycisphaeraceae bacterium (assembly GCA_964615765.1). Lineage (GTDB taxonomy): Bacteria > Planctomycetota > Phycisphaerae > Phycisphaerales > UBA1924 > CAZTQN01. The sequence goes on from CAZTQN010000034.1 coordinate 16,070, forward strand.
GCCGAGCGGTTCGTGCTCAGGATGTTCGAACTGGTGCTGTACCGCGAACTCGCCGAGGGCGAGACGGTGCCAACGGTGCACGCGTGCCCGGCGGACGTCTCGATGGAGGTGGTCGACCCGGGCGATGAACGCCTGCTGCGGGCGTGCGCCGAGGTCGTCATCCCGGGGTTCAAGGCGCTGGTGGCGGGGATCGACGACGCGGCGACGGCGGACGAGGTCGCGTTCTTTCTGAGGCAGGCGCGGCACCCAAAGGTGCTGACGATCGCCGCCAGACTGCGCGACGGGGGCGGGCCGGACGGGCGGGGGCGCGTAGTCGCCGTCGGCGGGGCCGAGTTCCGCGGGAGGGTCGGAGCCGTGTTCGGCGCGGTGACGGTGCGCGATCAACGCCGACGCGGCATCCAGCAGGCGCTCCTGGCCCGGCGGCTGAACGAGATCTCGGCCCGCGGCGTACGCGTGGCAACCATCGGATCGCGCCCGGATGTCGCCACCTACCGCAACGCGATGCGCATGGGGTTTGTACACGCGTATACGAAAGTGGTGATGGTGCGCCCGGGGGCCGGGCTGGTGCCGGTGACGGCGTGAGTACGTGAGAAGTGGCGGAGTGGCGGAGTGGCGGAGTGGCGGAGTGGCGGAGTGGCGGAGTGGGGTTGATTGTATTTTGATCCTTGCGAAGTTTAGGAGTTTTTAGTATGCGCGCACTGGTGGTGAGTCTTTGTGTAGCCGGCGGTTTGGCGGTGTTGAGTTCATGTGCGCCGGGGTCGGGCGAGCGGGCTGAGGCAGCGGGGGAGCGTGTTGCGCCGGTGCCCGAGCGTCCGGCGCGCGTGGTCATCGAACCGACGGCGACAGCCGCGGCGGATTTGCCGGGGGTGCACAACATTGTCGCGTACGCCGACGGCGTGTATTCGGGCAGCCAGCCGGAGGGCCCGCACGCGTTCGAGACGCTCGCGGGGATGGGCGTCAAGACGGTGATCAGCGTGGACGGGGCGGCGCAGGACGTGGAGGCGGCCGCGGCACGCGGGTTGACGTACGTGCATCTGCCCATCGGGTATGACGGCGTGAGCGCGGAGCGGCGCGAGCAACTGGCGCGGGCTACGCGGGACGCGCTGCGTCGTGGTCCGGTGTACATCCACTGCCATCACGGCAAGCATCGCAGCGCGGGGGCGGCGGGCTCGGCGGTGGTGTCGCTCGGGCTGTGCACGCCGGAACACGCCGTGGAGCGCATGCGCGTCTCGAAGACCGCGGCGAACTACACAGGGCTCTGGGCGGCGCCGGGGGAAGCGCGGCGGCTGAGCGGCGCGGAGATCGACCGCATTCCGGGTGATCTTCCCGCCGTGTCGCGCCCGAGCGGCATGGTCGCCGCGATGGTCGAGATGGATCATGCGTATGACCATCTCAAGCAGATTCAGAAGGCGGGGTGGACGGCGCCGAGCGATCACCCGGACCTGGTGCCGGCGGCGGAGGCGGGGCGCTTGGCCGAGGCCGTCCGTTTGTTGCAAGAACACGACGACGTCAAGGGAAGGACCAAGGGGTTCATGGAGCTTCTCGCGGAGAGTTTCGTGGCGGCCGATGCCCTCGAGAGGGGACTGGCGGCGGGCGCGAAGGACACGGCGCGGCTGGACGCGGACCTGAAGCGGCTCGGCGCTTCGTGCGGCGAGTGTCACATGCATTACCGCGATTGACACGCGCCGGCGTTGTGCGATACTCGCTCCCATGCGAAAACTGACCGCGGTCCTCGCCGGCGTGATCGTGCTGCATGCTGGCGAGATGGGTCTGCTCGCCCAGGGCGCCTCCGCCACGGGCGACGGAGCGACGGGGACCGCGACGACAACGGACGCCGCGGCGATTCGTGCCGAGGTGGCCCGGCAACTTGCCGACGCGAAGCCCCAGAGCAAGCCGTCGGGCGCGACGATCGTCGGCGAGAACGGGTACACGCTGAAGATCGAGGGGCTGCTGCAGTTCCGGTACATCGGCGCGTTCGAAGCCGGGAGCCCGGGCGGCGAGCGTGAAGCGACCGGGTTTCAGACGGAGCGGATCCGCGTCGGCGTGTCGGGGGAGTTGGGCGATCCGTCGCTGAGTTACCGCGTGCTCGGGCAGTTCAGCGGGGAGACGTTCACACTCTTGGACGCGTGGACGCAGCATCGCTTTTCGGAGCAGTGGTCGATCCGCGCGGGGCAGTTCAAGCTACCGTTCGACCGCGAACGCTTTGCGATCTCTTCGTCCAACCTGCTGGCGGCGGAGCGGTCGATCATGTCGTCGGTGTTCGGGATGGCGCGCGGGCAGGGCGTGCAGGTCGCGGGGGAGTGGGAGCGCGTCAAGGCGTATGCGGCGTTCTCCGACGGGCAGCGGAGCGAGAACACCGACTTCACGAGCGAACTGGAAGCCGACTGGGCGGTGTCCGGACGTATCGAGACGCGCCTGGGCGAGGCGCCGTGGTCGCAGTTTCAGACGCTGACGGCGTACCAGGGCGACGCGTTCGGGGTGCTGATCGGCGGGGGCGTGCATTACCAGGAAGAAGGGACCATCCGCCTGCCGACGGGGGCGAGCCGGGCGGGCACGCTGCTGCAATGGACGGCGGACGTCGGTCTTGAGGGCGACGGGTGGAGCCTGATGGGCGCGTTCTACGGGCGGACGATCGAGACCGATGCGCCGGACGCGACCGACCTCGGGTTCCTGGTGCAGGGGGCGCTCGCCGTCGGCGCATCGATGGATGTGTTTGCGCGGTACGCGATGGTGCTGCCGGACGACGATCGGGCGGGCGAGGCGGATGATTTCTCGACGATCACCGTCGGCGCGAACTACTACTTTGTTCCGCGGAAGCAGGTGATCAAACTGACGGCGGAGGCGACGTACTTTCCGACGGCGCGGGACGAGTCGTCGGCGGTGATCAGCGCGCCGTCGGCGGCGCAGGCGTTGTTGCCGGACGCGGAGGACGGGCAGATCGGGTTCATCGTGCAGGTGCAGCTGCTGTTCTGACCCGCCGCGCGAGGGGATTGCGGGCGTTATCGGCCGGGGCCGTTGTGCTGCGGGCACAAGCCGGGCGGCGAGGCGGGCGATACACCGGCGATGGTGCGACACGCCCAACGTGCGGACGGACGCGGCGTCGGCTTCACGCTGGTGGAGTTGATCGTCGTGCTGGTGGTGCTGGCGGTGCTGGCGGGCGTGGCTCTGCCGCGGTTCACGGGCACGTCGGAGCGGGCCCAGGCCTCGTCGATCATGGGCGAGTACCGGACGATCAAGTCGGCCGCGATGCAGTACTTCGGCATCTACGAGAACTTCGGGACCAGCGTGGGGACTACGCCGGGCGTGCCGGTGGAGCTGCGCTCGGCGTTCGACCAGGACCCGTTCGCAAGGGCTGCGGGCTCGCCGTGGCGGTGGAGCTGCATCGCGTTCGACGCCGGCAAGCGGCTGTCGATCACGCTGTGGCTGCGCAAGAGCGTTGCGGACGGCAATACCGAGCCGGCGATCGTTCGGGCCAATCAAACCGCGGGGTTCGTCGTGTTCAATCTCGACGAGGCCAACAGCGACGGCGTGGCGGACTACTGGGTGTATGAGACGCCGGCGGACTTGCCTTGATCGCCGGCGCGTGCGCACGGCGGTTATGGGGTGTGTCTGCGCCGCATATTGGGTTCAGGCGGGTCGCTCAACCGGGCGATACTGCCAGTGATGTCGCCGCCGGATGTGCATGATCACCGCCGCCCGGGCTTCACGCTGATCGAGTTGATCGCCGTGATCGTTGTGCTGGCGGTGCTGGCGGGCGCGGCGCTCCCGCGGTTTCTGGATATTGGTCAGCGGGCCCGGGTGACGACGGCCGTCGCGGAGATGCGTCTCTTGGCGCGGACGATCAGCCAGTACGAAACGGACTACGGGCGCTTGCCGGCGCCGCAGGATGAAGAGATCCAGACGCCGGCGCTGGCGTCGATCGCGCCGTTGGAGGCGCGGTTCGAGCGGTCGCCGTTCCGCCCGCCGTACCCGCTGGGCGGGAACATGGTGACGTGGTGGCGGTCGTTCGACGCGGGCGCGATCTCGGTGGCGTACCCGACGGTGCTGCGTGCGAGCGACCTGCCGCTGATGCATGCGGCGTTCGGGACCAGCGCGGGCGGGCGGGCCGTGTTCGATTACGACTGGGACAGCGAGACGGAGGTGGTTCGGGTGACGTATCTCTGGTATTACCAGTAGCAACGCGGTTCCCGGGGCAGCCCCGGGAGTGATGATCGCGCGGGCGAGGCGCGGCCCGTGTTCGTACGCTTGAGCATGTCCACCGCCGCCTCCAGCACGCGTTCAGCCGTTCCCAGCGCGCCGCCCTCGACGATGCGGGCCTTGATCAAGCATCACGCCGGGCCGGAGCTGCGGCTGGTGAGCGACCGCCCGGTGCCGCAGGTCGGCCCGCGCGACGTGTTGATCCGCGTCACGCGCGTCGGGATCTGCGGGACCGACCGGCACATCTGGGAGTGGGACGCGTGGGCCGCGGGGCGCATCCCGGTGGGCATCGTCACGGGGCACGAGTTCGTCGGCGTGATCGAGAAAGTCGGGAGCGCTGTGACGCGGTTTGCGCCGGGGATGCGCGTGAGCGCCGAGGGGCACATCTGCTCCGGCACGGATTACAACGCGCGGACGGGCAACGCGCACATCGCACGCGACACGAAGATCCTTGGCGTCGACACCGACGGGTGCTTCGCGGAGTTCGTCAAGGTTCCGGAAGAGAACGTGTGGCCGGTGCATCCGAGCATCCCGGATCACATCGCCGCGATCCTGGACCCGCTTGGCAACGCGGTGCACACGGTGATGTCGGCGAACGTGTCAGCCAAGACGGTGCTGATCACGGGCGTGGGGATCATCGGTCTGATGGCCGTGACCGTCGCCAAGTGCGCGGGCGCGAGCCGCATCTTCGTGACCGACGTCGACGATCGGCGGCTGAAGCTGGCCCGCAAGCTCGGCGCGGTCGAGGCCTTCAAGGCCAACGACCCGAACTGGCTCAAGAAAGTGCGCGACCTGACGCGCGGCGACGGGCCGGACGTGCTCTTGGAAATGTCGGGCAACCCGCACGCGATCGACGACGGGTTCAAGGCGCTGCGCATGGGCGGGACCGCCGCCCTGCTCGGGATCCCGTCGCGCCCGATCGCGTTCGACCTCTCCAGCCACGTCATCTTCAAGGGGGCGACGGTGCTGGGCGTCAACGGTCGCCGCATGTTCGAGACGTGGTATCAGATGGAAGAGATGCTGCTTTCCGGGCGGCTGGAACTCGACGAGATCGTGACGCACCAGATCCCCATGACCAGCTTCGCCGACGGCTTCAGGTGCATGCAGTCGGGCGAGGGGATCAAGGTTGTGATGGATGTGACGCGGTAAAGCGGGTGTCTCACCCCACGCTTGCGTGTTGATGAATCCGCTGCAGGAGCTCAGCCGACGGGTGATCGCGAGGGCGATGCGCCGGCGGTGTCCGGGCTTGCGTTGTCGGTGCCGCCACTTCCCCGGTGGGCAATGAGATTGATCAGACACGCGATAGCCATCAGACCGAAACCTGCGGCACGAGCCCATCCCGTGGCGTGCGGGGCCAGGAAACTGCCGATCACGAGGCCGATGCCGATCCCAAGCATGATGGCGAGATTCTGACCGCTGACTTTGATTGGTCTACGCATATTGCATCCGGGACAAGGTTTTGATGGATGTGACGCGGTGAGGCGCGTCGCCGGCGAGCGGGACTAGCAGCCGGCGAACCAGAGATCCAGGAAGGCGAAGATGTCCTGCACGCCGAGCGTGCCGTTGCGGGTGATGTCCGCGCGCGGATCGCCGGCGAACCAGCGTGCGACGAACTCGAGCAGGTCGTTGGTCGAGAGCGTGCCGGAGTCATCGGTGTCGGCGACGCAGCGGACACGGACGACGGCGGTGTTGGTGGTCGCGGAGCCGCAGGGGGTGGTGAAGACGGCGTCGTACACGCCGGCGTCGGACAAGCGGGCCCCGGTGATGACCAGCGAGACGGCGGTCGGGTCGACGACGTTGCCGCCGCCTAACGAAGCACCGCCCGGTCCGGAGGTGAGCGGCACGCCGTTGCGGCGCCACCGCACGGTGCGAGCGTTGACGCTGTTCGCACCGGCTTGCAGTCCGATCTGCCCGAAGAGGTCGACGGTCTGCGAAGACGGCTGGAAGTTGACGACGACGGGGTCGCCGTCGGTCCAGGCGGCGAAGCCCGCGGCGTCGGGGGCGCCGGCGGCCTGATTGAACTCGCCAGCCGCGTGCATGACCCCGCCGAGGTCGACAAGACCAGAGGGGGCTGAGCGGGCGGAGGCGAGATCAAACAGCGGGGCGACGTACGCCCAGTTCGTGCCGTTCCACGCGGCGATACCGCTCACGGCCAGTGCGTCGGCCCGGTTGAACCCGCCCTTGACAAACAGACGGCCGCCCATGGAGAGCATGCTGTTGACGCTGGCGTTCACGCCGCCACCGACCGCGTTGAACTGCTGCCCGTCCCATCGCGTGATGTATGCGCCGGGCTGATTGGTGGAGGCGGTGAAGGTGCCGCCGACGAACACGTCGGGACCGTAGCCGACGATCGCGGCGACCTCGCCATTGCCGATACCGGACGCGAGGCTGGTCCACGCGGAACCATCGAACGCGGCGATTCGGTTGGCGGGGCGTCCGCCGGCGCGGTTGAACGCGCCGCCAACGTACAGCTTGCCCTGATGAACGCCCATGGCGGAGATGAGGGAGTTGGGCGACCCGGGGATGGCGCGCCAGGAGGTCCCGTTCCAGGCGGCGAGGTTCGCGGCGGGAAGGTCGCCGACGGTGCTGAAAGCGCCGCCGACAAAGAGCTCATCGCCGAACTCGGCGAACTCATCGGCCGTGCCGTCGATCGCGCCGAGCACGGTGACGGTGGTACCGTCGAACGAGAAGATGACCCGGATGATGTTGCCGTCAGGATCGCGGGTTATGCCGGAGCCGATCAGACGATCCTGGAAGACGGTGATGCGGTCCGGGTAGATTCCGGCGAACGCGGGCACGGGCACCCAGCGATCGCTGTCGCGCCGTGCGATCGGGAAGCCTTCCCCGGTCGCAAGGTTGGCAAATACGCCCGTCGCGTAAACCTCGCCGCGGAACTGGACGAGGTTCGTGAATGCCGTGGCTTGCTGGAAAAGCTGGAAGTCTGAGCCGACGCGCAGGGCGATCTGAGACTCGAACGGTTCACCGGACAGCGGGATCGCCGTGCCTCCGACCACGACGGTTGATCCGGTCGGTCGGATGACACGCACGTCGGGACGGCGAACCGAGCCCGTTAGCTGCTCGAGCCGCCAGTTCGTGCCGTCGTAGGAAGCCGCGGCGACATACCCGGCGACGACAGCGTCGTTGCCAAGGGCACCAGCCACGAACAAGCGTCCTGCTTGCACGCACATCGAGCTTACAAACGCGACCCCACGACTTGCGTTCGTAACGAACGGGGCGCGGAGGCTGCGAACGGTGGAGCCATTCCAGGCGAAGACGCGGTTGACCACGAGTCTCTCCACAACCTGGAAGTCGCCGCCGACGATGAGTTCTCCGTTGTATTCCGCCAGGCTGGTGACATCGCCCCCGATGGCTAGACGGAGTGATTGCCACTCTCCGGCTTGCAGCCGCTGCAGTCCCAGCGACGGCGTGGCGTTGACGTCGCCGAGGCGGCCGGCGATGTAGAGCTGCCCGTTGTACGCGGCGATCGCGCTCGCGCGCATGTTCAACCCGAGCGGGACCTCGGCCGGCAGGACCAACCAGACTCCGTTCCGCAGCACCGCGGCGGGTTGGTTGATAGGGCTCGCGACCGCTCCCACGCGCCCGGCGGCGTAGAGCTCGCCCTCGAACTCGGTCATCGCGAAGACGCTGCCGATGAGGCCCTGGCCCAGCGGGCGCCACGTGACGCCGTCGAACTCGGCCACGGGGACACCGGTCGAGCCGGGCAGATCGATGTTCCCGCCCGCCACAAGACGCCCGTTGCGGACCGTGAGGCTGTACACCACCGCGTTCCCGCTCAGCAGCGGACGGAACTGGCCGCCGTCCCACTCGGCGACGGCGTGTACGCCGAGCGCACCGCCGAGCAAGAACGATCCCCCGATGACCAGCCGCGGCGGGAGCGGGCCGGCAGGACCGTCAGGGTCCCAATCGGTCGCGGCACTCACCGTGCCGAATGTCACGCCGGGGACGTCGCGGCTTTGCCAGCGTCCGCACACGGCTTGCCCGGCCGCGCTCGACCCGAAGACGTGCAGACCAACATAACCGCTCACGCACGCAATGATCAAACCAACACCGTTGGGTATTGAGCGGACAAGCATGGCTGAAATCCTTGGCAACACGACTATCGCGCACGAGCGGCCCGCGAACACGGGCGACATAACACGATACGACCCGTTCGGGCGAAAGTTGCCGGCGTGACGTGTTAAGTTTTCAATGCCGCGTCAGGGTGTCTGCAGGCGGCGGGATTCTTCTTCGAAGCGGGCGATGTCGGCTTCGACGAAGAAGCGCAGCGTTTCCGCTTTTCTGCGGAGTTCGTCGCTGGTCCACTTTACAGAGCCGTCGCGCTGGATACGCCAGCGGGGGAACTCGGCCTTGAGGACGGCGAGCTCGGTGCGGGCGCGGTCGCAGGTGCGGAGCAGCGCGTCGCACGCGAAGGCGCGGGGCATGGCGCCGTAGTCGGCGCTGAAACGGATCGCGGCGCTGGTGGCGTCGTGGACCGAAACGCCGTCAGCCTGCAGTTGGTCGCGGAGCGTGTCCTGCGCCTTTCGGAGCGCGGCGGACAGGGCCTGGGCCGGCGTGCTGAAGGCCTCGACACGCTGGATGTGGGCGTCGAGTGCGCGCAGGTCGTGCTTCGGATGCGTGAGCAGCGGCGGCAGTGCTTGTCGCGCCAGCGCGACGACGGCGGCGATGTCCTTATCGAGCGCCTCGCGCATCGCGGCCGTCCGCTGCGCGATCGCCGGGTGCTCCGCGGGTTCGGGCGGCGTGGGTGCGACGGGCGGCGCCTCGATGGCGGCGCTCGGACGCGGCGGGCGGGTTTCGAACTTGGGCGTGAGATCCGGCGACGGGGTTGCTGGAGCGGGGTCGCGCGGTTGAAGAGGCTGCGCTGGGCGCGACGGCTCCGGACGCTGGGGCGTCGCGACGGGCGCGGCTGCGGCCACGGCGGGAGGTTGCACGCCGGGTCGCGTCAGCCCGCGCTGATCAGCGCTCAGCCCCGCGTAACTCAGCCCGAGCATGAGCCCGGCGAACCCGAGGGTGATGACGGCGACCACGTTGGCCCACGCCTGACCCTTCTTCTCCGCGATGGGGCTGAGCATGACGACCCAGAACCCGCCGTAGAGCAGGGCGAGCAGCACCGAACCGATCTGCCCGGGCCCGACGCCCTTGGCGGGCACGTAGTTGGGCGGCGGGGCTTTGAGGTAGAGCAGCACGCCGAGGATGATGAGGGCGATCCAGAGGACCAGGGCGAGCGGGACGATGGTGAAGCCCGGCGCGCGTGTCTGAGAACGATGGTGGGCGGGTTGCGGGTTCATCGAGCTCAGGGGGTTTACACAGCCAAGGCTTAGATAGCTTTTCGACGCTTTGGCGGGAGCGAATCCCGGTCGGCCGACGCTGCGATGCGCAGGCCGAGCATCTTGGCGATTCTCGCGTCTTCCGCGGATCGTTGGGCGGCGCTCATGCCGGCGATCTCCGAGAACGCCTGCTTGCGCCACCGCCTCACCTCGCCGACACTGCCCTCGCCTTTTGATGTCGAGCGCTTCCTAGCCATCGAGCAACTCCGGTGCGGTTGCACACCATCACGGCTTCACGCCGAGGTCAACCCGCTTCTCCTCGATCTCCTGCCGGATCGCCTGCACGAACGCGTCGAGCTTCATGCTGCCGGCGTCCTTCTCGACGCCGCGGACGCGGAGGGAGACGCTCCCGCTCTCGGCGTCGCGCGGGCCGACGACGGCCATGTAGGGCACCTTTGCGTCCGCCGCGACTTTGATCTTGCCTTGGACGCGGTCGTTGCCGAGGTCGGCGGAGACGCGGACGCCGGCGGCCTTGAGGGCCTGCTCGACGCGCTGGGCGTAGTCGTTGCTCTTGTCGCTGATGGGCAGGACGCGGACCTGCTCGGGGCTGAGCCATGTGGGGAAGGCGCCGGCGAAGTGCTCGATGAGCACGCCGCAGAAGCGCTCCATGGAGCCGAAGGGCGCGCGGTGGATGACGACCGGGCGGTGCGGGCGGTTGTCGGGCCCGACGTACGTGAGGTCGAAGCGGATGGCCATGTTGTAATCGACCTGCACGGTGCCGAGCTGCCACTCGCGCCCGATGACGTCGCGCACGACGAAGTCGATCTTCGGGCCGTAGAACGCGGCCTCGCCGGGCTCCTCGCTGAACGAGACGCCCAGCGATTTGGCGGCGTCGCGGCAGGCGGCCTCGGCCTTGTCCCAGTTCTCCACGGCGCCGGTGTACTTGTTGCTGTCCGGGTCGCGCAGGCCCACGCGCACGCGGTAATCCTTCATGCCCAGCGTGGTGAAGATGGTCTTGACCAGCGACAGGCAGCCCTGGATCTCGGCGGGCACCTGGTCCTCGGTGCAGAACAGGTGGGCGTCGTCCTGCGTGAACCCGCGCACGCGGGTCATGCCGTTGAGTTCGCCCGACTGTTCCCAGCGATACACGGTGCCGAACTCGGCCAGGCGCACGGGCATGTCGCGGTACGAGTGCGGCGCGCTGGCGAAGATCTTGGCGTGGTGCGGGCAGTTCATGGGCTTGAGCATGAAGCCCTCGATGAGCTGCTCGTCCGGCATGACGCGGTCTTTGGCGATGGTCTCCTTGCCGGTGCGCTCGTTGATCCCCGCGGCGAGCCGGGCCGAGACGCCCTCGACGCGGCTCATCAGTTCGGCGCAGGAACAGCCCGCCGCGGCGAGCGTGTCGAGCGTGTCGCGCTCGACGATCGGCGGGAACTGCGATTCCTTGTAATACGGGTAGTGCCCGCTGGTCTTGTAGAGCTCCAGACGCCCGATGTGCGGCGTGAAGACCTCGGTGTAGCCCTGCTTGCGGAGTTCGGCGGCGATGAACGTCTGCAGTTCCCGCCGGATGATCGAGCCGTGCGGCGTCCACAGAATCAGCCCCTGTCCGACGTCCTCGTCGATGTGATAGAGGCGGAGCGTGCGCCCGATGACCTTGTGGTCGCGCCGGGCGGCTTCTTCGCGCTGCTTGATGTACTCGTCGAGCTCGGCCTGGGTCGCGAACGCCGTGCCGTAGACGCGGGTGAGGCGGTCGGAGGTCTCGTCGCCGTGCCAGTATGACGAGGCGAGCGAGAGGACCTTGATGGCGCCGATGCGCCCGGTGCTGGGCACGTGGGGACCGCGGCAGAGGTCTTCCCAGTTCTTGCCCGGGGTGCCGGTGGCGTAGAAGGAGAGGGCCACGGGCCGAGGGCCGAGGGCCGAGTCGGAAGCGCTGGCGGCGATCGCGCGCTCGGCGTTATCGACCTTGTACTTATTGCCTTCGACCTTCAGCCGCTCGAGACCGGCGGGGGCGTCGACTTCGTACCGCGTGAACGGGCGATCCTCGCCGACGATCTTCTTCATCTCGGCTTCGATGGCCGCGAAGTCGCCTTCCTTCAGCGGGCGGGCGTCGGGGAAGCGGATGTCGTAGTAGAACTTGTCTTCCAGCGGCGGGCCGTAGACGAGCTTGGCTTCGGGCACGATCCGCTGGATGGCCTCGGCCATGATGTGGGCCGCGGAGTGGCGCACGAGGTAGAGCGCGTCGGTGTCGATCTGCCCCTGGCGGTTCTTGTACGTCACGATCGCCAGCGAGCAGTCGTTGGCGATGAGCGTGGACAGGTCGCTCAACGTGCCGTTGATCTTGCAGCCCAAAGCGGCGGCCGCCAGCTTCGGGCCGATGCTCTCGGCCACCTGACGCGCGGTCACGGGCTGAGCGAACTCTTTGACAGAACCGTCGGGAAGGGTGATGCGTGGCATGGGGGGGATGGGAAGGGGTTAGAGGCGAGAGGTCAGGGGCTAGGGGGGGGGGGGGGCGGAGCGAGAAAAAGCCCGGCCACTTGGGTGGCCGGGCTTGGAGGGGGTCACAGCAGTCGGGTCCGGCCTACCCGAGGGTTGCGAGCGTGCGCGTGGTCGTCGACCGGTTCGGCATGGGCCCATGGTAGGCCCCGGCGGTCCGGTGGTCAGGCATCGCGGCGGTCAGGGCATCGGGTCGCCCTGAGCCACGAGGAAGCCCAGGTGATGCTCGGCGTGCCGCAGGTGCACCTGCTGCCACTCCGCGTGCGTCAGCGGGCCGAACACCGGGTTCGGCCCCTGCGGGCAGGTCGTCTGCAGGCGGCGGACGGCGGCTCGCAAGCGGTCCAGGCCCTCCGCCGTCGGCAACACGTCGACGCCGAAGGTGCCCCCCGGCGCCTTGGGCAGGCGCACGCCCTTGGGCAGCGGCCCCCGGAGCATTCTGTTTTTCATCAGCGGCCCGAGCTTGCGCAGAAGCCACGGCGGGCGAATCGGGTAGCCGTCGAACCCTGCATTTATCCAATAGGCCACATGCCCGAAACTCTGGCCCACGCCCCAGTTGCCGAGCACGCGGACGCGCCCGGCGGCATCGGCGGCGGCCAGCCGCTCGGCCTCGGCGACGGCCTGCTCCAACTTCTCAAACCGAAGCACACGCGGGCGAACGCGGCGGGTATCGACCGGGGTGGAGGAGGCGGGCGTTTGGGGCATGCCCCAGCGTATTAAGCCCCGCCGCGGTGTCGAGCCCCCGCACCCCGACCTTCCCCCGCACCTCCACCACTCCCGCGACGGTTGCCCGTTCCGAGATCCGAAATTATCTCTTGACAGATCTATCGCACGCCGATATATTGACATCGTGCTTGGACGCGACGCGCAACGAGATGCTGGAGAACTGGTCGTGCTGGCCTTGCTCGCGGAGGGTCCGGCGTACGGCTACGCGATCAGCAAGGAAGCGGCGGCCCGCTCAGAAGGCCGCCTTCGGCTGACAGCGGGGGCGCTGTACCCGCTCCTGAAATCGCTCGAGACGCAGGGGCTGGTGGCGTCGTACTGGGAAGAGATCAAGTCCGACCGTTCGGGCCCGGAGGAAGCGGGCCGGCGGCGGAAGTGGTATCGCCTGACGCCCAAGGGGCGGCGTCGCCTGGACAGCCGCATCGAAGCCCACCGGGCGTACCGCGCCGTCATGGACGCGATCCTGCCGCCGGGTCCGGATCTGGAGGCCAGAGCATGACCGCGCCCCGCGACGCCGCGCAAGTGAAGACGACGAAGCCCGCGGCACCGGCAACGGGATCGGACCTGCCGAGCGCTCGTGCGGGCAGCGCCGCACCCTCGCCGGGGGCGCGCCTGAACGGGGACTCGCTGGCGGCGTGGCTGGATCTGGTGACGTCGCTGCTGCGTTTGCCCGCCGGGCAGTCGGCGGAGATCCGCGAGGAACTCGAATCGCACCTGCGCGACCGGGTGCGCGACCTGATGCTGGGCGGGCTGGATGCTGAAGAAGCGATGACGCGGGCCATCAGCGAACTGGGCGACGCGGCGGACCTCGCCGCCCGGTTCCGCTCGGCCAGGCGCGATTCACCGAGGAGGCGGGCGATGAACACGATCGGACTGGGCGTGGCGGCGGGTGCGGCGGTCATCAGTATGGCGGCTTTGCTGCGGCCGGGCACTCCGCCAGCAGTTGCCCCCGGCGGCACGCAGACGGCCGAGGCGACGCCAGCGGGCGGCGGTGCGGGTACGCCGCATCGCCAAGACATCCGCGTCCGTTCTCAACCAATCACGCTCGAGCAGGCGACGGCCCGAATCGAGCAGTTGGAAGCCCAACTGCGAGCGGTGCGGGCAGAAGCGCTCGGCGAAGCGATTCCCACACGCCCAGCGCAAGACGATCCTCTCGAACTCACCGTCGTCACACTTGGCGAGGTAAAAGATCTTTCCGTTCGAGATGCTCTGGAGTTTGTCGCACAAAGAGCTGGACTTAAACTCGAAGTTCTTTCAAAGCTTGATCCTTCTGCCAAGCTCGACATCGGCTCATATCGTGAGAGCAGTCCGGTCCCTCTCAACAGCTTGTTCGGCACCTTCCCACAGATGAGCGGGCTGAGGTACCGGATCCGCGGCGATACTTTGCAGGTGGCCGCGTCGAGCGTTTTCATCAGCCGGGACTACTCGATTCGGGCGTACGCGGTTGGTGGGCTTTTCGGCGTGAGCGGAGTTCATCATGGCCCGCAGGGTCCGATCGGCAGTGGCGATGGGTTGATCAAGACGCTGGAGCAGCTTTCGCCCCGTCCTGAGCCCGGCGAGAGCTTCAACAACTCCGCCGGAAGAATGGGCGTCTTTTCGCAGATCGGCCCCACGCTCTTCGTCTTTGGCCCAGAGATCGTCCACGAGCGCGTCCGCTGGATTCTCCGTCAGGTTGCCGCCGGCGGGTGGTCGCCGGACCAGACGACCACCGTGCTGATCCCGCAGGCCGGTGCGGCAACGCCCGCGAACGCGTCTGGCGAGGCCAGCAAAGCCGCCGAGCCGCCCGCGCCCTGACGCGGCGGGCAATATCTGGTAGGATCGCCCCCAGCGCACCCCTGCCAGAGCCACACCGGTGATTTGCCCGTTCTGCCAGCACAACGACGACAAGGTCATCGACAGCCGCGCCAGCGAGGGCGGGAAGGTCGTGCGCCGTCGGCGTGAGTGCCTCAAGTGCGGGAAGCGGTACACCACCTACGAGCGCGTTGAAGAGACCGCGCGGCTGGTCGTCATCAAGCGTGACGGCTCGCGCGTGCCCTTCGGACGCGACAACGTGCTCAAGGGCATCGTCGCGGCGTGCGGCAAGCGCCCCATCGGCGAGGAAAAGAAGCAGCAGATCGTCGACGAGGTCGAGGAAGAACTCTTCCGGGAGTTCGAGCGCGAGGTTCCCAGCCGCGTCATAGGCGAGAAGGTCATGGCCCGCCTGCGGAACATCGACGAGATCGCCTACGTCCGCTACGCCAGCGAGTATTACCAGTTCCAGAACGTCGGCGAGTTCGAGCGCGAGCTCAAGGAACTGCAGCAGCGCCCGCGCGAGATGAAAGACCAGCAGCGGCTCTTCGGCGGAACCACGTGAACACCCGCGCGACCATCGCCCCGTTCGGCTCCCGCGCCATCGTTGGGCTCGGCGCCGCGATGCTGGTCGCCGCGGCGGTGGTGAGCGGGTGCGCCGGTTCGACCGACAGTCCGGCGACTACGGAGGAGCCGAGCACGCCGTGGTGGTCGCTGCGCCGCCCGCCGCCGGCGCGTGTGGATCAACTCGACCCGGACCGGTACGACCGGCGTCGCGCCGGCGAGGCCGGCCCGGGCGAAGTGCGTGACGAAGCGACCGGCGAAGACGCCGCGGACGATCGCGCCGAGCCCGAGCCGCGGACGGCGGCGTCCTGGCGTCCAACGTGGTGGCACGACGCGGCCCAGCGCGAGGGTGGGCGGGTGTTCGTGTGCGCGTTCGCCGACGGGCTCGACCTCGTCGGGGCCCGGGCCCGCGCGCTCGATCTGGCCCGGGCAACGCTCGCGCGCGAGCTTGGCGCGGGCGACCCCGCGGGGGGCGAGGCCGGCGCATCGGGGCGGGCCGGCGATACCACGCTCGCCGACAGCCTGCGCCTGCCGGACGGGCGATATCGGGCGTTTGTTCGGATCAGCCGCGCGACGAAGTGACCGCCGGGTGCCCGTAAAAAAAGCGCCGGCGTACTTGCAGGTTGGCAAAGCGGTGCTATTTTCCGACTGAACCCATCTGGTTCGCGCGTGTTCGCGCGGAGGGGTACGAGAGAAAGCGATCAGCCGTCTGCGTTAGTGGCGGAGTGCCTCGGGGTTGTCGCGCTCTCACGCGGCACAAACCCGGCATGGAGAGATGAGATGCGCGCTCAGTGCGTTGGCGTCGGTGCTGTGACGTTGGTCCTGCTCGGCTCTTTCAGTTCGGTGTCGTCGGGGGCGTTGGTGTCGGTCTCGGACCCCTCGGGTCTGGCCGCACAGGCTGAGTTCTCGCTTGTGAACGCCACCACGCTCCAAGTCCGTCTGCGCAACACCTCGACGGGCGTGCCGCAGGGGTTCAGCAACTCTGATCAGTTGCTGACGGGCGTTTCGTGGGATTTCGGGCTGGTCGGCAGCCGCGCGGGCGAAGCCTCGATCACCAGCGGGACCGTCGTCATCGGCGCGTCCAGCCAGTCGGTGAACTTCTCCGGCGGTGCGCTCGGACCGGGCGCGGATGTCTCGGGCGAGTGGGGCTTTGGCAACGGCGGGAGCGGGCTGGCGTTCACGAACTTCATCTCGGCGCTGCAGGCCGGCTCGACGCCGTTCGGCGGGACCAACCGCGACGGCCCGTCCAACCTCAGCGGGCCGCAGGGCGGGCTGGTCGCGTCGCCCGCGCTGATCCCCGTCGGTGGGCTGGGCGCCATTCAGAATGAGATCGTCGCGACGCTGACGCTCAGCCAGCCGCTGAACAACCTGGACTTCATCGCCGCCAACCAGGTGCGTTTCGAGTTCGGCTCCGACGCCGCGTTCCTGACGGTGCCGGGCCCCGGCTCCGCCGCCCTGCTCGCGCTGGGCGGGCTGTTCGCCCTGCGTCGGCGTCGGTGAAGGACGGGGTTCGGACGGGGATCGGGGTGGACATGTGAACTACCGCTCAAACCCGGCGAGAGGGAATGAGCGCCAACGCCCGTGAACCCGGCCTGCGCCGCAAGCGCATGCCGGGTTCACGCGTGCGCGCAACGATCTGAGCATGCCCGACCTCTCGCTTACCGGCCTGTTCACCGCGGACAACGCGGTCGCGCTGCTGACGTTGACGCTGCTCGAGGTCGTGCTCGGCATCGACAACATCATCTTCATCGCGATTCTCGTCGGGCGCCTGCCGCCGGAACAGCGCGACCGGGCCCGCGTCATCGGGCTCGCTTTGGCGATGCTGATGCGGATCGGGCTCTTGCTTTCCATCACTTGGGTGATGGGGCTGACGCGCCCGTGGTTCACGCTCCCGTGGATCAACCACGAGGTCACGGGCAAGGACTTCGTGCTGCTCGCCGGCGGGCTGTTCCTGGTCGGCAAGAGCGTGATCGAGATCCATCACAAGATCGAGACGGGCGGCGTGGTGGAAGCCGTGCCCAAGGGCAAAGGCCGAGGCGGGATGGGCTTCGCCGCCGCGCTGGTGCAGATCCTGCTGTTGGACCTGGTCTTCAGCCTCGACAGCGTCATCACCGCCGTCGGCATGGCCAAACGCATCGAGATCATGATCGTCGCGGTCATGATCGCGGTGGGCGTGATGCTGATTTTTAGCGGGGCGATCGCGCGGTTCGTCGACAAGCACCCCACGCTGAAGATGCTCGCGCTCAGCTTCCTGATCCTGATCGGCGTGATGCTCGTCGCCGAGGGGACCGGCCAGCACATCCCCAAGGGGTACATCTACTTCGCGATGGCGTTCGCGCTGGGCGTCGAGATGCTGAACCTGTGGGTGCGTCGGAAAACTGGCAAGACCGAGCCGGCGAGCCACTGACACGCGGCTGCCGGATGCACGGGCTCACGCCGGACGCGACGCGTCCCACCCGGCCGGGTCCTGCTTGTAATACCCGCGGAGCAGGTCGTACAGCTCCGGGTGCAGATCGCGCACGGCCTTGGCGTTGGTGAAGAACGCCTCGGTGCTGACGGCGAAGAACTCGCCCGGCGAGTGCAGGCCGTAGGTGTTCAGCGCGTGCGGCACGCCCAGCCGCGCCGATCGCGCCAGCCGGTTGAACTCCCCGGTCATGATCAGTTTCCACTGCTCGTTCTGCTCGGCGCTATCCAGCGGCGGCGTGCCGTTGACGCTGCCGTCGAGCATGTCGAGCTTGTGCGCGAACTCGTGGATGACGACGTTGTGCCCGGGCGTGTCGTTGCGGGCCCCGGCCCGCGCGTCGGCCCAGGAGAGAATCACCGGGCCGTTGTACCACGCCTCGCCGAGGTTCGTCGAACCTTCCGTGACCACGCCGCCCGGCCCGACCTGCTTGCCGGCGGCCGACACGAACTTGTCGGGATACACGAGGATCGACGAACTGTGCGGGTATAGGTCGTCCTTGATCGGGTCGACGTCCTGACCCAGGAGCAGCAGCGCGGCCTGTGCGGCGATGACCAGCTTCATGCTGTCGTTCAGGCGCAGCCCGCCGCAGCCTTCCCAGTGCTTCTCCGCCGCGAGCACGCGGGCGATATCGCGGAGCTTGGTCTTCTGCTCATCCGCCAGCGCGCCGTACGCCGCCACGCCCTGCTCGATCGCGGTTTGCTCCGCGGACGACAGCGGCTGCTGAAGCAACCGGCGACGACGACGCGACGTGAAGATGGGCAGCATGGGGAGACTCCAGCAACATATACCCGCCGCCCATCCGGAAGGTGCTGAACAACCGGCGTGCCAAGGCTGAAGCGACCGTCCCGACGCAGGCCCGGCGACCCAGCGCAGCCATCCGGGCGGTCACCGTGCGGTCAGCATCGTGCCCGTGACGCCCCGGATGCCACAACGGCAGGTTCACGGGTGCATCGGCAAAACGCAGCGCTATCGGGCCAACCGCAAAATCCGCCCTCGGGCCCACCGCGTAGATCGTCGCAGCCCCGCTCGCCGCAGCCGGCTTCAGCCAGCCGCGACGGGACGGCACCCTCGGGGGGTGCGCGGACGCGAGCCAAGCGAGCGGCGGCTCTCGCACGCATTCATCAGTTACTGCGGTGTTGTCATGCACCCGCGCACGCGGCCAGGGGCCGGGTGCGCGCTCACGCCCCCCACCACCTCGAGAGGAGAGTTTCGTGCAACGTTCCATCACATCATCGCTCACGATCGTCGCGGGCCTTCTTGCCATCACGGGCGCCGCGTCGGCGCAGACCGTCGTCGGGCTCGATCGCGCCGGCACGCGCCTGGTGCAGTTCTCGCCGAGCAACGTGTCGGTGCTCACGACGAGCGTCGGCGTGACCGGCCTGGGCGCCGGCGAGGCGCTCACCAACATCGACTTCCGCCCGCGCACGGGCGAGCTCTTCGCCATCTCCAACCAGAACCGCATGTTCGTGGTTGATCCCGCCACCGGACAGGCCACGCTCCGGCAGGCGTCCGGGGCTACGCCGTTCTCCATCAACGGCATCGCCGGGCTCGACTTCAACCCCGTGCCGGATCGCATCCGCGTCACCACGTCCGGCGGGCAGAACCTGCGGCTGAATCCTGACACCGGGGCGCTCGCCGCGGACGATGGGGCCGCCGTCGCGCCCCAGCCGGCCCTGCGCTTCGTCGCGGGCGACGCCAACGCCGGCATCACGCCCAACCTCATCAGCGTCGCCTACACCAACAGCCGCTTCAACCAGTTCCCCACCGGGCTGAACACCACCATGTTCGGCGTGAACATCCGCACCGACCGCGTGCAGGTTCTGCCCGGCGTGTTCCAGGATCAGAAGTCCTACCAACTCGTCCGCCAGGGCTCCGAAGGCGGCGCGCCCGATTCGCCCAACAACGGCAACCTCACGACCATCGGCGGCATCAGCGGGCTCTTCTCCGATGACTTCTTCGGCTTCGACATCTTCTCCGGCTTCGGCGGGAACGACGCGTACCTCTCCGGCAACCCCCTCGTCGGCGGCTCCGCGTTCTACAGCCTGGCCCTCAGCGGGCCCAGCGCCGGCTCCAACGCGTTCCTGGGCAACGTCGGCGGGAGCACGCCCGTGAACCTGCGCGACTTCTCGGTGATCCCCGCGCCCAGCGCCGGCGCTCTGCTGACCATCGCCGGGCTGATCAGCGCCCGTCGCCGCCGGTGAACGGCCCGCACACCGGGCTTTGACAGACTTACGTTCCTCCAACACTGGCCGTCCGGGCGTTCCGGGCGGCCAATGTGGTTTGTGGGTAAGCGCATGCGACTGCGCGTGGCGGTCCGATGCCGCGCCGACCTCACTCCTGCAGCGCCAGCCGCGCCATCACTTCCATCCCCGTCGCCAGCGCGTCATCGTTGAAGTCGTACTCCGGCTGGTGCAGCGAGGGGTAGTGATCGGCCCCGGCGGGGCGAACGCCCAGCGCGAAGAAGCACGCGGGCACGTGCTGGCCGTAGTACGAAAAGTCCTCGCCGCCCAGGCTCGCGTCGGGCAGCGTCTCGACGCGCCCGGGGCCCAGCGGCTCGGCGGCGCGGAAGAAGCGCTCCGTCGCGCCGGGGTGGTTGTTGGTGACGGGGTAGCCCTCGTCCCAGCGGATCTCCGCGCGGCAGCCCATCGCGGCGCTTACGCCCTCGACGATCTCGTAGAAGCGGCGCTTGCCCAGCGTGCGCGTCTCGGCGCGAAGGGTGCGCATCGTCCCGACGAACTCGACATGCCGCGGGATGACGTTGTGGGCCACGCCGCCGCTGATCATCGCGACGGTGACGACGATCGAGTCCTGCGGGCGGACGTTGCGCGAGCAGATGGTCTGCAAGGCGGTCACGACCTGAGCCGCGGCGACGATCGGGTCCTTCGAGTACTGCGGGTACGCGGCGTGGGCCTGCTCGCCGACGACGCGGACGGTGAAGTTGTCGGTCGCGGCGAGCATCGGGCCCGGCTTGCTGGAGACCACGCCCACGGGGACCTGCGGCCAGCCGTGCAGCCCGAAGATGCGATCGACCTTGGGCCCGATGCGCGACCCGTCGAGGGCGCCGTCCTCGCACATGCGCTTGCCGCCCGCGCCGCCCTCCTCCGCGGGCTGGAACACCAGCGTCACGGGGTTCGGTCGTTCCGGCATCTGCATCAGCACGCGGGCCAGCCCGACGAGGTTGGCCGTGTGCCCGTCGTGCCCGCACGCGTGCATCACGCCCGGTCGCGTGCTCGCGTACGCCTTGCCGGTGTTCTCTTCGATCGGCAGCGCGTCCATGTCGGCGCGGAACGCGACGGCGGGCTTGCCGGCCCCGCCGGTCCCGGTCGCCGGGATGAACGCGACGATCCCCGTCCCGCCGGCCATCCCGCCGACGTGGGCCACGCCGAGCGCCGTCAACTGCGCGGAGACCACCTGGCTGGTGCGTTTCTCCTGATACGCCAGTTCCGGATGGGCGTGCAGATCATGCCGCAGCGCGATGACGTCCGACAGGTGCGCACGGATCAGCCCGCGAAGAGCTTCGGTCGAGAGCATGAGCGAGGGTATGGAGGGGGAAACGGGAAGCGGGAAGCGGCCCGGCATCATCCCCCTCGCCCCTCGACCCTGACCTCTCACCCCCTTGCTCTCCCCCCCCGTCAGCATCCGCCGAACCACGCCGTCAGGAAGTCGAAGATGTCCTGTACGCCCACGCCGCCGGCGTTGTTGACGTCAGCGGCGGGGTCGTTCGCGAACCACGCCGTGAGGAAGTCGAAGATGTCCTGCACCGTCACGCCGCCGACGTCGTTGAAGTCCGCGACGCACGTCGGCGGCGGGTCGATGTCGAGCAGCACCAGCGCCCCGGTCGTGTCGGCAAAGCCCAGCGTCAGCACCAGCCGCCCGGCGTCGCTGAACCACGTGCGCGAAGGCGGCTGCGGGCCGACGATGATGCGGTTGCCGGGGATCGAGATCGGGCGGGCGTCGCCGGGCCCGAGCGTGAACGGGGCCCGCTTGTGCGCGACCAAGCGCGTCTGTCCGTCGGCGCCGACGACCCACAGGCCCGAGTCGGAGAAGACATCGGTGGTCGGGTTAGGAGCGTACAGCCAGAACGCGGCTTGCTGGCGGGCGTTGATCGCCGCGGCGCCCGAAAGCCCGGTCAGCGGCCCGAACACCGCGGGCGACGCGAGCCCGGGCGGCACATCCGCCTCCCGGGCGGCGAGCACCGGCACGCCGCCCGATTCGCGGAACGCGCCGTTGTCGTTCGCCGTCGTCACCCCGCCGCCGCTGGTGGTGGCGATGAACGCCGCCTGCCCGGCGTTGTTGGCGTCGAACTTGCCGATGAAGCCGTTCCCGAACACCGCGCCCGCCGGGAACCCCGGCGCGGCTGTTCCGGCCTGCCCAAGGGCGCGAAACGAGCCCGGCGTGCCGACCGTCGGGCCGATCCACGTGGTCAGGCTCTGCGGCGTCACCCCGGCGTTCTGCGCATACACCGCGAGCTGATCGCCCCGCGTCACGTACGATGTGAATAGGCGCCCCCACACGGCGGGCGAGGCCTGCCCAGGAATCGCGTCCCCCTCGCGCACCGACCACGTCGGCGTCGTCGTGCCGCTGGGAAACTCGAAGATGACCTCGTCCGACGTCGTCGGTAACGGGGCGCTCGCCCCGACGAACTGTGATCGCACGACCAGTCGCCCGTTGGTCGTCAGCTGCGGGTCGCCGAACGGGCCGTAGTTGATCCCAACCTGTCCCGGGACAGCGTCGCCCTCGCGCGCGAGCACAACCGGGTTCAGCGGCGATACCGAACTGGCGCGCAGCAGCACGCTGTCGTTGGCGGTCGTCACGCCCGGCCCGGTGATGGTGACGGCGGCCGCCCACGAGCCGTCCGCCGCGAAGTACGGGAGCCCGACCCCGTTCGGCGCGATCGTCACGCCCGGCAGCCCGGCGATCGACCCGCCCTCGCGCAACACCAGCCCAAGCCCCGCGCTGCCCGGCGACCCGCCCGGCAGTTCGATGTACCACGCGTTGTCGTTCGCGGTGGTCACGCCCGTGCCCAGAAGGTTGACCGCGAATGCCAGCCGCCCGTCGGCCAACAGAACGGGCAGGAACAGCGCAAACGTCACACCGGCCCCGGCACCCGGGGCCGCATCACCTTGCCGAGCGACCAGTCGCAGCGGGCCGACGCTCGTCGCCCCGGTCGGCCCGGTGACGAGCACGATGCCGTTGCTGGGTGTCACGCCCGTCCCGGCGACGCTGCCGACCAGCGCGATGCGCCCCTGCTGATCGATGATCGCGTCCGTCCCGCCCGGGAAGAAGCCGACCCAGGTGAGGCCCGGCCCGACGCCGGGGGCCGGGTCGCCCGTCTTGAGCACCGCGCCGACGCGGATCTCGCCGTGCGCCGTCGCCGCCAGGCCGATGCACGCCGCGAGCGCCGCCGATCCAAGCCCACCACGACCACCGCGCCCACGCCGCGTGCCCGAGGGATGCCGAGAGTTCCGCACGGATCATTCTCCAGTTTGCCACGCGGCTGACCGCCGGCGGTGCGGTCATAACCTAACCGATGGCCGGGTTTCCGGCCAAGTCCTGAGTGGTCACTTTTTCGAGGCGCCATGCCCGCCGAGCACCGCAGCCAACCCTCCGCCTCGCCCACACCCCCCACTTCGCCATCGGCGCAGATCGTCAAGCAGGAGGCGGTCATCGGGCTGGAGATCCACGTCGAGCTGGCGACGCGGCGCAAGATGTTCGCCCCGGCCCCGAACCTGGCCCATCCGGACTTTCACCACGCTCAGCCCAACACGCTGATCGACCCCGTCACGCTCGGCTTGCCGGGCGCGCTGCCGGTGATGAACAAAGTGGCGGTCGAGATGAGCATGATGGTCGGGATGGCGCTCGGGTGCAGCATCTCCCCGCTCAGCCGGTGGGACCGCAAGAGCTACTTCTACCCCGACATGCCGAAGAACTACCAGATCTCGCAGTAC
>CAZTQN010000035.1:0-38704 GCA_964615765.1 uncultured Phycisphaeraceae bacterium
GGGCGTAAAAGCCGGCGCGGCAGGCCGGTCCGTGCCCGGAGGCGTGTCCCGATGGGGCCGCCGGGCGCAGCATGCGCGACGCCATCATCGGCGTGAGCGTGAACGAGACCAGGAGCGAGACCAGCACCGCGACGGCGGACGTCACGCCGAACTGGTACAGGAATCGCCCGGAGATCGACGACATGAACGCGACCGGGACGAAGATGACCACCAGCGAGAGCGTGGTGGCGAGCACGGCGAGGGCGATCTCGCCGGTGCCCTTCGCGGCGGCCTGCAGCGGCGGGACCCCCTGCTCTTCAACGACCTTGTAGACGTTCTCGAGGACGACGATGGCGTCGTCGATGACGATGCCGACCATGAGCACCAGCGCGAGCATCGTCACGCTGTTGAGCGTGAAATCCAGGGCCCACATCACGCCGAAGGTGGAGACGATCGAGGCCGGGATAGCGACGCCGGCGATGATCGTCGACCGCCACGAGCGCATGAACGCGAGCACGACCAGCGAGGCGAGGATCGCGCCGAGGACCAGGTGGATCTCGATCTCGTGCAGCGCGGCGTAGATGTATGCGGACTGGTCGCGGATGACCTCCATCCGCACGCCCGCGGGGATGACCTCGCGCAGGGCGCTGATCTCGGTGCGGACGCCTTCGATGACGGCGACGCTGTTGGCGCCCGATTGGCGGCGGATTTCCAGGCTGATAGCCGGCTCGCCGTTGAGGCGGGAGGCGGTGCGCTGCTCGCGCGTGCCGTCGATGGCCGAGCCGATATCGCGGATGGTGATGGGCGTGCCGCGGACGGTGGCGACGATGATGTCGTTGAACGACTCGGGGGTCTCGAGGCGTCCCATGGTGCGGAGCACGCGCTCGTTGGCGGCCCCGGTGACGTTCCCGCCGGGCACGTCGGCGTTCTGACGCACGATCGCGTCGCGCACGGCGGTGATCGGGATGCCGAGGGCGGCGAGGCGGTCGGCGTCGATGTCGACGTTCACGGTGCGTTCGAGCCCGCCGACGATCTGGACCTGGCCCACGCCCGGGGCCCGCTCCAGGCGCGGGCGGATGAGCTTGTCGGCGATCTCGGTGAGTTCGCGGGCCGTGAGTTGCCCGCTGATCGCGAGCGTGAGCACGGGGGACGAGTCGTTGTCGAACTTGGAGACGACGGGCGGCTCGGCGTCGTCGGGGAGTTGTCGCAGGACCGTCGAGACGCGGTCGCGCACGTCCTGGGCCGCGGCGTCGATGTCGCGTTCGAGCGTGAAGGTCGCGATGACGATCGAGCTGCCCTGGCCGGAGATGCTGCGCAGCTCCTGCACGCCCTCGATCGTGTTGACCGCCTCTTCGACGATCTGCGAGACCTGCGACTCGACTTCCTCGGGCGAGGCGCCGGGGAGCACCGTGCGGACGCTGATGGTCGGCAGATCGACGGACGGAAGGCGGTCGACGCCCAGGCGCGTGAACGCGACGCCGCCGACCACGACCATCGCCATGATGAGCATGACCGCGAATACCGGGCGGCGGATGCAGATCTCGGCGAGGGTCCTCATGCGGGGGTCTCGGGTGCGGCGGGCGGGTCGAGGAACGGGGACTCGGGGATGGGCCGCTCGGTCGGCGTCGGAAGCGGGGCGGCGAGCGCGTCGTACGCCAGCACGCCGCAGGCGCGGAGAAGTTCGAGGTGGGCCGTCTTGACCGCAAACTCCGCGACGACCGTGTCAAGTTCGGCACTGAGGAGTTGGTCCTGGGCCACGACGCGTTCGAGGTTGGTGCCGAGCCCGGCCTGATACGCCGCCTCGGCCAGTTCGAGGGCCTCGCGCGCGACGCGGAGCTGGACGCGCAGTTCGGCGACCAGGTCGCGGGACTCATCGAGTCGCAGGGCGGCGATCTCGACATCACGCCGCACTTCGCGCTCGCGCAGGCGGTAGATGAGCACGCGCTCGCGGAAGGCGCTCCAGGCGGAGCGGACGCTGGCCTCGATGCGGCCCGCCGTAAACAGCGGCACGCGGACGGCGATGAGCGAGGTGATGTCCGGCAGGGCCCCGTCGGTCCGCGTAAGGAAGTAGTCGAGGTTCAGCGCGATGGAGGGGAAGTACTCGCCGATGGCGGCGTCGACGACGGCGCGGGAGGCGTCCGCGTCGGCGCGGGCGGCGAGGATGTCTTGGCGGTGTTCGTACGCGATGGCCAGGAGTGCCGCGGGCGAGCGCGCGTCGTCCGGGGGCGAGAAGCCGTCGATCAGCGGCGACGCGGAGACGTTGGCGTTGGTCAGCAGGGCGAGCACGGAGCGGGCCTCACCCTCCGCGCGGCGGGCGGAGATCAGTTGGGCCCGCGTGCGGGACACCTGGGCTTCGATTTGCGCGACGTCGAGCGGACGGACGAAGCCGACCGTCTGCCGCGCTCGCGCGTCTTCCAGACGCTGCGACTGCGCGTCGAGCGAACTCTCCAGCACGGTCGTCAGCCGCTCGGCCCGCAGCGCGTCGTAGTAGGCCCGGGCAACTTGCACCAGCAGGGCCTCGCGCAGATCAAGGATGAGCCATCGCACGGCCTCGGCCCGTGCCTCGGCGGCGCGGACGTTGCGGAGATCGCTCAACCCCGTCAGCAGACGGTACTGCCCGGTCACGCCGACATCGGTCTCGACGGAGCGGCGACGGGCGGTGTTCTCGTCGATGCCGACGTCGGTGAAGAACTCGAAGGTCGGTCGCAGGAACGCGGCGAGACGCTGTCGCTCGGCGAGGGCCTGGACGTATCGCTCGCCCTGAATGGCCAACTGCTCGTTGTACGCGGCCGTGAGGCGCATCGCAGCGTCGAGCGCGAGCGGGGCGCCCGGCGCGTGCGTCGGCGGCGGGCCGGGCGGGCGCGAGATGGCGCGATACGCATCGACATCGGTCTGCTGATCCGTCGCGCAGCCGACGACGCCGATGATCGCGAGCAGAGCGAGCACAGCGTGCGCGACGGGCGCCACGCGGACGCGACGCCCGCCTAAGACGAACGGAATCATCGCACCTCCCCACTGCCATTACCGATCCCGCGACGGAGTACGTGGAGGATGTGATCCCGCAGCATCTGCGGCGTTAACCCTGGCGGGGGATAAAGCAGGGCCCCGCGCACGAAGGAGAGGATGTACTGCGCGGTGAGTTCGGGCGCGGGGTCGTTGAGTTCACCGGACGCGACGCCGTCGCGAAGCACGCCGACAATGCGATCGACCAGGCGGGCCCGCTGATGCTGAAGGTCGGCGTCTTCGGGGGTCATCGAGCCGCTGCGCATGATGCGGTAGACGCCGGGATAGGCGTGCGCGAAGTCGATCATCGCGTCGATGATGGCGGCGATCCGCGTCCACGTTTCTGCGGGGCCGGAGCGCAGTTCGCGTTCGACACGCTCGACCACCGCGGCGAGCCCACGCCGAATGATCGCGAGATACACCGCTTCCTTACTCTCCCAGTGCAAATAGACGGTGCCCTTGCCGACATGGGCCCGGGCGGCGATGTCCTCGAGGCGGACTTCGTGGAACGGGCGCGAGGCGAACAAGTCCGCCGCGGCGTTCAGAATGTCGTCCGGATTGGCCGTCCGCGGTCTGGACACGGGAACTCCGAAGAGCCGAAACTGACCAGTCAGTATTAGCGAATACGCTCCGTCCGGATGCAGGCTCAGCGAGGATCTCTGCTTGTGAAACGCGTGCGGGTTGATAGCGGGGTGTTTCGGGTCGTCGTCCTCGGGGCGGCGTGGCTGTGCGCGATGGCGGGGAGCGGGTGCGATCGTCGGGCCGGGGGCCCGCCGCCTGCGGCGGCGCGCGAGCCGATGGACGTGCAGCTCGCGCCCGTCGAACGGCGCGCGGTTGATCGCTTCGTGACGGTGACGGGCACGCTGTTCGGCGAGGTGGAACTGGACATCGCCGCCGAGGTGGAAGGACGCATCGTCGCGCTGAGCGCTGACCTGGGCGATGAGATCGAGCATGGCACACCGATCGCGCAGATCGACCCGACCAGTTACCGGCTCGCGGTTGACGAAGCCCGGGCGGCGTTCCGCTCGGCGCTTGCGCGGCTCGGGCTGGACGCGCTCCCCGCGGGGGATATTGATGTTGGGTTGCTGCCCGTGGTGATTCGGGCCGAGGCGCAGGCGGCGAACGCGGCGTCGCGGCTGGAGCGCGCCCGCGCGCTGTATCAGCGCACGCCGCCGCTGATTTCGGAGCAGGACTTTGCGGACATCGTGACCCAGTCCGAAGTGGCGAGGGCCGAGGTGCAGAGCGAGCGGCTGGGGGCGATGGGGCTGGTCGCCGAGGCGCGGGTGCGGGCGGCGGCGCTGGCCCGGGCCGAGGAGGACCTGGCCCGCACGCGGATCGTCGCGCCGGCGGAAGAGCGGCTGCGGTATCGCGTCGCGGTCCGCAATGTCTCCGTGGGCGAGGTGGTGACCCAGGGCACGCCGCTGTTTCGGCTGGTTTCGCTCGACCGCGTCAAGGGCCGTGCCGGTGTGCCCGAGCGGTTTGCGCCGGTGGTGCGCGTGGGCGCGCGGGTGCGGCTGTTTGTCGAGCAGAACCCCGAGCCGTTTGAGGCGGAAGTGGCCCGCATCTCGCCCGTGGTCGATGTCGCGACGCGGACGTTCGATATCGAGATCCGCGCGGCGAACGCGGACGCGGCCCTCAAGCCCGGGAGTTTCTTCCGGGCCGACGTGCTGACCGCGGCCGCCGAGGAAGCCCGCTTTGTGCCGCGGTCCGCGGTGGTTCAGTTCGCGGGCGTGTACCGCGTGTTTTCGGTGAAGGACGGCAAGGTGGTCGACCACCGCGTGCGTCCGGGCGAGGCGGCGGGCGAGATGATCGAGGTCGACGGGTTGCCGGAGCAGATCGCGGCGGTGGTCGCGACGCCGCAACGTGGGATGGCGGCCGGCGCGCCGGCGCGAGTCCTGGGGCCCTCCGACGGAGCGGCGACGACCGCGGGTGAAGCGGCCGCGCCGCCATCGAAGCCGCCGGCGGCGGGCGGCTGATCGCCCGCGCGGAGCGGGTCAGCAGCCGACGAACCAGTGTTCGAGGTATTGGAAGACGTCTTCGATGTTGATCGCGCCGCTGCCGTCGAAGTCGGCGTTCGCGCCGCCGACGAACCACTCGTTGAGGAAAAGGAAGATGTCCTCGACGGTGGCGGCACCGGAGGCGTCCCAGTCGGCCGGGCAGCCGCAGCCGGAGAACGGCTGCAGCGCGGCGTCGACGGCGGCCGCGGCGTTGACCATCCCGCGTCCGAGCTGGCCCGGGTAGCTCGGGTTCTGAGCGCTCACGCTTTGGGCAGAGAAGACCAGGTGCTCGATCTGCGTCGACAATGGCGCGGCGCGGCACACCGAGCGGACCAGGGCGGCGACGCCCGTGACGAACGGGGCGGCGAAGCTGGTGCCGCTGGCGACGCCGTAGCGACCTTCTGGAACGGTACTGATGACGCTGACGCCCGGCGCGCTGAGCGTGATCCACGCGCCGAAGTTGGTGAACGGCGCGATCACGCCGGAGTTGTTGACCGCGGCGACGGCGAGCACGCCGCTGCTCGTGAACGCCGCGGGCGTGCGGGGCGGGCTGGAGACCGCGTCGTTGCCGGCGGCGGCGACGACGATGATGCCGCGGGTGCGGGCTTCCTCGACGGCGGACCGAAGCAGCGCCGGCTCGCCGGTGGTGCCCATCGAGAGGTTGATCACGTGCGCGCCGTTGTCGATCGCGTGATAAACGCCCTCGCACACGCGGAAGGTGGTGGCCTCGCCGTCCGAGTCCATCACGCGGATGGGCATGATCTGGGCGCCCGGCGCCACACGGGCGATGATGCCCGCGATGAGCGTGCCGTGCCCGACGAACTCGTCGGCGATTCCGTTGCCGTTGGAGTCGACGTTGTCGCCCGCGTCGGTCACGCCCGACTGGTTGGCGATGAAGTCGAAGCCGCCGGGGGCGATGCGTGCGGCGAGCTCGGGGTGCGCGACGTCGACGCCGGAGTCGATGATCGCGACCGTGACGCCCTGCCCGGTGGCGCGGGCGTGCGCGCCGGCGATGTCCACGGCGGCGTAGGCGGCGTCGGCTTGGTACTGCGCTTGCGTGCGGAACAGGAAGATGCTCTGTGTCGAGCCGCCGGGGTTCTCTTCGTCCATCACGAAGTTCAGGTCCGCGAAGACCACGCCCGGGTCGGACCGCATCGCGTCGACGTCGCTGGGCTCGTTGCCCGCGAGCGGCAGGCGCACGAGGAACAAGCGGCGGCTGGCGATCGAGTCGAGCGTCTGCGTGCCGTAGCGAGCGTTGAACGCGCCGATCGTCTGTCCGGGCGCAAGGCGGACGAGCGCCTGCTGCGGCACGAAGCGGCCGTTCTCATCGGCGTGGGCCAGCGAGGGCAGGCCGGCGATGCCGATCAGGCACGAGGCCCACGCCAGGCGAGCGATGATCGCGGTACGCATTGTCTTCACGCAACACCTCCGAGCACCGTGATGCCCGACCACAAGGCCCAGTCCTTCCCGCCGCCCGCGAGTTGATGCTGCACAGCGTGCACGCACTGCGCAACACAACCCGGCGAGCCGAGTTCAGCCGACGAAAGCACGCCCAGCCGGGCGTGGAGCAACTCGAAGAACTCCGCGGCGACACCGTCGTGCAGGGCCCACTGGGCCCCGACGACGCAGCCCGCGCCGGACGCGAGGGCCGCGCGGGCCAGCCCGCCGGCGCCGTCGGCGTGCGCACCGGCGGAGCCCGCCGTGTCGCACCCGGCCAGCACGATCGTCGCGCCCCGCCGCCAGTTCGCGGCGAGTTCGCGGGCCGTCACCCACCGATCGGCGAGCAGCAGGCGGCTCGAGAGCGGAAAGTCGGCGTCGAAGATGCCGTGGCAAGCGAGGTGCACGAGCGGCGCGTCGGGAAGAGCCGCGAGCACGTCCTTCGCAGCGGCCGCCGGGCCGCACAGCACGCGGGCGTCGGTCTGTCCAGCCGCCGCGAGGCGGGCGCCGACGCGGCGTGCTTCCGGTTCCATGTGCGGGGCGTGCTCGTCGGAGACGCCGACGACCAGCGCGCGCCCGCGGCCCGAGTGATCGCCGTGCAGCGATGACGAAGCACGCGGGCTCATCGCGGGGATAGTCCAGGAGACCATGGCGCGCCGCCCGGCCGCCGCGCACAGCGGCAAGCCCGCCAGCACCGGCGCCGGGCTGATCATCAGCGTGCGCACGGTGTCGAGACCTTCGATCACGGGCGCGATGAGCACGCGGTCGATCTCGGCGAGCGCGTCCCACGCTGGCCCGCGCCGCATGCCGGCGAGTGTGTAATCCGCGCTCAGGCGGCATCGGCGCATGAGCGAACGGACGGCGGGCATCTCGGCGACGCGCGGCGGGACCTTGGCCCGCCCGGCGTGCAGGACGAGCGCGCCGATCCACCCCGCGCACTCGAAGTAACTGACGCACGCCGCGCCGGGCGGGAGCGCGGCGAGCGTGTCATCAATCGCGATGCGTTGGGTCTCGGCTCTGGCGCCGCCGCCCAGCGCATCGAGCCGGCGCAGGACACGCTCTTCGAGCGCCAGCACGCGCTGGCGGACCGCCTCCGGGTCGACCGCCGAGCGGGCCGCGGGGCCCAGCCGGCTGTACAGCATGTTGAGTTGCCACAGGGCCGCGGCAAGTTCGGTGTCTCCGGGCTCGGCGTCGATGCCTTCGCAGCCGGAGCGGAACTCCGCGCCGCGCCAGGCTTCCAGCAGCTCGAACACGCGCCGCGACCGTGCGGGCTCGTTCAGTGCGACGGCGGCGTTCAGCGCATCGGCGAACAGCGGCCCGGCGCCGAGCACGCTCGCGTCGCGCAGCCGGGCCCGCTGCATGCGATGGGCGCGGTGCAGGACGTGCTCGATGGCGCGGCGAAAATGGGCGTCGGCGCCGGGCGCGTCGCCCGATCGCAGCCGCCGCCGACCGTGCGCTTGTTCGAGCCGCACGTGCAGGGCCGTCATGCCGGTGCGTTCGGCGACCTGCTGGACCTCGATCAGGCCGGGCTCGACCGCCGCGTCGCGCGACGCTGATTCGATCTCCGCGAGCGTGCACAGGGCCATCGCGCGGCGCACAGGGCGATCGCGGAGCTGCTCGATCGCGCGGCGGAGCAGCGGCTCGGCCCGCGCCGGTTCGTCGGCGCGGGCGGTCGCGGCACCGAGAGCCGCGAAGGTCTCCGCCTCCAGCATTGCATCGCCCGAGCGGCGGGCCGCTTCGCTCGCGCCGGCGAGTTCGTCCGCGGCGGCCCGGTCGTTGCCGATGGCGCTCAGGGCAAGCCCAAGGCCGAGCGCCGCGCGGGCGCTCTCGCGGGCCAGCCCGCGCTCGCGGAGCGTGTGCAGCGCCTCGCGGTACATGCGCACGCTCCGGCGCGCCAGCCCGGCGGCGAGCAGCGCGTCGGCGTGCTCCGCGAGAAGCCGGGCCGCATCGCCCGACGCGCCGACGCGTTCGAAGCGCCCGCGCGCAGACTCAAACAGCGCGACCGCCGTCTCAACCCGCCCGGCGCGGCTGTGCAGGTCGGCCAGGTTGCCTTCCGCGATCGCCGCGGCGTGGTCCATGCCTGCGCCGGCCAGCAGTTCCCGCGCGCGTTCGAACGCGGCCTGGGCTTCGTCGAAGCGGTCGAGATCCAGCAGCGCTTCGGCCCGGTTGCTCTGCACCGCGCCGAGCGAGCCCGGATCTGTCAATCGTTCCGCGGCGAGATCGCACCACTCCAGCGACTCCGCCGCACGCCCCTGCATCCGCAGCACGATCCCCAGATTCGCCGCCGCCTTGCCCGCGATGGCGGCGCCGCCGGCGGCGCTGAGCTGCGCGAACGCGGCCCGCCCGGCCTCCTCGGCCTCGGGCATCCGCCCCAGCCGCGCCAGCGCCTGCACGCGCGAGAGATGCACCTGCCCGATCTCGCCCGCCTGCCCGCCGGCGAGCGCTCGCGTCAGCGCATCATCGAGCACGGCGAGGGCTTCGGCGAACCGGTTGGCGTACAGAAGGATGTGCCCCCGCAGCGCCAGCACGCGGGCCCGGGCTGCATGCACCGGCGGGACGAGGTCAACCAGCGATTCGGATTCGCTCAGCGCCCCGGGAAGGTCTGAAAGGGCGAGAGAGCGGGCCCGCTCGAAGCGCGCGCTGAGCACCGGCTCCGCCAACGGGTCGGAGTCCGGGGAGACCGGAGGGGTCGGTTCCTTCAGCGTGGTCATGGGTCCGATGCCGCTATCACAACCCGACGTGATCGATCACGATCCCCGCACCGTCGGACTGCCCGATCGTGAGTTGATACGTGCCGCCGGGCACTTCGATATCGAAGAATCCGTCCCTCGACACTTCCGCTTCGAACAGCCTTCCTGAACGGATTTCCGTCGCGACGATTCGCGTCGGGAAGACCTGCCCGCGGATCTCGCCCGCGATCACGGTTATCCCGCGCGTGTCGTCGTGGTCGACATGCAGATCGATCTCGGCGGTGTCGGTCTGGAACTCGAGCAGCCGGGCCCGCCCGGAACCGCGCAGCCCGGCCGCGGCGGGCGTCCGAGAACTGTCGAACACCAGCGTCGCGACCATCTCCGCGGCCCGCTGCAGACCAGCGCCGAGCGCGCTCGCGATCCCCGGACGCGGGCCCGGCACGGCCTCGTGCAGCCGCCGCAGCGCGTCGTCCGGCACAGCGAACAGACTCGCGACCGGCGCGCTGTCGGCCATTCGTGCGATCGCGCCCGCGAGTGCGGCGTATCGCGTGCTGGCCGCCGGGCTCGCGTCGACGGCGGCTCGGAAGGCCGCGGCCTGGTCCGCCGGATACTCCCCGCATGCCAGCCGAACCAGTTGCTCGTCACTGAAATCCATGACTGACCTCCCGAGACCGATGCGTGCAACGGGGTAGAGGATCTGGGCCGGCCGCTGATACCTCCGACCGACCAGCAGATCCAGATTTCTTCAGTTCGGACCATCGTCCGGCCCGGCGGCGGGCTCGAGCAGCGTCGCCAGCTTGCCGAGACAGCGGGCCCGCGTCGGTCCGATGCTGCCCACGGGGATCGACAGCCGCTCCGACAACTGCTGATAGTCAACGCGCCCGGGCTGTATGAACAAGGCCGAGAGCAGGTCGCGGCAGCGCTCGTCCAAACGATGCAGCGCCGCGCGCACGCGGTGGGCCGCTTCGAGGCGGTGGAGTTCTTCGTCGCCGGGAGGCGTGTCGGGCTCGTCGTCGCGCCGGTCGCGAGCGTGCCTGCGTTCGGCCTTGACGACGCGCCAAGCCTCGCGCCGCGCGCTGGTGCCGAGCCAGCCGACCAGCGCTTCAGGATTGCGGATGTTCGGCAGGGCGCGGGCGAGCGCACTAAAGACGGACTGCGCGACGTCCTCGCACTGATCGGGGCGCAGGCCGTGCCGTCGCGCGATCGCGAAGACCAAGCCGGCGTGATGGTCCATCAATGACCGCCACGCGGCGTCATCGCCGTCCAAGCACCGCTGGATAAGCGCCCACGGGTCCATCACGCGACCAGTGTATCCGTTGCGGCGTGTGTGATTTTTGCACCGGTTCTCGGTCGATTTCGCGCGCTCGATGTATCAGCGCGCCGGGCGTCGCCTCACCGGCGAAGACGGACGCCGAAGGTCGTCGTCCGTGCCGACCGGACAAAACAAGACAAGGAAGAACCCATGGCCATGCTTCGTTCCAAACCCCGCGCTCTGGCGGCCTGCCTGGCGCTCGCCGCCGGCGCCGCGACGCACGCTCAACCGACCGCCGCGCCGACGTACTCGGTGACGGTCAACGACGCCGTGACCGGCGACAACGCGTTCCAGTTCGGCGGGTTCCGCTACTGGACGGTCGACGCCGGCGCCGACTCGTATCAGAACGACATCTACGAGCGGCCCGCCGCCCAGGGCTTCCAGCCCATCAACGGGCTCTACGCGGTCAACGAGTACATCTCGTACGTCGACATCGAGCAGGCCCGCTTCGGCTACGACAACCGCTTCGTGTACGTCTCCATCAACGTCGTCGGCCTGACCAAGCAGACGCAGGACGGCGTGAACACCATCGAAGGCCTGCAGGGCCGCTACGGCTTCCGCTTCGGCGCCGACGCCGACGGACGCAACAGCTACTACTTCATCGCCGACCAGCCGCAGACCGCCGCGATCAACAACCGCGTCTGGACCCGCGCCAAGACCGAGGGCTACCGCGATACCGACATGGACGTCGGCGGGCGCGGCGGGCCGATCCACGGCGAACAGGGCCCCTCCGGCATCAGCGTCACCAAGACCGACAACATCCTCGAAGAACAAGGCCTCAACGGCTACGACCAGCAGATCGTCCAGACCGACGGCGTCACCGTCAACGGGCAGCGCCCCGTCCTCTGGCAGCGCGTCAGCCCGACCGACAACACCGTCGTCGAGATCGCGCTCGACTACGTCACCCTCGGCCTGACCCGCGCCCAGCTCGACGCCATCCAGTACCTGCACTTCGAAGCCCAGCTCGGCGACCTGGCCGACCCGCAGTTCGGCCTGTGGAACGACCAGTTCACCGGCATCGAGGCCGGCTCGCCCAACCCGGGCATCGGCACCGACAACGAGTTCGGCACGCAGGGCACGGGCGCGATCTCGGGCGTCGACACCGTGCGCTCGACCCTCACGCCCCCGCCGCCGCCCCCGGGTCAGGGTGCCTGCTGCACCGGCGCCGCGTGCACGATCACCGCGCCGGCCGACTGCGCCGCCGCCGGCCAGCGCTTCCTCGGGCTCAACTCCGTGTGCACCCCGTCGGTCTGCTGCCCGGCCGATTTCAACAACAACGGCGTGATCGGCGTTGACGACCTGTTCGGCTTCTTCAACGCGTACTTCGCGCAGGACATCCGCGCCGACTTCGACGCCAGCGGAACGCTGACCGTCCAGGACGTCTTCGCGTTCATCAACGCCTTCTTCCAAGGCTGCTGATCGGGATCAGCGGTCCCCTGGCGAGAACCCCCCTACCACCCCGCAACCGCCGAGCGCCACGATCGCGCTCGGCGGTTGTTCATTTTTGGCTGTGACACTGCGGCAATCCGCGGTCACAGGGTTCCGGACGCGCCTTCGACAGACATTTTCTTGGAATCCTGTAACCGCGCCCGTGGCTCGTGCGCTGTGGTCGTGGCGGCGGTGATCGGGCGTGTTGCCCGGGCCGGCCGCCGAGTGAACCACTTGCACGGAGAACGACCATGGAACGCAGCAACAACAACAGCAGCAGCAGCGGTCATGAAACCTCTCGCACTTCGAACAACCAGACGAGTTTGGAGCGCGTGAGCAACACCGGCCGCACCGGCCGGACTGGCAACGTCGGCCGCACGCTGGCGATCGCGGCCGCCGCGGGGCTTGGGGTGATCGCGGCGCCGAGCCTGACGCACGCTCAGGAAGCGCGGCCGTCCGCCGTCTCGCCGGACTTCAACGCTTCGGGAACCATCACGCCGGAAGACCTGTTCGTCTACCTCGAGCACTGGTTCGCGAACAAGGAATCCGCCGACGTCGACGGCGACGCGATGATCACCGTGTGGGACCTGTTCCAATACCTGCAGATCTGGTTCGCGGCCCGCGACGCGGGGATCAACCCCAAGGACAGCCGCCCGTCGGAGAAGGTCACGCAGTCCGACGACACGCGATAAACGCCGGGTCACGTGGGGCCCGCGGGGCGGGGGGGTGAAACCGGGAGGACGCGGGGACGGGGGGGACGCGGGGGGGAGAGTACGGAGAAGATCAAGATACGAGCGTGCCGGCCCCAACCTCGCCTGCACCCGCGCCGGCACGCCCGCCGCCCCCTGCTGTCCCGCCGACTTCAACCAGTCCGGAGCCGTGTCCGTGCAGGACTTGTTTGATTTCATGGGCGCGTACTTCGCCGGCAATCCATCACTCGCCAATGTCAACGGCGACTGCTGCGTGTCGGTTCAGGACATCTTCGACTTCCTGGCCGTGTGGTTCCGCGGGTGCAACTGACGCTCGCCACGGGTTACGGGCTCGGCGCCTTCTGGCTGCCGGTGCGGAGCTCGGCTTCGATCGCCTTCCAGCGTTCGGCGTTCTCCGGTTCTTCAAGCCGGATGTACGACCATCGGATCGCGCCCGCGATGCGACCGCCGAGCCCCGCGATCGCCGGGTCCTGACGGGTGCACTCGAATGCCCGCTCGAGAAACTCGAGCGACTCTCGTGCCGCGCCGCTCCCGGAGAACATCGAGCCGACCTGCAAGAGCACGTTGACCACGGCCGTATCGCACGGCCGGGTCGCCGCGGCGACTTCTTCGCAAGCTGCGCGTGCTTCGGCGATCGCCTCCTCGCGTAGGCCGACGTTCAGCGTGGCCCCGGCGAGGTACATCCTGGACTGTGCCACCTGCGCAGTCGGGATCCCGATCTCGCGCTGCCGCGCGATCGCGGCTCGCATGGGCTCCAGCACGCTGGGACCGTCGCCGCGTCGTGCCCGTGCGTAGTTCAGCAGCACCGCGCCCGACACCACGTCGGCGTGCCGGTCGCCTAGCGCACTGAGCGCCGCGGCTTCGGTCTGCTCCAGGATCCGCACCGACTTGTCCAGCTCGCCGTTCTCCATGTAGGAGATCCCGAGCTGGCGACCCATGTTGTGCGTCGCCGGGTCCATCGGCGCGATGCGGGCGCGGATGTCGTACCCCTCTTGCACGTAGGGGAGACCTTCCTTCGCTGCGCCTTTGCGCCCGTAGGAAATGCCCAGGTTGGACAACGCCGACGCTCGGAGCGATTCGTCCTGCTTCGCGATGTCCGACGCGAGCATTTCCTTCAGCGTCTCGATGGCCTTGTCGTACTGGCCGACCGACGTGTACGTCTGCGCCAGTGCGCCGCGGGTCTGGAAAACCAGACGGGCCGAACCGCTGGCCTTCGCAAACTCCGACGCGCGCTCGAAGCGCTCCGCCGCGAGCTGCGGGCGGCTCAGGCGACTCGCGACATACCCGAGGCGGATCATGATCGTCGTCCGCAGCTCCATCGCTTCCGGCAGCGTCTCGCCGCCGAGCGGTTCGATGAGCGGCGACAGAAGCGTCTCCACGCCCTCGTAGTCGCCGATAAGGTACAGCGGCTCGGCGATCGCGCTCGCCGTCTGCGCGCGAACGAGCATGTTGCTCGGCGGCTTGTCACCGAAGTCCTTCGCCGCGGCCTGCAGGATCTGCTCGAACGTCGCCTTGGGCCCGAGCCGTGCCGGGTGCGCCCGCATGAGCAGCTCGCGCAGATACGTCGCGACTTCCTGCGCACGCGCGAGCGACTGGTCCGCGCGGGCCTTCGCGTCCTGCACCTGCTGCAGCGCAACGACGGCGCTCTGGCGATCCAACAGCGCCCGCCGAAAGCCGACGCCCGCGGCGAGCAACCCGCCCAAAATCGCCGTCGAGACAAGCACGCCGGAGAGCACCGGGAGCCGGTGTCGCTGCACGAACTTGCGCGTCTGGTACCAGGTCGAGGGCGGCCTCGCGGCGATCGGCATGCCCGCGAGATACCGCTCGATGTCCGCTGCGAGCTCACTCGCCGACGGGTACCGCTGCTCGGGATCCGGGTCGCAGGCCTTGAGCACCAAGCAGTCAAGCTCGGCGGGCACCGGTTCGGCGCGATCGGCGCCGTCGCCCGCCGCGTGCGCTTTGCTCGGGAGTACGCGCGGGTGCGTTCGCAGCACCTGCGCGAGCTCCCCGACGGACACATCGCGCAGGCGCTCCGCCGGAATGGGCAGTCGTCCCGTGAGCAGTTCGTACAGGATCACGCCGAGCGCGTACACGTCGGAGCGCACGTCCGCGTCGGGCGTCACGCGGTCGGCCTGCTCGGGGCTCATGTAGCCCGGCGTGCCGAGCAGTTGCCCCGCGAGCGTGTGCCCGGCGCGCGTCTCGTCGCCCGCGACCATCTTCGCGACGCCGAAGTCGATGACCTTCGGCACGGGCTGCGCGTCCTCGTCGGAGACGAGGATGTTCGACGGCTTCAGATCACGGTGCAGGATGCCCCGGTTGTGCGCGTGCTGCACGCCGCGGCAGACCTGCAGGAACAGCTCCAACCGTCGGCGCAGCGACAGGTTGTGCAGGCGTGCATACTCGGTGATGGGCGGTCCGTCGACGAGCTCCATCGCGATGTACGAGCGTCCGTCGTCCGCTGTCCCCGCGTCGAGCAGGCGGGCGACGTTTCGATGCTCCATCCGCGCGATCGCTTGGCGCTCGTCCTCGAAGCGTTCCATCAACTGGCGGCTGCCGATCTCGGCCCGCAAGACCTTGACCGCCGCACGCCGCTTCACGGGCACGTGCTGATGGGCCCGGTACACGCTGCCCATCCCGCCCTGGGCGATGAGCCCATCAATGACGAACGGCCCGATCTGCCGGGGCAGCAGGTCGCGCGACGACATCGCCTCCGGCGGCACGATCAGCGGCGTCAGCGCGTCGTCGACCGGCGTGCTCATGAGCTGCGTCGCTTGCCGCGCAAGCTCCGCGTCGTCCGCCAGACGCTCCGCGATCCAGGCGCGCCGCTGCCCGGGGTCGAGCCCCTCCAGGATGAGCAGCGACTCCTTCAGCCTTTCGCGCCGTGCTTCGTCCATGTCCGAATGTGTCCGACTCACTCGTGCCCGGAACCGTTCGAGCTCTTGAGCTCCTGCGCCAGCCACCGCCGGGCGAACGCCCAGTCCCGCTCCACGGTGCGTTCCGTCACACCCAGCGAGACCGCGATCTCCGAGAACGCCAGCCCCAGGTAGAAACGCATCGCGACGACTTTGGCCGACCGCTCATCCACAGATTCGAGTTTCGTCAGGGCCCGATCAACGTCCAGCACCTGCTCGGGCGGTCGGTCAACGACAAACTCGGCCTCGTCCAACGACACGCGTTCGGCGGACCCGCCGCGTTTCAGCGCCGTCGCCCGGCGGGCCCGATCCACCAGGATGTTGCGCATCGCGATCGCCGCGGCCCCGATGAAGTGCGACCGCCCTTGCCACGACCGCGTCCGGTCCTTGCCGAGCTTGAGGTAGACCTCGTTCAGGAGCTCAGTCGGATGCAGCGACGCCCCGGGCCCGAGCGCCCGCAGGCGCATCTCGGCGAGCCCGCGCAGTTCCTGATACACCAAGCCGATGAGTTCGTCCGCTGAGGCGGGTTCCGGCGACACGCCGTGCACGCCGTTGAGGTGGGTCGGCTTCGGACTCGAGCCGTTCACGCTCGAACCGTTCGATCCCGGCTGCTTCGAAGGCCCGTCGTGCGTCGGCATCGGGTCGTCCTGTGGCGGGGCTACCGAACGGCTTCATCGTACCACAGCCCCCCAGCGGGTGATCGCCCAAATACGCGCGGGATCACTTGGTTTTCTGCGGTAGGAATGTCGGTTTTGAACGGCATTGACGTTTTCTCTTGTGAAAACAGTCACCGCGCGGCGGACCAAGACGTCCCCCCGCACGGGTGATGTCCGCACACGCTCAACAGTGTTGAGCAACGTTGAGAGTCCATGGAGCCCATCGCATGTTGAACGATCGTCGCCGTCTGGTGTCTGCAACTCTGATCGCCGCCGCCGCCCTCGGCGGGGCCGCCTTCCTCGCCGGCGCGCACAGCGCCGCCACCGCCCAGCCTGGAGCCGCCGCCGGCTCGCGCGGGCCGACGTGGGCGCAAGGCGGCAAGCGCGAACGCTGGACGCCCGACAACTGCGTCTTCGCCTTCATCGATCACCAGACCGGCCTGACCAACCTCGTCAACGACACGCCCGCCGTCGAGTACAAGAACTACGTCGTCGGCCTCGCCAAGCTCGCCAAGATCCACAACATCCCCTCCGTCATCACCACCAGCGCCGAAGACGGCCCCAACGGGCCCAAGCTGCCCGAAGTCGTTGCGCAGCTCCCCAGCGCACCCTACATCAAGCGCAACGGGCAGATCAACGCGTGGGACGACCCCGCCTTCGTCGACGCCATCCGCAAGACCGGCCGCACGAAGATCGTGATGAGCGGCATCACCACCGATGTCTGCGTCGCCTTCGCCGCCCTGTCCGCCATCGACGCCGGCTTCGAGGTCTACATCGTCTCCGACGCCTCCGGCTCCATGTCCGAGCAGACCCAGCTCGCCACCCTCATGCGCATGCAGGACGCCGGCGCCGTCATCGGCACCTGGTTCGCCCTTTCGTGCGAGATGCTCATGGACTGGCGCAACCCCAAGGGCGGCGAGACGGCCCAGCTCTTCGTCGAACACTTCCCCGCCTACGCCGAAATCTTCCACAGCCACCAGGCCCACACCAAGAAGAAGTAAGTCACCTCCGCGCCGCCGGGGCTCTCCTTCGCACCGGCGGCGTGTTCTGAACACACCGATCGCGATCACGCACGCGGCGCACGCGCCGACGACCGCGCGATCGGTCCGCGCTCGCCCGCCCGCACCCGCGCCATGGCCTCCCTGTGACGCACCACCACCGGAACATCCCCGATCGCCGCGACCCGCGAACTCGGCGTGTCACGCAGTTCGCCCGGGTTCCTCCCGTCCGATGCCGCTCAAAAAGGCGACATATCTGCGGAGAACCACGCCGGGGGAACACACCTCATCGGGTACCATCCGCCCGTGGCGTACGACCTCACCACGAGCATCGGCTACCACCTGCACCGCGTGTACAGCGGCATTCGGCGGGAGCTCGACGCGCGCCTGCTCAAGCACGGCGTCACCTCCGCGCAGTGGGGCGCGCTGGTCTCCCTCGGACGCCACGGCTGCACCACCGCCGCCGACCTCTCGCGCTGGATGAACCTCGACCGCGCCGGCGTCTCCCGCGTCCTCCGCGAACTCGAGCGCACCGGGCTTGTGCACCGGCGCAGCGCCGTCGGCGATCGCCGCAAGATCGACCTGCGCCTCACGCCCAAGGGCCGGGCCCTGCTCCCGCGTCTCGAACGAGTCACGGCGGGCGTCTCGGGAGATTTCCTCGCAGAACTCTCCGAGGTCGACCGGGCCGCGCTGCTCGCGCTGCTCGCCCGTCTGCCAAGCACCGTCGCCGAGCCGCCGCCGCCCGCGCCGCGGACTCGTTGATTCATCACCATTCTGCGTTTGTTGACACATCATCGTTTTTCGTGAATCCGGTCCTCCACAGGACCGAACGCGATGCCCATGCGTAGCCGCGCGTTCGCGCCATCGCGCCGAACGCGCCACGCCCTGTCGTACCCGTCATGACCCCGCACCGAAGGAGTTCGCCATGCTTCAGAGCGCCCGCAATCCGTTCTCCGAACGCCTCACGCCGCAGAACGCCGCCGTGTTGCTCATCGATCACCAGGTCGGGCTGTTCAGTTTCCTGCCCTCCGTCAACGCGCTGACGCTCAAGAACAACATCCTCGGGCTCGCCAAGACCGCCAAGCACCTGGGCCTGCCGACGCTGCTCACCACCAGCTGGCCGCACGGCCCCAACGGCCCGACCATGCCCGAGCTGGTCGAACTCTTCCCCGAGAACCGCATCATCGACCGCAACACCGTGAACTTCTGGGATCACCAGCCGTCCGTCGACGCCGTCAAGAAGCTGGGCCGCAAGAAGCTCATCATCGCCGCGCTCGACACGACCACGTGCCTGGCGATGGCCGCCGTCTACGGCGTGCAGGCCGGCTACGACGTCTACGCCGTCGTCGACGCCTCCAGCACCTTCGACTCCCTCAACGAGCAGGCCGCCATGCTCCGCATGGCCTCCGCCGGCGTCGTCGTCACGACCTGGGTGCCCGTGCTCGCCGAGCTTTGCAAGGACACGACCATCAACGGCAAGTACATCGCCGGCCTGCTCACCGAGCACACCGGCACGTACTACGCCGCGATGAACAACTACCTCGCGACCGGCAAGACGGCCGACGCCGTACGCCCGCACATCGCCGAGACCGTCCCCGCCGCGTCCCGCACCGTCGAGTACCGCTACGCGTGATCGGCCTGGGCGCACCAACCGCGGCGTTGAGCGCACTCGGGCCGCGTCCCTCGGCGGACGCGGCCCGCGGAGGAAAATCCATGCGAATCGCTGTCATCGGGGCCGCGGGCAAGGTCGGGCGACTCACCGTCGCCGCCGCCGCCGTCGCCGGTCATGAGGCCGTCGCCGTCGCACGCGATCCATCGCGCGTGCCCGAAGTCGCCGGCCCCGGTTCCGTTCGCCGCGCCGCCGCCGACGTGCTCGACCCCGAAGGCCTGCACCGCGCGCTCGCCGACGTCGACGCCGTCATCGCCACCTTCGGCGCCCCGCTCACGCTCGACACCGTGCTGCACGTGCCCGACCTCTGCGAACGCGGCACACGCAACCTCCTCGCCGCCATGGTCTCTCGCGACATCCGCCGCCTGGTGTGCATGACGGCGATCGGCGTGGGCGACAGCAAAGGCCACGGCCGCTGGATCTTCCGACACGTCATCCAGCCCGCGCTCCTCCAACGCATCTTCGAAGATCGCGAGCGCCAGGAAGCACTCGTCCGCGACAGCCTGACCCGCTGGACCATCGTCCGCCCCGCCGAACTCACCGACGGCCCCGCCGCCCCCGTCCGCGCCGTCGAGATCGGCACCGGCAACGACCCCGAGCCCACCACCATCGCCCGCGCCAGCGTCGCCGGGTTCCTCGTCCGCGAGCTCGAGCTCGACGCCTTCGTCGGCCGCAGCCCCGTCATCTCGGAGTAACCCCATGCCCGAGTCCCCCGCCCCGCCAATCGCGCGCACGTTCATGGACGCCGTCGATCTCATCCTCGACGAGAAGCGCCGCACGCTGCACGGCGTCGACACCGAGTCCACCGAGCGCGTCATCCGCGCACTGCTCGCCGCGCCCCGCGTCTTCGTGCACGGCGAAGGCCGCAGCGGGCTGGTCGTCCGCATGTTCGCGATGCGGCTCATGCACCTGGGCAAAGCCGTCTTCGTCGTCGGCGAGACCATCACGCCCGCCATCGCCAGCGGCGATGTGCTCGTCGCCATCAGCGGCAGCGGCACGACGGCCGGCGTGCTCGACATCGCCCGCGCCGCCGCCAACTCCGGCGCCACCCTGTGCGCCGTTACGACCAACCCCGCAAGCCCGCTCGCCGCCGCCGCGCACCACGTCGTTGTCGTCCCCGCCGCCGCCAAGACCGACCACACCGGCCAGCGCTCGCTGCAGTTCAGCGGCTCGCTGTTCGAGCAGTCGGCCCTGGTCGTCTTCGACGCGACGTTCCTGCTCATGCAGTCCCGCTTGGGCCGCACCAGCCACGAACTCTGGTCGCGTCACGCCAACCTCGAGTAACCGTCCACCCCCCACTCCCCCGCCCGCCCCACCCCTCCGACCCACCAGCGACCCCCGAAGGAGTTCCCCATGCTGCTGCAACTCGCGATCGACCTGCACCGCCTCCCCGACGCCCTCGCGCTGCTCGACACCGTCGGCCCCGACGTCGACGTCATCGAAGTCGGCACGCCGCTGGTCAAGAACGAAGGCCTCGCCGCCGTCCGCGCCATCAAGGACCGCTTCCCGACCAAGCAGATCCTCGCCGACATGAAGACGATGGACGCGGGCGCGCTCGAAGCCCGCCTCGCGTTCGACGCCGGCGCCGACATCGTCACGGTGCTCGCGCTCGCCAACGACGCGACCGTCCGCGGCGCCGTCGATGAAGCTCGCGCGCTCGGCCGCCTGGTCGTCGCCGACCTCATCGGCGTAGCCGACATGCCCCGCCGCGCCATCGCCCTCAGCGCCCTGGGCGTGACGGCGGTCGAAGTTCACGCCGGCCTCGATGAGCAGGCCCACGGCAAGTCGCCCTTCAGCGCCGCCGCCCTCGTCCGCGCCGCCGTCCCCGACATGCGCATCGCCGTCGCCGGCGGCGTAAACCCGAGCAACATCGCCCGCCTCGCCGAAGCCCGGGCCGACGTCGCCGTCTGCGGCGCCGCGATCTACGCCTCGCCCAACCCGCGGGCCGCGGTCGAACAGCTCCGCGCCAACATGCCCAAGGCCTCTCCCCGCTCCACCACCTCGCACGCCCCCACCACCTCCGCCCCCGCCTTCACACTCGCCCGCTGAACGCTCGCACCCACGCGCTCAAATCGCCGCCTCAAACCCTCGCACAGGACACCCCCCCATGTTCACCGCCCCGTTCTCGCCGAGCGACACCGCCCTGCTGCTCATCGATCACCAGGTCGGCACGATGCAGCTCATCAAGAACCTGCCGCTCGACACCGTGATCCGCAACACGCTCGCGCTCGCCAAAGCCGCGAAGATCCTGAACATGCCCGTCGTGCTGACGAGTTCGCAGGAAGACCGACTGCAAGGCCCGCTGATCCCGCAGCTCAAGGACATCCTGCCCGAGGCGTTCGAGCGCCGTGTCAAGCGGGCCGGCATCGTCAACGCGTGGACCGACGCCAACTTCCGCGCCGCCGCGGTCGCCACGGGCCGCCGCAACCTCATCATGGCCGGCGTGACGACCGACGTCTGCCTGGTCTTCCCGACCATCAGCGCCGTGCAGGAGGGTTTCCGCGTGCAGGCCGTGCTCGACGCCTCCGGCTCTCCGTTCACGCAGTCCGAAGACTTCTCGCAGCGCCGCATGGAAAACAACGACGTCATCCTGACCGCCACCAACACGATGATCGCCGAGCTCGCGCAAGACTGGTCCACCCCGGCCGGCGGCCAGCTCATCCAGCTCCTCTTCACCGACGTGCT
The DNA here is from genome assembly GCA_964615765.1 of uncultured Phycisphaeraceae bacterium. Lineage (GTDB taxonomy): Bacteria > Planctomycetota > Phycisphaerae > Phycisphaerales > UBA1924 > CAZTQN01. The sequence goes on from CAZTQN010000035.1 coordinate 21,477, forward strand.
ACCCACCATCACCCCGCGCGGGTAACGCCCGCGCCCGATGTCGGCAACCCACCGCGGCCCGCGTCTTTCGCGGAGGCGGCCACGCTCAACCCGATCCCCCCGCCGAACCACCGCCCAGCGCCCACGGAGTCCCCGGCATGAACGCCCCCGCTTCGCACACGCTCACGCTCACCGCCTGCTGCGCCGTGGTCATGACCGCCGCGGCGTTCACCCCGCTGACCACCGGCACGCCGCCCCCGGCACCCGCCGCCGCGGTCCGCGACATCCTCCCCGCCGATGCCGCCTTCCGCGCCAGCGAGGGACGCCTCCGCAAACAGCTCTTCGTTGTGACCTCCACCGCCGCGGGCCCAACCTCCAAACTCAAGCCCATCCTCCCCGACCACCTCGCCTACCTCGCAACCCTCGAACGTTCGGGCGAACTCTTCATGGCCGGCCCCCTCATGAACGAAGACCCCGAGACCTGGTCCGGCGACGGCCTCCTCGTCTACGCCGCCGAGTCCTACCAGCGCGCCGTCGAAATCGCCGACAAGGACCCGCTGCACGCCTCCGGCGCCCGCACCTACACCATCCGCCCCTGGCTGCTCAACGACGGCAGCCTGCGCCTCAACATCACCCTCTCGACACAGCGCTCGACGCTCCCCTGACGCTCCGCTCTTCAACGCAAGCACCCCGCCCTCGGGATCACCCCCCATGCCGACCCTTTCCGCCGACCGCCTCGTCCGCCCCGCCGTCTTTGGGCTCACCGCCCTCCTGCTCGCGATGCTGTGGGGCTTCGCAGGCTTCGGCAAGCTCCTCTCCGGCGGCGTGCCCGCGTGGTTCACCGAACAGTTCAGCAAGACCTTCCTTACCACATTTCCGGGCTTGGCCCCGAGCTACTACGCGCTCGCCATCCTCGAATCCCTCGCCGCCGTGCTCGCCATCGCCTCCATCCTCCGTGCCGAACCCTTCCGCACCGGCAGCCCCATCATCCTCTATATCGCCCTCATCACCAGCCTCCTGCTCTTCGTGCAGCTCGCCTTCGGCAAACTGTTGCTGTCGGACTTCGACGGCGTGCACGACCTGTTCATGTACTTCGCCGGCACCATCATCATCCTCGGCGTTGTCCGCACGCTCGACATTGCCCGCACCGTCGCGCCGCGCTGATCCCGCGTCCGCACACCGCCACTCAGCACATCGCGACCAACGGAGCGTCCGCGCATGAATCTCTCCCGCCGCGAACTCATCGCCCTCGGCGCCGGCGCCGCCGCCGCCGCGCTCATCCCCGGGTGCTCGACGGCGCGTTCCGCCGCCCGCACGCGCGACCTGCCCGCCGGCCCGCCCGATCTGATCATCCACAACGCCCGAATCACCACGCTCAACCGCGCCCAGCCGTCCGCGCGCGCCCTCGCCGTCCGTTCCGGCACCATCGTCGCCGTCGGCTCTGACGCCGACATCCTCCGCTCGAGCGCGCCGTCCACGCTCGTCATCAACGCCCAGAACCGCCGCCTCATCCCCGGCCTCAACGACACCCACACCCACACCGTTCGCGGCGGGCTCAACTACGCGCTCGAACTCCGCTGGGACGGCGTCACCAGCCTCAAACAAGGCCTGCAGATGCTCCGCGAGCAGGTCCGCCGAACCCCGCCCGGCCAGTGGGTCCGTGTCGTCGGCGGCTGGTCCTACGCGCAGTTCGAAGAAAAGCGCCTCCCCACGCTCGACGAACTGAACGCCATCGCGCCCGACACCCCCGTCTTCGTCCTCTACGTCTACACCTCCGCACTGCTCAACAAGGCCTGCCTCAAGTACCTCGGCATCGACAAGAACTTCCCCGGCAACAAGTACCCCGGCGGCACCATCGTCCGCGACGCCGCCGGCGAGCCCACCGGACTCCTCCTCGCCGACCCGTCCGCGCTCATCCTCTACTCAACGCTCAACGACGGCCCCAAGCTCGACATCGAGCAGCAGATGCTCTCCAGCCGTCACTTCATGAAAGAGCTCAACCGCCTGGGCATCACCAGCTCGCTCGACTGCGGCGGCGGCTTCCAGAACTGGCCCGACGACTACCTCGTCATCAAGGAACTTCACAAACGCAACCAGCTCACCATGCGCATCGGCGTCTCCACCTTCATCCAGCGCCCCGGCAAGGAACTCGAAGACTTCCGCTCCTGGACCGAGCGCTACACCCCACGCTTCAACGGCCAGGGCGAAGGCGACGACATGTTCTATCTCCTCGGCGGCGGCGAGATGCTCGTCCGCTCCGCCTACGACTTCGAGGTCTTCAACATGCCGCGCGTCGTCCCGCCGGCGAACGCCGAGACCGACCTCGAACCCGTCGTCCGCCTGCTCGCCGAGAAGAAGTGGCCCTTCCGCTTCCACGCGACGTACGACGAGACCGTCACGCGCCACCTTGACGTCCTGGAACGCGTGCACCGCGACATCCCTATCAACGATCTCCACTGGATCGTCGACCACGCCGAATCACTCAGCGACCGCAACATCGAGCGCATCGCCGCGATGAACGGCGGCGTCGCCATCCAGAACCGCATCGCGTTCCAGGAACTTCCCTTCCTCGAGCGCTACGGCCCGGACGCCGCCGCCGAAGCGCCGCCGAGCAAGCGGATCCTCAAAGCCGGTCTACCCCTCGCGGCGGGGACGGACATGTCGCGCGTCAGCAGTTACAACCCGTGGGCCTGTCTCCGCTGGCTCGTCACGGGCAAGGGCGAGGGCGGCGCCACGCTGCTCCCCGCACGCGCGCGCCTCGACCGCGACACCGCGCTCCGCATCTGGTGCGACAACGCCTGGTTCAGCCGCGAGCAGGACCGCAAGGGCCGCCTCGCGCCCGGCCTCTTCGCCGACTTCGCGCTGCTCAGCGAAGACTACTTCGCCATCGACGAAGACCGCATCGCGGACCTCGCCAGCGTGCTCACCGTCGTCAACGGGCGCGTCGTCTACGCCGCGCAGGAGCACGCCGCGCTCGACCCCGCACTGCCCGATCTCAACCCCGCGTGGTCCCCCGTGCGCCACTACACCTCCTGGCGCGGCCGGAGCCTCTCGGCATGAACACCCGCGTCGCCGCCCTCGCCGTCGCCGCCTGCGCGCACAGCGCCGCCGAAGCGCACGCCAATCTCGAGCAGCCCGCCGCGCCGGCATCAGCACAATCACCAGCCCCGACAACCGCCGAGCCCGCCCCCGCCGCCAGCATCGCCTGGCCCCCGTTCCGCCCGCTCCGCTACGAGGAGGACTACCGCTTCCTCGCCACCGCGCCACGCCCCGACAACTTCGTCGACCGCCTCAAGTACATCCCGCTCTCCGACGACGGTCACACCTCGCTCTCCCTCGGCGGCGAGGCCCGCACGCGCTACGAATACTCCTCTGACCCCGCCTTCGGCCTCCGCGGCCCCGGGCACGACGACTTCCTCCTCCAGCGCCTCTTCCTCCACACCGACTTCCGCTTCGGCGATCCCGAAGCCCTCCACGCCCGCGCGTTTGTGCAGCTCCTCTCCGGCTACATCACCGGCGAGGACTTCCCCAAGTCCGGCACGCAGGACAACCTGCTCGACCTCCAGCAAGGCTTCGCCGAAGTCATCGTCGGCGACAACCGCGCCCCCGCCATCAAAGCCGGCCGCTCGTCGTTCGCCCTCCGCGCCGGCCGCCAGGAAATGATCTTCGGCTCCGCACGCCTCGTCACCACGCGCGACCCGACCAACACGCGCCTCGCCTTCGACGGCGTCCGCGCCACGCTCACCATCGAACGCCTCACCTTCGACGCCTTCCTCGTCCGCCCCAACGACCCCAAAGTCGGCCTCTTCAACGACACCCAGGACGACAACACCACCTTCTGGGGCCTCTACTCCGCCATCCCGCTCGAGCCCGATCGACGCCTCGGCCTCGACGCGTATTACTTCGGCTTCAGCCGCGACAACGCCCGCTTCCAAAGCGGCGTCGGCGACGAACTCCGCCACTCGCTCGGCGTCCGCCTCTGGGGCAAAGACGGCCCGTGGGATCACGACACCGAGGCCGTCTTCCAGTTCGGCACCTTCGATCGCCCAACCCAGTCTGAAGACATCCTCGCCTGGACCGTCGCCAGCAACACCGGCTACACGTTCCAGAGCGCCCCGTGGACGCCGCGCATCGGCCTCAAGCTCAACTACGCCAGCGGCGATGGCGACACCGCCGACGACCGCCTCGGCACCTTCAACCCCCTCTTCCCCCGCAACAACTACTTCAGCGACGCCAACCTCCTCGCCCCGTTCAACTTCTTCGACATCCACCCCTCCGTCTCCGTCCGCCCGCACGAATCCCTCACGCTCACCACCGCGTTCGACGCCTTCTTCCGCGCCAGCACCGACGACGCCGTCTTCTCCCCCGGCGGCCTGGTCATTCCCGGCTCCGCCTCCGACGACCGCTACGTCGGCAGCACGCTCACGTTCACCGCCGACTGGGCCATCTCGCGCCACATCACCCTCAGCGGCTCATACGCCCACTTCTTCAAGGGCGACGTCGTCAAGGACGCCGGCGGCAAGGACGTCGACTTCTTCGCCGTCTGGCTCACGGCCAAGTTCTAGTCCGCCGGCTCAGCGCGGCTGGCCCATCCGCCAGCCGCGCCCCGCGCCTTCTCACGCGCACCCGGCGAAGTATGCGCCCAGGAAGTCGAAGATATCGCCGACGCTGATGTTCCCGTCGCGGTTGAAGTCCCCGCGCGGATCCTGGTTGAAGTACAGCGCCAGGTAATCGAAGATGTCCTGCACCGTCAGCCCGCCGGCCGCGTCCACGTTCGCGAAGCAGCACGTGATCGGGTTGCCCGGCTCATTCTGGCACGGAATCCCGACGCCCAGCCACACGCCCGCGCCGCAGTCCGCCTCCGTCGCCAGCGAGCACACCGTGCTCATGCAGCACGCCCCGATGGGCGCCGGGCACGGGTTCGGGTCGCACACCGTGTCATCGCCCTGGTACGTCCCGACGCACGCGCTCGCGTCCGACACCGCGCACGCGCCCAGCGGGTCGCAGCACGCCCCGCTCGCAAGCGGCGCGATCTCGAACTGCACCGTCGTCACGCCGCTCACGCCCAACGCGCTCCCCGGCTTGCCCGCGATCCGCACGATCAGCGTCTGACCCGCCGTCACGGGGTACGAGATGATCACCGGGTCGCACAACTGCGAGTCCGAATAGCCGCACGCCAGCGCCGTCGACTGCCCGGGAAAGAACGGGTTGTCCGAGCACGCCGCGTACAGCGTGACCGACGGCAGGTACGTCCCGAAGCACCGCGTCACGTTCAGCGTCCCGCTCGACGCGATGTTCAGCGCGTACCACACGTCGTTCCCCGGCTCATACGCACCGACATCCCCGCACCCGTCCGGGTTCAACAGCCCCGCGCTCGGCGTCGCGCACCGCGTATCCACCGTCAACGACGTCGGCGCCGATGAATCCACCGTCACCGCCGGCGGCGTCGATCCGAACCACCCCGTGCACGCGTCGTCGCTCGTCCCTGGCCGCACCGTCAGCGAGAAGTTCGACGGTGTGTCGACCATCCGCACGCGAATCAGGTACCGCGTCCCCGCCGTCGTCGTGAACGACATTCCCGGGCTGAAGATGTTCCCCGTATACGGCCCGTCGCACGCGTGCAGCACCGGCGGGCTGAAGAACGTGCACGCACCCGTCCGGTACACCGCCAGCCACATCTGCCCTGCCGATGATCCCTCGACGAACACCGTCCCGTTGCACGGCGCCGTGAACGAGTAGAACACGTCCGCCCGGTTCTCGATGTCCACCGGCCCCACTAGCGAGTTCGGGTTGCACACCGGGAAAGTGCCCGACGGCGTGGGCGTCGCGCCGATCGTCGTCCCGAACACCGTGCCCGTCCCGATCGCCGCCGACGGGGACTGCAGCCCCAGCGGCCCGATCACACACCACGTGTCGTTCGCCGGCTCCACGCGCACGCTTAGCGCGAAATCTCCCGTCGCGCCCAGGAACCCGCCCACGCGGATGTAGTACGTCGACCCCGACGTCACGGTATTGATCCGCACGTACGAGTTCCGCGACCCGTTGCACGACGACCCGGGCCCCGCGTCGTCGTTGCACGCCAGCACCGTCGAGAGCGCCCCGTCATACACCGACACCACCGTGTCATACGCCGACCCGCACGTCTCCACCAGCAGCGCCCCGTTGAACTGCGGCGTGATCCGGTACCACACGTCCGGATACGCCCCCACCCCGCCGCACGTCTGCAGGAATGTGTTCGTCGCGCCGAACGTCGTGCCCACATACGTCCCGCCCGTCGGGCTGATCGCCACCGCCCCCGCGATGAAGTCGTTCGACGGCGCCGCCGCGTTCACCTGCACCGTCTGCCGCGTCCACGCCGTGTTGTTGAAGTTGTAATCGTCGTTCACCGTGAACTGCGCCGCCAGGAAGTACGCCCCGGGCGTCGTCGTCCCCGGAACCACCGGCGACGCCGTCACCCGCGCCGACCGGTTCCCCGGCACGTTCGGCGTCGTCGTCGAGCCGAGATAGATCCCGCCGTTGAAGTTCCCGTTCTCCGGCGTCAGCCACCAGTTGATCGTCCGCGTCCCCGCCGTGGTCCCGCTGTTCTCGATCGACACGTTCCCGATCGACAGCGCCGTCCCGCGCGTCACCGCCGCCGGCGTGATCGCTTCCGTGATCGAGTTCGTGTTCGGGTTCCCGCCCGTCCGCCCGCCCGTGTTCGCGAACATGTACACGCCGATGTCGTCGGTGAACAGGCTGTACCCGTACGCCGTCGTCACCGCCAGCGCGTCATCCGCCATGATCCAGCACACGTTGTACGTCAGGCTCGCCGGGTAATAGTTCATCACCGACAGCCACGTTGCGCCCGGGTTCGAATCCCACTGGTGCTGCAGCCCGAACGCGTGCCCGAGCTCGTGCACCGCGACCGTGAAGAAGTACCGGTCCGTCGTCGTTCGGCCAACCTGCGGGTCGAGCGTCCACACCAGCGCGCTGTTGAACGCGATGTCCGTCTCCACGATCCGCCCCGAGCTCGTCCGCGAATAGCACACGCCGTACGCCCCGTTCCACGTGTCGTCGTACAGATCCGTGATCTGCGCGTCGTTCAGGAACCCGACCTCGTTCCGCGAGTTCGGCCACCCCACCTCGTTGTTCGAGTTCGCGTAGTACTGGAACAAGTTCGGTGCGTACAAGTTCCAGTACCCCATCGCGTCGCGGAAGTTGTCCGCGAACGCCCCCATCGCCGGCGGGGTGTTGAACACGATCGGCCGGTTCTGCACGCCCGCCAGGAACCCGTACCGCGTCCGCGGCGACGCGTCCACCTCCACCGTCCCGAACACCTCTCGCGTCGCCCCGCCGATCGGCTCGATCCGCCCTTCACCCCGGTCCACCACCGCGGGCGTCGACGCCGCCTTCCGCACCCACTCCGCCTTCGTCGCGCTGTTCACCACGCACTGCCCCAGCGCCGCCCCGCGCACGCCCTGCGACGGCGCCGGGTTGAAGCTCGGCTCATGCTCCATCCGAAGTTCCGCCCGCCCCCGCGCGATCGGGTGCGCCCGCTCCAGTTCCCGCACGAACCCGGCCGCGTCGAACCCGCGCACGCGCTGCTCGCCGAAGAACGCCCGGTCCACCGGCCGCTGCCCGCCGCAGCACGACGCGTCCCGCACCACCACCTCGTCCGCCCCGTTCCCGCGCACGCGGTACACGCTCTGCCACCACCCCACCAGCGGCGAGACCCCGCGCTCCCCCGCCGCGTTCATCATCAACACCACCCGCTCCCCGACCGCAAACGTCGGCACGCCGTGGGCCATCTGCGACTCGGCCCCGATCGTCCCCCCGAAGAACTCCAGCGCGAACTCCGCGCCCTTCATCTTCCGAGACACCAACCCGCCCTCGTCGGCGATCACACGCTCGACATCGAACACGTACCGCGTCCGGATCGCCGACGCGCCCGCCGCGCCCGTCCACGACGGCGTCGCCGACCGCACCCGCACCAGCACGATCCCCTCCGCCCGCGCCAGCGTCTGTTCCGGCGTCAGCAGCGGCACGCTCGACCCCCACGCGCCCCGCCCGCTCGCCAGCATCGCCGCCAGCATCACCAGCCCGACCAGCACCCGCATTCCGCATGACTTCGTACGCACGTCCGTTCTCCTTCGCGGCGGCCAAGCCTCCAACCCGGACTCCGATCGCCACTCACCAAGGCGACATCGCCCGCCCGCGCAGGACACCCGCGTGCAAAGTTTCTTCACCCCCCCAACCCCCCACCCCCCTACCCCCAACCCCCTCACCTACCACCACCCCGCTTCACCGCCCGTTCGGCGTCCGATCCCCATCCCGCGACCCCGCGTCCCACACACGCACGGCGTTGTCGTGCGCACCCGACGCCAGCCGCCGCCCGTCCCCGCTCCACACCAGCGACCGCACCGTCCCCGTGTGCCCGCGCAGTTGGAGCAGTTGATCCCACGTGCCCGCGTCAAACACGCGCACCAGCCGGTCCTGGCTCCCCACCGCGAGCCGCCGATCATCCGGGCTGAACGCCAGCGACCACACCGTCGAGTTGATCCCCTCCAGCCGCCTCACCCATCGCCACGTCCCAACCTCATACACGTCCACCGTCTCCGCCGTCCCGCCGACCGCCAGCCACCGCCCATCATTCGAGATCGCCCCGCACAACAAGTCCCCGTCGCTCGCGTCCACCACGAACTCCGCCGTCGCGCGCCCCTCGTCATCCAGCCGCAGCACGTGCAGCCGCCCGTCTTCATTGGGCGCCAGCATCCAATCACTCCGCGGCGAGAACATGAACGTGTTCGCGACCATCGCCGACGTAAACACCCGCTCCTGCACGATCTCACCGCGCCCGACGTGCACCATCACCATCCGCCCGCTCGCGTCCGTCGCCGCCACCACCCGCCCGTCCGGACTGAACCGCACGATCCACCACGTCCCCCGCGGCAGCCCCACCCGCACCGCCGCCGCCCCGCGCCGCTCGATCACCAGCCCATCATCCCTGTCAAACCGCGCGATCGACCCCGTCGGCGCATGCACCGCCGCCATCGGCATCGCCGTCGTCCCCACCTGCCGCGCCGCGTGCGTCGACTGATCCCACACCTGCACCCGGCCCGCGGCCCACGCCCACAGCTCCCGCCCTTCGTCATCGAACGACAGATCCACCACCGGCAGCCGTTCCGGCCCCATCACCAGCACATCCGTCGACACCGCCGCCCGCATGTCCCACGTCCGCACCACGCCGCTCTCGTCGCTTGACCACAGCCCGCCGCGCCCCTCGTCCACCGAGAACCACCCGAGCCGCACCACCATCCCCTCGTGCCCCAAGAGCACGCGGTCGTTCGCGCCGTCATCCAAGTCCCACAGCCGCACCGTGCGGTCATACGAGCACGACGCCAGCCGCCGCCCGCTCGGCTCGAACTCGACATCCATGATCCGCTGCGTGTGCCCGCGCAGCACCCGGTCCAGCTCCCCCGTCCGTGAATCGCGGATCTCGATCGTCAGCCCCGTCGTGATCGCCAACCACTTCCCATCCGGCGAGAAATCCACGTCGTTCCACTCATCCGGCCCGAGCCGATACGTCGACATCCGCGCCACCGGCGCCCACGTGCTCGTGTCGTACACAACCGTCTCGGTGTTGAACTGATTCACCGCCAGCCGCGCTCCGTCCGGGCTGAAGTCCAGCCCGTACGTCCAACCCAAAGCCACCGGCACCGTCGCCACCAGCCGCCCGTCATCAACGTCCCACACGCCCACGTTGCACGCGCCCGTCAGCGCCCCCGCCACCAGCCGCGGGCCGCGCGGCGCAAACTTCAGCATCATCGGCGCCAGACTGTCCACCACCGGCACATCCCACAGCACGCGCCCGCGCAGCGTGTCGATCATCATCAACCGGTTGAACCACCCGACCGCCAGCCGCTCCCCGCGCCCGTCCAAGCGCACATCGCCGAACGGCTCCTCACCTTCCAATCGCCAGAACTCGCCCGCCGCGTCCGGCGTGCTGGCCACGATCGCCCCGTCCATCGTGACGCGGTACATCGCCCGCCCGTCCGGCGCCACGGCGAGCCGCGCGAAGCTCCGCCGCACCGTCGTCGCCGAAGCGCTCCGATCCGCCAGTCCGCGCAGGAACCGCCACTCCCACCCACGCATCCCGACCGGCGCCGCATCCAGCCGCGCCCGCGCGCTCCCCCCGTCGCCAGCGCGCAGCGCGCTGTCCGCCGCGGCGATCGATGCAAGATACGCCAGCCGCTCCGCCTCGCGCCGCGCCGCCCGCTCTCTTACCACCCCCACCGCCAGCCCGCCCACCGCCACCAACCCCGCCACCACCGCCACGCCCAGCATCGACGCCGCCAGCGGGTTCCTTCGCGCGAGCTTCGTCGTGCGATACACCACGCCCGTCGGCCGCGCCATGATCGGCTCGTGCCGCAGAAACCGCCGCAGATCCCCCGCCAGATCCGCCGCCGACTGATACCGCCGCTCCCGGTCCTTCTCGAGCGCCTTGAGCACGATCGTGTCGACATCACCCCTCAGCCCGCGCACCCGCTCCGAAGGCCGCCGCGCCCCGATCGTCCGAATCGCCGTCATCGCCGCCAGCGCGTCGGCCCCATCCTCAACGCACGGCACGCGCCCCGTCAGCAGTTCATACAGCACCACGCCCAGCGCGTACACATCGCTCCGCACGTCCACGTCTCGCGCCCCCGGCGCACACTGCTCCGGGCTCATGTACCGCACCGTCCCGAGCACCGCCCCCTCGACCGTCAACCCCGCCGCGTGCGCCTCACCCGCCCCCCCTACTCCGCCGACGCCTCCCGCATCCCCCGCCGCCACCATCGCCACGCCGAAGTCGATCACCTTGGGCCGCCCGTCGGTCCCGACCAGGATGTTCGCGGGCTTGAGGTCGCGATGAATCACCCCGCGCACGTGCCCGTGATGCACCGCGTCGCACACCTCCGCCATCAGTTCCAGCCGCCGCCGAACACTCAGCCCGTGCCGCTCCGCGTACGCCGTGATCGTCATCGCGCCGGGCACCAGCTCCATCGCCAGCCACGGCAACGCCGCCGCCCCCGGCCCGATCGCGTCCAGCGCCGCCCGCGCCGCCGACCGCACACCCAGGTCATGCACACCCGCCGCGTACACCTGCGCAACGCCCGGGTGCAGCAGCCGCGCCAGCGTCTGCGCCTCCTCCACAAACCGCCGTCTCGACCCGGCCGACCCCTTCCACGCGTGCATCACCTTCAGCGCCACCGTCCGCCGCGGCTGCTCCTGCTCGGCCTCAAACACCGTCGCCATCCCGCCCGACCCGAGCGTCCGCACCACGCGATATCCGCCGATCCACACCGGCTCGCCGGGCAGCACGCCCGGCTCATCCCGCGCGCGCTCACCCCCACCGCTATCGCCCGCGGCCCCACCGCCGCCCGAGCCCGCCAGCGCCTCGACCGCATCACGTTCAAACCCATCCGCCGATCGGTCCGCCGCCTCCACCAGGCTCAGCACATCGAGTTCAAGCTCTACATCCCCACCGGCCCCGCGCCGCACAAACTCCGCGCGAAGCGGCCCCGGCAGATCCATCGCCTCGTCGAACAGCCTGCGGACCAGATCGGGATGCGCCCTCGCCACTCGCGCTCCTCACTCGCACCGCCCCACCATCACCATCGCTCCGCCGCTCTTCAAGGCGACACCCGCACCCACCCCCGGCCAAACCTCGCACAACTTCCTTACCCCGCCTCCTCGCGCTCTCCACCCACCGCCCCGTCCGACTGTCGCAGCGCCCGCGTCAGATACGCCTTCGCGAACACCCAGTGCCGCCGCACCGTCCGCTCGCTCACGCCCAGAAGCGGCCCGATCGCACTCTCCGGCAGCCCAGCGAAAAACCGCAGCTCCACCACCCGCGCCGCCTCCGGATGCTCGCGCTCCAGTTCCACCAGCGCCTCGTCCAGCACGATCGCGTCGATCGCCGGCTCATCAGCCCCGACCGGCTCGGCCATCTGCTCCGACGACACCCGCACGCGGTCCCCGCCGCGCTTCTCCCGCCCGCGCGACCGCGCATGATCGATCAGCACCCGACGCATCACCTGGGCCGCCAGCGCAAAGAACCGCGCCCGCTCCGCCGACGCCTGCGCCACCGACGACTCCGCCCCCGGCGCCGACTTGAACAGCCGCAGATACGCCTCGTGCACCAGCCCCGTCGCGCTCAGCGTGTGCCCCGCCCGCTCCCCTTCAAGCTCGCGGTGCGCCATCGCCCGCAGCTCCGCGTACAGCAGCGCGTACATCTCCGCCCCGCCGGAGTCCGCCCCCGGTGGAGGGGGGGGGCCCGCGTCCCGCTCCGGCTCCGACACGCGCGCCTCCCATCACCCGCCATCATCAACCCCCGCGCCAGCACAATCCCCGTTCACCGCTTCGCCGCAAGCTTCTCCGCGAACAGCGCCCGCAGGGCATCCCAACTCCGCCGGTCGGCCGCCGCGTCGTACTTCACGCCGTCGATCTTCGCCTTGTCCGCGTCCGGGTTCGTAAACGCGTGCACCGCCCCGCCGTACGAGATGAACACGTAGTCCACCTTCGCCGCCTTCATCTGCTCGTGGAACGCGGGGATCTGCTCCGGCTTGACGAAAAAGTCGTCCTGCCCGTGACACACCATCACCGTGCCCTTGATGTTCGCGTTGTCCTTCGCATCGCCCGCGGCGATCGTCGACGCATGGAACGCCACCACCGCCTTCAGATTCTCCGTGTGCTTCAGCCCGCTCCGCGCCAGTTCCAGCGCCACCGTCCCGCCCATGCAATACCCGATCGCCGCCAGCCGCGTCTTGTCCACGTCCTTCCGCGACGCCAGCACCTCCAGCCCCGCCGCCGCCCGCGCCCGCAGCGCCGCGTTGTCGCTGAACACTTGCCCGGCCCACTCCGCCGCCTGCTTCGGATCCGTCGTCACCTTCCCCTTGCCATACATGTCGATCGCCAGCGCCACATACCCCAGCTCCGCCAGCATCGTCGCACGCCGCTCGGCGTACGCGTTGTTCCCCCACCACTCCGGACACACCAACACCCCCGCCCGCGGCTCCTTCGCCGCGTCGTCATACGCCACCACGCCCTCGAGCACCGTGTCCCCGTGCCGATACTCCACCCGCTCCGTCCGGATCGCCCCGGCCGCCGAGCCAGTCACCCCTACCGCCCCAACCACCCCGGCCATCGCCGCCACCGCGCCAACCACCAGACCGACAGTTGTGTGCATGCTCATGCCCAAAACATAGCGGCACCCCGCCCACCCCCTCAACACGGCACAAAGAACGCCGTCAGGAAGTCAAACACGTCCTGCACCGACAACGTCCCCGAGTCGTTGAAGTCCGCCGTCAGGTTGCCGTTCAGATAGTCCGTCACAAAGTCGAACACGTCCTGCACGCCCACCGCGCCCGAGTCGTCGAAGTCCGCGACGCACAGCGACCGGTCGCAAGAGTCCGGGATCGCGTTGCCGTTCGCGTCCCCGTCCGCCCCATTCGCCACATCGCACACATCCGGCCGCCCGTTGCTGTTGCAATCCAGCACGCGCCCCGAGAACAGGCGCAGCCACCCCGCCCCGTCCAGGCCCGCCGCACGCCCCGTCCGCGCGCCGATCACGATCTGGGCCGGCCCGATCGCCGTCGCCGACCCGAACCCATCGCCCGACGTCGGCCGCGGGCTGTCCAGCACGCCGGCCCGGAACCAGAAGTTCCCGCGCCGCGTGAACACCGACGCGCTCCCCGCCCGCTCAACCCCCGCAACCGCGCGCCCCGACTCGCCCACCACCAACGTCTCGCCCACCAGCGCCACGCTCGCGCCAAACCGACCGCCCACCACCGGCGTCTGCGCACGCACCCGGCGCTGCTGCGTCCACCGCGTGTCCGTCCGCCGGAACATGTACGCCGCGCCCGCGTCAATCACGCCGCCAACGTCCTCCCCGCTCGACCCGACCGCGATCACATCCCCGAGAATCGCCACCGCCGCGCCATACCCCGCCTCCGCCACCCCCGACCGCGGCCGCAATCGCCCCTGCGACTGCCACCCCACCGGCCCTCGATAAAACACCCACGCCTGCCCCACCGCCGGCGCCGACACCACCACGTACGGATCATCCACATCCACCGCCGCGCCGAACTCCGACGCGCCGCTCGCGTCCGGCCCGACGATCTGCGTCTCCACCGCCCAGTTGATCGTGTTGTATCGATACACCCCGACGCGCTCCGCCCCCGGCGCACCGACCACCAGCCGATCCCCGTCCAGGCTCACCGCCGTTCCAAACCGCGCCCCGGCCCGCGGGCTCGCCTCCGTCACCCGCTGGAAGAACTGCCACCCCAGCCCGACGTTCCTGAAGATGTGCACCGCGCCCGCCCCCGTCTGCCCGCCCGCCGTCTCGCCCGGCGCGCCGATCGCGACCCACTCCCCGCCGATCGCCGCCCCGGTCCCGAACCGCGCGTCGCGCACACTCGCCGTCGGCGTCACCTGACCCGAGAACGCCGCCGACGTTCCGTTGAGCCCGTACACCAGCGCCCGCCCCGCGTTCGTCTCGCTCCCAACCGCGAACCCCGGCTCGGTCACGATCATCCGCGTCCCGTCCGTCTCAACCCGCGTCGCAAACTCCCCGCCCGCCCGCGGCTGGGATGCCGCCACATCGTTCAGCCCTCGCAGTTCCCGCTCATCGCACACCCCGTTGCTGTTGCAGTCGAACGACCCCGTGCACACTACCGTCAACACAATCGGCGAGCTCACCCCGCTCCCGCACACCGTGCTCACCGCGGCGCACTCATACGGCCCCTCGTCCAGCGGCTCAACCGCCTGGATCGTCAACGTCGTCGTCTGCACGCCCGAGATCCGCCCGCCATCCACCAGGTCCACCCCGTTCCGCCGCCAGCGGTACGACAGTGTGCCCGCCCCGCTCGCCGACACCCGCAGCATCACCGACTGCCCCGTCGGCGCCGTCACGTTCGCAACAATCGGCGCCACAAACGGCGGCAGACAGGCCGTCCGCGAGATCACCCCCGACACGATCGACGTCCCGCACGCACTCGTGATCCGACACTGATACCCGCCCTCGTCCCCCGCCGTCGCCATGCTGATCATCAGCGTCGGACTCGTCGCCCCGCTGATCCGCCCACCGTCCATCAGCACGACACCCTGCTTCAACCACTGATAACTCAGCGGGAGCGGGTGCGTCGCCTGCACGCTCACCGAGAACGTCGATCCGATCGCGAACGGCCCGCTCGGGCTCTGCAACGTCAGCACCGGGTTCACGCAGCACAGCCCCGGGCGGCACACCGCCTCCTCCGTCACCCGCCCGCCCGCCGCGACGCACGCGTCACGGCTGGTCAACGTGCACGTCAGATCCGTCGCGCAGCACGCCGCCAGGCACAAGGGCCCGCCGCACATTGTCCCCAGCCCGACAAACACCCCGCCCGTGCCCGCGCACGCCGCCGCACTCACCGTCGCGCACCCCGCGCCCGTGCAGCACGCCCCGAGCCCGTCCGTGAACATCAGGCTCGCGTCCCCCGAACTCACCGACGCCACCGGCACCGGGTCGACGACCGTCCCACGCTGCACAAAGCACGCGAACCGATTGCCCGTCTCCGAATCCCCCAGCGCCGACGCCCGCAGCAGCACCGTCCCGCCCTGATACACAAACTCGAACGTGTACACCGTCCACCGCGCGGGGTTCGCGTCCGTGTTCATCGCCGACGGCGCGTCCGTCCCCGGCCCGACCCGCCAACTCAAATGCTGCGGCGCCGACAACGCCAGCGGCACCAGCGGCGTCGTGAGCCCCGCCAGCCCATCAGGCCCGCCGTTCACGCTCGCCCCGTCCATCATCACCCCGCCGCGAAACGGCCCCACCAGCCCCGTCAGCGGCCCATCCCCCGGCGTCGTGATCCCCGACGTATCCGGGTTCAGCGGCAGCGCATCATCAACCTGCCGGAACGTCAGCAGACCGCGCGACGTCACGCCCGTCGAGCTGCCCGCCCGCGTGAGTTGGATCAACGCCGCCGACAACCCGCGCGAGCCGACCTCATCCGCCAGCAGATCGCGTACGCGATACCGCAGTTCCACCCGATACCGCGTCCCGACCACGCCCTGCACCGTTCCCCCGTCCTGCACGTCCGTGATGACCTCCACCCCCGCCGGCCCGCTCACCGACCGCGCCACCAGCGACAGTTCCAGCCGAAACGCGGAGCACACCCCCGGACCGCACACCAGCGACCCCGCGGCCAGCGTCCCCTGAATCGCCCCGCATTGCGCCTGCGTCGCCACCACACACCCCGACGGCGTGCAACACGCCCCCGCCACCTGATCAAACGCGATCGACCCGATCGTCGCCAGCGTCGACGTTGTCGGCACCACGTCCGCCGAACCGCCCGTCTGCGTAAAGCACGAGAACACCGGCCCCCCGACGCTCGCCGCCATCGCCTCCACCGCGAACGTCACCCGCCCCGATTGGTACACGAAATCAAACGCATACACCGTCCACCGCTGCAGGTTCGAGTTGCTGTTCCCGGGCGTCGGCTGCCCGTTGCTGTCGCTGAGGTTGGGCGTCCACGACCGGTGCTCCGGCGCCTGGTTCGCAAACGGCCGCACGCTCCCCACGCCCGTCCCATCCCCGTTCCCGACTCCCGCATCACCGACCAACTCCCCGCGAAACGGCCCCGTCAACCCCGTCAGGTCCGCCTGCCCAAACGCCGGAAAGCCCGACACGTCCGGGTTCACGATGTTCGCCGACGTCTGCTGCCCGATCGTCAACCGCCCGCGCGCCGTCGTCCCCGTCCCCATCGTCCGCGCGATCATCAGGTCCGCCGACCGCAGCCCCCGCGACCCGACCGCGTTCGGCACGTTGTCCTGAATCCGATACCGAACCTCCACCCGGTACCGGGTGCCCGGCACCGCGTTCACCACCCCACCCGGCAGGATATCGCTCACCGTCTCCGCGCCGCCTGACCCCGTCACCGTCCGCGCCACCATCGTCAGGTCGAGCGTGAACGCCGACTGAGCCCGCCCCGCCGGGGTCATCAGCCCCACCGCCGCCATCATCATCAACACCACCCACGCCCGCGTGAATCTCCGCGCAACCGCCGCCGAACCCGCTTCTTTACACATTCTCAACACAGTGCCCGGCGTCGCGAACATGAGATTCTCCTGAGTCTCTCAGTATCCGCGTTCTCCGGACCTCGGCAACCAAAAACACCCCACCCGTCCCCCTTTTTCCCCGGGGGGGGGGGGGGGGGGGGGGGGGGGGCGGGGGGGGGGGGGGGGGGGGGGGG
>CAZTQN010000036.1:0-37875 GCA_964615765.1 uncultured Phycisphaeraceae bacterium
ACAAAACGCTCTTGCAGACAACTTCGGTTTCCGTGTACGCTGACGGCGGCTCCAGCAAACACAGGAGAATGGCGTGCACACGATCAGCGTAACCCGTGGCTCCGCTGTGTTCGGCCTGCTCGCGGCGATCGTTCTCATACTCGCGGGCGTACCGCTGGCGTTCGGCAATCCGCCGTGCGTTTCGTTCGACCATGAGGCGGACCCGATGAACTCGCCCATGGGCCCCTGGACCGCCACGCCTTGCCCCGACCCCAATCAGCAGTGCGGGATCACCGCACCGACGCAGAACACCCCTCGACCCTGGATCGTGATCGCCACCCGCGACGGGAAGTACTGGGGCTACAGCGATTTCAAGACGATCCAGGCGGCGCGGGCGCACATCCGCATCTACAAGCCCGTCATGAACTGGCTTCCCACCGACCCGCGCTGGGAGTATCTCGGACCGTTCCCTCGGTGTGACGAGGAGATCGAACCGAACCAGGGTGGCGAGCGGGCGACGCTTTGGGGGCCGATGCAGCGCAAGGCCACGGAGTACAAGCGGCAGTACGAGCGGGTAGTGGCCGAAGTGCGTCGGTACTTCCGCGAGGGCAAACGGATCGCGTCGGTCAAGTTTCTTGGCGAACTCTACGTCGCGCAGAGCGAGGCGGAGAACCTGATCGCCGCTGTGTCCGAACTCCGCGAAGACGCGCCGGACTCGGCGTTTGCCGATCTGGACCAGGCGCTCGTCCGCTACAAGCGAGCCTTTGATCGGCTTCGAATGACGCGGCAGAAAGCTGGAATGACGCGCATCCCGGCCGTCCCGCCGACCCAGTGGACGAGGACCTTGCCCGCCCGGATGCATGGGCCGTGGGCCGGAACCTTCACGCAGCAGAACGGATACACCGGGAACGCCGAGCTGATCATCAGCCCGACAGGTGCGGTGGAACTGACGATCTCTTACCGGATCGAACTCATTGACCGGATCATCGCGGAAACGCTCCGGTTCACCGGCACCATGGTTCTGGCTGCCGACAAGCGGTCATTCCGCGCCACGTTGAGGGCGACCGACGGCACGACCGCCGAGGTTGAAGGCACCGTCAACCCGGACGGTACGCTGACGGGCACGTATCTCACACGGGTCTGGGTACCGCCACAGCCTGAGATCAACTGGCCCGGCCATTACGAGACGGACACCGGCCCGTTCACGCTCCGGCGCAGTTGGACGCCGGAGTGACGCGTTGACCCCGCCCCCCGGCGTTCTCTCACCCCCACCCCCTCCCGCCCCCATCCCCCGCACCCCCGCCCGGCCCGACCATCTTCCCGCACGTTCTCGCCGCGACATCGTGCGGCAAAGTCATTCTCCCGAACGCTTTTGCTCCGCCACCGTGCGGGAAAATCATTTTCCCGCACGCTTTTGTCGCGCCATCGCACGGGAAGATCATCTTCCCGCACGCTGTTCTCGCGCCATCGTGCGGCCGCACGGTGCGGCCATGAAGTGGCGAAGTGGCGAAGTGGCGGGCGGAAGTGGCAAAGTGGCGGAGTGGCAAAGTGGCGGAGTGGCGAAGTGCTCACACGCCGCCGCTTCCCCCTCACCCTCTCACCCCCTCACCCCCTCACCGCGTCACCCCCTCACCCCTCCCCCCTCACTCCCCCTCAACTCCCCCCCTCATCCTCCCGATAACGCCGCCATGCCGGGCGATCTGCCGACCAAGCCGCGGGAGGTGGTGACGTACGTGGGGCGTCGCGCCGCGGCGTGGGCCGAGGGGGGCGGGGCGATCGGGATCACGCCCGCTCAGGCTGAGGCCGTCACGCTCGCGCTCGCCGACGCGGAGGCCGCGCTCGCGCGGGCGCTGGCGCTCAGGCAGGAGGCCAAGGCCGCGACCGAGGCGTTCTATCAGCGGGCGCGGCGGCTGCGTCAAGCCGCGGCGGTCGTGGTCCGCACGGCGCGGACGCGCTCGCGCGACGATGACACGATAGAACCGACGCTCGCGGCGGAACTCCGCCCCGTGCGCACGCCGCGACGCTCGGCGGGCCGACCCGCGACGCCGACGCGCGTGCGGGCCAACTTCCTCGACGGGCACGGCCGCGTCGAGATCCGCTGGCACGCGGCCCAGCCCGAGGGCGTTCGCCGCGTGATGTACCAGGTCGCACGCAGCGTGACGATGCACGAGCGTGCGGGAGCCGCTGGGGTTGTGCACCATGACGAGGGCGGCACGCCGCACCGCGCGAGCAGCACCGGCACGGCCCGCACCTCGCGCACTACCCGCGCTACGCGCGCATCGCGCACGTCGCCGCTCACCGTCCTCGGCTTCACCGGCAGCAAGCGCTTCGTCGACCCCGGCCTGCCCGTCGGCGCCGCCAGCGTGCGCTACGTCATCACCCCGATCCGAGGCGGCCGCAACGGCGAGCCCGGGCCAGCGGCGGAGGTGGTGCTCGTGATCGCGGGGTGAAGTGGCGGAGCGTTAGAGCGGGAAGTGGCGGAGTGGCAAAGTGGCGAAGTGGCGGAGTGGTGGAGCGGGAAGTGGCAAAGTGGCAAAGTGGCGGAGTGGCGAAGTGATTGAGAGTCGCTGATCTCTCGATCTCCTCACCTCCTCACCCCCTCACCCCCTCACCCCCTCACCGCGTCACCCCTTCCCCGCGTCTCCCCCTCCCCCCCTCCCCGCGTCCTCCCTGTCCCCATCCCCGCCGCCCACCCGATAGACCAATCATCCCTCTCTCTTCACCCCCTCCCCCCTCCGCCCCCCTTCGCCCCTTCGAGCCTTCGCGTTCAACCTCCCCTTCTCGACGCCCCCCCGCTCACCCATTTGCCATTTGGCCCTTTGCCATTTGGCCCTTTGGAACTCCCCCCTGCCCTCCTCCCTCGAACACATCCAACTCGCCGCCGCCGCCGCGTGGCTGGTGTTCATGTTTGCCTTCGGCGCCTGCGCCGGGTCGCTGATCAACGTGCTGGTGTATCGCCTGCCGCTCGGGCTGGGCGTGGTGACGCAGGGGTCGCGCTGCCCCGCGTGCGGCACGCCGCTGACGTGGCGAGAGAACATCCCCGTGCTCGGGTGGCTGCTGCTCCGCGGCAAGTGCCGCTTCTGCAAGACGCCCATCAGCCCGGAATACCCGCTCGTCGAAGCCTTCGTCGGCCTGCTGTTCGCCGGCACGTTCGCGCTGTGGTATCTCGTGCCCGAGAGTGCGCACTGGATGGGCGTGAACTGGGGGGCCGTCGCGCCCGAGTGGGCCCGGGCCGATGTCTGGGAGCGCTTCCCGCGCTCGACGTGGGCCCCGTTTGTCGCGCTGATCATCCTGCTCGCGTCGCTGACGGCGATGACGCTCGTCGACGCCAAGACCTTCACGATCCCCCTGCAAATCCCGTGGTTCGCGACGATCGTCGGGATCGTGCTGCACACGGCCGGGGCGGCGATCGTCGGGCCGCTCCGCTCCGCCGCTCCGCACACCGGCTGGGCCTTGCCCACGCCCGGCGGGAGCCTGCCGCAGTCCGCCGGCGGGTGGACGGAGATCGGCGTCGCCATCGGCGGGATGGTCGGGCTGGGCGTCGGCGTGCTGCTGCTGCACTTCGGGCTCATCCGCCGCTCGTTCGCGGACTATCAGGAATGGGAAGACCGCGCCCGGGCCGAGATGGCGGCCAAAAGTGCGAGCGCGACGCCGCCGCCCGCTGAAGCACCGCAGCAGTGGGGGGGTGAATCGCGCGAGAGTGACAGTGTCGCAGCGCCACCCCCCAGCCACCCCGGCCTCGCCAACGCCGCGGTCGATCCGTCGCATCAGGCCGCCGGTCCCGTGGGCGAGGCGGCCGCCGCCGGGGCCCGCCAGTTCGCCCGCGGGGTGCTCATCACCCTCGCGCTCGCGCTGGGCGTCGGTGGGGTCGTCACGCTCCTGTCCGGCCCGCTGGGCTTGCCGCCGTGGTCGGGGCTGGTCGCGGGCGTGGTGCTCGCGCCGATGGGGGCCGCGGTGCTGGCTCGCCGGGCCGCCCTTCGCGCCGTCGGCGGGGTCGCGTCGCCCTTGCCCGCCGCAGAACCGCCGGCCGAAGCCTCGTCCCCCGACATGTGGATCGCCTACCCGCACGCTCGGCGGGAGATGGTCAAGGAACTCCTCTTCCTCACGCCCTGCGCCGGCCTCGCCTGGCTCGGCGGGTGGATCGCCGCCCAACAGGCCGGCACGCTCCCGCCCTTCTGGCTGGTCGTGCTGGCCGCGTCGCTGATGGGATATCTCATCGGCGGCGGGATCGTCTGGCTGGTCCGCATCGCCGGGTCGCTCGCCTTCGGGAAAGAGGCCATGGGCCTGGGCGATGTCCACCTGATGGCCGCCGTCGGCGCGTGCGTCGGCTGGATCGACGCCGCGCTCGCCTTCCCGCTGGCGGCGTTCGTCGGGCTGTACTGGGTCGTGGTCTCGCGATTGGCGTCGGGCGAGACCGCCAAGGCGATGCCCTTCGGGCCTTACCTGGCGATCGCCACCGCCGTGGTCATCTTCGCCAAGCCGCTGGTGGAAATGGGCCTGACGGCCGTCCTGGGCATCCCCCCCAGCGAACGCCCCATCAACCTCCCCTAACGCCCCCCTCCCGCCCCGCCTCTCCCTCGCCCCTCGCCCCTGACCTCTCGCCCCTCGTTTCTGCACGCATCTTGACCGGTGAGCCGATCCCGGTACTGTGCGCGCCCGCACGATGGATCGTGCCGGGCACGGCCCGAGGGACTCGGGACGGCGGGCCACATCCCGCGCGTATACGGCGTGTGGGCCCACAGGTTTGCAAACGGAGAGCAGGCGATGAGCGGGCTGAAGACTGTTGAATCCTGGGCGAAGCGTGCGGGCGTGGTGCTGATCGGCGGAGCGCTGATCCTCTCCACCATGGGCCTGGGCGGCTGCAACAACAAACTCAAAGAAGAAAACGAGATGCTCCGCACCGAGAACGCGGAGCTCAAGGAGCGGTCCCTCACCGCCGAGCAGCGCGCCGTCGCCGCTTCCGGCCAGGTCGAGAACCTCTCCCGCCAGAACCAGGACCTCTCCTCCCAGCTCGCCGCCAAGCAGCAGGAACTCGCCACCCGCGCGCAGCCCGCCCCCGGCGCTGACGCCGGCTTCTACGGCACCGACACCGCCGCCGGCAGCACCGCCCGCAGCGGCGGCGGTCGTTCGGGCGGCGGCGCCAGCAACCGCAGCGCCAGCCGCACCATCGAGATCTCCGGCGACGTCCTGTTCGCCTCGGGCCAAGTCACCCTGAAGCCTGAATCCCGCCGCGAGCTGGACCAGGTCGTCCGCCGCATCCAGCGCGAGTTCCCCGATTCAAACCTGATCATCGAAGGCCACACGGACTCGGACCCGATCCGCAAGAGCCGCTTCAAGTCCAACGAAGCCCTCTCGAAGGCCCGCGCCGACGCGGTCGCCGCCTACCTGGCCCAGAAGGGCATCTCGCGCAGCCGCATCGACACGGTCGGCAAGGGCTCCAGCGAGCCGCGCCGCACCAAGGCCGCCTCCCGCCGCGTCGAGATCATCGTCGTCGACTGAGCCCGCTTCCTTCTCTTCGCCGACGCATCAACGCTCACAAGCACACAGGGCACGCCACGCGGCGTGCCCTGTTGTTTTTCCACGGTTGTACAGTCGATCGCGCCGTCCGCGCCAAATCACGACTCGCGCGTGTACTGCGCCGTCATGAAGCGGATCCACACGCCGTCGTCGCCCAGCGCCTGGGACCACATCACGCGCTTCCCGCCGTCGTGCATCTCCAGCACGTCCTGGTATCGCGCCGTCTTGGTCGGGTCCATGAAGCTCGGCCCGGTCGTGTCCAGCGGCAGGATGCTCACCGCCTTGCCCTGCTCGTCGAACGACTCTTTCAGCACCCCTTCGTACACGAACAGGTGCGTCATCGGCGAGCCGATCCACGTGCCGATGTACTTCTTCTTCGCCGGGTCGTACCCCAGCGTCATCAGGCTCTCCATCGACCCGCCGCCCATCTCCGCCGGCATCTGCATCCGCGCCTCGCACACGATCCACAGATCGCCCAGCATGCGGACCGTCTCGCGCCCCGACGACGCGCACGTCGGCTTGTCCGGGCCCATGTACCCCTCGCTGCTGAACGTCCACGTCCCCACGAACTTCCGCAGCCACTCGTGCTGCTTCTCCGGCGTGCTCATCATGCGTGATTCCTCCTGTGTGCGTTTTCTGTGCGTGCGCAGACTCAACCCCGCCCGGACGTCTCCGAGCGGTTTGGAGCCATACGCCGCGCGTGCGGTGAAGGGTCCCTCATCCCATGCGCCGTGGCCAGCAAGTGCCGTGATCAAGAAAAAAACGCGGGCCTGGGCCCGCGTTTCTTCGGTTCCACGGGGTTGCCGTGCGTGTCGGTGTTTGACGCCGATCGGCAGGGCCGCTTGTCCGTGGATCCTTGCATACGCCCCGGTGAGGGCGTGGTGTGTTTTCGTCGCTACGCGACCTCAGAACTCAGGCCCGGCGCGCGTTGCGGTCCGGCGTCATGCCCGGGTTGCCGGGGCCCGCGGCGTCGGGCCGGTTGCGATCGCCGGTCATCCGGTCCCACGCGTCGCGCACCGCGGCCTTCGCCCGGTCCCACGTCAGCGTCGACGAACCGCGCGACGTCTCCCACTTCTGCCGCATCGTCGGCTCGGCCTCGTCAAACGACTGCCCGTGGTACGTCTTCACCGACTCCCAACCGTACCGGTACGCCGGCGCGACCTCTTCGTACGAGGTGTATTCCTTCGCGTACGGGCGGCTGGTGTAGTGCTCGCGCCAGTACGTGTCCTGCTCCGTCGGGTCGATGGCTTCGCCCGCGGCTTTACCCGCGTACCCGCCGGCGACCGCGCCCGCCACCGCGCCGACCGCCGTGCCGATCGGCCCGACGACCGACCCGATCGCTGCGCCCGCCGCGCCGCCAGCCAGCGCCCCCGCTCCCGTGCCCACCGGGTGCGACCCCGGCTCGCCCGTGATGGCATCGCGATTGGCCGGGTTGCTATCCGGCCGCGGCGCGTTCGTGAAGTTCGGATCGTGCTTCTTGGGATTGTTCGTGTTCATGCCGAGTCGATGCCTCGTGCCCTCATCGCGGGCGTGAACACAAGGTGATGCGGGATTCACTGGGAGAAAGGGGAGACAGCCAAATGGGGCAGATGACCAAATGAGGCAAATCGGCGCGGCGAGCCAGCGTGCTCCCTCCGATTTGCCCCATCTGCCTCATCTGTCCCATCTGAACATCTGCTTCCTCCGCTCACGCTCCGTTCACATCCTCGTGCCAGACCTTGCCACACACGGCCACCGCGCGAGCGGGTCGCAGCCGGCGTCCACGTTCCACTGATCGCACGCGGCACCCGCCGCGCTTGAAGGAGCACACACATGGGTTACCTCTCCCGGGCCTTGGGCACCAATCTCGCCATCGCCGCCATCTCCTGGGGCGCCGGCCTGAGCCTCATGGCCGAGTCGCAGCAGTCGCAGCCCGGCCAGTCGCAGCCCGCTCAAGACCAGCGCGATCAGGATCGGCGTGATCAAGAGCGGCGCGACCAAGACCGGCGCGATCAGGATCGCCGCGACGATGATCGCCGCGATCAGGACCGCCGCACCCAGCCCGGCACCGGCACCGGCCTCGGCGCCCAGCGCGAGAACGCCACCTCCAACACCGCCGGTCAGCCCACGTCCAACGCGGCCACCCGCGGCTCGGCAGCTATCGCCAGCAGCATGCTCACCCCCGGCGCGATGCGCGGCATCGACGAACTCGGCAAGGCCGCCCGCGATTGCCTCATGACCTCCTCCCACTGCCTTGACCTCGGCGGAGAGCACGCCTCCCGCCGCCATCAGACCGTGCTCATCGACGCGGCCGACTCCGCCGTCCTCGCCGCCTGCTTCATGTCCCGCGGCTCCGAACAGGCCGGTCAGGTCGCCGAACTCGCCGCCGACATGCTCGACCGCTGCGCCCGCGAGTGCGAACGCCTCGCGTCCGGCGACGAAATGATGACCCGCTGCGCCGAGTCTTCCCGCCGCGCCGCGTCCGCCGCCCGCGCTATGGCCGGCGAAGCCGGTTCACGCACCCGCCCCAACGCCACCACGCCCACCACGCCCACCAACCCCCAAACCCCCGGCACCACCACCCCCGGCAGCCGCAACCCCACTTCGCCCGGCACCAACCCGGGTGGCACCAACCCCGGCGGCACCAACCCCGACCGCCGCCCGTAACGCTCAGCACCTCTTCAACATCTCACCGATCACCAGCGGCCCGGGCAACACGTCGTTCCCGGGCCGCGTCGTTTTCACTCCGTCCCAATGGCTGGAGCCCGCTCGCCGCACGATCTCCCGCGCAAGCTCCCCGTCCCTCTTCGCGCCCTTCGCGCCATCGCGTTCAAAACCCGCCTCCCCCCGCAACCCCCAAACCTCTACGCTCCCAAATGACCCCGCTCATCCTCTCCGCCGGCCGCCTGCGTCTTGCCGTCGTCCCCGCGCTCGGCGCCGGCCTCGCCGATTTCTCGATCCAAGGCCCGTCCGGCGTCTTCTATCCGCTGCTCCGCCGCGCCGCGCCCGGCGAGACCAACCCCTCACTTCTCGGCTCGTTCTTCATGGCCCCGTGGGCCAACCGCCTGCGCGGGGCCGCGTTCACCTTCCGCGGGCGCTCCGTCGCGCTCCGTCCCACCACCGCCGACGGCATGGCCCAGCACGGCGACGTCCGCAGGCGCCCCTGGCAAGTCCACACCTCCTCGCCCACCGCCGCCACGCTCGCCTACGACAGCCGCTCCGTCACCGATTCCAACTGGCCCTGGGCCTACTCGTGCACCGCCGCCTTCGCGCTCGACGACGCCGGGCTCACGCTCGACCTTTCCGTCAAGAACGAAGACCGCGAGCCCTTCCCCGCCGGCTGCGGCCATCACCCCTACTTCGCCCGCCGCCTCTGGAACGACGCCGACGTGCTGCACATCAAGGCCCCCGTCGCCGGCCGCTACCCGCTCGAAGCCGGCTGCGCCACCGGCGCGCCAGCGCCCGAGCGTCTGACGCACCACCTCGCCGACCTCCGCCCGGTTCCCGACGAGCACATCGACGCCGTCTTTTCCGGCTTCACGGGCTCCGCCGAACTCCGCTGGCCCGCGAGCGCCGTCACGCTCCGCATCGACGCGTCGGCGAACATGTCGCACCTGGTGCTCTTCACGCCGCACGCCCAGCCGTCCGGCCCGTCTTCGCCGCTCCCCTTCGTCGCCGTTGAACCGCAGACGCACACCAACGACGCGCTCAACCTGGAAGCCAAAACGAACACCCCCGGCGCTTTCGGCACCGTCGTCCTCGAACCCGGTCAATCGCTCTCAACGCGGTGCCGCTTCAGCGTGCTCGTCGGCTGATCACGCCCGCCCGCCGTCCCGCCGCGCCATCTCCACCAGCGCCGCGCACAGCGCCGGCATCGGCATCCCTTGGTGCTTCGCCGCCATCGGCACCAGCGAGTGGTCCGTGAACCCGGGCAGCGTGTTGATCTCCAAAAACCACGCCGTCCCGTCGTCGTCGAGCATGAAGTCCGCCCGTGCCAGATGCCGCACGCCCATCGCCTGCGCGAGCGCCAGCGTCTGACTCTGCACCCGCTCCGTCACGCCCGCCGGGAGCGTCGGCGCCACGCTGTACCGCGTGTCGTTGCGGTTGTACTTGGCTTCAAAGTCATACAGCTCCACCGCCGGCGTGATCTCGATCAAGGGCAGCGCCCGCCCGTCGAGAATCCCCGCGGTCAGTTCCCGCGCCTTGCGTCCATCCGCACGCAGCACGGCCTGCTCGATCATGTACACCCGTCCGTCCCCGCCCGCCGTCGCGTACCGCTCTTCGTCGATCGTCCGCCGCGCCCGCGCCCAGTCGTCATGATCGCGGCACACGTGCAGCCCGATCGTCGACCCCTCGTGCACCGGCTTGATCACCGCCGGCAATGGCAGCGGGCACACCGGGTCGCGCACGTCCATCGCGTGCGCGTCGGGCGTCGGGATCCCCAGCCGCGCCGCCGTCATCTTCGTCGCCAGTTTGTCCATCGCGTGCCGCGCCGCCCGCGAGCCCGAGCCCACAAACGCCCGCCCGTCCGCCTCGAGAATGTCCTGCAGCGGCCCGCCCTCGCCCCACCCGCCGTGCAGCGCCGGGAAGATCACCTCCGCCTTCTCGCGCTCCAGCTCGTCGGCCGAGATCCGCTCGATGGTCCGGTTGAGGGCGTCGTACCCCGCCTCCAGCAGCGCGGCGGTAATCCCCGCGGCGCTCCGCAGCGACACCTCACGCTCCGAATCCGGACCACCCCCCAAGACCAACACCCGACACTTCGCCTCAGCCATGATGTTCCTGCTTGATCAGCTCGCCTGCTGCTCGCCGCACACGCCGTGCCGCGACCACACCACAACCTCCCGGTGCAGCCGCACGCCCATCGCCTCGTGCACGCGCCGCGCGACCAGCGTCATCAGTTCGATCACGTCCCGCGCCTTCGCCGTGCCCGGGTCGGTCACGATGAAGTTCGCGTGCCGCTCGCTCACGCTCGCCCCGCCGACGCGCAGCCCCTTGAGCCCGGCCCGGTCGATCAGCATCCCCGCGCTCACGCGCTGCCCCGCCGCCCCGATCCCCTCAAGGTCCGACGTCAGCGTCGGGTTCTTGAACACGCATCCCGCGCTGCGGTCGGCCATCGGCTGCGACCGCTTCTTGTACTCCATCACTTCCTTCAGCCGCTCGCGCAGCGGCCCCGCGTCCCCCGGCGTCAGCCGCAGGTCCACGCACGTGATGATCAGATCGTTCAGCCCCGACGCGCGGTAGCCGAACGCGATATCCCCCCGGTGCAGGCGCACGCGCCGCCCGAGCCGGTCCACCGCGTGCACCGAGTGCACACAATCCGCGATCTGCCCGAACGCCCCGCCCGCGTTCATCACCACCGCCCCGCCCACCGTCGCCGGAATCCCGCCCAAACCCTCCAGCCCGCCCAGCCCGTCGCGCACGCATTCCAGGATCAACTTCGGCAGGTTCACGCCCGCGCCCACGCGCACGATGTCCGACCCCTGCTCCCGCTGCACGCGGACAAAGTCCCCCTGCGTCAGCGACACCACCAGATCCGGCACCCCGTCGTCATCCACCAAAAGATTCGCCCCGTCCCCGATTACACGCAGCGCCGGGTCCAGCGCGACGCACTCGGCGAGCTGCTCCGCCGTCGTCGGCCGCGCATACCGCGCCGCCCCGCCCCCGACGCCGAACCACGTCGCCAGCGGCTGCATGGGCGTGATCTCCACCTTGCTCGTCGGCGTCGCAGACGTGATCATCGCGCACCTCCTCGCGCCGGTTACTTGCCGCGCACAACCACGCGGCTTCCCGCCCCGTTCCCGGTCGCGCTCTCCCCAACTGTGCCACCGTTCCCGCCCGCCGCCAGAAACCCCTTGCCGACCACGTCCACCGGCCCGGCCCCCATCACCACAAGCAGGTCCCCCGGGCGGCACACCACTTGCAGTTGCTCGACGATCGCCTCGAACGGGTACAGGTGCATCGCCTGCACGCCGCGCTGCCGCAGCCGGTCCACCAGGTCCGCCGCCGTCACCTTCGTCTTCTCTTCGATCGAGTCCCGCACAAAATAGATATGCGGCACGATCACCACGTCCGCCGCGCTGAACGCGCTGGCGAACTCCTCCAGCAAAAACCGCGTGCGGCTGTGCTGGTGCGGCTGGAAGACGCAGATCAGCCGCCCGCCCCGCTCTTCCGGCCGCTCGTGCTCGCGCAGCGCCCGCAGCGTCGTCTCCACCTCCGTCGGGTGGTGTCCGTAATCGTCGTACACCCGAACCGGGGCCTCGCCCCCCGGCACCACCCGCTCGCCCAGCAACTGCATCCGCCGCTCGATCCCCCGGAACTGCGCCAGCGCCCTGGCCACCTGGTCCGGATCGGCCCCGACGCTGATCGCCAGCGCCGCCGCCGTCGCCGCGTTCATCGCGTTGTGATCGCCCGGGAGCAGCGTCACCCACGCCGCCACCAGCCCCTCGCCCTTGCGAACCAGCCCGGTCCGCCGCGTCATCGGGTCATACTTCACCGACCAATCGGCGCTGGGCGACCACCCGATCGTCTGCACCGCGCACGCCAGACCCGCCGTCACTTCCCGCTTGTGCGCGTTCTGCTCCGCGATGATCAGCGTCCCGCCCTGGTCCGCCGGCGGGATCAATCGCGCAAACTCGTGGAACGACCGGATCACCTCGTCCAACGACCCGTACACGTCCAGGTGGTCCGCCTCAACGCTCGTGATGCACGCCACCCGCGGCAGATAGTTGTGGAACGACCGGTTGAACTCGCACGCCTCCACCACCAGCAGCCCAGGCTGCCCGCGCATCGGGCCCGACGGAATCTCCAAAGACCCCAGCCGGAACCCCGTCGAACTGCCCGCGCTCGAACCAGCCGCCGCCGCACTCGCCCCGGCGGACCCTTCCGGCAGCCCCGCCGTCGCGAGCTGCGGCGAGTTGGCCCCAACGATCACGTTCGGATCCATCCCGGCCATCGCCAGCGCATAGCCCAGCATCGCCGTCGTCGTGCTCTTGCCGTGCGTCCCCGCGACGCACACGCCCGTCTGCCCGACCATCAGCCACCCGAGCGCCTCGGCGTACGAGATCGTCAGGATCCCGCGCCGCTGGGCCTCGAGCACCTGCGGGTGATCCGGACGAATCGCCGCCGACGCGATCACCATCTCCGCATCGTCCGGCAGCCACGCCCGCGTCTGGTCATACGTGACGCCGATGCGCTCGCCCTCAAGCGCCTCGGTGCTTGCTGACCGCGACGAATCCGACCCGGCGACGATCCCGCCGCGGGCCCGGAGCATGCGCGCGAGCCCGGACATCCCGCACCCGCCGATGCCGATCATGAACACATGCCGCCCGCGGACGTCCAGTGCCGATCGCCGGTTCATCTGGGCAAACGGTACGCGGCCGGCGAGCGTCGCCGCCCGCGCCGCCCCGCTCGCCGCCCCACCGGACACGTCGACGCTCGCCGGCGCAAAGCCGGTCAGCCCGTTTACCGCGATCTGGCTCATCATCGCCCCCGGTATCGGCCCGCGCCCGCCCGCGCCGTGAATGCCGTACACCCCGCGTACGCTCCGCCCATGTCCATCACCCGACCGCTCGGTTTTCGCGCTTCCGCCACCACCGCCGGGATCAAACCCTCCGGCAAGTCCGACCTCGCCCTGATCGTCTGCGACCCATCCTCACCAACCCCCGCCGACGCCGGCCTGTCCCGACACTCCGCCGCCGCCGTCTTCACGCAGAACGCCGTCGTCGGCGCGCCCGTCCACGTCGGCCGCGCCTGGCGCGCCGAGCACGCCCACGGCGGGCCCGCCCTCCGCGCCCTGCTCATCAACGCCGGCTGCTCCAACGCCGCCACCGGCGAGCCCGGCATCCAGGACGCCCGCGCCACCATGCGCGCCGTCGCCGACGCCCTCAAGTGCTCCGAGCACGAAGTCCTCCCCTCCAGCACCGGCATCATCGGGCACCGCCTCCCCGTCGCCAAGATCACCGGCGCCGTCCCGAACCTCGTCCGCTCCCTCGCCCGCGGCGAGGACGCCGACGACGCCGCCGCCCGCGCCATCATGACCACCGACCTGGTCCCCAAAACCGCCCACCGCGAACTCGAAATCCGCGGGCACCAGGTCCACCTCGGCGCCATCGCCAAAGGCAGCGGCATGACCGCCCCGCGCCTCGACTCCTTCGCCACCGGCATCGGCTCCTCCGGCCTGCCCGCCATGCACGCGACCATGCTCGCGTTCATCACCACCGACGCCGCCGTTCACAACGCCTGCCTCCAGTCCGCCCTCGAAGACGCCTGCCGCGAGAGCTTCGACCGTGTCAGCGTCGACGCTCACCCCTCCTGCTCCGACACCGTCGTCGCCATCGCCTCCGGCGCCGCGCACGGCAACGTCATCCGCCGCACCGACCCCGAGTATCACGGCTTCAAGCAGGCCCTCATCGCCCTCTGCCAGGAACTCGCCACCAAGATCGTCCGCGACGGCGAGGGCGCCACCCGCACCTTCCGCGTCGAGATCCGCGGGGCCCGCTCCGCCGACGACGCCAACCGCATGGCCCGCGCCGTCGTCGACTCCCCGCTCGTCAAGTGCGCGATCCACGGCAAGGACCCCAACTGGGGCCGCATCGTCACCGCCGCCGGTAACGCCGGTGTCAAGTTCGACACCATGGAATCCTCCCTCACCATCGGCGGCGTCCAGGTCTACGCCTCCGGCGTCCCCACCGGCATCGCCAAGAACGACCCCAAACTCATCGCCGCCATGAACGCCGACCCCGTCGAGTGCATCCTCACCGTCGGCCACGGCCCCGGCCGCGGCTGGATGATCGGCTGCGACCTCTCCGACCAGTACGTCCGCATCAACGCCGACTACACCACGTAAGGCAGGGGCGAGAGGTCAGAGGCCAGAGGTCAGGGCTCGGAAGGGAACCACGCCGTGGCTGACTACGTCCGCATCACCGACGTCTCCCCCCGCGACGGCCTCCAGAACGAGCCCGGCGTCATCGCCACCGCCGACAAAGTCCGCCTCGTCGAACTCCTCCGCGCCACCGGCGTCGACGAAGTCGAAGTCACCAGCTTCGTCAGCCCCAAATGGGTCCCGCAACTCGGCGACGCGGCGGAAGTCATCTCCGCGCTCTCCGCCGCATCTCCTCCGCTCCCCCCGCGCCACACCCGGCGCACTTCTCCCCCCGGCTCCACTCCGAAGCCCCCTCCCAGAGGGAGGGGGTTGGGGGTGGGTTCCTCTTCTTCTCCGCCTCTTCCTCCTCCTCCTGCATCCGGCTCGAAGCCCCCTCCCAGAGGGTGGGGGTTGGGGGTGGGTTCTGCCTCTGACTCCGCCTCCGCCTCTGCCTCTGCCTCTGCCTCTGCATCATCTCCCTCCCTCCCTCCCCTCAATCGCTTCCAACCGCCCCCGCGCCAACGCACCACCCTCAAACGCGCCCAGTCTCTCCGCGCTGACATGACCGGCCCCGAATGGGCACTCTGGTCCGCCCTGCGTCAGCGTGAGCAGATGGGCGTCAAGTTCCGCCGCCAGCACCCCTTCGGCCCGTACATCCTCGACTTCTTCTGTCAAGAGAAACTTCTCGCCGTCGAACTCGACGGCCGCTCGCACGCGAACACGCCCGCGCGCGAGCACGACGCCGCACGCGACGCCTACCTCCGCTCCTTCGGCGTCGAAGTTCTCCGCGTCACCAACGACGCCGTCATCGAGAACGCCGGCGGCGTCGCCGGGTTCATCAAGCGCGCCCTCGACGCGCGACCAAAGGTCGGCTCGATACGTGGCATCCCTCCCGCGCTAGAAGAAGAAACCCACCCCCTTCCCCCTCCCTCTGGGAGGGGCGAAACCTTCCCCCTCCTCTCCGCCCTCGTCCCCAACGCCCGCGGCGTCGAGTCCGCCCTCGCCCTCTTCCACGCCCTCGCCCGCCCCAACAAGCTCTCCGTCTTCACCGCCGCCAGCGAAACCTTCGCCCACAAGAACACCAACGCCTCCATCGCCGAAACCCTCGACCGTTTCCGCCCCGTGCTCGAGCAGGCCCACGCCGCCAACCTTCCCGTCCGCGGCTACATCTCCTGCGTCATCGCCTGCCCCTTCGAAGGCCCGATCGCCCCCGCCGCTGTCGCCCGCGTCGCCGAACAACTCGCCGACCTCGGCGTCGACGAGATCGACCTGGGCGACACCATCGGCGCCGGCACGCCCGAATCAACCGCCGCGATGCTCAACGCCGTCGCCGCCGCCGTCGGCGAAGATTGGCTCGATTTCGAGCACGAATCACTCCAATATCTCACCCTCCACCTGCACGACACCTTCGGCCGCGCCGCCGACTGCGTCAAAGCCGCCCTCGACCTCGGCGTCCGCTCCTTCGACGGCTCCGTCGCCGGTCTCGGCGGCTGCCCCTACGCCAGCACCCCCGGCAACCGCGCCCCGGGCAACATCGCTACCGAAACCCTCGTCCGCACCATTCACGATTCCGGGCACACCACCGGCGTTGATCTCGACCGGCTCGCCGAAGCCGCGGCGTACGCTCGTGACATCGTCGCCCGCGCCCGCTCCACCCCGCCCTCGCCCTGACACAACCATGAGCCCCGCCGCCAGCCCACCGCCCGTCCGCTCGCGCGACGTCGACCCGGCGCCGGGCCAACCCGCACCTCGCCCCGTCGTCCGCGTCATCACCCTCGCCCGCGCCGACAAGAAAAACGCGATGACCCCGCCGATGCTCGCGGACCTCAAATCCGCCATCGACGACGCCGCCCGCGCCGCGCAATCTTCCTCCCCGCGCCCCGTCGGCGCCGTCGTGCTCGAAGGCGAAGGGGCCGCCTTCTGCGCCGGCTTCGATCTCACGCTCTGCAAAGAGACGTCCGACGCCATCCGCGACAATCTCCTCGGCCTCTCCGCCGTCATCCGCTCCATGCGCGCCTGCCCAGCGCCGATCGTCATCGCCGCCCACGGCGCCGCCCTCGCCGGCGGGTGCGCCCTGCTCTGCGCCGCCGACATGGTCGTCACGCACCACGACGCCAAGCTCGGCTACCCCGTCGTCCGCCTCGGGATCTCGCCCGCCATCAGCGCCCCGTTCCTGAACGCCGCCGTCGGCTTCGGGCGGGCCCGCGAGCGCCTGCTCTCGACGCACCTCATCTCCGGCTGGGACGCCTGCCGCATGGGACTCGCTCACGAGTGCATCGAAGACGCCGGCAAAGTCCGCGATCGCGCCCTCGCGCTCGCGCACACGCTCGCCGCCAAGCCCGCCCCGGCGATGCACGCGACCAAGCGCTGGCTCGCCGAGATCGACGCCGCCGCCAGCACGCGCGACGTGGACTCCGCCCTCGCCGCCTCGCTCGCCCTCGTCGGCTCGCCCGAAGAACGCGCCCGCCTCGAAGAACTCTGGAAAGCCTGACGCCGCGCACGCAACGCACCCCGCGCCCGCCGCCGCCCGTCCCTCAGCCGAGACCCACCATGCTCGTCACGCTCGCACACGCCGGCCCGATCGCGACCTTCACGCTCAATCGCCCCGACGCCCGCAACGCGCTCAGCATCGACCTGCTGCGCGACATGCACAGCGCCATCGACCGCCTCCGCTCCGACGCCGACCGCCCCAACGCGCCGATCGTCCTCATCCTCACCGGCGCCGGCCGCTCCTTCTGCGCCGGCATGGACCTCAAGCAAGTCCTCGGCGACCCCGACAAGCCGCTCGAACTCCTCACCCTCCTCGCCGAGTTCAACCTCAAACTCCGCGCCCTGCCCATGCTCTCCGTCGCCGCCGTCAACGGCGCCGCGATCGGCGGCGGGTGCGGGCTCGTCGCCGTCTGCGACTTCGCCATCACCCACGCCGACGCCAAACTCGGCTTCCCCGAAGTCGACCTCGGCGTCTGCCCCGCCGTCGTCGCGCCCTGGCTCGTCAACAAGATCGGCGCCGGCCCCGCCCGCGGCGTCCTCCTCCGCGGCGGGCTCATGTCCGGCTCCGACGCCCTCGCCCTCGGCCTCGTCTCCGCCTGCGTCGACACCCGCGACGGCCTCGAGCCGGCCGTCCAGTCCTTCGCCGAACGCCTCGCCCAAGGCGGCCCCAACGCGCTCCGCACCACCAAAGCCAAACTCAACGAACTCGACCGCTCCCTCGACCCTGACATCGCCCGCCGCGCCGCCCAACTCTCCGCCCAGGTCCTCGCCACCCCCGAAGCCCAGTCCATGCTCCGCGCCAAACTCGGGTGAAGCCTTTCAACTCAGAGGCCTCCGAGAGCGCAGAGAAAAACTCGGAGTAAGAAGAGTGGGGGGGCAGAAAAGACGCGAGCACGCACCACCCAAGCGAGCCCCGCGTCCCCGCGTCCCCCCATCCCCGCGTCTCCCCATCCCCCATCCCCCTCCGAGCCCCTCCCCCCCCTCCGAGACCTCTGAGTTCAATGCCTTTCCGGCAACAGCCGATACCCTCCCCACATGCCTTCGCTCCACTACCAGACCGCCGGCGAATCCCACGGCCCGGCCCTCGTCACCATCGTCACC
This sequence comes from uncultured Phycisphaeraceae bacterium, assembly GCA_964615765.1. GTDB lineage: Bacteria > Planctomycetota > Phycisphaerae > Phycisphaerales > UBA1924 > CAZTQN01. Next base: position 17,927 of record CAZTQN010000036.1, read on the forward strand.
GGCCTCCCCGCCGGCGTCCCCGTTGACGTCGACTTCATCAACGCCGAGCTCGCCCGCCGCCAAGGCGGCTACGGCCGCGGCGCGCGCCAACGCATCGAGACCGACACCATCGACATCCTCGCCGGCGTCCGTCTCGGCAAGACCATCGGCTCGCCCGTCTGCCTCCGCGTCGTCAACAAAGACTCCCGCCTCGACGACCTCACGCGCACGCCGCCCATCCACACCCCGCGCCCCGGCCACGCCGACATGGCCGGCAGCATCAAGTACCTCACCACCGACTGCCGCGAAACCCTCGAACGCGCCAGCGCCCGCGAAACCGCCGCCCGCGTCGCCGCCGGCGCACTCTCCCGCTGCCTCCTCAAAGCCCTCGACATCCACGTCTTCGGCTTCGTCCGCTCCATCCTCGACGCCGAGTGGCCCGGCGACGTCTCCCCCGACAACTGGCGCACCCTCCTCACTTTCCGCGACGCCAGCGAAACCTACTGCCCCGACGGCGACTCCGGCCCCACCACCCAGCGCCAGTGCGCCATCATCCGCCAAGCCAAAATCGACAAAGACACCGTCGGCGGGCTCGTCGAAGCCCACGTCTTCAACTGCCCGCCCGGCCTCGGCTCAACCATGAACTGGTACGAGCGCCTCGACGCACGCCTCGCCGCCGCCGTCATGGGCATCCAGGCCTTCAAAGCCGTCGAGATCGGCCTCGGCAAAGACTCCGCCCGCCGCCCCGGCTCGCAAGTCCACGATCCCCTCCGCTTCGACCCCAACAAACGCGACACGCCCGCCCTCGGCTTCGTCCGCGATTCCAACAACGCCGGCGGCACCGAAGGCGGCATGACCAACGGCAGCCCCGTCATCGTCCGCGGCACCATGAAGCCCATCGCCACCCTCCTCCGCGGCATGCCCAGCGTCGACCTCAACACCAAACAGCCCGCCCAGTCCGCCTACGAACGCAGCGACATCTGCGCCGTCTCCGCCGCCAGCGTCGTCATGGAAAACGTCGTCGCATTCGAAATCGCCCGCGCCGCCCTCGACAAGTTCGCCGGCGACTCCCTCCCCGAAACCCGCACGAACTACGACCGCTTCCTCGCCGCCGCCCGGGCTCTGCCGTTGCAACCTTAAGGCCGCTCATCGGAAGCAGTGGTGGGGCGAAAGGTCTGCCGAAGCCGGAGCAATGTCGGTGCGGCTGAGCAATAAGTGGCGCGTAATGGTGCTGTTGGCTGGTTTGCTCGCTTGTATGGTCGTTTTCTGGCGATCCATCACGCTCAACCACGCAGAGCTTGACCCGCGCTCGCCCACGTTCGATTCATCCCGTGCGTTCGCCAAGCCGACCGGCATGGTCTCCCGGGCCGGACGTGAATACTCCGTGTTTGAGAGTGCACCTTCGCCGTGGTACGTACTTTCGTCGGGACCGGCCGTGTACATTCAAGACGAGTCGGGCCACGTCGTTGACTGGACCGCCGACATCGGCGACGACCCCGACTTCCGCGCCAAGTGGCGTCTACCTTGAGCGCTCTACCTTGAAGTTGATCGCCGCGGGAGAATCTCCCAAATGGACGCCTTAATCACGAGCACTCGACCCGCGTTCGCCGGAGTCGCTCTTTGCGCGGCGGTGGTTGCGGGCTGCTCACGTCCACCCGCAAGCCAACCTCCTGTCGATCGCGTGCTCATTCAACTCCGCGACGCTCAATCCCCAACCGTGGGCGTTGTGACGGTGGAAACAACCTCGGACGGACTGCTCTGGAGCATCGCCGAGTGGGAAGCCAGTTCGCGTCGCACCGTGCGAAGCACGGCGGGCACGTTGACCGGTCCGTCCGTCGCGGTCGGGATTCGTTCGCTGAACGGCACGCACTGCTGGTTCCAGCAGCGCTCGGTAGAGACGTCGCAGCGGTTCTCCGCCGACCTCATTGCGCACGCCGGCGATGAGGTCTGGAAGACGAATGTCTCCGCCGCCTCGATGGAAGAGATCGCTCTGACGCTCAAGTGCGATCCCGCCGCCTGGCAGGCCCTTGCGAGCATCCTCGCCTTGCCAAAGGCGTACTGGTTCCGCGAACTGGGCGGCCCCTACGAGGAGCGACTGGTGCCCCTACCCGTCGACAGCGAACCGACTCAAACTCCGCCGGCGGCAGAGTCGCGGTCGACGCCATGAAAAACAACCATCGCAAAGCTGGCAAGCCCGAGCGGGTACACATGATCCACTCCTCGCCGTCGCGCTATTTCGCGGGGTGCCAATATTCGGTCGGAAGGCCCGGAGCTACGAACAGGCCGCACACGCGCCCCATCGATTCCGCTCGCCTGGACCCCGACAGCACAGCAATCACCGTCTACACTTTCGAGTAGCATGCGACACATTTACCTGATCGCAACCGCCAAGAGTAACTTTGTAGACTCGGCCGTTTCGCGAGATCGAGGTCAAACCTCGTGCCTGAGTCTGGCGGCAAGATTCCTATCCGATCAGCAACTGCACCAGTCCATCGCGTACATCGGCTTCGTCTTCGATGGCTGGGATAACACGATTGATTCGCTGTCCGAATACATGACGGCTGACTGGGCACTCACGCTGAAGAGTGTGGCAAGGCGGGAACACGGCGTAGTCATTCCCGCGCAGCAAGTTGCCTTGCTCAAGCCGCTATCCATCAGCGTGCCCGCCGAACGCTTGAACCACTACGCCATGCGACAGCTCGTTGACGGCATAAACACTGCCCGCAAGTTCTCCTTGGCGACGCATTGCGATGTCGTGATAGACTACGATGTCATCGGTGGGGTTGTGGATGACAGCGAGTTTCCCGCCTGAATAACCGACCCCCAACTGCTCGTCAGCCACACAGGGGCTGCATTTCGCCTTCTCTGTGCTCTCAGCGTCTCCGTGGTGAATACTGGACTTTGGGACAGCCTCTACGCCCCCAGCCACTTCGCCCACACGCTCAACACCAGCAGCATGTACAGCCGCTGCGAGTGATCCCGCTTCACCACACCCGACGGCCCGGTCCCCAGATGCTCATCCAGCACCTGCCGCACGTACGCCATGTTGAGTTCAATCCCATGCCCCGCCGGCCCGAACGGCTCGCTTGAGTTCAAGTGATCCAGCAGCATCGTCCGCAGCCCGCCGTAGTCCGTCCGAAACCACTCACCGATCGGGATCGCAAAGCCCATCTTCGGCCGGTCGATCAGGTCGGCCGGAAAGTGCCGCTTCGCCGCTTCGCGCAGCATCCACTTCCGCCCGCCGCGCGTCAGCGTCGCGCTTTCCGTCGCGCACGCCCGGTCCGCGAGCCCGCGCGCCAGCAGCGGCGACCGCACCTCCAGCCCGACCGCCATCGACGCGGTATCCACCTTCCGCATCAGATCCCGCGGCAGATACATCCGCAGTTCCTGCCACCGCCACGCGTCATGCATCCCCGCCCGCACCGCCCGCCGCGCCATCTTCGCCAGTTCCGGGCTCAGCCGTGCCAAGTCCTCATCCGGAAAAATCCGCAGCAGATCGAGATACGCGCCCGAGCGGACCGCCTGCCGCAGCCGCGCGATCTTCTCCGCCCGCGCCCGCCGCGCCGCATCGCGCGAGCCCATCTCGCGCCGAAGCCACGCCGTCGGCAGCACCCGCGCGATCACGCCGAGCGTCCCGCGTCTTCGCCACGCCCGCTGCCGCTCGTACCCTGCGAACAGCTCATCGCCCCCATCCCCGCCGATCGCCACCCGCAGCCCGCCAGTCTCCCGCGCCGCTCGACTCACCCAGTGCGCCGCGAGCAGCGACGAATCCCCGAACGGCACGCCCACTTGCCCGATCAGCGTTACCAAGTCCTCCGCAGGCCGCGCCTTCGCGTCGACAACATGATGCTCCGACCCAACCACCTCCGCGGCCCGAGCGGCGAACGCCGACTCATCCATCCGCGCATCCGGCATGCGCACCGTGAACGTGCTCAGCCGCCCCAATCGCCGCCGCGCGTGCAGCGCGACGAGCGACGAATCCACGCCCCCCGAAAGAAAACACCCGAGCGGCACATCCGCCTCCAGCCGCGACGCCACCGCCCCCGCCACCGCCTCGTCCACGTCTTGCCCCGACCGCAGCGGCACCGCGTCCGCCTTCACGCGTGCTTCCGCCGCCCCCCCCGCCCCCCCCGCGCCCGCCTCTCCCGCGAACACATCCAGTTCATCCCGCGTCCCCGCCATCCGCCCGCGCCCATACGGCATGAACCAATCCACCGGACACTCGCGCACGCCCGGCACCGGCACCGCCCCCTCCGACCACCCCAGCGCCACAAACTGCGCCAGCGCCCACCGCCGCCGCTCCGCATTCTCGTCAGCAGCGCCCCACCGCGCACTCAGCCGCGCCAGCCCCGGCACCGCGCTCGCAAACGCCAGCGGCGTCCCCGTCCCTGCCAGCGCACCCTCATCTATCAAATACAGCGGCTTCTCGCCAAACCGATCCCGCGCGATCACCATCTCACCCCGCGCACCATCCCACACCGCCAGCGCATACATCCCGTCCAGCCGCGAAAACAAACCATCGCCCCACGCCCGCCACCCATGCACCAGCACTTCCGTATCCGAGTGATCCGTGCTGAACACATGCCCCAGCCGCTGCAACTCCGCCCGCAGTTCGCGGTGGTTGTAGATGCACCCGTTGAACACGACGCACACGCGCTCGTCACCCGCCGCGTCCCCCGCCGCGACACTCTCGCCGCTCCCGCCGCCCACCGCCGCCAGTTCGCTCGCCGCGTCCCGCTCGTACAGCCCCAGTCCGCCTTCCGGCGCGAGCGCATTGGCGATCGCGAACCGCTTGACACCCGCCACAACGCCCCGCCCGCGCCCAACACTCAGCATCGGCTGCTGCCCGCCCGCGTGGTCGATGATGCTCAGCCGCCGGTGCACCAGCGCAACGTCCACCACGCACCCATCCGCGCGCACGGCCCGATCACGAAACCGCCCGCACCCGTCCGGCCCCCGATGCACAATCGCGGCATCCAACTCGTCCAGCCACACTTCCGGGATCGCGCGCACCGCCGGCGTCGCCAGCGCCTCCGCGCGCTGCTCCGCCCGCCACACCCGCACAATCCCGCCAATCCCGCACATCGCGGCTCAGCGTAGTCCCCCGCCATCCCCGCCCGCCCCTCCCCGCCCGCACCGCACGAATCCCTCGCCCGCGTACCCTGCGAACCCGATCGACATGGCCACACTCAACCCATCATCCCCCGCACCGGCCCGACCCAACCTCGGCCCCATCGACCCCGCGCACTTCGACCGCCGCACGCTCCTCTACCTCTGGCTCGCCGCCCTCTTCGTCACCTGCCTGATCCTCTCCAACATTCTCGGCGTCAAACTCTTCGCCCTCTCCATCCCGCTCCTGGGCTACACCATCCCCGTCGAGCACACCGTCGGGATGCTCACCTTCCCCATCACCTTCCTCCTCACCGACCTCCTCAACGAGTACTACGGCAAGCGCGCCGCCCGCCGCGTCACCTACCTCGGCTTCGCCATGGGCATCCTCGCCTTCCTCCTCATCTACATCGCCCGCGCCGCCCCCATCAAAGCCGGCATCCCCGGCACCGCGACCAACGACGCCTTCGAGAACATCTTCGGCGCCGCCGCCCTCATGTACATCGCCTCCATGATCGCCTTCCTCCTCGGCTCGCTGCTCGACATCGCCATCTTCGGCGTCTTCAAGCGCCTCACCAAGGGCCGCATGGTCTGGCTCCGCGCCACCGGCTCCACCGTCATCTCCCAGCTCTTCGACAGCTTCGTCATCACCTTCGTCTTCTTCGTCCTCCTCCAACGCCTCGCCGGCAACCAGCCCGCACCCCTCGACTTCGTCTTCAAAACCGCCCTCACCGGCTACACCCTCAAGTTCGTCATCTCCATCGCCCTCACCCCAGCCATCTACGCCGGCCGCTACGCCATCCGCCGCTTCGTCGGCCTGCAGCCGCTGCCCAGCGACGCCGACTGACGGCGGGGGAAGTGGCGGAGTGGCGAAGTGGCCAAGTGGCGAAGTGGCGGAGTGGCGAAGTGGCCAAGTGGCGAAGTGGCCAAGTGGCGAAGTGGCCAAGTGGCAGAGTGGCAGAGTGGCCAAGTGGCGAAGTCGCCAAGCGTCAGAGTGACCCCGCGCCCAAGCCCCACCACCGGCGCCGCTCACTCCCCCTCCCAGAGGGAGGGGGCAGGGGGTGGGTTCGTTCGACGCCCAACACACAGCGAGTAAACGAAATCGCCCATGCGAAGTGGCGTAGTGGCGAAGTGGCGAAGTCGCCAAGCGTCAGAGTCACCCCGCGCCCAAGCCCCACCACCGACTCCGCTCCCACACCCCCTCCCAGAGGGAGGGGGCAGGGGGTGGGTTCCGTGCGACGTCCGATTCACCAAGCCACACCCCTATCCCCTATCCCCTCGCCCCCGCCTCCTTCACCTTCTTCACCGCCGCCCGCTCCTGCCGCAGCATCCACATCGTGTGCACGGCTCGCGTGCTCGCCATCCCCACGCAGAACCCGATCACCGTCGCCGTCGCCGCCGACAGGTGCACCACGTTCATCAGCGTCTGCTGCATCCCCAGCCACAAAATGTACAGCAGCGGCGACAGCACCATCCGCTCGATCTGCACCTTCGTCGCGTCCTTGAAGAACGGCGTCTCCTGGATCGCCGCGTCCGCCACCGCCTCGATCTGCGCCAGCCGCTTCTTCTTCAGCCACGGCGTGTGGTTCGCCAGCCAGTGCAGCCCGTAATAGATCGCCACGTCAAACGTGATGTCCGCCACCAGCGTCGCCGCCGCGATCACCAGCTTCTGGTGCGCCGCCAGCCGTTCCGCCACCCCAAGCCCCTGGTGCAGCGCCCACTCGACAAGCGTCACCACCACCAGCACCGGCCCGAGCGCAAGCACGCCCGCCAGCACGATGTTCACGTTCACGTTGATGACCCGGCGCGCGTACAGCGCACCCAGCACGTGCAGCATGAGCCCCCATCCTACGCAAACACCCCGATCCGTTGACGCGTGATCTCCACCGCCCGCGGGTTCACATCGAACCCGAGCCCGCGCCGCCCGCTCCGCCCCGCCGCCACCAGCGTCGTCCCGCTCCCGCAGCACGGGTCCACCACCAGCCCACCCGCCGGACAGCACGCCCGCACCAACACCTCCAAGAGCGCCACCGGCTTCTGCGTCGGGTACCCCGTCCGCTCCGCCGCCATGTTGTTCAAGGACGCGATCGCCAGCACGTCCGTCGCCTTCTTCGTCCGCCCGCGCAGCCGATTGCTCGTCGCCGGCACCCGCGGCGGGTCAAACCAGTACCGCTCCGGATCCCGGCAATACAGCAGCAAATCGTCATGCTTCCGCGCAAACCGCCGCCCAGATGACCCGCCCAGCCCATACGACCACACCACGTGGTTCACAAACCGATCTTCCCCGAACACCTCGTCCAGCATCACCCGCACCCGATGGCTCGTCCGCCAGTCCACGTGCACACACATCAGCCCTGTGTCCTTCATCGCCCGCGCCATCACCTCCACCCGCGGCTTCAACCACGCCACAAACGCCCCCGCCGTCCCAAAGTCGTCCGCATACCCCGCGTCCACCACCCGCCCCATCACCCCGCCCCGCACCGGCGACCGCCGCTCCCCCCCAGTATTAAACGGCGGATCCGCATACACAAAGTCCACCGTCCCCGCCCCCAGCCCCGCCCCCACCTCCAGCCACTCCCCACACACCACCGCCACGGCCGGCGCGGCTGCACCGTCAATCACACCATCCTCCACATCGCCACGCGCCATCCCCGAGCATACTGCGACGGGCAGAGGCGAAGTGGCGGAGCAGTGAGGCGATGAAGTGGCGAAGTGGCAAAGTGGCAAAGTGGCCAAGTGGCAGAGTGGCCAAGTGGCGAAGTGGCAAAGTGCCGTAGCCCCGAAGCCCACCGCCCAAGCCCCACCACCGACACCGCTCCCACACCCCCTCCCAGAGGGAGGGGGCAGGGGGTGGGTTCCGCTCGACACCCAATACACAGCACGGATTCGGCGTCCCCACCACTCCACCACTTTGCCACTCCGCCTCTCCGCCACTCCGCCACTTCCCCCCACCCGCACCCTACCCTCCGCCGTGTCCCGCTCTCCCGCCCTCTGGGCCTGTTTCCTCGCCTCGTCCTGGACCTGGTGCATCGGCATGTTCCTGCCGATCCTCCTCGTCCGCGACCTCGGCTGGTCGGGCTTTTTCATCTTCGCGATCCCCAACTGTCTCGGCGCCGCCGCCATGGGCTTTGTCCTGCGCGACGCCACCGCCAGCACCACCTTCGTGAACCGTCACCGCACTGCGGTCCGCCTCTTCTCGCTCATCACCATCGCGTTCCACGCCGTCTTCCTCGCCTGGCTCTACGCCGCGCCCGCCACCAAGCTCGTCACCGACCCAACGCTCCACCTCGCCGTCTGCACCGTCGTCGCCGCCGTCGTTGCGCTGTTGCCCGCGATCGCGCAGTCCATCACCGCCGCCCTTCTCTGGTGCGGCGTGCTCATCGCCACCATCGCCTGGCTCCTGAACCCCGCCGTCAACCTCGCCGGCCCAACCTTCGCCATCACCCCCGCGCCCGCCCTCATCCCCGCAACCACCGAACTCCCCGCCTGGCACGCCCTCGCCCTCGCCCCCGTCTGCCTCTTCGGCTTCGCCCTCTGCCCATACCTCGACGCCACGTTTCACCGCGCCCGCCAATCCACCTCCGCCCCCGGCGGGCGCCTCGGCTTCGCCCTCGGCTTCCTCCTCCTCTTCCCCCTCTGCATCACCTTCACACTCCTCTACGCCGGCGTCTTCCTCTGGTACCGCCCCGTCAACCTCGAGCTCGTCACCTGGCACATCACGCTGCAAGCCGCCTTCACCGTCGGCGTCCACGCCAACGCCCTCGCCAACCTCCGCACCGCCTTCGGCTCCGCCGCACCACCAGCCGCGCCGCCCGCGCCGTTCATCGCCGCCCTCCGCCGCTCCCTCGCGCCGATCCTCACAACCGTCGGCCTGTTCTGGCTCATCGCTCTCCTCCTCCAACACACCCTCGCCGACCGCCTCGCCATCGCCCCGCCCAGCCACTTCGCACCCACGCTCCCGCCCACCCTCGGCCTCGGCGAAACCCTCTACCGCATCTTCATGGGCGCCTACGGCCTCCTCTTCCCGGCCTACGTCTTCCTCATCGCCATCCCCCGTGGCACACCCGTACCGCAGCTCTCCACTCCGGGTGGCACACCCGTCCCGCCTGTGCTCTCCACAACTCGCACCACGACGCGCACCATCGCCGCCGCCGCCGTCACCCTCGCCACCCCATTCTTCTACCTCGGCTTCGTCGACCGCCAAACCCTCTGGCTCATCCCCGGCCTGTCCATCATCCTCCTCGCTCGCCTCTTCATCCCACGCCGCACTGCCTGATCCACGCTCTCTCACCCACTCCCAGAGGGAGGGGTAGGGGGTGGGTTGCGTTCGATGCCCAATGATCAGAACGCGTACGAGATCTCTCGTGCGAAGTGGCGAAGTGGCAGAGTGGCGAAGTGACCGAATAGTGAAGTACCACAGTCACCAAACCGAGCGCAGCGAACCCACCAGCGACGCCGCTCCCACACCCCCTCCCAGAGGGAGGGGGCAGGGGGTGGGTTCAAGAAGCGTCCCAAACTTCTCAACGCGCACACCGCGCGGCCGGGTTCGTCGCCTTCCCAACCTCCCCGCCCCGCAACCCGCCCAACTCTTCCCCTCGCCTCTCACCCCTGACCTCTCGCCCCTCGCCACCCCCTCCCCTGTCCTCCCGCCCCAACCCCGGCTACCATGGCCCCCGCGGCGGACGACCCCTCGCCCCCCGCGTTGACATCCCGGGGCGGTAGCTCAGTTGGTAGAGCGCGTCGTTCGCAATGACGAGGTCGGGAGTTCGACTCTCCTCCGCTCCACTTCGGTAAAAAAGCCCTGGTCTCCAGGGCTTTTTTCATGCGCTGAGAACCGCGCCCAATGCCCGGTCGCCCGGGCGACTGGGTCGAACCCGCCTGACCCACCACTCACACCCCGCGGATCGTGTACCGGAAGTATGCGTTCAGCACCGGGTACTTGACCATCGCCCGCGCCAGCCGGAACGACTCCACCGGATACCCGGTCGTCTCACACACGCGCCGCAGCAGTTCCGCGTGCCGCGGCAGGTCCGGCAGCCGCGTCGCTCGGTCCGCCCGGTCGAACGTCACGATCTCCTCCTCCATCGGGAGTTGATCATCGTCCTGGTACACGAAGTGGTCCGGCGTGCCGGTCCGTCGACCATACAGCCGAATCCGCGGCTGAATCGCCTGCGCCAGCGAACTGTGCACCAACGCGTCGTACACCAGCAGTTCGCCCGGAATGCGGGTGTACGTCGACAGATCCAGCCCGTCGCTCAGCCGCTTCGGACTGGTGTAGTAGTTGTTCTGCCGATACCCGACGTACACCGTCGCGGCCCCACCAACCCCGACGTCCCGATGCCGCACCAGCCCCGTCCAGGATTTGTCGCTCTCGCTCGGCGACCACTCCGGCAGCGGGCGCGAGCAGAAATCCGTCAACAGCCCCGTCCCCGCGTACTCGTCCGACGGCGCGTCCTGATCCAGCGTCAGCGGGATGTACCCGTCCGACTCGGCCCCGCGTGAGATCGCCTGCCCCGTGCGCTGCAACGAGAACGACACGAACTTGACGCGGTAACTCACCATCCGGCGCAGCTTCTTGAGCGCCGTCACGCCCTGCACGCTCACCAGGTCAATCCCGCCCTGCTTCGACGGGATCAGGATCTTGCAGTTGGTGAACGTCCCGGCTTGCAGTCCCCAGATGTGCCCGTTGGCCCGGAACGCCGCCCGCCGCTGCTTCAGCGCCTCCCGCGGCTCGTCGTCCTCCGCGAGATCGTTGATCAGCGTCACAAACCCGTTCTGCAGCCCGCCGTTGCTCTCGCGGATCTTGTCAAACCGCTCGAACGCCCGCGTGACCTCGGCGACCAGTTCCGCGTCCACGCCCGCCGCGTTCACCGCGCGCACGAACGTTCGGAACGCCCCGCTCCCCGGAACATGCCGCCCCGACAACATCGCCGACGCGGACGTCGCCACCCGGTACACGCCCCATGCCAGCGCCGGATCAATATTGAGTCGGCGTTGCAGGTCCGTCGGTCGCCGGATATCCGAGAGCGCTTCAAAGAGCGCTCCCAAGGCCGAACGCACGTCCTCGAGTGACGACTCGATCTGCTCGGCAAGCGTGCCCGGCGGGTCTGAAATGGTCGGGTCCATGTCCAAACGGTACGTCATGATCGGACAGCGAGCGAAGGCATTTTAGAAATTTTTGCACAAGGCCATTGACAAGGGTCCATTTGGACGACAAACTGCGTACGGCGGGGTGGCAGTCGCACTGTTGACGTGCGCGACGGAGGTGATGTCATGAAGATGCGCAAGGTTCTGGGGGCGGCAGCCGCGCTGCTCTGTCCTGCTCTGGTCCTGGCCCAGCCGCAGGACTTCTGCTTCAACGCCGCGCCCCTCTCGCCCAACGGCGTCCCCATCGACATCGATTTCTCCGCCGCCACCCTCGACGCTCTCAGCTCCTGCACACCCGTCGGCGAGGCCGACGTCTGGTTCTCCTACACCGCCCCCGCCAACTTCGGCGGCGCGCTGGTCGCCACCGTCTCCGCGCCCCTGCTCGTGTCCTTTTATAAGGCTTGCCCGCAGATCCCCGAAGACCTCACGGGCCTGGTCTCCTGCTTCACCACCAGCCCCGGGCACGTCTTCCTCACCCCCGGCGCGACGTACTACGTCCGCGTCGCCGCCCCGCCCGGCACCTTGACCGGCCAAGTCGCCTTCTCAACCCGTCTGCCCGGCAACGACCGCTGCGACATCGGCCTCCCGCTGATCCCGGACGTCCCGAACGACACGCACGTCGACTTCGCCTTCGCCAAGCACGACAACGACACCACCTGCGGGCCGCTCATCGACCGCGACATCTGGTTCACCTATTCCGCCCCCGCCTACACCCGCCTGTTCATCGATCCCTCGAACAACTTCCCACAGGGCTTCTTCTCCTACTACGCCGCCTGCCCGTCCAGCCCGACCGACACCAGCGGCCAGCTCGCCTGCGTCGTCTCCAACAACGGCTCCCCGGTCCAGATGGACTTCGTCGCCGCCGGCACGTATCGCGTCCGGTTTGCCACCGTCGAAGGCGGCGGCAGCTCGTACGGCACGCTCAACTTCACCACCCGACCCCTCAACGACAACTGCGCCGACGCCGTCCCCTTCGTCCTCGGCTCGCCCATCGGCGTCGCCGCCTCGCTCGCGACCAAGGACGGCGCCAGCACGTGCGGCGGCAACCGCGACGTCTGGTTCTCCTACACCCCCGCAACCACCGGCACGCTCGAAGTCCGGCCCGCCGGCTCCATCGCCGCCCCGCGTGTCAGCCTTCACTCGGCTTGCCCCGCAAGCCCCACCGACACCAGCACCGAGATCGCCTGCCTCGCCACGCCCGGCGGCGGCGCGTTCATGGTCTTCCCAGTCAACGCCGGCCAGAACTACCTCATCCGCTTCTCCACCGACGACGGCGGCACGTTCAACGCCAGCGCCACCTTCAACCAGCTCACGCCCCCCGCCAACAACACCTGCGCCGCCTCCGTCCCCGCCATCTCCACCGGCGTTGCCCAGGCCTTCAACCTCACGGGCGCCACTTCGGACAACGTCTCCTCCTGCGGCGCCGGCTTCTGGGACGTCTGGTACCGCTGGACGGCGACCTTCACCGGCACCGCCGCCGCCAGCCTCTCCGTCCCCAACTTCGGCCTCGCCGTCTTTGCCTCGTGCCCGCTGTCCTCCACCGACGTCAACTCCGAGATCGACTGCATCTCGTTCACCGGCAACCAGCAGCTCACTTTCAGCGCCGTCAGCGGCACGACCTACTACCTCCGGCTCTCGCGCACCTCTGCCGGCACCGCCACCACCGGCGGCAATGTCACCATCGCCCAGCAATCGCCCGTGCCCGCCAACAACGCCTGCGCGACACCCACCGTGCTGACCGCCGGCGCCGCCGCCACCAACTTCACGCTCGTCGGCGCCACGCGTGACGGCACGCTCACCACCGCCGCCTCCTCCCGCGGCAACCCCGACCTCTGGTACGCCTACACCCCGACGACCAGCGGCGGCGCCACCGTCACCATCGGCGGCGCCATCGCCGGGTCCGCCTCCGCCCCGACCATCGGCGTCTTCACCGCCTGCCCCGCCAACCCCAACGACGCCAGCACGCAGGTCGCCTCCGTCGCCGCCACCGGCGTCCCCGGTCGCTCGCTCACGTTCGCGGCCACCGCCGGCCAGACCTACCTCATCCGCGTCGCCCGACGCAACGGCGGCACGACCAACATCGCCACCGGCACCATCGCCGTCACCGCGATCACGCCCGCCGCGAACGACCTCTGCTCGGGCGCAATCCCCGTCTTCAGCGGCGTCAACACCGCCGACGTCTCCGGCGCGGTCTTCACCGACCCGGCCCCCTCCGCCTGCGGCGGGCCCCGCGAAGTCTGGTACGCCTACGACGCACCCCCCGGCGTCGCCAGCATCACCGTCGACATCACCGGCTCCAACGGCGCCACCGTGTCCGCGTACGAGTCCTCCTGCGCCGGCGCCGAGATCGCCTGCTCCCCGTCGCTCATCTGCTTCCCCGTGACCACCGGCACGCGCTACCTCCTCCGCGTCTCCCGCGTCATGTTCCTCACCGGCGGCACCTCGGCCCTCCCCAACACCTTCAACCTCCGCATCAACGAGTTCGCCTCCTTCCCCAGCAACGACCGCTGCACCTCGGCGCAGATCGTTTCCGAAGGGTCTCACGCCTGGTCCACCTTCGGCGGCTGCCAGGACATCACGCCCGATCCCGGCGTCACCTGCGGCAGCGGCACCGACGTCTGGTTCCAGTACAACCCCTCCGCCACCGGCACCGCCCGCGCCTCCATCCTCGGCAACATCGGCAACCTCACCCGCCACGCCTCGTGCGGCGGCCCCATCCTCGCCTGCGACGACACCACCATCTACCCCCCGATCGACGTCGTCACCCTCACCTTCCCCACCACGCTCGGCACGCCCGTGTTCCTCCGCGTCGCCGCCAATAACGCCAGCGCCAGCAATCTCGTCATCGAGCAGGCCTTCGCCCCCGGCAACGACGAGTGCGAGAACGCCCTCCCCATCGAAGCCGGCTTCACCTTCTTCGACACCACCGACGCGACCAACAGCGGCTACGTCGACCAGTGCGCCATCGGCGGCGGCAAGGACCTCTGGTTCACCTACACCCCGCCCCGCAGCGGCAAGGTCTTCTTCGATACCTGCACCCGCGCCTTCACCGACAGCACCGGCTCCTACCCCGCCTTCGACGGCTCCATCTGGGCCATCAGCAACATCTCGATCTTCACCAGTTGCGGCGTCCCCGTTCGCTGCAGCAACCCCAACGACCCCAACCAGGACACCTGCGCCGTCCCCGAAGCCTTCCGCTATCCCAGCCTCGTCTACGGGCCCTTCTACGGCTCGCCCACGCTGCTCATCCGCGTCGGCACCGACATCAACGGCGCCGGCACCGGCCGCCTCTACGTCCGCTTCGACCCCACCCTCTGCGGCGGCGATTTCAACAACAACGGCTTCGTCAGCGTCCAGGACATCTTCGACTTCCTCACCGCCTACTTCAGCGGCAGCCCCACCGCCGACATCAACCAGAGCGGCGTCAACACCGTCCAGGACATCTTCGACTTCCTCGGCGCGTTCTTCATCGGCTGCCCGTAACCCCGCACCGCTCTCCCGCCGCCCCCGCCCACCGCGGGGCGCGGCGGTCCCGGAGGCCCCATGCGCACCACGCCCCACGCCCGCGCCGCGTTTTCGCTCATCGAACTCATCATCGCCATCGCCATCATCGCCCTGCTCATTGCCATCCTTCTGCCCAGCCTCGGCTCCGCACGCGAGTCCGCCCGGCGCACCGTTTGCGCCAGCAACCTCCGCCAGATCGGCCTCGCGCACCACGCCTACGCCACCGACTTCAAGGGCTTCATCGCCACCTTCAACGGCGATCCCGATCTTCCGAACGACTCGGCCGACTGCGCCGCCCAGGCCCAGCGCATCATCAACTCCACGCTCGAGCGCTCGGGCGGCGGGGCCGTTCCCGAGTTCGTGCAGCAGGGCAACACCGTGCCCCATCACATGTTCTCGAACCTGATGCTCGTGGAGCACATGGGCGGGCAACTGCCCACGCCGTCGGTCGTTTGCCCGTCCGACGCCGCCCGCCTGGACTGGCGCTCCCGGGCCAACTCGCCCGCCGCGCTGGCGGCCACGCCGTTCCGCCCGCGCCGGAGCGCCAACAGCCTCAACCTCGCCTGGCTCCCGTTCTCCACGAGTTACCAACTCATGCCGGCGGCATGGGGCGCCGACGTGGGCCGCAACATCAACTGCCGCCAGGCCGCCGTTTGCCAGCAACTTCAGGAGCACGATTCCTACTACGATCACGCGTGCGGCCCGGACAAATCCGTCTGGGGCAAGCGCAAGCTCGATGAAGTCCGCGCCCCCGCCCACAAGGTCGCCGTCGCCGACGAGCAGCAGCGCCACTACGGGCGCGACATGTACTTCGCCTACTCCAACGCCCGTCAGCCGCTGCTGTTCTGGGATGACAGCGTCAGCATCCGCCGCACCGGCGACGCCCGGGCCGGGTGGGACCCCGCCATCCCCGAGAACCAGCAGGCCTCCGAGACCTTCGCCTACCGCCCGGACTTGGGCTTCGAATCGCCCACGCTCAACGGGCAGCAACTCGAACTCGTGCGCGGGTGGTATAAGTGGACCCGCGGCGGGCTCACCGGCGTCGACTACGGCGCCGCGGAGGTCAACACGCGGAGCTGGTAACCCACCAAACCTCTTCTGCTGGGGAAGAACACCACCACTTCCCCTGGGCCGTCACCCCGACTTCATCCGGGGTGACGGCTTCTTCGATTCGGCGACGATGCTCTGAGATCCCGCACACCCGCCGGAGATTGGACGTGAACCTTGCTCACCTATGCACACTGCTGGTCGTCCCGGGCGCATTCGGGCCCGCGCACGCCGCTCCGCCCGCGGCTCCCGCGCCCGCCACGCTGCTCAGCGCCGGTTCCGCGGCGTACACCGCTCTGGGCATCGACTCCGGCCCGCTTGAGGCCGCTCCCGCCGAGTCCCTCCCGGCGATCATCTTCAGCACCGTGGCTCGCGTTCCCGGCGCGGCTTGGATCCGCCTCCGCTTCGCCGACGCCGCCTCAACCGTTCTCAGCGGCGACCCCGGAAACGCCAACGCCTCCCGCATCCGAATCACCGGGCTCCTCGACGGCGCTCGGCAGACGCTCAACGCCGAGCACCTCGAGCACTGGGGCTACACCTCCGCCTACTTCAACGGCGAGGCGGTGCTGGTTGAACTGATCGCCAGCCCGAACACCGGCGCCAGCCGCGTCGTCATCGACGCCGCCGAGCACGCCCCGCCCAGCGCCCGCATCCCGCGCAGCCTCTGCGGCCCGTCCGATGACCGCGTGCCCTCGACCGACCCGCGCTGCGCCCGCCTGTCTTCGGACGGATGCACCGCCTGGCTCATCAACGACCTCAACGCCGGTTTGCTCACCGCCGGCCACTGCCGCTTCGCGCTCGCGACCGTCGCGTCGTTCAACACGCCGCTGTCAACACCCAACGGCGAGGTCCAGTTCCCGCCCCCGATCGATCAGTACCCGGTCGAGCTCACCTCGGCGCAAGGCGCAAACGCCGGCCCCGGGGCCGACTGGCAGTACTTCGCCTGCCTGACCAACTCCGAGTCCGGCCTGACGCCGTTCCAGCGCCAGCAGGCCCGCTTCACGCTCGCGCCCGCGGCACCCGCCGTCGCCGACGCACGCCCGATCCGCATCACCGGCTATGGCGCCGTCGCCGCCCCGGTCTCGCTCATGTGGAACGGCGCGCAGAAGACCCACGTCGGCCCGTACGCCGGCCTCACCGGGTCGACGATCCGGTACGCCGTCGACACCACCGGCGGCAACTCCGGCTCCGCCGTGCTCGACGAGCAGACCAGCCAGGCGATCGGCGTGCACACGCACGAGGGCTGCACCGACAGCGGCGGGGCCAACCTCGGCACGGCGATCCACGCCGCGCCCCTTCAGGCCGCGCTCGCCGCCCCGCGTGGGCTGTGCCGCAGCGGGCTCGCCACACCCGCCGGCCCGCTCTACATCGCTGGCGACCTCGCCAACAACTTCGGCACCGCCGAGCGCGCCACCGGCCTTTTCGCCAAGGTCTCCGACATCCCCGCCAGGATGCACGGCCTTGCCTATGACCCCGCCGCCGACCGCTTCTTCTGCACCACCGAGTCCGCCCGTCTGCTCTCCATCAATCCGGACGGCGGCGCCGTCGTCGCTAGCGTGCCGCTCGCTACCTCTGAGTTCATCAACGGCCTGGCCTTCGACCCCGCGTCGTCCACGCTCTTCGGCATCGTCGGCGCATCCGGGCAACTGCTCCGCATCGATCCCACGTCCGGTGCCGTCACACCCATCGGGCCGCCCTCCGGCGGCAACGTCGCCGGCCTCGAGTTCGACCCGCTCTCCGGCCTGCTCTTCGGTATTGAGGACGCGCCCGGCGGCTCGCGCCTCGTCCGCTTCCGCACCGACAACGGCGCACGCTCCGTCGTCGGGCTGCTCGGCGTCGGCGCCAACTCCGATTGCAACGGCCTCAGTTGGGGCGGCGGCGGGCCCAACCTCTTCACCATCGACGCGCTCACCGATCGCCTCATTCAGATCAACCCACGCACCGGTGCCGGCACCGTTGTCGGGTCCACCCGCGGGCTGTTCGGCAGCGGCTTCGGCCTCGCACTCCGCGGCACGCCCGCCATCGTCTGCGCCGCCGACTTCAACGCCGACAACGCCATCACCGTCGGCGACATCTTCGACTTCGTGCAAGCCTGGTTCGCTCGCTCGCCCGCGGCCGACCTCAACGACTCAGCCTCGGTCACCACCGCCGACCTGTATGCGTTCATCGGCGAGTGTTTCGTCGGCGCCTGCCGTTGACCGCGCCGGCCCTCGCCGCGCGCGCACAAACCCACCACACCCCGCCCACCTTCACTCCCCAACTCCAGCGGGCTCCCCGCGCGCTCCGCAGTACCCGTTCAAAGACCAACAATTCCCACACAGTTTCGTTGGCACACGGTTCGTATTTTGGTAGACTGCCCCAGCACCGCCGCGCGACATCACGCGCCGGCGAAAGGGGGTTCGCCATGTCCATCGTCTTGCTGCCGTTCCGTCCGTCGACGACCGCCGCGGCCCGCGCGCGCTCGCCGCATCTGGCCTTCCGCGCCGCCGCCGCGCCTCCACGCCCGCAAGCGCCCACATCCACCGCAACACCGCCACACCGCCCGCCCGAGCCGCGTGCGCGAGCGCAGCGCGAGCCCGTCGGGCACGTCCTGGTCGTGATGGGGTTCCTGCTCTTTGCGCTGCTGCTGTCGGGCTGCGGCCTCGCCGACGGGCAGCGGGCCGCGGTCGCCAAGTTCTCCGCCGCGTCTGTCACGCTGGGCGATCTCGCCGCGCAGGAGTTCGCCCGCTCCCGCGCCGACGTCATCGCGATGAACACCGCCGCGCTCGAACTCGGCGAGCGCACCGTCGACGCCGACACGCTCGACCAGTTCGTCACGCTCGAGCGCGTGCAGCTCCGCACCGCCGCGTGCGACGCGCTCCGCACCTACGGCGAGCTTCTCCGCACGCTCGCCACCGCCGACGACCCCGCCGCCCTCCGCCTCGCCGCCGATTCCTTCGCCGCCAGCCTCAAGTCCTTCGCCGCTCTTCGCATCGAGGGCGAGCAGGAGGGCGCGATCAGCGCGGCGGTCCAGTTCCTCGCCTCGGGCATCATCGAGGCGCAGCGGGCCGAGCGGGTCCGCGCGATCGTCAAGCAGTCCAGCCCCGCCGTCCGCGCCGTCGCCGACGCGCTCCGCGAGGATTTCGACCTCGAGGGCGAGTACTGGCAACTCGCCTACGACGCGACCGCGGCCCGCCTCAACAGCGCCGCCACCGCCGCCGCCCGGGACAACGCCACGCCCGAAGGTGCCGCCCGGGCCCAGGCGGCCCGCGCGCTGCGCTCCACCAGCCTCGCCCGGCGAGACGCCGCCGTCAGCGCCATCAGCGCCGCCGTCGACGCGCTCGTCGCCGCGGAGAAGGAACTCTTCCTTGTGGTCGACTACCCGGAGATCACGCTCGGCGACATCGACGCCTACTTCACACGCGTCGAGCGGCTCGCCGCCATCGTCCGCATCCTCGCCGCCAACTGACCCATCACCACCACGCCGAACTCAAAGGGGGATTCACCATGGCACGCCGCACGACCACTCGCACGACCAGCACCACCAAGCGCACGCTCGGCCGCGACATGCTCACGCTGTACGACGAAATGACCGACCTGATCGACACGACCGCCGACGCCGAGCGCCGCGCCGAACTCCGCGTCCAGCAGGACGCCCTGTGGGACCAGATCGCGCGCCTGGTCGAGACCAACCTCGACGCGGGCGACCAGCGCTACCGCGACGCCGTCGCCGGCCTGCAGGACGCCATCACCCAGACCCGGGCCGCCATCAAGGGGCTCGAGTCGATCGTCAGCGTCGTGCAGATCGCCGCCCGGACCGTGGCCCTGTTGGCCAAGGTCCTGCCCGTCGGGTGACGGGCAGGGCGGAGTGGGGGGGGGTAGGGAGTGGGGGGGGAGGGCCGCTTAGTGGCCCTTCGCCCCCGGCTTGGCGGGGATGAAGATCGACAGCAGCGTCGCCACCGTCAGCGTCGCGAGCACCGTGATCAGCGACACCATCGTGTCGATCTTGATCGGCTTCTTGGGCTCCATCCCGATAACGTCCAGGTACGGCGGGACGCTCAGCAGCAGCAGCTTCACGCCCACGAACGCCAGGATCAGGATCAGCGCCGGCTTCAGGAAGCGGAACTTGGCGATCAGCGCCGCCAGGCAGAAGTACAGCGCCCGCAGCCCGAGGATCGCGAAGA
>CAZTQN010000037.1:0-36928 GCA_964615765.1 uncultured Phycisphaeraceae bacterium
CGGCCAACGTTGCCGGCAGCCCGGCCGGCGGCCAGGGCCCGGGTTCGGGAGAAGGCGTGGACGCGTTGGGCGGCAGCGTGCTCATGCGTCCCCCCTTCCCGCGCCCTGCTCGCTCAGACGCTGCACCGCCGTGCGCACGCGCGTCTTGATCGTCCCCACCGGCACATCCAAGGACGCCGCGATCTGCTCCCGCGTCATCCCATGCGCGAACGCCAGCGTGAACGCCTGCGACTGCTCCGCGGGCAACGTCTCCAGCGCCCGGTGCAACGCCCCCGTCTCGCCCGGCAGCCGCGGCGCCCCCGCCGTCTGCTCCGTCGTTCGCCGGGCGACCGACTCGATCGTCCCCGCGGCGGTCCGCTTCTTACGCAGATGATCGATCGCGCGCGAGCGTGCGATCAGCAAGATCCATGTCGCGGGAGAGCCGGCCTCGGGGTTGTACTTGGCGGCCGACCGCCACAGTTCGAACATGATGTCCTGGAGCAGGTCGTCGGCGTCGGAGCCCGTCCGACCCACGATTTTCACGATCAATCCATACACACGCGGCGCGTACAGGTCATACAGGCGCGCGAACGCCTCCCGATCGCCGCGGGCGACATGCGCGATGATGTCCGCTTCTCCGCTGTCGGGCGCGGGTGTCGGCTGGGTCATCCCGTCCACCTTGCCGAGCCGGAGCCGCTCCGCTCGGTCTGCCCATGAGGGTACGGACGCGGGCCCGGATTGGATTGCACGACGCCCCGCCCGGCCTTCTCAGCGCTTCTCGACGAAGTTCCCGGCCCCGGACGCCACCCACACGTTGCGCCCGTCAAACGCCAGCCCGTCGATCACGCCGATCCCGCCCACCGTCGCCACCACCGTCCCCGGCGCCGACGCGTCCCGCGCCGTCAGCGTCCCCGTCGCGGTGCCGGTAATCAGGTTCACCCCATCGAACAGCAGCGTCGTCACCGGCCCCGGCGTCACGTCCGTCGTCGTCACCGCCGGCAGGATCTCCGACGGGTTGAACGAGTACACGCGGTTCGCCGACGCGTCCGCAACAAACACCCGCGGCGAGCCCGCCACCTGCCCGAACACCACGCGCGTCGGCTGCCCGCCCAGGAGCACCGTGCCGACCGGGTTCTGCTGAATCCCCTGCAGACGGAACAGGCTGCCCGTCGACTGCGACGCGACCCACACGCCGTCCGCCGTCGCCGCCAGGCCCGACGGCGTCGGGATCGTCCACGTCCGCGCCACCGCGCCGGAGTTGTACGTGATCGGGACCGCGATCACCGTGCTCAGCGACTGGCTGGCGATATACACGTAGCCGTTCGAGACCGCGACAAACCGGTGCTGCACGCCCGGCACCGGCAACTGCGTGAACGTCCGGTCTTCCGTGTTGAACCGGTACACGCCCGAGAACCCGACGACCCACACGCGCGTCCCATCGAACGCCGCGGCGGACGGGAACGTCAGCGCCCCGCCCAGGTCGATCGAATCAACAATCGTGCCCGTGCGAGCGCGAATCACCGCGACCCGCCCCGCCGTGATCAGCGGCACCCACAGAAACTCCCCGTCGAACGCCGCGTCTCCGGGCGTCGAACCGGCCGGGAAACTCAGCCGGAACGCCGGCCCGGTGTCGATCGCGTTCTGACGCAGCGTGGCGATGCGGTTGACCGCGCCCAGCGCCCCGGGCGGACCGGCCGGCCCGCGCTCACCCGCCGGACCCTGCGGCCCCGCCGGGCCTTCCGGACCGGCCGGACCTGCCGGACCCGTCCCCCCACCGCTCCCATCACCGCCGCCCGCCGGCCCCGGAGGGCCCTGCGGCCCGGGCGGGCCTTGCGGACCAGCCGGTCCAGCCGGACCAGCCGCGGCCCCTTCGACGAGTCGCCCCGCCACCGCCGCGTACTGCGCATACGCCGCGATCGCGACCTCCTGCCGCAGCGCCACCGGGAGGAACGACTGCGTGAACCCCGGCACCCGCACCGCCACTTGCAAGTAGCGGCGCTGCCCCTCGAACGCGCTGCGACCGAAGTTCAGCAGCGCCGGGCACGACCCGTTGGCGATCTTCATCCCCTCCAGCACGACCGCGTTGCCGATGCGGTTGCCGCCGAACGGCGCATCCCACAGCGACACCTGCAGGTCGGCCGTCCCCGTGTACGGGGTCCCGCCGACCGTTACCAAAAGGTCCTGATGGAAAATGCCCGAGCGCAGCCCCGTCTGCGCGACGGCACGGGGCGCGACGCACCCCAGCACCACCAGCACCACGGCGACCACCACACCCTGCACACACGTCTTCCGCGCGCGGACCATGCCTTGCCTCCGTCGAGGTTCGCCCTCTCACAAGCCGCCCGTGTTATCGACGCAGCCCGGGCCCTCCGTGAGCCGACCCGGCCCCACGCACTTCGATCGCGCAAGGCCCGATCACGGTTACACCGCCAGCCGCTCGATCTCCTTCTCCACCGCTTCCGCCACGCTCGCCACCGGGCCCTCGCCGAAGTCGAACGTCAGCCCGGCCGCCGCGAACAGGTCCGGCAGCGGCTTGCTCCCGCCCAGGCTCAGGGCCCGGACGTACGCATCCACCGCGGCTTTCTCGCCCTCGCGCGTGCTCTTGAGCCACAGCCTCAGCGCCCCGAGCTGCGCGATCCCGTACTCGATGTAGTACATCGGGTGCGTGAACAGGTGCCCCTGGCGCTGCCACGCCGCCTCGCGCTCGCTCCGCAGCCCGTCCCACGACACGCCGCGCCCGAACCTCGCGTCCAGCCCGAGCCAGTACGTGTCCCGCTCCTGCTGCGTGTGCTTGGGGAAGCGGTACATCCAGTGCTGGAAGCTGTCGATCGTCGCGATCCACGCCAGGATCACGATCGAATCTTCCAGGTGCTCCCGCCGCGCGCGGGCCAGTTCCTCCGACCCCGGCGGGTAGTACCCGCCCGCCACGCCCCAGTGCGGCATGGTCAGGTGCTCCATCGACATGCTCGCCACCTCGGCGAACTCGATCGGGCTGTGCCGGTAATCCACCAACGGCTCGCGCTCGCACAGCATCGAGTGGAACGCGTGCCCCGCCTCGTGCACCATCGTCATCACGTCGCGGTGCAGGCCCGCGGCGTTCATGAAAATAAACGGCCGCCGCGTGTGATCACGCATATACTGATACCCGCCCGGGCGCTTGCCCTTGCGGGAATCCAGGTCCAGACAGTCCGTCACCAGCGGCCCGTCGCCCGCCGGCACATCCCCGCCCAAGCGCCGCGTCATCCCACCCAGGCGCTGGTCCAGCGCGTCCATGACGGACTGCGTACGCCGCATCAGGTCGCGCCCGCCGCGGAACGGCTTGAGCCCCGACCGCCCCTTCGGATCGACCGCCAGGTCCCACGGGCGCAGTTCGCTGACGCCCAGATCCGCGCGCCGGCGCTCGTCCAGCCGACGCGCCAGCGGCACCACGTGCTTCTCAACGGCGGACCAGAACTCGGCGCAGTGCTTGGGCGTGTAGTCAAACCGCATCCGCTCGCGGAACGCGTACCCCAAGTAATCGTCGAAGCCCGCGTTCCGCGCGATGCGGTCCCGCCGCGTGATCATCTGGTCCAGGATGTCGTTGAGCCGCTCGCGGTCCTTCAGCCGGCGCTCGGCGACGGCCCGCCACGCCCCCTCGCGCACCGCGCGGTCGGTCGACTCCTGGTACACCTGCATCTGCGGGAGCGTCTTCTCGCCCCCGTCGAACTGCACCGTCTGCCCGCCGGCGACCTTGCCAAACTCCTGCCCCAGCTTGTCGATCTCCGTGCGGATCGGCACGTTCTCCGGGCGGAACAGCTCGACGCTCGCCCGCCGCGTCCGCATCAGCACGCCGTACCGCGCCGGGTCCAGCGGGAACCGCTCGAAGTGCTCGACGGCCCGCCGGTCAAGGTCGAACTCGGCCACGTCCAGCTTCGGGGCCACCTCTTCCAGGTAGTTGGCGTACGCCGCCGACGCGGCCTGATCTTCCGTGTTGCACGTGGTCGCGATGTAGAGCTGGGCCCGCGCCTCGGCGCACGCGGCGTCGAGGTCGCTGCGGTCCAGCAGCCAGCGCTCGAGCTCCTCGCGCGTAGAAATGGTCCGCGAGACCAGCCCGCGGACCATCGGTTCGATCGCCTGCCAATCCCCCGCGTTGAAGTCCGCGGGGATGTATCCGGAATGGGCCCGTGCCGGGGACGCAGATGACGGGTTGGTCATGGCCCGAGGGTAGCCCCGGGCCCCTGCGCCCGCCGATTCAGCCGCACGCTCGGCTTACGGGCGGACCAGATCGTCCAGGATCCGCTCCTGCTCCTTGAACCAGTCCTTGTCCATGCCGACCTGCAGTGCGTTGAGCTCGTTGTCCTCGTAGATCCGCTGCAGTTCCTTCAGGGCCCGCCGGGCCTGGCCCACGAACTCCGCACGCCGGCGCTGCTCCTGCTGCGCCCGCGCGAACTCGATCGCCAGGACGTACTTGTTGTACACCTCGCGGAAGCGCTTCTCCGCCTTGTCGGCGTCACGCATCGACTGGTCGACGTGGGCCGTGGCCTTCTGCCCCGCCAGCTCCCACTCGTTGATCTTCATGGCCTTCATCAGCTCGTCGAGGTTGGAGGCGATCCCCTTGGCGAAGCCGTACTTGTACGCGTCCTGAGCCGTGATCGTCAGGATCTGCCCGGCCGGGTTGAGCACGCGCTGCCCGTCCTCGTCCTGCCGCCAGGTCACGTTCCCGTTCTCGTCAACATCCACGCTCAGCGGCGCGGTGTCGATCTGCATCGCCCGCATGATGTACGGGCTGCGGTTGGCCTTGGCGGACATCTCTTCCATCAGCGCCAGCACGCCCTCGAGCCCGACACCCCGCATCGCCTGCAGATCGCCGGACCAGCCGGTGCAGGCGCCCATGTTGCCGTTGGGGAAGAAGTAGAACTCGTTCAGGCACCACGGGCTCATCGCCGCGGCGGAGATCGCCGACTCGACCCAGCCCACGGTGCGGAACTTCCTCTTGTAGATGTTCTCGAAGGTGTTGTAGAACTTCTCCAGTTCGCGCAGCGCGCCCCCGCCCGAGTTGATCCGGACGACGACGATGTCGACCTTGTCCTTCTCCAGCATCGGCACGGCCTCCTGGAAGGCCTGCGCCGTCACGATCGCGCCCACCATGTCGCCGATCTGGCCCTGCCAGCTCGACGGCGGGCCGAAGTTCAGCACCGCCACCCGCGACACGCCCGGCTTGCGCACGACTTCCTGCGCCCCGCCCGAGGCCTCCGTCTTGGTCGCGTCGGTCTTGCTGTCGTCCTTCTTGTCCTCGCCCTTCCCGTCGGCGGGCTTGGCGTCGGCGTCGCGTTCGATCTTCAGGATCTGCTCGGCGGTGAACAGCTGCTCGCTGGACACCCCGCCGACCTTGATCCGGAAGAACACGAAGCCCTTCTCTTCACGGACGATCGTGCCTTCCAGCACGCGCCCGTCCTTCAGGTGCAGTTTGTCGGCCGCGAAGCCGAGCTGCGGGGCGAGCGCGACGACCGCGATGGTCGCCGCCGCCGCGGCCGTCGTACGAATCCAGCGCATCAACCGGTTCATGTCAGTCCCTCAGTATGGTCTTGCGTGTGTCTTGCGTGTGTGCCGTTGCTCGAATCGCCGCTCACGGGCGGTCGTTGCGGATCTCCTGGCGCAGACGGTTGATCGCGATGCGAACGTCCGAACCCAGGTTCTCCGGCCAGGCCCCCAGCCGCTGCGGGTTGATCGCTTCCTTGTACCGCTCCAGGATGGCGCCGATGTCCTCGAGGATGTTGATCCGCTGGCTGCGGGCCTGGTTGCGCTCGCGGGGCCCGCCCGGCGCACGCACTTCCACGCGCTCGAACTTGCGGAGCAGGTCGCGGATCTTGTCCTCCGCCTGCGCGACCGACTCGGACCAGTCCTTCAGAACGCGCGGGGCCGGGTGCTTCACCAGCGCGAACGACCGCTCGATCCCCATCGCGAACAGCAGGTCTTCGACGGTGTCCGCCGTGCCCTTGCTCCAGCCGATCTTCGCCGCCGTGTCCGCGTTCAGCGTCAGATAGTCGTTCCCGCGCCCGCGGATGATGTCGGCGAGCAGGTCGGCCCGCTCGTCCTGCCCGTCGTCCTTGAGCAGGATCCACTCCGGCGAGTCCGGCTTTTCTTCACGCAGCACGACCTGCCCGGTCGCCGGGTCGATCTTGTAGCACAGCCACGTGTCGCCGCGCGACATCGCCCGCATCAGGCGAATGTCGTGCCCGCCCTTCGCGGCCAGGCCCTCGGCCCGGCCCAGCAGCAGGCTGCGCTGCTTCTCGCGCACGACGTGGTCCCCGCGACCTGCGAACAGCGACTCCAGGCCCCCGATCCCGCCGTGCAGACCGTCACGCGTGAAGTAGATCTCCTTGAAGACGCACGGCAGGAACGCCGCGCCGCCCAGGGCCTTCTTCACCCACGCCACCGCACGTGGCGGAGTCTTGAACTCCGACGTGTTGTTGAACCGGTCGATGATCAGCGTGTCCAGTTCGCGGGCGAGTTCCAGCTGGAAGAACGCGTCCTCGTGACCCGCCTGCGCGACGTCCATCTTCCCTTCCTCGCGGTACGAGAAGTCGAAGTTGAACTTGAAGACCACGATCTCGGGCTGCACCCGCTTAATGTCATCCATGATCTGGGTGACGGGCGTCTTGGTCACCTGCCGCCCGAACTCGCCGCGCAGGTCGACCAAGTACACCTTCGCCGTCCCTTCCGGGATCGGCTTGCCCTGAACGTCGACAACCGCGCCGTCGTCCGCCGCGCCGCCCGGCTTGATCGGGTTGACGCCCGGCGCCGCGTCCGCGGGCCCGCTCTTCGCAGGGGCCGTCCCCTTCACGGCCCCCTTCTTGATGTCGAGAATGTCCGCCTTGGGGTAGTCCGTCTCGGTCGAGATCCCGGCGAACATCACCCGCATGCGGATGGTCGTCTCCGTCTCGCTGATGATCTTCCCCTGAACCTTGTTCCCGTTCCGGAAGATCACCTCGTCGAGCATCTCGACGCCGGCGTCCTTGGCCTCTTCCTTCGCTGCCGGCTTATCGCTCTGCGCCATCGCCCCGCACGGGACCGCCAGCAGCGTGCCCGCCGCGAACAGCGCCGCCAGGACCGTCTTCCACCCTTTATGACCGCGTGTGTGCTGCATGCGTGAACCTCTTTGACGCCCGATGGGGTTTGCCGCCCATGGAGTGCCTGGATGAGCCCAGCCAAGTCCGTCCCGACCGACCCCCCCAGCCCTCCCCGCCAGCCCCCCAACGAGAGAAAGCCACCGGCGAACGAGCAGCCGAGGATCGGCCCGTGTTCCCTGTACAAGAGCGGGCAGAGAGAAGTTCTGCCCGCTCGCCAAGGTTAGACGCGCAGGGATTCCGCGAGTTCCAACGCGTCCTCCCGCGATCGGACCCGCCCCTCCAACTGCTCGTCGTACACCCGCTCCAGCACCCGCTTGAACTGGGGCCCGGGTTTCCACCCAAGGGCGACCAGATCATCACCGGTCACGAGCGGGTGCGGGCGGATCCCAATCCCGTCTTGCGCGAGTTCTCGGACGTCGCGGGCGATCGTCTCCGCCGTCGCCGGCTCC
Organism: uncultured Phycisphaeraceae bacterium; assembly: GCA_964615765.1. Classification (GTDB taxonomy): domain Bacteria; phylum Planctomycetota; class Phycisphaerae; order Phycisphaerales; family UBA1924; genus CAZTQN01. The sequence continues at coordinate 7,538 of CAZTQN010000037.1, forward strand.
GCCGCCCGCACCAGCACCAGCCCGGCCGGGAACCCGCCGTGGCCCGCCAGCCGCTTCCGCTCGGCGACGGACATCCGGGTCCAGGCGCCGGCGCGTCCCGCACGCCGCGCCGCGGCGAGCGCCCCGAGCAATCCCGCCGAGTCCTCATTACTCAGACACAGCGCCCCCCGGGCCGCCTGCACCATCGCCTGGGCCGCGCCGTCCTCCGGCCAATCGTTCCCGCCCAGCGCGCGCGAGCGGTCCAGGAGCCATGCCGCCAGCACCGTCACGCCGAGCGGCGGCGCGGGCCACGGATCACGCGCGCTCCGACTCCCGCCCGCACCCGACCGCGCGTGCAGCGCGGCGACCACGCCCGGCACCAGCCGCAGCACGCTCGCGCTCAGCCCGGGCCCCGCCAGCGCCGGCGCGTCGAGCGTGAGTTCGTGCAGCAGCGCCAGCGCGCGGTCGGCGGCCGGGTGGGCCAGCATGCGCCGGATCTCCTCGCCGATGCGCTCCCGGCTCACGCCCCGAAGTTCGCCGGCGTGCCGACGGATCGCGTCCGCCGTCCCAGGATCGACGGCGAGGTTGAAACGCGCGGCGAACCGGGCCGCACGCAGCGCGCGGAGATGATCCTCCGCCAGGCGCTGGTCCGGATCACCCACAGCGCGGAGCACGCGGGCCCGCAGGTCCGGCACGCCGCCGACATAGTCGAGCACCTGCCCGTCCACGCCGAGCGCCTCGTCGCGCGGCGCCAGCGGGTCAAGGAACAGCGCATTGATGGTGAAATCACGGCGACGGGCGTCGGTGGGCGCGTCGGCGAAGATGACGTGGGCCGGGCGGCGTGCGTCGTGGTACGGGCCGTCGGTGCGGAAGGTCGCGACTTCGACGGTCGCGCGCCGGTCGCCGCCGGGCCGATCCCCCGCCGGAAGGTCGCGCTCGTACATCGGCACCAGCACCACGCCGAAACTCGCGCCGACGAGCTGGGCCCGCTTGAACATCGCGGCGACCCGGTCCGGGTGCGCATCGGTCGCGACGTCGTAATCCACCGGGCTCAGGCCCAGCAGCGCATCGCGCACGCAACCGCCCGCGAAATACGCCACGTGCCCATGGTCACGCAGTCGGGTGACCACGGCGAGCGCGGCCCGGCGAGCAAAGACTGGATCAGCACTGTGCGGCACAAGGCGGGAGGTTATGGGTGCGCCCGGGCCGCGTGATTGGACCCGGCGCAGGGTCAGCAGAACCACGTCCGTATCGGCGGCGATCACCACACCGGGCGGCGGTTCGTCGGTTAGTGGACAAATTTCAGGTGGGAATGGGAAAGCCGAGCGGATTGCGGGGCTTGCCGCCGATCCCGGGCGGTCGGATCGCTCGCCCACGGGTCCAGCGGTTGGCACATCAGGTCGATGGAACCGCACGACGAGGGTGCACCGGGTTTCGGGACCCGGCGCCGCGAGGCGGGAGAGCATCGTGGGGGTGAGGGAGGCCCGGCGCGGCCGGTTATGTTCTGAAAGGTCGCCCATGCCGAACCTTCGATTGCATCGCCCGGAGAGTGAAGAGAGCGTCCCCGCCACGCTGGCGTTCCCGACGACGGAACTGCGCGAGCGCCTGGTGGCGGGCAAGGTCCGGCGGAACCCGCTGGACGACGCGGGCCCGGACACGCCGCTCGCGGCCCACGCAGACGCCGCGAGCGAGGACGCCGCGCCCCCCGAGCCGATCCGCTTCCCGGGCGATCTGACGGTGAGCAACGACGAACTGGTCCGCCAGATCGAGCGCACGCTCGACCGCATGCAGCACCGCCTGGACCGCTTCAAGCGCGACCTGGACGACACCCTCCGCTTCCCCACGCCCGAAGAACGGGCCGATCGCTGGGGCCCGAGCCCCCACGGCCCCCGCCCGGCGGCCTAACGCCACGCTTCTCGGCCCGTCCGCCCGCCGTCGCCGTCGCTCATGACTTGACGCTGCGCGCAACGGCGCGGTGGAGCCCCACCCGCCACGCGGCAAACGTACCGCCATGGACGAACGCTCCGGGCGGCTGTTCGCAGATATCGCCGCCGAACAACCCACCACGCCCGGGCCGAGGCGGCGTGATCGCCCCGGCCTGCCGTGCGTGCTCGACGCCGGCGCGATGTACCGCGCCGTCGCAGCGCGCGACACATCGCTCGCCGGCGTGTTCTACCTGGGCGTGACGACGACGGGCGTCTTCTGCCGCGTGGGCTGTCCGTCGCGCGTGCCAAGGCGCGAGCACTGCGAGTTCTTCTCGAGCGTGGCGGGCGCGGTGCAGGCGGGGTATCGCGCCTGCCTGCGGTGCACGCCGACGGACCCCGGGCCGCTCGCGCCCGCGTGGGCCGGGCGGATCATCGCGTTGATGGACGCGGAGCCGGCGCGCGTGCTGTCGGCCGCCGACATCCGCCGCGCCGGCGCCGATGTCGCCGCCGCGTCGCGCTACTTCCAAGCACGCTTCGGCGTGACGGTGCAGGCGATGAGCCGGGCCCGGCGCGTTGGGCTGGCGATGCGCTGGCTGCGCGACGGCGGGACCGTGCGCGGCGCCATGCACGCCGCCGGATTCGAGAGCGAGAGCGGCCTGCGCAAAGCCGTCCACGAACTCTTCGGCGTCAGCCTCGGGGCGGCGGCCGACATCCCGACCGACCCGATCCTGGCCCGCTGGCTGGAAACGCCCCTCGGGCCCATGCTCGCCGGCGCGACCGCCGCCGGCGTCTGCCTGCTCGAGTTCGTCGACCGTCGCGGCTTGGGCACGCAGCTCGACACGCTCCGCACGCGCCTGGCTCGCCCGATCGTGCCCGGCAACGCCCCGGCCCTCGACACGCTCGCCCGCGCGCTGGCGACGTACTTCCAGACCGCCCCGGCCGGGGCTCGACGCGACGCCGACCCGCTCCGCGCCGTCGTGATCGACGCGCCGGGCACGCCCTTCCAGAAAGCCGTGTGGGACGAACTCCGCCGCGTGCCCATGGGCCACACGGCGACGTACGCCGAACTGGCCCGGCGGATCGGCCGCCCGACCGCCGTGCGCGCCGTCGCCAAGGCCAACGGCGACAACCGCATCGCGCTCATCATCCCGTGCCACCGGATCGTCGGGGCCGGCGGCGCCCTGACGGGCTACGCCGGCGGGCTGTGGCGCAAGCAGTGGCTCATCGAGTGGGAACGCGGGTGAGCGGGCGTTCACGCCGAACGCCGGTGTGATTGTCGTTCATGGCGCACTGCCGGCGCATGGCGAGCGCGCAAGGATTCAGCATGAGCAAACCGGGTGAGTATGTGCTGGGCACGGGCGATGACGAATGGTCGCGGCTGCAACTGCAGCACCGCCTGTGGAGCGACGCCGCCGTCGACGCGTGGAAACGGGCCGGCATCGGCGGCGAGGGCGTCCGCCGCATCCTCGACATCGGCTGCGGGCCCGGGCACGCCGCGTTCGACCTGGCCCAACTCGTCGGCTCGGGCAACGGCGGGCGCGTCGTCGGCGTTGATGAATCCGAGGGCTTCATCGAGGGGCTGAACAAGCACGCCCTCGCGCGCGGGCTCACCTGGCTCAAGGGCGTGCAGCTCGATGTCCAGAAACTCGGCGAGCCGGCCGTCGGCAAGGCCATCGGCGGCGTGCCCGGCGACGGGCTCGAGAGCGACGCCGTCGGCGCCGACTTCGACGCCGCGTACGCGCGCTGGGTCCTCTGCTTTGTCAGCAACCCCGACGCGGTCATGGCCGGCGTCGCCAAGCGCCTCCGCACCGGCGGACGCTTGGTCGTGCACGACTATTTCAACTACACCTCGATGACCACCGCCCCGCGCTCCGCGTGGTTCGACGCGCTCGTTGCGGCCACTGCCGAGTCGTGGCGCGAACGCGGCGGCGACCCGGACATCGTCGCCCGACTCCCCGCCATGCTCGCACGCCACGGGCTGATTATGGACGACCTGCGCGTGCACCTCCGCGTCGCACGCGGCGGGCTCGACGCGCACGGCCGCGGCGACCCCATGCTGCAATGGCCCGTCTCCTGGTGGCGCACCTACGGGCCCAAGCTCGTCGCCATGGGCAAAATCAAGCCCGAAACCATGGCCGAAGCCCACCGCGGCCTGGACGAACTCGTCCGCGACCCGACGCGGTTTGTCGTCTGCCCGCCGGTGTTCGAGATCATCGCGACCAAGCGGTGAGAGCGCCGCCTACTTCCCCCCCACCCGCATCACCACCATCGTCATGTCGTCGTTGCGACCCGACATCCCCGTGTGCTGGCGCACCTGCGCGATGACGTGATCGATCACGCGGGCCGGCGGCGCGTCGGGCTCCGCGGCGAGCAGTTCCAAGAGCGCCCGCCGCAGCCGCGTCCCGCCGAACCGCTTGCCCTCGAAGTTGGTCGCGTCGTGCAGGCCGTCGGTGAAGGTCACCAGCACGTCGCCCGCGGCGAGTTGGAACATCCCCTGCGGGTACTTCTGCGCCGGGTCGATTCCGAGCGCCATCCCGTCCGCCGTCAGACGCAGCACGTCCTTGTCCTCGATCGCGCGGCGCGAGCCGTCGGGGTTCCGCGGCGGGACGCGCAGGATCAGCGGCCAATCGTGCCCAGCCCCGCAGTACGTCAGCCGCAGCGTGTCCGGGTCCGCCACGCCGTACCACACCGTCGCGAACTCGGTGTCCAGCGTGTCGCGGCACAGCGCCTTGTTCACGCGGACGAACAGCTCGTCGATGTGGTACAGGTGCTGCGCATGGGCCCGGAAGCTGGCCCGCACGCTCGACATCAGCAGCGCCGCCGGCGTCCCCTTGCCGACGACGTCGCCGATGAGCAGCCCCAGGTGCCCGCCCAGTTCGATGAAATCATAAAAGTCGCCGCCGAGTTCGAAGCTGGGCGCGTAGTGAGCCGCGATATCGAACGGCGGCATGCGCGGGATGCTGCGCGGGAGCATGCGCCGCTGCACCGCCGCGGCGAGCTTGAGTTGCCGCTTGACGGCCTCGTCCTCGCGCCGCAGCGACCGCAGCCGCGCGTTCACCAGCGCCGTCGCTGAGTGCTCCGCGATGGCGCGCAGCAGTTCCGCGTCGCTCTCCGTGAACACGCGCGGCGAGCGCGTGTACAGGTGAATGAACCCGATCGGCCGCCCGCGCTCGCGCGCCACGTCGCCCGCCGCGCCGCCCTGGTCGAACAGCGCTGTCGCCAGCATGGCCCGCAGGCCCTCGGCCCGCACGCGGTCGGCCGCGATCGCCAGCGGATCGCGCGACAGATCCTCCGTCCGCACGACCGAGCCGGCCAGGAGCGCCGCCCGGTGCCCCGCGTCGGCCGGGTCGTCGCAGGTCTGCGCGATCCACTCGGGCCCGAGCCCGCGGAACGCGGCTACGTGCGGGCATCGCTCGCTCGCCGTCGCCGCCGTCTCGTCCATCAAAATCACCGAGCCCGCGTCGGCCCCGAGCACCTGCATCGAGAGATCGAGCGCGATGGCGGCCAGATCATCGGTATCGCCCGCCGCGGCGAGCAGCGAACTCAGCCGGTACAGCGCGTCGAGATCGCTCACGCGCCGGTTGAGCGACACCTGCGACTCGCACACGTCGCACAGGATCGACGACAGCAGCAGCAAGCCGCGCCGCACCGCCTGGAACTTCAGCGCCTCCGGCGAGCCCGCCGTGCTGACGAACCCGCGCTTGGGCAGACACGCCACCAGTGACCCGAGCACGCCGGTCGAGATGCGCATCGGCAGGCCGTAGGTCTCGTACGAGCCGTCGTCCTTCAGCCGGAGCAGATCGAACGCGCGGGCCCGCGCCACCGGCTCGGGCACGATCGACCACGGGTGCCCATGCCCGGAGCCCTCGGCCCCGTCGTCGCTCCAGACCGGAATCACCGCCTCCGCCGTCGGCCCTTCGCCAGAGTCGCGCAGCCAGATCGGCACGTTGGTCAGCCGCGCCAGTTCATCGCACAACGCGGCGACCGAGCCGTCGGTCAGAAAATCGCGGATGCGTCCGCCCCAAGGCCGCGCGGCTCGCCCGCCCGCGGGCGCCCCGTCCGTCGACGCGTGCAGCGACAACTGACCCGGCGCCACCGGCCCGCCCGCGCGCCCCATGCCCACGCCGCTCCCGACACCCGGCGCGGCGGGCGATGCGGGTGACGCGGGAGGCACATGCGCCGGCGCGTCGGCGGAGGAGGATGCGGGCGGTGGAACCATGGTCTTGAGCGTGTCGCTGGGCGGCATCCGGCCGGGGCGACGTCGACGACGGGCGGCGTGCGGCCCGTGCCGGGCGGTCGGCCTGATCGCCACCGCCGTGCATCCGTGCGCGGCGTCCAGTGCGTTCGGGCTGGGGCCAGTGTATTCGGGCCCGCGGCCTCCCGAGGACGCCCCTCAACCCGGGCGTACCGTCGCCCGTGACGACCCGCAGCCCCACCCGCTCCGCCGCCCGTTCCACCAACCGTTCCCCCACCCGTTCCCCCAAACAACCGCGCCCAACGCCCCAGCCGCGCCAAGCCCAGCGCGAGGACGCGTACGCCCGGCCGGATCTCTACGACATCGTGCACACCCCGGGCACCGCCGAGGATCTGTCCGCGCACGTGCGCGTGCTGCAGGACGTGCTCAACCAGCCGCGGCTGTCGGCCCGCGATGTGCTGTGGATCGAGCCCGGCTGCGGGAGCGGGCGCTTCCTCCGCGTGCTCAAGGCCCGCGGCGCCGCCGCCGTCGGCTTCGACCTCGACCGCGGCATGGTCCGGGCCGCGACGCGCAGCCTGCGGGCCACACGCGGCACGGGCCCCGTGCACGCCGTCGTGGGCGACATGATCCATGCCGACGCGCCCGCCCTCCGGCGCGCCGTCGCGCGGGCCGCGCGCCAGGCCGGGCCTATCCGCGCCGTCGTCGCGTTCAACCCGCACAACTCCGTTCGGCACCTCGATTCCGACGACGCGCTCACCGAGCACCTCGCCAGCATCGCACGCCTGCTCAGCACCGTCGACGCGCCGTCGGTCTACCTCGTCGGCATCGGGCTCGTGGCACCGCCCGGCTCGCCCGGCGGCGAGCAATCCTGCGAGACCGTCTTCACCGTCACACGCGGCGGCGTCCGCGTCCGCGAGATCACCGACTTCCTCGTCCCCGAGCCCGACGCCACCGGCCCCGACGCACGCACCGAACGCGCCTTCAAGCACGTCAGCGTGTTCGCCAAGCGCCCCGGCCAGCGCCGCTTCGACGCCCACCCCGTCCGCGAGATGATCAGTTCGTACGCGCTCCGCACGTACACGCTCGCGCAGTGGACACACTGCGTGCACTCCGCGGGGCTCCGCGAAACCGCCGTCTTCGCGCCGGCCGGCGCGTGGGTCAAGCGGCTCACGCCCGCGCGCCTGCACTACGCCATCCGGGTCCTTCGACCCCCTCTCAGGCGGTGACTCTGCTCACTCACTCGGGTGGGAAGAGCCGGGCAAACTTGGCGATTTGTACCCCGGACTTCATCATGGGTTTATTCTTCGCGGGGTACTGCGTGAGGGTGACCAGGGCGGTGTGGGACAACACGAGGGATTTCGCCGTGCATTGGCACGAGTTCAAGCGGCTGAAGGCCAGTCATCCCGTGCGCGTCGACTCGTTCCTGCGGAGCGATCGGCTGTGGTGGCGCGTCACGGTCAAGCGGCCCACCGGAACGGCGCCGCCGACCGGCGATCCGCAGATCGTCGTCGAATCCGCCGAACTCAACGACGCCGTGCGCGAGACCGTGGCCCGGTGTCAACAGGTCGGCCTGCTCGTCGCCCAGTAAGCCGCGCCGCGGGCCCGTCAGCACCCGCCGAAGTACCGCTCAAGAAAATCGAAGATGTCCTGCACGCTGACGCTGCCGCCGGCGTTGATGTCCGCGGCCGGGTCGTTGGCGAAGTACGCCGTCAGGAAATCGAACACGTCCTGCACGCTCAGCCCGCCGCTCCGGTTGAAGTCCGCCGGGCACGGGATGGGGCTGCGGACCGCGGCCTCCGTCGCGCTCCGCAGCAAGGCGTATAAGCCCTGCAGGTTGCTGCCCGAGGTGGTGTCCGTCGCGAGCACGCCGACGACCCCGTCATCGAAATCGACCCACGACGCGAACCCGCGCGCCCCCGCCGCGATCGCGCCGAGCAGCCGCCCCTGCGCGTCCCGCTGATCCAGCCACACGCCCACGCCGTAGTCCGTCACGCCCTCCAGCGGCGAGCCGACCAGCGTGACCGGGTCCGGCGATTGCCGCGTGAACAGCGCATCGACGGACGCCTGCTGCAAGACGCGCACGTCGACGCCGGTCTCAAGGCGGTACAGCCCGCCGCGCCGCAGCATCTCCATGAACCGCCCGAACTCGCTCGCCGTCGAGTCGCACCCGCCCGCGATCCGCGGGTTGCTGGGCGTCGTCAGCCGGAACACCGTCCGCGTCAAACCCAGCGGCTGCGCGATCCGCGTCTGGTACAGCCCGTTCCACGATTGCCCGCTGGCCCGCTCCGCGACGGCCCCCGCGATGTGCATCGAGTTCCCGCCGTACCAGAACACCGTCCCCGGCGGGTACGCCAGGTCCACCGTCAACATCTGCAGCGCCGACTGCTGCAGCGTCAGCGTCGGGCTGCTGATCGCCTGGTTGAACAGCACCTGCTCGCCCAGCGTCGTCGGCCCGATGCCCGACGTGTGCGAGAATGCCTGACGGATCGTCACCGACCCAAGGTCCGTCGGCAGCCCGGCGAAGTAGTCGCTGAGCCGCGTGTCCAGCGCAAACCGCCCGACGGTCTGATTCTGATTCGTCTCCACCAGCGCCATGATCACCGCCCCGGCGATCGTCTTGGTCGACGAGTCGGCATTCGCCAGCCGATCGATCGACCACGCCCCGAACGCGCGGTGATAGATCACCACGCCGTCCTTCAGAATCCGCAGATCAAACCCCGGCACCGGGGTCTCGACGTTCTGCCCGTTGATCGCGCCCTGAGCCAGCGCCGTGACGGCGGACAGGTCATAGCCCGTGAGCTGATCGGCACGGGCGGCGGGGGTTCCAGCAAGCGCGCCGATCATCCCGAGCGCGGACATTGTCAGCGAGGATCGAATCATGAGTCAGACTCCGGGCGAAGCCGTGGTGAGTGCATCACAACCGGCGCAGGCCGCGCCGGCGAGCGGCTGAACGCACACCGACCGCGCGATATTGCCATCACGCGTCCACCAGCCCGCATCACGGGTCAACGCGCGAGCGGTCCGCCCACGGGTTGTGTGATTATCCGGGCTGCCAGCAACCCACCCGGCTTCATGGCCGTTCGGTCAGCACCCGGTGAAATACGCCGTCAGGTAGTCGAACACGTCCTGAATGTCCAGGGCGCCCGACTGATCGAAGTCGCTCCGGAGGTCGCCGCCGAACCATGCGCCGAGGAAGCCGAAGACGTCCTGCGGGGAAAGGACGCTGTCTCCGTTGAAGTCCGCGCGGCAACGGTCGGTCGCGAACGCGACCGTCTGCGTGGTCACGCTCCCGCACGGGTTGGTGATCACGCAGTCGTACTGACCACGGTCGGCGAGCGTGGTGCCGACCAGCAGCAGGTTGGGGCCGTTCACACCGCCCGCCACGGCTCCGGAAGCCTGCACGCCGTCAAGGAGGTTCACGCCGGCCCGGCGCCACTGGTACGTAACGGGCCCGAACACGTCGTATGCGCGATCGGTCCGGACCGAGAACATGGCGGACCCGCCGTCGGCGAACGCCGGCGCAGCGGGCTGCCGGCTTATCCGTGGGAGCGAGGAGTCGGTGTATCGCGCCCAGAACGCGGACGGCTCATTTCCGGCGCCGAGGAAGTCACCGCCGACGAACAGTTCGCCGTCGATCACGCTCAGACTTCGTCCCGCGATCACGTTGCTCTCCGGCAACCCGCCGAGGCCGGACGAAAGCGGAGCCCAGACCTGCCCGTCCGCGTCGAATCGCGCGATGTTGGCCGCCGGCACACCCGTGCCGGTCTGGGAGAAGATGCCCGCCGCGTACAAGCGACCGTTGTAGCTCGCCAGCGCCAGCACCGTCTGTGTTCCCGACGAACTTCCCAGCCCTGAATCCACCGTCGCCCACGTCGTTCCCGAAATCCAGCGTGCCACCCGCCGGTGGGGTTGGTTGGAGAGTGTCGTGAACGGACCGCCCGCGAACAGAGAGCCGTTGTGGGACACTAACGAGGACACCGTCGGCACAATCTGACCGCTGTTGAGCGACACCCACTGCCCCGCCGAGGTCAGCCGGCTGACGAACTGTTCTCCGCCCGCGAAGAGCATGCCGTTGTGAACCACCAGCGACAGCACTTCCGAAGTGGAGACCAATCCGGGAGTCCCCAATCGGGCCCACGAAGTTCCGTCCCACGCCGCGATCCCGCTCACCACGAACGGCCCCGCGACCTGAAACTCGCCCGCGATAATGAGTCGGCCCTCAAACTCGACCATCGCACGCACGTCCAAAGTGGCGGTAGATGACAACGAGCTGATGCCCGAGCCCAGGCTGCGCCAGGCGCTCCCGTCCCACCGCGCCACGCCGTTGATCAGCGTGTCGTCGGCGATATTGAAGTTCCCGCCCGCGTAAAGAGAGCCCTGGTACACGGCCAGCGAACTCACCCGCGGCGGGCTCAATGACGAGAACGACGTAGACCGGAACCCGCGACCGAAACCTGACCAGTTCGTGCCGTCGTACCGAGCGATGGCCCGCGTGTCGAGTGTCCCCATGGACGCGAACTCGCCGGCGATGACCAAATCGCCCTGGAACGACGTGATCGCGTGCACCGCGCGGTTTGGAGACGGGACGAGCGCGACCCAGTCGACCCCGTTCCACTCGCCAATGTTCGAGAACGCGGTGCCGAGGTCGCTCCCGACCAAGGAGCCGCCCGCGATCAAGCGCCCGCGATATTCCTGCAACGTGAACACACCGGCCACGGAACCGGTGGCAGCGATTCCGCGCGCGAAAGACTCCCACTGCTGTCCGTTCCATACCCCGACGTTCGCTGAGATCAGCGGCCCGGCCGATACGAACGCCCCGCCGACTACCAGCCGCCCGTCGAACACGCTGAGCGCTCGCACAACCCCCGGATTTGTCTGCGAAATCGGCGCGTTCGAAACCCCGACAACCCCCGACTGCCCGCACGCCTCCCAGGCGTTGCTGGTCGGGTTGAACCGGGCGAGCCCGTTGACGGTCACGCCGCCCGCGAGCGTAAAGGTGCCCCCAACATGGAGAGCGTCGTTGTACGCGACCATCGCCGACCCACCGTTCAGCATGCTCGTGCTGATGGTCACCCAGGCCTGCCCGGTCCAGCGCGATACCGGGACGGAGTTCCCGCACGCGTAGATGGAGCCGTTCCACGACAGAAGACCTTCAACTCCTACCAAGGAGAACGGCCCGAGACCCAGCCCGAGCGCGGACCACCCGAAGCCGTTCCACCGAGCAATGTTTGTCGCGGCGGTGCCGCCCGCAGTTTCGAAGCTCCCGCCGACGATCAGCGAGCCTTCGTGGACCGCGAGCGCACGAACGGCAACCGTGCTGGACGTCTGGGTTGATGACACGCCGGACTGAAGGCTCGACCATGTCTCGCCGTTGAAGGCCGCGACACGCGGTGCCGCAACCGGCCCTATGGTGACGAAGTCACCACCGGCGATCAGTTGTCCGTTGTACACCGCGAGGGCCCGCACCGGCGCGTCCGCATCCCCGATGTTCCGCCACTGCGTCCCGTCCCACGCCGCCAGCCGGCGCGCCGCCACGCCGCCAACGGTTGTAAAGCTACCCCCGACCACCAGCCACTCGCCCTGCGGCCCACTCGGACCGTCCGGGTCCCACGTCGTGGAGGCCAGGATCGTGCCATCCACGCTCAGACGCGTCTGCCCCGGCAAAAAGCCGCCCTGACATTGCCCCCACGCGCTCGTGGGATGCATGGTCACGACAAGGGCAAAGAAGACGCCGATGATCCGAAGGACTGCTGCGCTCATTACTAATGACTCCCGGATGAACCCGAAATATACCCGGCAATCCCTGATCAGGGGGTATCCGCACGCCGTTAAGATTGTGTGGGTATCTGCGGGTATTCACTCATAACCCGCGGCTTTTCGTCTTGCTGCCACGTCCATCGCGCCAGCGCCCCTCAACCTCGCCCCTCATCCCCCCTCCCCCGAACCCCCCGCCTACCCTTGCCTCCCATGGGCAAGACCCGCGAGATCAAGAAGCGCATCAAGGCGGTCGGCAACATCCGTCGCATCACCAAGACGATGCAGATGATCGCCACCAGCAAGTTCGCCAAGGCCCAGCAAAAGGCCACCGCGAGCAAGCCCTACACCGAGGGCGTTTTCCAACTGGTCCGCGAGATCGCCTCCAACCTCGCCCCCGCCGGCGGCGGCGAGGGCGGCATCTCGCACCCGCTCATCTCCGGCCCCGCCGAGAAACCCAAGACCGAGCCCAAGAAGCTCACCCTCATCATCACCTCCGACCGCGGCCTGTGCGGGCCCTACAACGGCTCGGTGCTCCGCACCGCCATGCAATACCTCCGCTCCAACCCCGCCGCCAAGGCCGGCGAGATCGAACTCGTCGGCCGCAAGGGCGCCGCCTTCCTCCGCTTCAACGGCGTGCCCGTCGCGCAGCTCCACGCCCTCGGCGACAAGCCCTCGCTCGAGCAGATCGACCGCATCGCGCAGTCCTACATGGACCGCTTCACCCGCGGCGAGATCGCCAGCGTCCACGTCATCTACATGCGCTTCATCACCCTGGGCCGCCAGAAGCCCGAGGTCATGCAGCTCCTCCCGCTCCAGCCCCCCGCCGCCGAGAAGGCCGAGCCCAAGAAGGTCGGCGTCGATTACGAGTTCAGCCCGCCCGCCGGCCAACTGCTCAACACCCTGCTGCCCGCCGCGACGCGCGCCATGCTGGCCCAGGCCATCAACGACGCGATCGTCAGCGAGCACATCGCCCGCATGGTCGCGATGAAGTCGGCCACCGACAACGCCGGGAAGATGGGCAAGCGCCTCACGCGCCAGTACAACCGCGCCCGCCAGGCCCAGATCACCACCGAACTCACGGAAATCATCTCGGGCGCCGCGGCCCTCGAGTGACTCTCTCACCCCCTCCCAGTGGGAGGGGCCGGAGGGTGGGTGTGTACGTTTCTTCGCCCGCGCACGTCGCGCGGCGCAACGCCTATCGCAGAATCTCCGCCACCACCGCCGGCGACCCCGCATCGATCACCCGCCGCCGCGGTCCAGCGTCCCAACCGACCGCGGCCCGCGCGGGCGGAGCAAGATCCACGACCGGCGCCTCGCGCCCATCGCCCGCCCCGCCGTGCGCGATACCGCCCGCCGCCGTGCCCGGACCACGCGGTGACGTCCACACGCTTATGGCGTTGACGACCACGGCGATCACGGCGGCCGCCGCCAGCACGCCCGTCCCACCAACAACCCAGCGCCGGACGACGCGTGCGCGTCGCCGCGCCCGCACCGCGTCGAGCAGCGCCGCGCTCGCCGCCCCCGCGCGCGCGTCCGTTGCCGCCGCCCGCCGCGCCGCCGCGCCCATCTGATCGAGCCGCTCGATCATCGCCGCGTCGACGCCGTCTCCATCGCGCGTGTTCATGCCGTCGTCTCCTGGTCCGCGAGCATCATCGCCCGCAGCCGCGTGACCGCCGAGCGATACCGCGACGCCACCGCGCTCTTGTCTACCTCGAGCACCACGCAGCACTGGTCCAGCGACAGCCCGCCCACGTGCCGCAGGTACACCACCTCGCGCTGCTCGTCCGGCAGCGCCTCGACCCACCGCGCCACCGGCACACCTTCGCCGAGCATCTCTCCCGACGCCCGCGGCTCGTGCGAGACGGCCCGCTCGCGCCGCTCGGCCCGCCCGCGGGCCCGCGCCATCATCATCGCTTCCCGCCGCGCGATCGTGAACAGCAGGGCGATCACGTCCCGCGCGCCCTCAACCCGCGCCCGCGGCAGCGCGAGCACCCGCAGCAGCGTCTGCTGCACCGCATCGTCCGCCAGTCTCGCGTCGACCGTCCGCAGATACGCCGCCAGCCGCGGCCCGACCTGCGCGCACAGCCGCACCGCGGCGTCCTCGTCGCCGCGGTGCATGCTCAGCAGAAGTTCGCGCAGTTCGTCCATGCGTGATCGCCGACCGCGTCAGGGCGCCCGCTCGCCGCTCTTTGCCGCGCCGGACGCCGGCGCCGCGGCCAGATCCTTGATCAGTTGCTCCCGCCGCGCCATCGACTTGTCGTGCGCGGCACGCACCGTCGACACCACCGGCATGAACAGCACCGCCGCGGCCCCGAACTCGCCGCTCTTCCCGCGCGCTTCCAGCGCCCGCAGCCGCTCGACGGCGTCCGGCTCGTCCCATGCCCGCAGCGCCGCGTCGAAGAACCCGTCCATCTTCTTGAGATCCTGCGTCAGCGCTTCGGCCGTCAGCCCGTTGACCTGCGCGACCGCGTCCTTCGGCGGGCTGATGAACCCGACGATCTTCGCGACCATATCCGGATCAACCTTCCCGTTCTTCACGATCGCCGAAGGCAGCCCCGCGATCACCCAGCGCCGCTCCGCGTCCAGCGCCGCCCGCATCGCGAACGGGTCCCGCTCGTCGAGCGATCGCGCCGCGTTCACCAGCCGCTGCCGCGCCGCGCCCGTCAGCCCCGGCGCCCCGATCACCACGCGGGCCGCGGCGTCCGCGTCTGCGTCGATCGCCGCCGCCACCAGCCCGCTGATAAACACCGGCTCGCTGGTGACGTGCCGCGCAAGCCTGAACATCGCCGCCGCCCGCTCGGCCGCCTCGTCAGCGCGCCCCGCATCCACCAGCCGCCGCGCGTCCGCAGACAGCAGCCGCGACGACGTTCGCGCCAGCCCGACGTGCGGGAGCAGCGCCATCACCCCCTGCGACCACGCCACGCCCCAGTCCGCACCCTCGATCGCCGACGCCCGCAGCAGTTCCGTCACCGCGTGCGGCGTCGCCTCCATCTGCTCCACGAGTTCCTCCGAAGGACGCCACGCCAACTCGCGCGAATACTCCTTGTTCAACCGGTCCGCCAGGTCCTTCGGCGTCGACGTCCACGCCTGGTAATACACCAGTGCCGCGTTGGTCGGGTCCGTAAACGCCGCCCGCGGCGCCGGCAGCGGCACCGGCCCCTGCCCCCCCGCCGACGCGCACGCCCCCAGCGGCGCCCACACCCCGAGCATCACCACCACCGTCCGCGCCGCACGCGCAGAACGGTCCATCAATTGGTTGTTCGAGCAGAGTCGTGACATCGGCTGGTCCTCCTTCGTGCTTCCCACGAGGAAGATGCCGCCGACCGCCCGCCCTGCGCGCACGCCGACGAACTTTTTCACGTCGTCGATTGCCGGAACGCCGCCGCGTCCATCCGCCGCTGCTCGATCTGTCGCAGCAGCCCCGGCAGCCACAGCAGCGTCGACCCGAACACCACCGTCGCGATCGCCCCGAGCAGTAGCACCGGGTACCACACGTGGTACGGCTGGCCCTTCGCGAGCGCCACCAGCCCGACAATCACCATCACCACGCCGAACACCGCCAACGCCCGCGTCGTCCACATCATCACCCCGCGCCCCTTCCCGCGCGGGATGAGCACGCCGGCCATCACGCCTAGCGCGCTGCCCACCAGCCCCAGCCCCGCCCCGCTCAGCCCGCCGACCCACCCCGCGTCCGACGGCGTCCACCACGCCCCCGCCGCCGCCTGCGCCAGCATCTGCATGACCATGCGCGTTACTCCTCTCGCGGCGTTCTCGCGCCGCGCTCGTCAACGGTGCGTTGATGTAACTGCCGGATCGCGCGGGCCGCGGCGGCCGTCAATTGCCCGCGCTCGATCATCCCCGCCAGCAGGTCCGTCATCGGGTCGCTCACCACCCCCGAGCGGGCCGTCTCCAGCCGCGTAATCACCTTGTCCAAGCGCCCGCGGATCGTCGGATAGCTCACGCCGTACACCGCCGCCACGTCCTTGAGCGACCCCGACTTCACCACCAGTTCGACGATGAAGTCCAGATCCTCCCGCGGCAGCTTGAGCAGCGGATGGACCCCCGCCGCGTTGGCGTCCCCGCCGTCCACCGCCCGCTCGCCGCTCTTGAGTGATCCGAAAGCCATCCTTCACATTATGAAAGATGGCTTCCGTTTTGTCAAGGTCGCCTTTGAGAAAATTGAACCGAGCCTGCACCCGCTCACGCCGCGGCCCGCGTCTCCGCCGCGCCGCCCGTCGGCGATTCGATCACCTTCGTCCGCGTCACCACGCGCTGCAGGAACACGCTCACCAGGGCCGAGTCGTACTTCGTCCCCGATCCCTCCTGAAGGATCGCCGACGCCTTCTCCGTGCTCATCGCGGCCCGGTACGGCCGGTTGGTCCGCAGCGCGTCGAACACGTCCGCCTGCTGCACGATCTGCGACGCCAGGTGCGGGCGCCACCGCTTGTCGCTCACCGGATACCCCGAGCCGTCCAGGTGCATGTGATGCTCGAACGCGACGATCGGCGCGATCGTCGGCACGCGGGCCCGCCCCATCAGCAGCCGCGCACCCTCGATCGGGTGCCGCTGCATCGCCGTCCGCTCCTCGGGCGTGAGTTGCCCCTGCTTGTTCAGAATGCTCAGCGGGATCACCCGCTTGCCCAGGTCGTGCAGGAGCGCGGCCTGCGTCACCTCGTGCACCTGCGTCGACCCGAGCCCGACGGCCTCCGCCAGCGCCGCCGACAGCAGCGCCACGTTCACCGTGTGCACGAACGTGTACTCGTCGTGCGCCTTGAGGTGCGCGATCTCCAGCACCGTCCCGCGCGCGCCGAACGCCGCGGCGACCAGCGTGCGCACCACGCTCTCCATCTCCTCGCCGTCCGCCCCGACGTGGAAGTTCTCCGCCGCCGCGGCGCTCCACACGGACTTCACCTTGTCCACCAGCCCGCCGACGCTCGCCGCCCCCGTGCCGATCATCACCGGCCCGCTCTCGTCCACATCCGCCGCGCCGACCGCCACGCCCGCCGCACCCGCCACGATCCGCCCCGACGCGCGCACCTCCGGCGTCTCCCCCGCAAGGCCTTCGACAAACGCGCCCAGTTCGTCCGCGCTCACCCCGCGCGACACCCGCAGCGACGGGCGACCGAGCGTCAGCAGCGCATCGAACAGCCCCGCCCGGAGGGCCGCGGCGTCCGCCAATGGGCCCGTCGGGCCAACCACCCGATCATCGATCGCGTGCACCTCCACCTGCGCCTCGCCCTGCTGCGCGAAGAACTTCTCCAGGTCGCCCGCCGCCCGCTCCACACCCGCGCGCACCGCAGGGTGCCCAGCGAAGTACAGCCGCCGCGCCGCCGCCGCACCGGCGAGCGCCTTCATCGCGCTATCCAGGTGCTCGTTCACGCCGCCCTCCGCGAAGTGTCCTCAACCACGAACAGCCCGACCGTGAACCCGACCGAGCGCCGCCACTGCTTCAGCGCCCGGCTCACGTCGGGCTCTTTCTGAAACTCCGCCAGCACGTCGGCGATACGTCGGCAGATGCGGATCTGGGCCGTCTTCACCGTCCGCCGCAGTTTCTCCAAGACCTGCACCAGCACGCCCCGCCCCTCCGGCCCGCGCCTGGCCAGCACGGTCACGACGCACATCACCACGCGGTCATCCACCGCGTCCGCGCCCTCGACGCCGCGCGTGAGCACCTGCGCCAGCGCCGCCGAGCTCGCCTCGGCCCCGCCGGCGACCAGTCGCTGGGCGGCCCGTTCGAACACCGCCGGCTCCGCGTCCGTCAGGGCCGCGATCACCAGCGCCTCGTCCCACGCGCCGGGGCGTTGATCGACCGTGCGGACCACCTCGCGCCGCAGCACGGCGTCCGGCTCTTCGAGCAGCCGCCGCGCCAGCCCCCACGCCGCCTTCGTCGGCGCCGCCGTCAAGACCGCCAGCACGCCCGCGAGCGCCGCCGCGTTCTCCTTGATCGCCGCGGCGCACGCGCTGGCGAGCGTCTCCTCGCCCGCGCTCGCCGCCGCCAACTTCACCTGCGGGTGCCCCGGGCTCATCCGCGCCGCCGCCACGCGCCCGATGACCGACCGCACCACGCCGGCCGGCTCGATCTGCACCATCGCCAACAGCACGTCCTCCGCCCACCGCTCGCCGGTCAGATCCGCCAGCAGCGCGTCGATGAACGTCGGCGACTTCACCGCGCTCAGCACGCGGGCGTACCCCTCGCGCGTGTCGTCCGGCTGCTCCGCGCTCGCGCCCGCTGCCAGGCGCAGCACCAGCGCCCGCCGATCGTCCGCCGTCAGGTCGCCCACGCGATCCGCCAGCGCCGCCAGCACCGCCGCGTTGCTCACGCCCGCCTGCGGCGTGTCGGCCATCAGCCACAGCCCGACCTGGGCCACGCGGCTCGCCGTCGCCTCCGGCGCAAAGTCGTCCTCCCACACGTGCCCGATCGACTGGAAGATCACTCGCGACGCGACCGTCGATAGGTTCTCGCGGTAATCCTCCGGGCAAAAATCATTCGTGTTCGCGCCGACGAGCAGCTCCGTCAACGCCCCTGCCCCGCCGATCCCCGCGGCCTTGCCCGCCTCGCCCGCGCCGCCCGCGCCACCCAAACCCGGCGACCACGCCGCCGCCACGCGGTCCAGCTCGCTCCGCACCTGCACGTTCAGGCCCGTCAGCCCGACGAGTTTCTGCAGCATCAGCAGCGTCGCCGCCGGCGGGCGCAGGCCCGAATCCGCCAGACCGCGCAGCACCGCCGAGATCTCCGCCAGCGGGATCACATCCGCGTGCGTCGCCACCCAACGCGGCGAGCCCACGCTCGCCAACGCGAGCAGCGACCGCCGCAGATCCGTCGGCAAACTCGCCAGCGTCGCGCCGATCCACCGATCATCGCGCGGCGCCTGGGCGGCGGGCTTGGCCTCGACGTCCGCCATCGCCTCGAGAATCCGCCGCGCCCCGGCCGCCTGCTCCCCCGTCGCGCGATCCATGAGCCCGCGCAAAGTCTCGATGCTCGTCCGCACCTGCGCCGCCGGCCCCGCCGCGCTCGGCGCCGCGAGCGACCCCACGATCAACTTCCACCGATCCCCGTTCGCCCCGCCCACGCCCCCCGCCGCGCCAACACCCTCACCACCCGCCGCCGCACCAACCGTCTCGGTCACAAACTTCAGCGCCTGCCCGCTGACGGCGAGCACTTCAATCCACTCCCCCGACCCACCTCCACCGCCGCCGCGATCCAGCCCCGCGAGCCATTCCACCGTGCGGGCAAACTCGTCACCCGTCGGCCCGCGCCGCACGCGCAGCCCCGCGACATCGCCCCGGCGCAGCAGCCCGCGCAGCGCCTCAAGTTCGCCGCTCACGCCGATCGGTTGGTCCAGATACTCCAGCCGCTCGGGCCCGACGGCGACCAGCGCCGGCAAGCCGGCCCCGTCCATCTGCCGCGCCGCCTGCTCGCCCTCGTCGAGCGCCCGCCGCGTCGATGGGTGATCCGATCCATACAAGCGATGGGCCGCCACGCCACGCCAGAGCGCGCTAAGCGCACCGGCCAGCCCGCCCGGCACGGGCGGCTTCTCCAGAGATGACGCAGAGACGTCGGTGGGACCGGACATCCCACCTCGCATCGACCGAGGCGGGCGGGGATTTCACGCGTTAGGGTGAGAACCGATGCTCATCGCCATCTCAGGCCCGACTCACCGTTCTTTGGAGTCGCGGACTTTCCGATAATCACTCGCCGGCAGCCCGTCGGCGTATTCCCAGACCACCACGTCCACGTGCTTCACGCCCCACCGCCGGGCCTGCTCGTGCGTCGGATACAGCACGTCCAGCCGGCGCCCCTTGATCGCCCCGCCCCGGTCCAGCACCGGGATCACGCGCCCGTCGTCATACCCCGGCACGCTGATGATCGAGCCGAGCGGCAGCACGCGGGAATCCGCCGCGGCCATC
This sequence comes from uncultured Phycisphaeraceae bacterium, assembly GCA_964615765.1. GTDB lineage: Bacteria > Planctomycetota > Phycisphaerae > Phycisphaerales > UBA1924 > CAZTQN01. Next base: position 27,302 of record CAZTQN010000037.1, read on the forward strand.
CGCATCGCGTTCGTGAACACGTCGTGGTTGCTCGACGTGATCCCGTCCGCCGTGCCCGCACACGACCGCTCGTCCGGCGAATACGCCGTCACCTTCATCCGGATCGTCCGCACCGGCCGCACCGGACGACCGTTGAAGAACCGCACGTTGACGTCGTCGACATACGCCGGCGTCGGCTCGACGACCGTCTGGCTCGCAGCCGCATCGCTCGCAGCCAGTTCGTCCGCCGCCACCTCTTCCACCGTCGGCATCACCGCCAGCGGGTCCACCACCGGCGCCAAGGGCGCCTGGGCATCATCGATCACCGGGCGAACGCTCGCCGTCTCGCCCGTCATCCCCGCCGCCTGCACCCGCACACCCGCCAGGGGCTCGAGCGTCGCCGAAGTCCCCATCAGTTCCTTGGTCACCACCGCCGAGAGCGCCGTCATCCCGCACAGCCCCGTCACCACCACGCCTCGGGCCAGAACCGAACGAGTCGACGGGATCGCGGCCGGGGTTTTCGTGTCTTGGGTTCTCAAGCGGTCACCTGATATGCGGCTCAATCGGGGGTGTCGGCAGTTCACCGAGGGTGAGTTCCGTCGACAGGAGCGCCGGATCTCACGATGTGGCTCGATGGCGTATTGGGAAAGGCGATGGTGAAGACCGTGTGAAGCCGGGTCCGTCCGATTCCATCCGCCGTCCGAATGTCGCGTCTCTCACTGCCGATCCACGAAAGGCCTGGGCCTTGGGAACGGTCGACGCCAAGAATAGCGAACACTTGACCCCCCGGCGGCCGATCCGACGCCCCGACCGCCGCCCGACGCCCGGTCCTGCGGGTTCAACCGACTGATCCGCCAACTTGGGGGATCTGGAGAGACTGGGGAAGTTCCGATAAGCCCCCCCACCCCCTCCCGCTCTCCCCCCTGTTCCTGCGACTACCGCCCGACACCCGTACCCACCCCGAACCCGGAAGCTGTGTGGAACTGACGACCTGGCTCGTATTCGAGATCGCCGTCATCGGCCTGGCCGCCGGGGTCCTCGGCGGGCTCGCCGGCGTCGGCGGCTCCATGATCATGCTCCCCGCGCTGCACTGGCTGATCGGGGACGAGCCGGCCAGCATCCACCACCTCTATATGGCCGCCGCCATGACGGTGAACATCGCCGTCAGCCTCCCGGCCGCCTGGCGGCACAACGCCTCCGGGGCCGTGCGTCACGACCTGGTCCCCCGCCTCGCGATCGCGACCGTCATCGCCGTCGTCGTCGGCGTCTCCATCAGCAACCTGGTGCAGGGCGACTTCCTGCGCCTCCTGCTCGGCGTGTTCCTGCTGACCTACTGCGCCTTCAACCTCTGGCGCCTCCGACGCCCCGAGCCCACCGCCAGCGCCCGCGAGTGCTCCGGCACGCGCAACCTCGCCATCAGCGGCGGAGCCACCGGGCTCGTCGGCGGGCTCCTGGGCCTGGGCGGGGGTGTCATGCTCGTGCCCCTCTTGCAGATGCTCTGCCGCGTGCCTTTGAAGCAAGCCATCGCGACTTCCAGCGCCGTGATCTGGATGAGCGCGATCGTCGGCGCCGGGGTCAAGATGGCGACGCTGCACACCGTCGACCAGCGCTGGCAAGACGCCGCGCTCCTGGCCGGCCTGCTCACGCCGACGGCGATCGCGGGCGGGATCATCGGGGCCGCGCTCACGCAGCGCCTGCCGACGCGCACCGTCCGCATCGTCGTGACGGCCCTGCTGATCGTCGCCGCCATCCGCCTGCTGTGGTAAGCCGGAACGTGGAGCCCCTCTCGCGGTACAACCGCACGTCAGGAGACTTCGAATGATCCCCCGCCGCACGCCCGTCCTCACGCTCGCCGTCGCCGCGCTCGCCCTCGCCGCGCTCTCGGGCTGCCATGGCGACAAGACCGACGCCCCCGGCGCGGGAACCCCGCCGACGATGACCGACCTGACGCAAACGTGGACGCTGCGCTCGCTCGAGGGGCGCGACCTTGCCGACTGGCTCGGCCGCGCCACCGCGCAGGCCCCGACGATGACCTTCGCCCCCGACGGGCGCGTCAGCGGGTTCGCCGGCGTGAACCGCTACTCCGGCAAGGTCGCCCCGGCGGACCTCGCCGCCGGCCGCCTCGACCTCGCCCAGGTCATCTCCACCAAGATGGCCGGCCCGCCGGAGCAGATGCGTCTGGAATCCGCGTTCCTCAGCGCGCTGCAGCGGGCCCGCACGCTCCGCACCAGCGCCGGCGAGCTGATCCTCTCCGACGGTCAGACCGATCTGGCCCGCCTGGCCCGCCCGTGATTACTTGTCCGCCAGTTCGCCGCGCAGCGTCTCGACGCGCCGGGCCAGTTCCGCCAGCCCCGCCTCGGACCCCATCGCCTTGAGGGTCTCGAACACCAGCGGCTCGCCAAAGGCCACGGCGAGCCGCCTGGAAAACAGCCGCGGCCGGCGCGCTGTCCGCGGGAACGCCTCGAAGCACCCGTCCACCGCCGCCGGCAGCACCGTGGCCCGGGCCCGCGTCATCAGCAGCCACACGCCGCGTTTGAACGGCTGCATCCGCCCGTCGGGCGTGCGCGAGCCCTCGGGAAAAATCACCACCACCCGCCCGGCGCTGAGCTGCGCGATCGCCGCCCGCATCGCGCCGGCGTCCCCCTCGTCATCTTTGATCGGGATGGCCCCGAACCCGCGGAGCATCAGCCCCAGCGGGAAGCGGAACAAACTCTGCCGCGCGATCATCGCCGCGTGCCGCGGCAGCAGCGCCACGCCGACCAGCGGCGGGTCGAAGTGCGATTGGTGATTCGCGATGACCAGCAGCCCGCCCCGGGCCGGGATGCGCTCCGCCCCGTACACCCGCGCCCGGTACACCAGCACGAAAAACGCCAGCACCACCCACGCGCACAGCCGGTAAAACAGCACCTGCGCCAGCGGCTGGTTCGGGTCCCCGCCGCGCAGTTTGTTCCGCCAGCGGGGCGGCGCGGACGACTGTCCCTGGACGAGTGGCGTTGTCGGCTGAAGCGAACGGGTCGTCATCGGCAGGCGGTGACGGGCGCTCACCGCTCCGGATCGGCGTGGTTGGGCAGGGCCGCCGTCGACCCGGCCGCGGCCCGCGCCGCCAGCGAGCCCATGTGCCGCCCGGCCCCGCGGACCGCCTCGCGCACCAGCATGTGCCGGCGCACGAACGCCTCCAGCGTGTTGACCACGTCCTCGAAACTCATCGTCGACGTATCCACGCGCGTCGCGTCCGCCGGGCAGACCAAGGGCCCGTCCGGGCGGCTCGAATCCGAGCGGTCGCGTTCGGTGATCTCGCGCTCCAGCCGGTGCACGTCGACCTCGTGCCCCGCCGCCCGGAGCTGCTCGGCCCGGCGCCGGGCCCGCTCTACCGCCGAGGCATCCAGGTAGAACTTCACGTCCGCGTCGGGGAACACGACCGAGCCCTGGTCGCGCCCTTCCGCGACCAACCGCGGGAACGCGACGGCGAGCTGGCGCTGCTTGCGCACCATGTCCTGCCGCAGCTCGCGAATGCCCGCGATCGGCGAGACGATCCGCGTCACGTCGGTGTCGCGGATGCGGCGCATCACGCTCCGACCCGAGCACAGCAGTTCCGGCGGGTCGGCGTCGAAGTTGAAGTGCAGGTCGTGCCGCTCGATCGCGGCGACCACCGCGGCGTGGTCCGCCGGGTCCAGATGCTCATCGAGCACGATCGCGGCGGCGGCGCGGTACATCGCGCCCGTGTCGAGGAACTTCAGCCCCAGCCGCGCCGCCAGCGCCCGGGCCACGGACGACTTGCCCGTCCCCGCCGGGCCGTCGATGGTGATGATCAGGCGATCGGGCATGACCGGCTCAAAGAATCGCGGACGCGGGCCCCGAACGCTCGCGGCGATCGGGGACGAGTGCTCCTCGTGCTCAACCGTACCACCGCCAAGGGTCCGGGGCATCGCGGTCATGGCTGATCCTCCTCCGCCGCGTCATCCTCTTCCTCGAGTTCCACATCCTCGAGCTCGTCGCCTTCCAGTTCGTCGTCGCTGATCGCCGGGCCCAGCAGCCGCTCGAGCGCCACGCGCGCCGTGCGCACGCCCTCGGCCGGGTCCCCCTCGCCGCGGTAGTCGATCGCCAATGTCCCCGAATACCCCACCGCCTCCAGCACGCGCACGTACTCGCCCAGGTCGTACGGCTCGTGCACGAACGTCCCCGGCTTCGGGCCCGGCTTGAACGAGCGGCACGCGACCGTCACCGCCGAGGCGTACGGCACGATGCGCCGCAGATACAGCGACGGGTCGGCCTGCTTCGACGCGGTCTCGAAGTCCGGGTACGTCCCCACGCGGAACCCGCCGATGCGCTTGATCAGGTCCGTCGCGCGGTCCGGCTCGGCGGTGATCCCCGGGCCCGGCGCCAGCAGGATGTTGATCTCCAGCCGGTCCGCCACCGCCACCACCGCGCGGATCCGCTCGATGCAGAAATCCAGCGTGTCCCCCTCCGCGTCGCCCTTGATCGTGATCCCCACCGCGTTGCACCCCAGCCGGTGGGCCGCACGCACGACGCGGATCGCCCGCTCCACCGCGCCGTCCCCGGCCCGGTCGTCGTCCGACGTGAACGGGAGCGCCTCGGGCTCCGTCAGCGTCAGGCACGGGCACGCGGCCTTGTCGGCCGCCTCCCGAACCGCGTCGAACACCGACAGATCCGCCCCTGCCAGCATCGGCGTGGTCAGGTGCAGCCCGAAGAGCTGCAACTGCTCACGCGCCACGCGCGGCAGATCGGTCACGGTGATGGCGTCGGCGGGTGCGCCTCGCCCGCGCTTGGACGCGAGGCGCGACCGCAATGAGTTGGCGGCAAGTGTGAGCAGCATGCGATTGAACGAATCTTCTCGCGGGTCCGCGCTTTGGACCCTCGAAATGTATCGACCAGCGCGGAGTCGGACCAACACCCCCCTCGCACGATCGTCGTCGAAACGCGCCTCCGCCGCACCACCCTAGGCCCCCCACCGCCCGCCCGCGCGGATAGCATGGGCCCCGATTCCGACGCCGTTGGAGACCGCGCATGAGCCTTCCTTCCGACCGGGTTTACTCCGAATCCCACGAATGGCACAAGCTCGAGGGCGACGTGCTCACCCTCGGCGTCACCCAGTTCGCCGTCGATCAGCTCACCGACGTCACCTACGTCGAGATGAAGCCCGCCGGCACCAAGGTCGCCGCGGGCGGCATCGTCGGCGAGGTCGAGAGCGTCAAGACCACCAGCGACATTTACTCCGCCGCCGCGGGGGAGATTGTCGAAGTCAACAAAGCCGCCGCAGACGACCCCAGCCTCCTCAACTCCGACCCCTACGGCAAGGGCTGGCTGGTCAAAATCCGCGTCAGCGACCCCGCCCCGCTCAAGGCCCTCATGTCCGCCGACACCTACGGCAAGCAGTACAAGTGAGCAGGGGCGAGGGGACAGGGGCGAGGGGTTAGGGGCGAACGTGCATCGGGCGTGACCGTTGGTGCGAAGCCCGTGCGATGGCCACACCCATCGTGCCCGCCGCCGCTCCGCGTTCCCGCGTCATCCCCCGCTCATGACCGCCGCCCCATCCACTCCCGCACAACCCTCGATCCCACACGCGGCAGGCGCCGGCAGCATGAACAGCGGTCAACCGTCCACTCCAACATCCCCCGCTTCGTCCCCCACCGCCACGCCCGCCCCCGCCGGCGTTGCGCTGGTCAAGTGCGTCGGCGTCACCAAGTCCTACACCCTGGGCGACCGCCGCGTCGACGCGCTCCGCGGCGTTGATCTCGAGATCGCCCGCCCCGGCTTCTTCGCCATCATGGGCGCCTCCGGCAGCGGCAAAAGCACGCTTATGCACCTGCTCGGCGCCCTCGACAAGCCCGACAGCGGTCAGGTCTTCGTCTCCGGCCAGGCCCTGCACGCCATGGACGAACGCGCCCTCACCGCCTTCCGCCGAACCTCCATCGGCATCGTCTTCCAGCAGTTCAACCTCATCCCCACCCTCTCGGCGATCGAGAACGTCGAACTCCCGGGGCTCCTCGCCGGGCGCTCCGCCGGCGAACTTACCGACCGCGCCCGCGAACTCCTCGCCGCCCTGGGCCTGGGCGACCGTTCGCACCACCGCCCCGACGCCCTCTCCGGCGGCGAGCAGCAGCGCGTCGCCATCGCCCGCTCCCTCCTGTTCAGCCCACGCCTCCTGCTGGCCGACGAGCCCACCGGCAACCTCGACTCCGTCTCCAGCCAGCGCCTGTGGGACCTGCTCAAATCCATCGCCCACGAGCGCGGCATGACCGTGCTCATGGTCACTCACGAGCCCTCCGCCGCCGCCAACTGCGAACGTATCTACGTCCTCCGCGACGGGCGGCTCTCGGGCCAAATCGAAACGGAGAACCTGGATGCGGCCGGCGTGGCGTCTCGCTATCAGCAGCTTGTCCACACGTCGTAACCGCACGGCGCTGCTCGTCTGTGCCGTGGCCCTCTCGGCGGCCCTCATCGCCGCCGTCAGCTGCTCCATGGCCAGCGTGCACAAGGGCCTCCGCGCCCGCGTCGAGGCCACCGTCGGCGCCAGCGACCTCCGCGTCGTCAAACTCGGCAAGGACCTCTTCGACCGCGCCCTCGCCGACACCATCGCCGCCTGGCCCGAATCCAAACTCGTCGTCCCGCGCCTCCGCGACGCCCTCGCCCTCGTCAACCCGCGCACCGGCAAATGGACCGGCACCCAGGGCAACGGCGTCTTCATCGACCGCGAGTTCGAACTCCGCCCCCTCACGCTCGTCACCGGTCGCCTGGTTGAAAAGCCCGGCGAGATCATCCTCGACACCCGCGCCGCCGAGCTCCTCGGCGCCGGCGTCGGCGACACCCTCACCGTCAAGCCGCCCGAAGACGCCGTCACCCGCGCCGCCGAACGCCTGGGCGGCGAACTCGGCGGACGCATCGCCGAGGCCCTCCGCAAGGCCCGCGAACGCCAGAACGCCGCCGCCGCTCCTGATCAGCCGACCCAGCCCGCACAGCCCGTCGAACGCACCCTCACCGTCGTCGGCATCAGCAAGCAGCCCGCCATCGGCGTCGGCGTCGTCCTCCGCCCGGAAACGTTCGTCGCGTACGACACCCTCCGCGCCCTTGGCCAACGCGGCGAGCAGGTCAGCGAGATCGACGTCGTCCTCCGCGATTCCCGCGAAGCCGAACGCCTCGCCGAAGTCCGCCAGGCCGACTTCCCCACCGGCGTCCTCCTCCGCCCGAGCGCGAAGATCACCAGCGGGCTGAACGACCAGATCGAGCAGAGCCAGGTTGGCATGACCATCGCGTCGACGCTCGCCTACCTCGCCGCGGCGTTCATCATCATGACTGGCCTGACGACCAACGTGAACGAGCGCCAGCGCGAACTGGCCATGCTCCGCTGCGTCGGCGCCTCGCGCGGGCAGATGGCCGAGAGCCAGCTCGCCGTCGGGCTCATCGTCGGCGCGCTGGGCGCCCTCGTCGGCGTGCCGCTGGGCGTGCTCGGCGCGCTCATCCTCGTGCTCAGCCTGCCGGAGCAGCTCCCCGCCGGGTTCGCCGTCAACGCCGTCTCGCTGGGCGGGGCCGTCGCCGGCTCGCTTATTGCCGGGCTCGTCGGCGCGGCGTGGCCCGCCTTCCGCGCCGCCCGCACCAGCCCGCTCGAGGCCCTCGCCGTGCGCGCCAAGCGCGCCAGCGTCCGCGGCCTGATCTTCTGCGCCGTCGCCGGTGTCACGCTCGCCGGCGTCCACCTCGCCATCATCTTCGGGCTCGACAACGCCGACCACATTTTCTGGGCCGACATCACCGTCGGCGTCCCCAGCATGTTCGCCGGCTACTTCCTGCTCAGCGTCCCCGTCTTCGTCGTCGTCGCGCTCATCTTGGGGCCCATGCTTGGTCGCCTCTTTCGCCTGCCCGCCGGGCTCCTGCACAAAACCGTCCTCGCCACGCCCTACCGCTTCGGCTTCACCGCCGGCGCGATGATGATGGGCCTGGCCCTATTGGTCGCCATCTGGACCAACGGCCGGGCCGTCCTCGAAGACTGGCTCGACCAGCTCAAGTTCCCCGACGCCTTCGTCGCCGGCGTCGCCATCAGCCCCGAAACCCGCGCCCGCATCGACGCCCTCCCCTTCGTCGACGGCTCCGTCGCCATCCAGACGCTGGTCATGAAGACTCGCGCCTTCGGCCTCACGACCTTCGACAACACCGGCACCACGTTCATCGCCTTCGAGCCCGAACCCTTCTTCAAGATGACCAGCCTTCAGTGGATCGAAGGCTCCCCCGAAACCGCCATCCCGCGCCTCGAAGCCGGCGGGGCCGTGCTCATCGCCAAGGAGTTCCAGACCGCCCGCGGCATCAAGGTCGGCGATTCCATCACGCTCGAATACCAGGACAAGCCTTACGACTTTGAAGTCGTCGGCGTCGTCTCCAGCCCCGGGCTCGAAGTCGTCAACTCCTGGTTCGAGATCGGCGAGGACTACGCCGAGCAGGCCGTCAACGCCGTCTTCGGCTCCCGCGCCGACCTCCAGCGCCACTTCGGCATCCAGTCCGTCCGCCTGCTCCAGATCGGCCTCAAGCGCGAGGTCGACGGCAAGCCCGTCGACGATCAAGCCGCGCTGCAGACCATCAAGGAAGTCGGCGGGCCCGGCATCATCGACGCCGGCTCCGGCCGCCAGATCCTCGAAGAAGTCCGCATGTTCCTTTCCGGCTCCATCTTCATCTTCTCCCTCGTCGCCGTCGGCGCCATGCTCATCGCCTGCTTCGGCGTCGCCAACCTCATCGTCGCCGGCATCCAGGCCCGCCAGTTCGAGTTCGGCGTCCTCCGCGCCGTCGGGGCCCAGCGCGGCTTGCTCGCCCGCCTCGTCCTCGGCGAGGCCGTCCTCATCGCCGTCGCCGCCTGCATCGTCGGCACCCTCATGGGCACCCACGGCGCCAAAGCCGGCCAACGCGTCAGCCAACTCCTCACCGGCATGACCCTCGACGGCTGGCCCCCCGTGGGCCCAACGCTCATGGGGTGCGCCGTCGTCGCCGCCATCACCATCGGCGCCGCCGCCCCCGCCATCCTCAGCCTCAACCGCCGCACCGTCCGCGACCTGCTCGGAGCCGTCAAGGGCTGAGCACGACCCGCGATCGCCGCGCGAACCGCCGCGAAAAATGGAACTGGCACAGACGCCGTGCCACTGACCTTCGGCTTTGCAAAGGTCAGTGCGGTCGTCGGTGAGCGCGGCTTATGGAAAAGCGCCGCCCACCTCCCGGCCCCGAAGGGGCCAGGCCTGTAGCCACGGGTGAAGCGCAGCGCAACCCGTGGACGCCGTGCCCTCACAACATCACTGCCCCGAAGGGGCAGAGGACTCCGCTCCCCACCGCGCCCCACACTCAGCCTCTGACCCTCCGGGGCAGGTCTCATCGTGCGCAACTCCCCACGGGTTCCGCTGCGCTCCACCCGTGGCTACATCCCAACGCCCCTCCGGGGCGAAGATCGCTACCCCCCAGCACCCCCCACCCCCCACGCCCCACCCTCCACCCCCCCATCACCGCCTGTCGCGCGTGCGCTCCACGCGCCACGGAACGCCCCCACATCCCGGATAGATCCGAGTTCCAATCTCGCGGCCCCCCGCCCCCCGCCCCCCCCCCCCCCCCCCCCCCCCCCACACCCCCGCCCCCCCCCCGCCCGCCGGCCCCGGCGCGGCC
>CAZTQN010000038.1:0-35111 GCA_964615765.1 uncultured Phycisphaeraceae bacterium
AAGAGCCACCTGTCGGACTTGAACCGACGACCTGCGGTTTACAAAACCCCGGGGCGACGGTGGCGCTCCTACGTCAAGAGAATCTCGCGGACCTGCTGATTGTCCTCGCGCGGCTCCTGAGGAGCCCCGCCGATGGACCCCGCACGAAATCCTGACGCATCGCCGTCCCTCGCCGCCCGTCTGGAAGCCGCCGAGGAGGCGATCCACGACAACGCGACGCTGAAGATCGCCGACGACGTCGCCCGCTCGCCGGCCGAGCCCAACCCGCTCGCCCGCATCACCACGGCCGTCGAATCCGTCCACCGCGCCGTCGAGCGCATGGGCGACCTGTGCCGCGTAGCGCGGATCGAACTGGCGGCGGCTGTCGAACACATCGAGGCCGCGGCGGCGAAGTACCGCGCCGCATCCGACGGCGCCGACGACGGCGCGGACGACGCACTCGTGAAGTTGGGGCCGGGCGGCCAGTACCAGACCAAGATCTACGGCGACGACACGCCGGCCGGGCTTGCCGACAAGCAGGCGCGGCATGACGCGCGCCCGTGCTCATCCCGACCCGCCAACAACGAGCCCGCGCCCGCCGCGCAGACGGGCGGTGTGTGATGGCGAAGCAAAAACGCGCCCGGCACAACGCCGCCAAGGACGCGGTTAACTGGCTCAACAAAGAGGCTGGCGCATCGACGATGGCATTGAAGAACCGTCGCGTCGCGCTGGACTACATCCGCGACTCAAGGCGACTGGTAGAGGCGTGCCGGGCTGTTCTGGAACGCTCCGGCGGTCGCCTCTACGACACCGACCAGCAGACGGGCGAGACGTTCGACACGATTCTTCGCGCCGCCATCGCCAAGGCCGAAGGCGGTGCCGCGTGATCTGCAAGCACTGCGAGACCGGCTACTTGGACATCGAGCCTCCCGACTTAGACGTCGGCGTCGGCCCGTCGGCGGGGTGCGACCGGTGCGGGTGGGTGGGCCCGGTGCCTCCCGAGATGCTGAAAGACAGCGACCGCGACTACGAGGCGGCGCGTGATGAAACCCGAACCAGCCAAGGCGTGTGACCTTGGCCCGGAGGCGCCGCCAAGACATCTCCGGGCGGCGCTGACGGGCCCGGCCAACGCCGGCAAAACGGAGGACCCCATGACGACGACGCAGACGACAGAGACCGCACTCGCGACGCTGACGAATGGACTGCCGGACGCGATGCGGGACACGCTCATCAACACGTTCGGGCCGCGGTTCAGGGACGCGGTCCTCGCGATTGCGGTGGGTCGCAAGATCGAGGTGACCGACGAGACTCAGGTCGGCGCGATGGAGGCGGCCCGATCCGCCCGGCTCGCGATCCGCCGGATCCGCATCGACGTCGAGGCCGAGCGGAGGGAGATGAAGGAAGCGTCGCTCCGCACCGGCAGGGCGATCGACGCGGTCGCCGGCATGAGCCGCTCGCAGTGTGACGAAGCAGAAGCCGAACTTCTCGCGAAGGAGGAGTTCGCCGAGCGGGCCAAGGCGACCAAGCGGGCCGCGCTCCAGGCGGAGCGTGAGGGGCTGCTGATCCCGCTCGGGGTCGACGTGCGCTTCCTCAACGTCGCCGACATGACCACCGACGACTTCGAGCGGTATCTCGCGGACGCGACGGCCGCGAAGGCGGCCCGTGAGGAGAAGGCTCGCCGCGACGCGGAGGCGGAAGAGAAGCGCCGCGCCGACGAGGCCAAGGCGCAGGCCGAGCGCGACGCGGAGAACAAGCGGCTCCGCGAGGAAGCCGAGAAAGCCCGCAAGGCGGCCGCCGACGCCCAAGCCAAAGCCGACGCGCTCAAGAAGGCCGACGACGAACGCCGCGCCGCCGAGGACAAGAAGAAGCGCGAGGAGGCCAACGCCGCCCGCCGCGCGGCCCGGGCGCCCGATCGCGACAAGGTCGCCGCGTATCTGGACGCCCTGGCGTTGGTGCCGCGGCCCACCCTGCGCGACGACGTGTTCCTGTCGCGGTTCCGGCTGTCGTGCAAGACGCTGGACGCGGTGCTGGAGCAGATGCGCGAGCGGCTTGTCACCAACGAGGACTGAACACCCACCGCCGGCTAACGCCGGCCCCCACACCACCACCAACGGAGGACCCCATGCCAACCGACCTGACCAAACTGTTCACGAAGATGCCGGCCGACCCACCGAAGCCCGGCGTGTACGAAAACATCGCCGAGGCCGACTACCACCGCGTTCGCGCGTGGAGCCAGACGACCCTGAAACTCGTCGGCGAGTGGGACCAGCACGGGCAGACCGTCGTGCCCGGCCCCCACCGCTCGCCCGCCCACGTCAAGGCCCACCTCTCCGGCGACGTCGACGACGCGACGGAGGCGAAGGAGTTCGGGTCCGCGTACCACGTCTTGCTGATGGAGCCCGACCGCTTCGCGCGGGAGTTCGTCACCCTCTCGGAGAAACTCGATCGTCGCCGCAAGGACGACAAGGCGTTCTACGACGCCGCGATCGAGAAGTACGGCGAGGACCGCGTGCTCCCGGCCGACCGGTGGAAGGTGCTTCAGGAGATGGCGCTCGCCGCGGCTGCGCACCCGCTCGCGAAGTCGATCCTGCGGTCCCCCGGCCGCTCCGAGGTCACCGGCGTGTTCAAGCACCCGCTCGCGAAGTCGCTGCCGTGCAAGATGCGGATCGACCGCGTCACGACCAACACCAACAAGCGGCCGGTGCTCATCGATTTGAAGACGACGCGGTGCGCTCACCCGCGCATGTTCGAGCGCGACGCGGCTCGCTATGGGTACCACGTGCAGGCCGCGTTTTATTGCGACGGCTGGACGTCGCTCACCGGCGACGTTCCCGACTACGTCATCGTCGCGCAGGAGAAGGAGCCACCGCACCCGGTGTGCGTGTACCGCTTCTCTGGGGACGCGATCGACGCCGGTCGGCTGGTGTACCAAGCGGCCCTGCGCGAGCTGGAGCGGTGCGTTGCGGCTGACCAGTGGCCCGCGTACGCCGACGCGATCGTTCCTCTCTCCCTCCCCACCTGGGCGCAAGCGGTTGAGGAGGCGTTCGCGTGAAAAACACACCCAAGCCCACCGGAAGACGACTCCGCAAGGTCATCCCGGTTCCGCAGATACAGGCGTTTGTGCCCATCGACCCTCTCATGAGCGCCCTGCTGGCCGCGCAGCGCGACATCAGCGCGTTCGACAAGGACGGTGAGAACAAGTTCCACGGCTTCAACTACACGACGGCCGACATGGCGATCAAGCAGGCCCGCGAGGTCCTGCACAAGCACGGGCTCGTGCTCACGGTCATCTCCGGCCCGACGGTCACACTGGTGGACGCGAGTCACGAGAACGTGGTCGGCAAGGGCAAGGACAAGGAGCGGGTCGTGCTGTCCGCGACGTCGGCCGTCGTCAAGATCACCTGCGCCATCTCGCACCCGGCGTCGGGGAAGTTCATCGAGATCACCCGGGAGAACTTCGCGTACCCGGCGGCGGGCCGACCGCTGGACAAGGCGATCTTGGGCGCCGAGACGTCGGCGCTCGGCTACCTGCTCCGTGGGCTGCTGTTCGTGCCCCGCACCGACGCCGACCCCAACGAGCGCGACGACACGGACGTCGACCCCAACCTGATCGGCGAGATCTGGGTCAACCAGTTCCTGCGCCCGATGTGCGAGCAGTTGGAGGTGTCCCTGGGGTCGGTCCGCGCGTCGCTTGTGAAACGCGGCTTCGACCCCGCCCTTGTCGACCGGCACCCGAGCAAGTGGCCGGCGGAGTGGAAGCCGCGGATCAAGGAAGGGCTAGCGAAGCACCCACGGGCCAAGACGCTGGAGGACCCGCCCGTCGACCCGGACGGCGCCGACCAGTTCCAAGGGGCCGACACCCCCGACGCTCCGCTGCGTGTGCCGTCGATCGGCAAGCCGGCGAAGACCACCAACTGACCTTCTCTCGGCCGCCCGGCGCCCATGAACGCCGCCGGGCGGTTCTTTCCGAACGCACACGGGGTGGGTGTGAAGGAGTAGCAGCCATGCCAGAAACACAGAGCAAGCGGATCCCTGCGTACACGGCGGACGGCGCGGACCTGTTCGAGCACGACGGTCCCGTCTACACGATTGACGACGACACGGTGAATGAGCGTCGCGATTGGACCCTCCGCATGACCCGCGCCGCGGACGGCGCGCGATCGGTGTTGATCTCTGCCTACGGCGATCGCAAGCCGTCCGAGGTGTTCATCAGCCAGTCCGCGGCTTGGAGCTTCGTCGCCGAGCGCCGCATGGACTACGCGAAGGACGCGCTGCGCAAAGCGGCGGCGTCGGCAACCTGACCTTCCTCTCGGCCGCCCGGCGCCCATGACCGCCGCCGGGCGGTTCTTTCCGAACGCACACGGGGTGGGCTTGGTGATTGGAGACACAGATGGGCGGAACTCACGAAGCGTGCCGAGATCGGCAGATGGGCGGACCCCACGACCCCGACCGGCCCGATCCGGCGGATTCGGACACCAGCATCAGGAAGCGCCGCGAGTGGGAGTCGAACGAGATCACCACGCGCAACTACGTCGACGACCAAGGCAACCCGGCCGGCGGGTACGCGCACGGCGTCGGAATGTGCATCTCGTGGCAGGACGGGCCGCGCGGTCCGAACCCTGACGGCGGGCTGAACCCGCCCAACGGCGCGTTCGTCGAGGACGTGATGCTCGCCGCAAAGCAGCGGCTGGAGTTCTTCCAGCAGAGCCAGTACGCGGACGAGGCCAACGAGATGGCCATCGTCCACCTGAACGAAGCCATGGAGGCGCTGCACAAGCGCGCCGAGGCACGCCGCGCCAGGGGCGTGCTGGGCCAGAACGTCAAGTGACACCGCCGCCGGCCCGCTTGGCGGCGCGCCGGCGGATTTCAAGGACGACCCCTCATGGATGAAGACACGAACCGTCACGACCCGCACTTCAAATGGCCCGCCTGCGAACACGGGTGGGGCACGCCGGGCATGCACACGCCGATCGTTCTCAAGATCGGCATGGTCCTGGTCGGCGCCCTCGGCGTCGCCGGCTTCATGGTGTGGTGGTTCACGTGAAGACCGTGCGCGTCATCCCGATTACCCGCGAGCAGGATCTCACCGGGGAGCGGCGGCGCAAAGAGAGCGCCGCGATGGTCGGCCGCGACTGGGAGCGCGGCGAGGCGCCCATGCACTTCGAGGAGATCGGCCGCCGACTGGGCATGTCCCGGGGCAACGTTTACCTCCTTCACAACGCCGCGATCGGCAAGATCCGCGATGCCGTCGTTGACGAGATCCGCACGCGCGTCGCCAAGGGAGAAGCGTCGGTGTTCGAACGCCGCTGGCTTCAGGCGGTGGAGGCGAACGCGTGACCACCGACCAGACCACCATCACCGGGATGCGGGTCGGCATCGACTCCGACCAGCCCGTCCGCGTCACGATCGAGCCGGTGGTCGACGCGCCCTACTTCCGCGTCTTCAGCGAGTTCCGCAAGCACGTCGCCGAGTTGACGCCCGGCGCCGTGCGCGTCGCGCTCTATCTGTTCGAGCATCGCGACCGCTACGGCACCGTCACCCGCAAGACCCGCGCCGACATCATCCGCGACGAGGGGATGCCCAAGCAAACTGTCTCTGACGCCATCAACGTTCTGATGCGACACCCCGCCCGCCTTCTGAGCGAGCACTCTGAGGGGTTCGAGTTGATGCCGGGTCGACAGTTCCTGCAGCGCGCCCCCCGCGGGTCCGGACCACCGGACCGCCTGTCCGAAAATCCGGACGTTCGTCCGGACGCCCGGACACCCCGCGCCCTCTCCGCGCGCCCGTCGGAGTCTTCTTCTGATCCCCTGAATCAAAAACTCGTCGTCGTCCAGAAGAACAAGGCCGACGACGACGAAGCGGTTCGGCTACTGACCACCCCAGGCCCGCGCAAGTGTGACATCGCGTTCACCGTCGAGGCGGCCCGAGGGCTTCTCCGGTCGACCGGCGCCAGCGTCGAGCAGGTCCGCACCGCGCTCCGCAACGCCGCGCACAAGGCGAGCGACCGCGTCCGTCCGGAGGACGCCCTCAAGCCCGGGGGGTGGCGCGGGTACATCAGCACGCAACTTGAGCGAGGATGCACGCTCTTCGAAGCCCTGCGGGCGGTGGACGAGCGGATCGAGCGGAATGCGCGGGCGCTGGGGGCGATGCGGGCCGACGGCTCCCTGACGCCGGAACAGGCCGACACCGTGCTCGCGTGGTGGAAGCAGGCGAGCCCACCGCAACAAGCCGGGCTGTTCACGCCGGACGTGCTCGCCGAGCGGTTCGGGGCGCTGGGGCGCGGCCGGGACCGCTGGATTGATGCCTTGGACCGGGCGGGGGCGCTGACTGTGCGGGGGGTGGAGTGCAAGGAGTGCTGATGATGTCTGACACGAAGAAGCCGGCGGATCTGAAGATTCACCCACGACTCGGGGGCGTGCTGTACCGCTACGCGAAGGCCCACAACAAGGCGGCCAGCGACGTGGAGAACCTGACGGCCCAGCGCAAGGACCTGGAAGACCAGCTCAACGAGGTCGACCGCGACAGCCAAGAGTGGAACGAACTCTCGGGGGACGTCGAGGGCGTCCGTCGCGATCTCCGGGCCGCACGCCGCTCGCTGGAAGCGCTTGCCGTGCGCGCGTTCGCGCTCATCACCAAGGCCGCCGAGGTCCTCCCGTCAGACGACGACAAGGAAGCCGACCGCGTGATCGACGAGGTCGAGAACCCGCCGGAGAAGGGCGAAGACGAAGGGTCGGACGAGGACCCGTACCAGCAAACCCTTCCCACCGTCGACCTGGCCAGCACCATCGAAGCGTTCACTGGCGAAACGGCGATCGCGGAGCGGTTCCGGGCCGAGGGCATGACCAACATGCAGCAGGTGAAGGACTACCTGGATGAACTTCAGGGTCCCAACCTGGATCGCATCAACACGATGGTGGAATGGCTCGGGATCACGCAGGGCGCCGGCGAGCGGATCGGCGCGGCGGTCGGCTACAAGCCCGTCCATCCCCGCAAGCAGGAGCCCAAGCCGGCGAAGGCGGCGAAGGCCAAGGCCGCGCCCGAGCGGTTTGTGGTCGAGACGAAGCCCAAGCCGCGCCGGAGCGGGAAGCCGAGCGGGAAGAAGAAGCCGGCGGCGAAGAAGCCCGCGAAGAAGGGCGCCGCGTCGCGCAAGTAGGTCCTCCGTAGCCGGCCCGGCGCCGCCTTGCGGTGGCGCCGGGTCTTTGGGGCAGGTGAAGCAGGAGACGAAGCGATGCAGGTCGAACTGATTGCCCGTCGGTGGGAGAAGCCCGTCGAGGGACCGGAGAAGCGATCGAAGTACACGGCGGGGTGGACCAAGATCGTGCGGACGTTTCGCACGGAGGTGGCGCACCTCGGCGCGACGTCGGTCGTGGTCGAGATGGACTTGCAGCCGAGCCACATACGCACCAGCGACCAGTGGATCTACTCGTACGCGCGCCCCGGACGCCCCGGCGTCCGCGCCACGTTTACCGGCACGCACGGGACTCTCGCGTACGAGTGCGCGACGTGGAACACGCACGAGCACAACCTCTGGGCGATCGCTCGCACGCTGTCTGCCCAGCGAGCGATGGCGCGGGACGGGGCTGTTCGCGGGGACCAGGTGTACCGCGGCTTCAAGGCGTTGCAACCGGCGCCGGCCGCTGAGTTCGCGACTGTCGAGGCGGCGCGGAACTTCCTGATCGTCGTCGCCGGCGTCTCCGGAACGGACGGCGAGGTATACCGCGCCGCGGCCAAGAAGGCGCACCCCGACCACGGGGGAACCGAGAAGATGATGGCCAAGGTGAACCGGGCGCGAGCCTTCATCGAGGCTCACGCGTGAGTTGGGACACCCGCATCTGCATCACCTGCAACTTCTGCGGCGCGGAGCGCACGCTCCCGCCTCAGAAGGGGCTCAACGTCACGCAGGCGCGGGTGATCCTGAGCGACAAGGGCTGGAAGTTCTTGGAGCGGCCGAACAAGGACATCTGCCCGGAGTGCTGGAAGCAGGTGCTGGAACGTCGCCGGATCGTTCAGGCTGTGGAGCAGGAGCGGGAGTTGAGGGCCGCGCAGGCGGCGAACGCGAAGGTCATCGCCCGGAAGTACGACGCGATGATGGGGCAGGCAGGGTGAAGGAGGACCGGATGGATCTTCCGCAAGTTCGCATCACCTTCGAGCGGTCGCTGACGCAGGCGGACGAGTGGGTCGTGACGCGCCGCGAGGAGATCTACGACGCGGTCAATCGCACGATGGTCGAGGGCGACACCGTGACGTTCCGCGTCACCGGTTCCGATGCGCGGGTGTGGGCGGCCGCCATCGCCAACATCCTGCACCACATGAACGCCCGCGAGGACGCACGAACGAGGACCAAGCGATGAGCACCGGACCCCGCATCCCGCTTGACGTCGCGACCCGCGTCGCGGAGGTCATCCGCAACGACGTGATCGGCGGACAGTTCAAGACCGCTTTGATCGTCGGCTCCATCCGCCGGAAGAAGGAGACTGTCGGCGACGTCGAGTACACGTTCCCATGGGAGCCCAAGGAGAACGACGCGCTGTACACGCGCTTGGCCGAGCTGGCCCACCTTGGCGAGCCCCCGCTGTTCGGCGAGCGGGGGCACAAGATGATCGACCCGATCGAGGGCGTCAAGCCCGGGTTCAAGGCGGCGCGGTTCTACGTGCAGGTGCAGACGCCGACGGGGGTGGTCGTGGCGCCGGCCGCGATCTACCGGCACGAGCCCCACAACAAGGGCATGATCGAGATCATCCGCACCGGCCCCCGCGAGTTCGGCATGGCGGTGCTGCACCGGTGGAGGAGCGTGTTCAAGGTGACGCGGGAGGTGTGGGACGCTCGCGACCAAGGCACAGTGGTCGACCAGTGGGGGAAGGTCGTGCCGGTCGGGACCGAGGAAGAAGTGTTCACCAAACTCGGCATCGCGTTCGAGCCTCCCGAGCGGCGGGAGGAAGCGGCGGCGCGGTACTGGGCGGTGTGCCGAGGAGACGACTGATGAAGAAGCACGGAGGCGTGTTCAGCCGGGGCGCGTACGCGCGGGCCCGCGGCAAGGGCCGGCAGGACGAGATGAACGGCACCGAGCGAGCGTTCGCCGCGTGGCTGGATAGCCGCGTCACGAACGGGCCTACGCCGGATCTTGGCGGGGAGGTCGTCGCCTGGTCATTCCAGCCCGTGAAACTCCGCCTGGCCGACCGGACGTGGTACACCGCCGACTTCGGCGTGCAGGTGCTCGCGCCCAGCGGGTCCGAATACCTGCTGGTCGAAGTCAAGGGCGGCGTGAAGGGGAAGGACGGCCGCGTGACGGCGTTTGACCCCGGCGGCGGTCTGGTCAAGGCCAAGATCGCTCGGGAACTGCACCCATTCCGGTTGGTCATCGCGGTTGTTCGGTCGATACCGAAGCGCGACGGGGGCGGCGTGCTGATTCAGATCGAAGATCCCACCCAAGACAAGGAGTAATCGCATGGACGGACGTCGATTCGAGCACAGGGAAGCCCTCACGCTCTGCATCATCGCAGGCTGGAAGGGCGCGAGGTTCGTGGAGATCGACCAGATCGGCAAGCGGGCGCGCCCCGCGTCGCCCCAGTTCGCTGGGCTGCTGGAGGCGGGGCTCGTGGCCCGCCCGGTCGACACCAAGGGTCGTCCCTTGGAACGGGCGCTGATGGTGACGCCGGAGGGTCGGCTCGCCCTCAACCGCGCGTACAAGGACGGCAAGGCCGACTTGGCGCGACTGCGCGGTCGGAAGGTGAGCGAGGCCGAGGCGCAGGTGCTCGACACCATCGCCGCGAACCTGGACCGCTGGTACATCGACGCGACGAACGAGGCCCGGTCGGCGTTCGCCGTGACGGAACCGGAGTCGATGCGGGGCCCGAGCGCGGTGAGCGTTCACAACGCCCAGTTCAATCAGCAGAGCGACGACGAGGCGGGCGCTGGCGACCCGCGCCCGCGTCGTCGGACTGGGTACGAGGAGCCCGATCGGGGGTTCGACGAGACGGAGCCTGAGCCGACCGACGCGGAGTCTCGCCCGCCGCGGCCGCGGCCCGAGCCGGCAAAAGCCCGTCCGGCCCCGGGACAAGCGTCACCACCACGCGGAGGCCGATCGCCTCGGCGATCTTGACCTGCGCCGCCCACGAGATGCCGTGTCGACCGGCAAGCCAATGCGAGATTGCCGACCTACTCACCCCCGCCCGACGCGCAGTCTCGGCGGGGGTGATCGCTTCAATGTGAGGCCGGAGCTGCTCGCGAAGGTCCATAAACGCCCACCCCGCCCGGTGGGGCGGGGGAGCGTTGGTCAAGAGGCCAGTTCAAGCGCCCGCGAAGCCAAGTCGTGTGAGCGACCATCGACCGCGTCGCGAGCCCAGCCCGCCTTCAGGAGAACGCACGTCGCGGCGTTCTGCCGGTCGATCGCCTGCATCGACTCGGTGTCCATGTCCTCACCGTAGCGGAGCGCCGGGAACCCGGCAGCGTCCAAGTCGTTCAGGACGTCCCGGGCGGTCATCGCCCGCACCCGGCGGGCATACTCCAGAAGCATGGTGACGGTGGGCGACTTCATGCCGCACCCCCGCTCGGCTTGGGCGCGGAGTTGGTGACCGTCGCGTCCAGTTTGCACAGCCCGCAGCAGTACGGCGCGTACTCGGCGTCATCCAAACCCTCCCCACACTCCGGGCACACACCCAGCGCCACCGACGGATCCTTCATCGCTTGCCCAGACTCGTGGAGCCAGTGTTCAAGCCCGGCCGCAATCGACGACTGCAGGTCGAAGGGGCTGAAGCCCTTGGCGGTGTAGTAGTGGAACAGGCAGGCGATCGCGTCCGGAATCACGTCGTCGGGGTGGACGTCGACCCGGGAGAAAACCCTGCACACGGCCTCAGCCTGCTCGTTCCAGCGACGCCGGTCCTCATCCGTGACGTCGCTGGGGTGCTTGGCAGATGGGACGGGCTTCGCGACCGGTTCAGCCGTCTCGGGCTTGGGGACGACGGTCACAATCGCTGTATACGTGCTCCCGCGACGGAGACAGCCAGACAGCCGGTCCTCATCGTCGTCCCACACAAAGGACTCTTGCAGACCCGCGCCAAGAGCATCCTCAATGGTGTCTTCGTCGCGATTGGCAACCTGCACCTCGTAGGCGTCGCCGTCGTTCACCTCTGACCCGCGTTCCATCTTGACCGGCTGAACCTTGAGCGTGTACATGCTGGCCTCCGTTCACCGCCCCGCACCATGAGTGTACATCGGTTGTTGAGTAAATGCCAACAACTCGAACCCAGAAATAACGGGCGAGTCGCACCCGCTGGGGCTTGTTTTGGGCTTCGGTTGGGAATCGGATGGGATAAAGGCGGGAACGGGCGGGCGTTGATGAGGGGGCCGAAATCCGGTGGGTTGGACTGAACCTCCAACCCGCCGGAATCCGGTGGGTTCACCGCTCGGGGTTCAGGCAGATGATGCGGTGGTCAAGAGGCATCACCCGCATCAGTTCAAGCACTCGCGTGGACGGGAGGATGTGCGCCCGCATCGTGGGGAAGCGGGCCGGGCGAACAACCACGTCCAGCCCAAACACCGTGCCACACCCGGGTTCGTGTCCCCAGGCCAGCACCCGGCGAACCACCCCCACCGCGCCGCCCGCTTGGTACGAATCCACCGCGTACAGGAAGTCGGCCGCCCCAAGCGGATGGAGCGTTCGCGCAGGCCTTTGCGGTTCCGGTTCCTCAAGCGCTTTGTCCACGATCGCCCGTGTCGTGAGATGCGCCAGCATCTCGCGCGCGTATTCCAGGCTCCCGGGGGTGGCGGTCCGCGTCGTCGTCTTTGGTGTGTCCATGGGGTACGCTACGACGGGCATCGGGCGCACGGAGCGCCCGCATGTCCACTCGCCGAACGCATGGGCAACTGACGACCAGCGTCACGATCCGGCAGCCGGGCGTTGTGCTCGGCCCGATCACGCCGGGAACGCTCGCGACCCTCGGCACCGCGTCTGACGCCAAGGCCAAAGGCGGGGTTGGGCCGGATCGGCTCCACGCCGCGTCCCGCGTCTTCCCACACGACGACGGGTCATCGCTCGAATCGATCTTCGCCATCACTGGCGACGACAATGCGACCCTCAACGTCCGCCTGTGGGGCCTGCTCCCCATCGTCGCGAGCCCGCCCCGCGTCGCCGGCGACGATCGTGTGTACCAGTGGGTACGGCAGCCGATCGTTCAGGCGACCATCACCGCTGGCACGAAAGTCGGCGTAGCGACGTCGAACGACCTTCCCTCGGTGCTCACCGCGTCGGCTCGCTATGTCGACACCATCGCCGTCACGTGGGACCGCACGGTCGGCCCGCTCACCGCCCGCACGTCCGGACCGATCGACGCCAACGGGTCGGCGCTCACGCCCGACAATGAACCCGTCGCCCTCGTCGTCGACCCGCGCGGCTTCCCGCTGCTGGAATGGGAGGTCGGCACCGGCTCGGGCACGGCGACCGCGTGCCAGATCATCATGAGGTGGTACTGATGCCTTTGGCGGCAAGCGACTTCCGCGGCTGGTGCGTCAACTGCACCCCGCCGAAGGGGCAGACTCTCATCGTGAAGGCCCCGGACATCAGCGTCGCGGAAAACGCGGGCGCGATGTCCGGGCAGATCGACGCGCTTGTCGCCGCCTGGGGCACGCTCCCGCGCCACCGTCGCGGCATCCATCTCGTGTGGCCGGGTACAACCTTCTGGCGTCGCGACTCCAACACCAAACTCGCGTTCTGGAACGGCACAGGCGGTTACGAGGACCTGCGTGAGAGTCTCGCCGCGGGGCTTGTCTCCGGCACGCTCGACCTGACCGCGATCCCCGACCGGCTTTACAACCTCGCCGACAACCTGACTCAGCTCGACCGACTCGCGCCGGTGGCGGCCGCCATCAACGCGGCGGGCGGGCTTGGAGCGGTCATCACCGAGGGTTCTCAGGAGTACGCGTACGCCCCGCTCGACGCGCTCGCGATCGCTCGGGCGGATCCCCTGTATCAAGCGGCGGTTGATGCCATCGCCGCCGAGATGGGCGAATCGGTCATCGACTACGACGACCTGATCGACAACGACATCGACATGCGGCCCGCCGAGTTGACGCGGGCGATGCGTGTGATGCACGCGTCCCTGTACAACCTGCTCATCGCCGCCGGGTGGTTCACCGACGCGGACGTTCAGGCCGGTCGCACCGAGTTCATCCTGTTCAACAGCGGCTTGTCCGCCGTCAGCCCCGAGGCGTCCACCACCGCCTGGGCAAACCAGTTCCCGCGCTCGACGTCGCCGTTCCCGTCGATCTACCTGATGCAACTCCGGCTCAACCGGGACACCGGTTTGACCGAGCCCGACCAATCCACCCTGGCGGTCGCTGAACAGGGCGCGGAGATCGTCTCCGGCTTTGCCGCGGCTGGCGTCGCGGGACGAACTCGCCTCAAGGTGAACGTCGACCGAGGCAACTACACGCTTTCCGAGTACGCCGAGTTCATCGAAGCGGAACGGCAGTTGGTCGCGCAGATGCTCGACTTCGGATACACCGGCATGGTGTACTGGGCTGGGAGCGACAGCCCGACGTTCACGCAGGCGCTCGCCGAGCACGTCGCGACGATCGAGGGCAGGCTCGCACCCAGCACCCTGAGGAGTTCACGCGTGCAAGTCAACTTCAACGATCCGACGTACCGGTCGATGGTTCTGGCGCACGACCCGATGCTCTGGGTTCGCTTTGGCAAGACGTCGCCCGAGAACATCGTGAACCCGCACACCGCGGCCTACGTCGGCTCGCCGGTGATCGGCCGACCGGCCGCGTTCTTCACCGAGAGCGACGCGAACAACGTGGGCGCTCAGTTCGTCAACTCGACGACGACGCCAGCGAACTACGGCACCATCGGGGGCAACGTTCCGGGGTTCGGACCGCTGATCGGCACCAAGACCGTCGCCGTGATGGTGTGGTTCCGGTGCAACAACCAGACCGAGATCACCACGATCTTTGGCAACCGCGATGCGAACAACGGGGTGTACCTCCGCGCCAACTGCAACGGGTACCTGGCGGAGAACAACTACTGCGAGGTCATTCTCAAGCGAGACAACTCCAACTATCGGGCGCTGTGGGTCAACACCGGCGGCAAGCACCGCGACGGGCAGTGGCACTGCCTCACGGTGATCGTCGACGTCGACGCGTCGAAGACCGTCCTGCTCTTCGACGGCGGCATGGACACGTTCGCCGACGGCACGTACCGCTTCTGGGAGACGGACACCTCCAAATCCGTCTCCACCACCAACAACAACCACGAAAGCGCGGGCACGCTCGTCGGGTTCGGCGAACTGAACACCCGCCTGCTCGCTGGATGCCGCGTCGGCGACGGCGCCGGGAACCCGGTCCAGGACAACACCAACCGCGACGTCGAAGTCGCCGAGGTGCTGTTCCTGACCGACAACGTTTCCATCGGGAACGTGCGGGCGCTTGTGCTCGCCGCGCTCGGCGACATCCGGATGGGGACGTACGGCGTGCAGGTGAACGCGGGGATCGGCCGGTGCGTGCTCGCCGCGGATACTCAGCCAACCGCTCTGGCCCTCATCACCGACAGCCAAGGCGCGTTGGGCGAGGCGTACTCGGGCGACGGGTTTGATCGCTCGTGGACCAACGGGTTCCTTCGCGAACTCGACCGCACCAACCGCCTCCTCGGCGTCGTCGGTGCAGCCGCGCAGCAAGGGTCGTTCTCAAACCCGTACGACGGCGTGACGCGCGGCGGCGTAGCGGCGTCTTCCTACGCGAACTACCCCGCCGACCTCAAAGCCATCATCTACGACCATCAGCAGGCCATCACCGACCCGGACAATCCCGGCGGCGGCGTCGACCACACGACCGCCAACGGCGTGCTGGGCGGCCCGATCGTGTTGATCGATGGCGCTGAACTCGCGCACAACTCCACCCCGCCGCACACCTACACGCTCGCAGACACCCTGTTCGATTGGACCGGGGATCTCCAACTCATCGTCACCTACTACGGCTCGACGACCGGCAGCGGCACGGGTCGCATCTACCTCGACCTTCGCAACTCGGCGGGCTCGGACGTGCTCGCCCGCCTCACGCTCAACACCAAGGGGCCCGCACCGGCCGGGGCGCTCGTCTCGGGCACGTGGTGGCGGCACTACGCGGTGGTCGACATCCCGGCCGGCGCGCGAGCATCGACCGCGTACAACCTGTATCTCGCCCGCAACGACCTGGGCACGACAAACGGCAAGAGTCTCGGCCCGGGCGGGATCGGGTACGTGCAGATCGTCCGCAAGAACGCCGTCGGCGCGACAGTGCAGGTGTGCAACGGCAAGGGCGGCGTGCCTTTGCGGTACACCAATCGGCAGTTGGAGGACGTCGGCGCGGCCCGGCTCGCCGAACACCTGTACGCGATCGCTCTGCCCGCCATCGTGCAGGGCAAGCCTCCCTGCGTCGGCGTGATCATCGCGCACGGGTTCAACGACAAGAACACGGGCACGAACGCCGTGAAGCCGGATGCGTCGTTTCCCAACCGGCCGACCAACACCCTCGACGGGCTTGAACAGAACTTCGAGTTTCTGCTGCGCCTGCTCGACCAAGCCCGGCTGATCAACGGATGGCCGATCGGCTCGATCTCCGGATGGGTGCAGTACTGCCCCAACCCCGACGACCACCTGTACCGGTGCACCACCTACATCGCGGCTCAGAACGTGGGGCGTCGCCGCCGCGCGGACCTGTCGCTCACTCAACTCGCCGTCACCGTCGTTCCTGACCTGGTTGTCGACGTCGCGACGGAGAAGGCGAACGGCAACTTCCTGTTTGACGAACCGGGCCCGGTGCACCCGAGCGAGGCCGGCTTTGTGCGGTTCGTGGCGTTGAACTTTGGCAGCCTGCGCGCGGCAATCGCGAGGGCGGCCGGTGCCTTGCCCGCCAACGGGGCTACCGGCATTCGTGACGGGCGCGTGACGCGGATCATCCGATGAGGTTCCAGAAGGGCAACAAGGCGGGCAAGAAGAAGCGGGCTCCCGGTGCGGGCCGCAAGAACGCCGACCTGAAGCGGTCGTGGCTGGAGCACTTCCACGCCACCGACGCGGCTATGCAGGAACGCGCCGAAAGCCTCATCAAGACGTGTTCGGACGAGGACTTCATCAAACTCCTGAAGATCCACACCGCGTACCGGATCGGGCCGCCAGTCGCGACGCTGAACGTGAACCACTCCGGCGGCGAGAGCATCGCCGACCAGTTCATCGCCGACGCGCTGAGGGCGTCTAACCTGCTCGGTCGAAGTCACGATTCAACCATCACGAAAGGACGCACCGATGGAGAAGCCCTCGATCGACAAGACGCTGGAGACGCTGACCCTGATCGCAAAGAATGCCCGCGACGCAGCGGAGCACCTGGCGACGGTGGGGAGGATGGCGGCGACCAAGGTAAACAAGGCGGTGCGGCCTCCGACGGCGATGGAGACCGCCCACCTGCTCGCCGCAAGCGGAAACGCCCACACGCGTGACAGCGGGCTCGTGCTCCCGGCGGTGGACGCGTCGGACGCCCAGCACGAAGCGGCTCGCCAGCAACTCAGCGCCATGGCCGACGTCGCGCTGCAGAACTGCGTGATGCTCAGCCTCGAACTCGGGACCGCGATGGGCCTCATCAAGACGGCCGACAATAATCGCGGGTGAACCGCGCCGAACCGGAGTTCACGACGCCGCTTGAGCATGAACCGGGACACACTCTGGTGATCCCGGTTCGCGGCATTCCGTCGCCTCAGTGCATCCCGAAGATCCCCAAGGACAACATCGAGTACCGCGCGGCTTACAACGCGTGGTTGCAGCAAAGCCGCGCCAACGAGGTGACGGCGCTTGAGCTGGTGTCTCAGCCGACCGCCGAGTCGTGCCTGTTCTGGATCAACACGTTCGCATGGACGTACGTCGTCTCGAAGATTGAGGACGACGGGAGCCAGCACGCCATCGTCGGCGGCGGCGTCAACCAGCCGTTCGTGACTTGGCCCGTGCAGGACAAGATCGTGCGCGAGATCATCAACTGCATCCTCACGGGCAAGAACGCGGTCGTCGACAAGTCGCGCGAGATGGGGCTCACGTGGCTCATTCTCGCGGTGTTCACGTGGTTCTTTCTCTACCACAAGGGCGTGAACTTTCTGGTCATGTCCCGAGTTGAGGAGCTGGTCGACCAGGCGGGCGACCCGGACACGCTGTTCTGGAAGATCGACTACATGATCGCGGCGCTGCCTCCGGCGCTCCGTCCGCCCCAGAAACTCAACCGCACGTCCATGAAGATCGTGAACCCGGCGACGGGATCGACGATCGTCGGCAAGAGCACGACCGGCCAGCAGGGGCGCGGCGGCCGCAAGACGGCCGTGCTCATCGACGAGGCCGCGGCGATCCGGGAGTTGAAAGCCATCTGGGTTTCGATGCGGCACACCACTCAGTGCATCATCGCGAACTCAACGCCGCTCGGGCCGACGTTCTTCTCGAAACTGGTCCGCTCCAAGCAGGTCCACCAACTCCGGGCTCCGTGGTGGGACCATCCGCTTAAAGGGCGGGGTCGCTACTACTCCACCGACGAGAACGGGCAGGTGAAGATCCGATCGCCGTGGTACGACAAGAAGGTGGTGGAAACCGTCGATCCGATGGAGATCGCCCAAGAACTCGACATGGACCATCAAGGGGCGGGCTATGTCGTCTTCCCCTCTCCGCTCCTCGAACGCTGCCGCGCGATGGTTCGGCCGCCTACGTACATCGGGGAGATCGATTACGTTGGCTCGCGCCAGTACGACATTGCGCTGTCGGAGGGGGCGGTCCGAGACTTCCGCTTCAACGACGACGACGAAGGGCACTGGAAACTATTCTGCGAACTCGAACGCGACGAGTACGGGCGGTGGCGCCCGCCGCAATCCATGACGCCGGTGTTCGGCATCGACATCAGTTTGGGCGTTGGTAAGAGCAACTCGACGATCGTCGTTGGTTTTCGAGAGACGGGTGAACAGGTGGCGACGTACGCGAACGCGCGAATCGACCCCGCGGAGTTTGCCCGGCTGGTCGTCATGGCGGCGTACTGGTGGGGCGGAGTCAACGGGTCGGCGTTCATCTGCCCGGAGAGCAACGGGCCGGGGCAGACATTCGCGGTCGAACTGAAGCGTCTGGGCGCACCATGGATGCTCCGGGGCCGGGACCTGGGCAAGTGGCGAACGAAGAAGAAGGACACCATCGGGTTCCACGTCGACGACAAGACCAAAGGCACGATCGCCGGCATGCTCCGCCGCGGCATGTACCGAGGAGAGGTGATCATCCGAGACGCCAAGATCCTCGACGAAGCCGGCGAGTACATCTACTACGACAACGGGGGCATCGGCCCGGGCGAGCTGACGACGGAAAGCCCGGTCGCGCTCAAAACCCACGGTGACCGAGTGGTCGGGATGTGGATGCTTCACTTCGGGATGCTGTGCGTCGATCGAAGCAGCCCGCCCGAACGCGTCGCGGAGGTGCACTCGCCGGCGTTCCGGCGTCGCCGGGCGAGGCTTCGGGCAGACGCTTGATTTGACCGGGCGAGGGGTTACGCTGAAAAAGGCGTCGGGCGCAAGGTGCACTTGTGCCGGAGGTCCCTCCCATCAAAAAGATGCGCGAAGCGATCAAGGCATCGCGGGACGTCACCAAGCCTTGGGAGGAACTGCGTCGTCTGCTCATCGACGAGTACTGCGGGCGCTACCGCCCGGGTGCAAACGACCAGAAGGCCCGTCACCTCAACCTGATCCGCCGCGGCGTCAAGACCCACATGCGGTCTTTGGCCTATCGCCAGCCCAAGCACGACGTCGAATCCGACCGTCCGGAACTGACCGGCCACGCGATGGCGCTCGGGCTCACGCTCGACGCCATGTCCCGCCGGCTGAACCGGATGGAAGTCTCCAGGTTGGTGCTGCTCGACGCGCTGATGGGCCCGTGCGGCATCGCAAAGACCGGGCTTCGCGCAAACGACGACGTCGTCAAGGTCGAAGGGCGGCAGTATCAGGTCGGCGAGCCGTACCTCAAACGGATCCCGTTCAACCGGTATCTGTGCGACCCGATCGCGACGTCGGTCGAAGACGCCGGCTGGGAGGGGGACATCTACGACGTGCCCCGCAAGCGCGTCGAACAACTCGGCATCTTCAACCCGGACATTCTCGCGCGGATCCCTTCCCGCGATTCCGGCGAGTCGGGGCAAGACTTCGACACCGACCACGAGAGCACGCTGTCCTCGACCGAGCGGTTTGGGATGGTCGACACGATCCAACTGATCGACATCGCGCTGTACAACCCCGACGGCACGCTGATCGTCACGATGCCGCTCGCCGAAGGCTTTGACGGCGAGGGGTATCTGCGAATCGTTGAGCATCAGGGCGCGCACCGCGGTCCGTACCGCCGGCTTCAGTTCGAGACTCTGCCGGACCTGCTGTACGGCATGCCACCGGCGACGGACTGGCTTGAACAGGCCAACGCGTTCTACGCGATCGTGTCGAAGATGATCGCCCGCATTGAGGCGATGAAAGACATCCTGTTCATGTCGCGGGAGAACACGACCAAGGAAGCGGAGGCGGTCAAGAACGCCGACGATCTTGAGGTGCTGCAGGTCACGGACCCCGAGGTGCACCGCGAGACGTTCGGCGGCAACATCCCCGAACTGCTCGAAGCCGCGAACGTGGTGCACGAGTTCTTCAACAAGGGGGCCAACAACCCCGACATCATGAACGGGAGTGGCACCAACACCGACAAGGCGACCATCTTCTCCGGGCTCCAGGCCGGCGCGATCGCGGGAATGGAAGACCTTGGGCAGACGCACGAGGAGTTCCAGGCCGCCGTGTCTCGAGACCTTGCCGAGCTGATCATCAGCGACGAGAACTTCCAGTTCACGGCGCAGATCCCAGTCAAAGGCGCGGCGCCGCTTCAGATCCCGTTCCGCAGCGCGGACGTCATCGCGGCCGGCGCCACCATCACTAACTTCAACTTCTCGATTCGGGCGCGGTCGATGGGGTACGTCGACCCGAACGTCCGTCTTGCACAGACCGTGGCGCTCATGGACACAGTGTTCAAGGGCGTGGAAGTCACTATGGCGTCGAACGGGCTTGTCAACGTCGGCGGCGTCGCCCGAACCGTCGCCCGCATCACCGGCCAAGACGATCTCGAAGACATCATCAACGACCCCATTCTGCAACTGATGATGCAGAACGCCTATTCGGCGGTGCCGGCGATGCCGACCGGCCCGTACGCCGGGCTTCCCGGCGCTCCCAACCCGAACGCACAACCGCCCGCGCAGCCGGGGGCGTCGCCCCAGGCGGTCGGGCAGTCCGCTCGCCGTCAAGGCCAGCCGCAACCACCGCAACGCCAAGGAGCACCGCGATGACCGACAAGAACACTCCGATCGACCCGACCGCCACGGATTCACCGGCCGAGACGACCGCCCCGCCGGCCGCCGCGCCGGCCGCCCCGGTGGCTCCCGCCGTGGGGCTCACGCGCGAGGACGTGACGGAGATCGTGCGCACTGCTCTCGCCGAGATGCGCAAGGAACTCGGCACGTTCGCCGAGCACGTCGGCGGCGACGTCCGCCGGTGCCAACACGCCACCATGCGCCTTGCGGAGCACATCAGCAACGACGGTTCGCCGATCCGCGAAGAAATCGGTTTGCTTCTCAACGGCCACTGAACACGTGCGGGCGCGGGAGGCACGGACGCCTCCCTACCCCGGTTTCCCGGACATCACCATGCCCACCTACTGCCTCAAATGCCGCAACTGCCATCACGAGTGGGACCACATCGGTCGCATGAGCGAGGACCGTTCGGCCGTGCCGTGCCCGGAGTGCGGCACGGACAAGGCGTGGCGCGACTTCGCGCGAGAAGGCGCGCCCGCGGTGGAGCGCGAGTGGTCCGGGCGTGAGGCCGTGTCGCTGAAGTTCGCGTTCGATCCCAACTCGAAGGAGATCCGGCGCGAGTGCCCGTCGATCCGGCTGAACCGGGCCGGCCACGTCCTTTGGAAGTCTGACCGCCATCAGAAGAAGGTGTACCGCGAGATGCAGGCGGCGCTCGACCGGTACAACGAAGAAGAACGCGAACGCCTCGATCGTCGTCGCGCAAATGCGAAGGACATCCGCGCGGCCGCGGGGGCGATCCGCCAGTTCAACCAAGCCAGGAGCAACGCGCATGGATGAAGCACCCGACCAGCAAGCAACCGACATTGGTGACGCCGACGACGTGAGCGACGCCGCCGCCGCCATCGAAGCGCTCAACGGTGGCGCCACCGACGGCGCGTCCGACCCCGGCAACGGTCAAGCCGAGGACGACGCGCCGTCGGATTCTGGCGACGCTAATGAGGGCTCCGAGCGCACGGAAACGACGCTCAACGCCGACTTCGCAAAGCAGTTCACCGACGCCGACGCCGAATCCGAAGCGGACGCCGAGGACGAAGAGCCCGATCGGTTTACCCAGCTCGCGCAAAAGTACCTGCTCCCAAGCGCGCCGGCGGCCGGCCAGCAGCAGACCGGCCAGCAGCAGACGGGCCAGCAGCAGCAGGCGGGCCAGCAGCAGGGCAATCAGCCGCCGCCCGACGACTCGCGGCTGTTCTCCGACCAGGACCTTCAGGAACTCGCCGACGACGTCTCGCCGAAGATGCTGAAGACGTTCCAGGCGATGAACGACACCTACGGGCGCACCGTGAAGGTCGTCGAGACCATGGCGCAGATGCTGGTTGCGCAGCGCAACGCCGAAAACCTGCGCCTGCGCCACGAGGTCAACGGGTGGTTCAAGAAGAACGAGGCCACGGGGCTTTTCAAGAGCGATGCGGCCAAAGCCAAGGCCGTGAATCTCGCGCAGCAGGTCGTGTCGAGGGCGCAGCAGGCGGGTGAGTACCTGACCCTGTCCGACGCTCTCGACACCATCCTCCACACGGTTCGCGGGAAGGACGCCGCGCAGCAGCAGCAGGCCGCCGGCCAGAAGCAGGCTGTGCAGCGGGCCAAACAGCGCCATCTTCGCATCGATCCCGCCGCCCCGCCGACCGGTCGTCCGGTTCGCGAGGCGGCGGTCAGCGACGAGGACGCGGCTGCCAAGGCGCTCCAAGCGTGGGGCTCCAAGAAGGGGGTTCGGGTGGGGTAGAGGCGCGGCGTCTCCGTCGACGCCGCCGAGCACACAGACACACTGACGCAAGGAGGCGTCTCAGATGCGTGCATTGCAGACCGCAGACATTCCTGACCTGATCGCAACGACTCTCCCGCACTTCAAGGACCGCGGGAACTTCCAGTCGGTGTTCGCGCTTCAGTCGTACTACTTCCTTCAGGAAGTGTTCACCAAGGACAAGATGACGATCCAGGATGGTCAGTCCATCCAGTTCACCGTCGTCCTCGACCACAACGGCACCGCGCGGCACACGGGCCTGTACGCGACGCGCGAGTACAACCAGCGCGACGCGGTGAAGATCGGCACCCAGAAATGGTGCTACGCCGACGCCGCGGCGATGTACGAGGCGCACGAGCTGGCGATGAACAAGGGCGCGTCCCAGATCGCCAAGTACATCAAGATCAAGTACTTCATGGCGTATCGGTCGCTCGCCGAACTGCTCGAACAGCGCGCGGTGCTGGCGCCCGACTCGCCCAGCGACACCGATAACCCCAACGGCCTGTCGTGGTGGCTCAGCCCGACGTCGGCGGGCGTCACGGACTACGAGGGTGCGTTCCAGGGCTCGACCAGCCGCTACGGCGACGGCAGCACCTCAAGCGTGATCGGCGGCATCGACGCGGCCGTGAACCCCATGTGGCAGAACTGGGCGGCAAACCGCCAGGGCGACGTCGACATGCGCTTGTGCGAAAGCATGCGCAAGGCCATGGTGTACTGCAACTTCGTGCAGCCGACGTCGATCAAGCACGTGGAGCAGGGCCCGGCCGCGAAGTGGCGCATCCTCACGAGCCTGCAGGACCAGATCGACTACGAGACGCTGGTCAACTCGGGCGGCGACGATCGCAACGGCGACCTGTCTCCGTTCAAGGGCATCCTCACCTACCGCGGCGTGCGCTGGCAGGGCGTTCCGACGCTGGACGACGACGCGCTGCGCTCGATCTACCTCGTCAACTTCGGGCACTTCTACCCGGTGGTCATGAACGGGTGGTGGTTGCGCGAAGATGAAGCGCTGCGCGACGTGAAGCAGCGGCACGTGTACGTGCAGGGCATCGACTGCCAGTACAACTACATGGCGGACAACCGGCGCAAGCTTGGCGCCCGGTGGACGCTCCCGATCGCGGCCTGATTCTCCTGAAACCGTCAACCACTGACCGGCCGGGGCGCCCGCGGCCCCGGCCTTGAAAGGACTCGGCTCATGTCATCCTCGACTGTGCGGTACGGCGGTGGGTCGGCCACCGTTGTTCAGTACTGGTTCACCGGCTGGACGTACAACGCCACGGCCGGCTCCCGCGTTCGCCTGACCAGCGACCTCGTCAACGGTTCGATCGTGTGCTTTGATCCGCTCGCCTACGCAAACCGCGCCACGCTCCCCGCCGGGATGCGGATCAACCCCAACCGCGACACCAACCCCTTCGTTCAGTACGCCGGCAACGTCACGCAGTGCGCGACGGCGATCATCGGCCTGTTCGCCGGGGTGGTGGTGAACTTGCCCGGCGGCAAGCGCGTCGGCTCCAAACTCGCCGACTTCGGCGGGTACAAGGACGGGTGCTGGATCGACGTCGCGGTCGGGCCGGCCAACCAAATCGACGCCCTTGTGCTCGGCGACTGCTCCTCCACGCTCTACGACTCCCTGCTCTCGCCTGTGAACGGGCAGTGGTACGCGTCGCCGGTTGCGGTCGGTACCAACGGCGCCAACCTTCCGAACGTCATCGCCAAGCCTCTCGCGCCGGCCAACTTCGCGAGCGCGACGCTGACGCCGGTCCGTCTCCTCGGCAATCACGCCGCGCTCTAACGGGCGCACCAACCGCACCATTTCACCCCCGGGGACGCACACAACTGTGCCCGATGCCCCGGCCCCGGGGGCTTTATGCCGAATCTGCTCGACAACGGCGCGACTTTTAAGCAACTGCTGGTGCAGTTCGCGGAAGCCGCGCGCCTGTCGTCCTTCGACGCCAGCGGACGGGCGAGCCTGCCCTCCCGCGCAAGCGACCTCGAACGGTGCACGCGAGCAATCAACCGCGGCTACAAACTGTTCCTCCGCTCCTGGGACTGGTCGTTCCTCGAAATTGAGCACCGCATCACGTTCGCGCCGGACGGGCGCGGCCCGCTCAACATCGCCGGCGACGCGTCCCGGTACGCGCTCCCGCCCTTTGTTCGGGCGATGCCCATGAGCGTGCTCCGGTTCGTGGACGACTGGTCGGTCCGGCAGTACATCTGCCCGGCGACGCGGACGCACGTGCAGGGGCGGCATCAGATGCTGGAGACCACCGGGACGCCCGAGGTGTTCGCGTGCTCGGAACTGACCGCGCCGCATCCGAGCGGCGCCGGCCGGTGGGAGTTGTACGTGTTTCCGCGGCCGGACCAGGCGTACACGGTCGAAGGCACCTGGCGGGCCGGTCAGTACGACATGGCGGAGTTGCACGAGAAGCACATCGCCGGCGCCGACCACGATCACGCGATTCTCGCCGCGGCGCTGTACCTGTGGAAGATGGACGATTCGGACGACGACGCGGAAAAGAACCGCTACGAGCGCGCTTGGGAACAAGCCCTCGCGCAGAGTCAGAAACTCGACGGCCGCAACCGACCAATCAGCCTTGGCACGCTTGCGCCGACGCGCACGCCCGGCGTTGACGACGTTCGTCCACGTCGATGGATCCCACCTGTCACGTACACCAAGCCCTAGGAGGCTCCGTCATGTTCGGCACCGCCAATCCGCTCAACATCGAACGCGTCATCGGCGAAAGTCATCCCGACGAGGGGTACCGCTCCAGCGTCGATTGGAGCCTGCCTCCGATCGTGAACTGGAGCGGCGCCTCGGGCGCGCCTCTCGCAACTGGTTCGGGCGATGCCCGCATCGCGGTGCACGTCGGTGTGCCGGCTGTTCGATGGGTTCCCACCGCGGACGAAAGCGACACCATCACGGCGGTGACGCGGGTGCCGCTTGAGTACAACGCGCGGTCCAACGACCTCGTCATGACGATCGACGCGGTGAAGCATGGCAGCACGACGGACGAGAACACGGATCTTGCTCTCGCTGTCAGCCTGACGCAGATCACGCACGTTGCGAACGGAGCGTCGACGAGCGAGTCCGTCTCGGCGACGGTCGTGGTTCCGTTCGACGCGTCCTCCGCGGACCGGTACTCCACGCTGAGCGTGAACCTTGGCGCGGCCTTTGCCGCGGCGGGCAAAACGCTCACGCCTGGCGCGACGGTCGTCATCGCCCTTGGTCCCAACGAACTGGTCGGCGCGGCGTCGTCGCCGGCGATGAGCCTGTACGTCACCAACCCCTGCCTCACGTTCCGCCGGCACGCCAACCTGGCCAACCGCGACCTTCGCAACCGTTAAACCGTGCAGATCCCCCTCTCCATCCCATTCCGCGGGGCGACGGACCAGCAGGCGTTCATCCAGACGCCCGGCGATGCCGCGCCCCCGGAATCCATGGAGAACTTTGTCATTCACGAGCCGACCACCGACCGCCCGCGCGGCGGGAAGCGGCCCGGTGTGGACAGGTTGTACCCCGATCGACTCGGCTTGGGCCCGATTCAGGGGCTTCGGCGCATTGTCCGCGCGTCCAGCGTCATCGGCTACGAACCCGGCAGCCGGGCCGAGATGTTGAGCGCCGAGTCCTCGTTGTCGACCGGCGTCGCCGGCAACGTGTTCTCGCTCGAATCGTGGTTCGCGCTTCGGACGCTGTTCACCGTCGACGTCGCGACGGGCGTCCCCCCGTACGGCGACAACGGGCCATCGAGCGTGCTGGTGCGGTCGTGCGCGTGCAACGCCGACGGGTCGCTCTTTGCCGCGGCGGTCAGTTACCAGAGCGCGGTGACGGGCAACACGCATTCCCGGATCTTCCTGTTCAACGGGCTCACGGGCTCGGTGATCGGCTCCGTCCTGGAGAACACCAACTCAAGTGTCCCGCCGACGGCGGACCAGCGCGTCTTTGTCGAACAGATGGTGTTCGTCGGCAACCGGCTGTATGTCGCGAGCATGAACCGGGTGCTGGTGTACACCGCGACGCCCACCCAGTTCACCCGCATCTGGTCAAACACGCTGGGCGGGTGGGCGCAGTACGTGGTCGGGATGTCCGGATCCCCGGACGCCGCGTTCCTGTACGTCGCCTTCGCCGGAACCAGCCGCGGCGCGACCATGGCGTCGGGCGTGATCATCGAACCCGGCTTGAACGCTCTGTGCTTCCGCTCGGGCGTCATGAAGTTCCGGATCATCGACGACCAGCCGTACCTGGTGCAGGTCCAGTTCGGCGAACAGTTGCCGACGTCGTCACCGTTCTACGACGCGCCGAGCACGAGCACGCCCCCCCACAACTACTGGCGGTGGTCCGAGCACACGCCGATGGCGCCGCGCGGCGTGATCCCAACCTGCATTGCAACCTGTACCGACGGTTCGGTCGTGGTCGGGCACACCAACACGGGCCGGGGCCCCAACGCCTCGTACACGTCGCAGACGACGTACTACCGCTCCATCACCAAAATCAGCCCGGAGGGCGTGCTCCTGTGGCAAGCCGACGTCGACAGCATTCGCGAGACCGGCGACGGCGGGTATCTCAACGACCTGAACATCGAAGGCGGGCCGACGGTCCTCGCGATCGCCGCCGGCGGCGATGAGAGCGTGTACGTTGCTGGCCGCGTCAACAAGCCCGGCAGCGACGGCCGGTCGGTATGGCGGTTGCGCGGCGACGACGGCGCGCTGATCGCAGACGCGCAGGTCGGGGCAGTGCTGCAGCGCTCCATCACGATTCTCAACGGACAGCCCGTCGTGGGCGTCTACTTCAACGACACCTGGACGGGCGCGGGCGGGCAAGGCGCGTGCGCGTTTGCTCTTGACGCGGCCGAACTCACCGTGGACCGATTCCTCACCCTTCCCACCAACGTGTACGGCGTCGCCGGCGGAGGCGGACGCCTGTTCATCGGGACCGATCGAATCTGAAAGGACGTCTCATGCGCTTCATCTCCATCGTCATCGTGACCGTCGTGTGCCTGTTCTGCGGCATTGCGTGCCAGGGCGTGCAGCGGTACGAACGCACCGCCTCCAAGACGCTGACCGAGGCGGCCGACCAAGCCCGCGCCGGCCTGACGGACGCCGAAGGGAACTGGGACGCGAGCGGTCCGCAACTCGCGACGGTTACTCAACTCGCCGAAGAAGGCGGCGTCATCCGCAGCAACTCGGGCGTCGCCTCCCGCGAAATCCTGTTCCGAACGACTGGCGCGACCCTTGCGCTCACGTCGCAATCGGACTGGGACATCCGCGACGCGGAGATCGTCACTCCGGACGGCAAGCATCTGGTGCGGTTCGGCGTGCTCGGGACCAAGACCAGCGAGCCGACACGGGCCTCGAACGAGGCCCTCGACCGGATGAAGGAGATCGTTAAGACCATCACCCCCGAGCAACGGGCGGCGCTTGAGCGGCAAGCCGCCCTGGGCGACTCCATCGCTCGCGCCGTCATCGACATCATCGGACTCGTTTCCGGCGTCCCGTGACGCCGCCCCGGTCGCTCATTCACCGCCTTCAACGGAGAACAGGCTTGGCCACTTCCCATCAACGCTGGTTCATCAACGCGTACATGAAGCGCTACGGCCCGTACGGGTTCGGCGTGGCGTCGATGTTCTTCATCACCGTGCTGGTCGTCTGGGCAACCAAGGAGCTAGCCGGCACCGCCAACGCGCAGCAACAGCGGTACACCGCGATCGCCGAGGAGATGTCGTCGGCCGCGGAAGCCATCCGCGTGGTCGGCGCCCAGAACGAGCGGATGGCGGGCGTGCACGAGAGCACTGCAAACGCGCTCAAGGCGACCAGCGCCAGCCTCGACAAGGTGTCCGAGCGTCTCGAACGCATGACCGAGCGGTTGATGATGGGGCCGGGAAAGTAACCCAGCATGGGCACGTGGACGCGGACAGGGCGGGAATGGACCAAAGGCGGGAGCACGAGCCGTACCGCGCTCATCGCCGGCGATCCCATGCCCGCCGCGTTCGAGTACACCGTCGACTTCCTCGACCCCGCGCACGGGCTCCGCGTGCTGCTCTTGACGGACCGGCTCGGGCTCACCGGGTACGAAGCCGGGTTCGACACCACCGGCACGGGCGGTAACTTCTTCATCCGCCGCGTCGACTACGGAACGCCGCAAAGCAACATCGTGTCCGTAGCGCACGGCCTGGACACCGGCGCCACCGGCCGCTTGATCGTCCGCTACGTCAACCGGACCATCGAGATCCGCCGGTTCGTGTCAGCGACGACGTCGACCGTCCTGCTCACGACGACGCTCGCCACCACCGCGCCGTATCTTCAAAACCGCGCGTTCGGGCTGGTCGCCAACGTGAACGGGGCCAAGGCCATCGCGCCGGCGTACGCGCCGCTCCGGCCGGTCACGAGGAGCCGGGACGATCTTCTCGTCGCGGTCTGCGACGGAGACGTGTGGATCGGCACGCGCACCGCCATCCGCAAGGTCGCGACCGGCGTGTTCCGACCCGTCGGCCGCGTGTCGCTCATCGACTACCAGCAGGCGGTGTACGGTGTCGATGGCCAACGGGCCCGCGTCATCGACGTCGTCGCCGAAACGGTCGCGCCGTGGGAACTCGACGAGGGGTCGCACCTTGGTCAGACCGACGGGATTCCCGACTCAACCCGGGCGACCGACGTCGACACTTACAACGACCGCCTGGTCACCTTCGGCGATCCGGTCGATCCGCAAAACGCCCTTCTCTACGAGATCGGCAACCCGTTGAGCGCCAACACGGGCGCCAACCGCTCTGGCCGGGCGTGGTTCCTTTCCGGCGCCGCCGGCCGCGTCGGCTCGCCCATCACGTGCTTCAAGCAGACGGCGAACGGCATGGCGATCATCGGGTGTGTCGACGGCGCGTGGCGGCTGATCGGCGACCTTGACGGCGGCCCGGTTGACCTGAGCCCCGCGTCCTTGGGCACGGGCGTGAGCGGCCCAAGCGCGGCGGTGCTGGTAGAGAACGGGCTCCTGGTCGCACACTCGCCGATCGGCGTGTACGTCTTTGGCCCATCCGGCACGCCGACGCCCCTCTCGCGCCCGTGGATCTCGCGAACGATTCAGGTTCCTCTCGACCGCCTGAGCGAGTACGTGGTGTCGGTGCAGCGCGATCCGTTCCGCGGCGCGACGCACGTGTTCCTGACGCTTGCCGGCGGCGGCGATCGCGCGTGGTGGTGGTGGTACAACGAGCGCACCGGGCAGTGGAGCCCGTCCGCCGGCGGGTTCCTGCCGATGCGGTTGCCGGACCGACTTGGTCCCACGTGCACCGAGTACTTCCTCGGCAAGGTCGTTCTCGGCACCCGCGATGGGTACCTGTGCTGGGTGAACGACGCGGCCGTCCTTGACGACGGCGATCCGATCCCGGTGCGGGTGTGCCTCTCGCCGATTCGGCCGCCTGAACTGAGCGCGGACGCGGTTTTGCACGGGATGTCGTTCCAGACCGGTCGGGCCTCGGCGCCGTGGGAGGTGCGCGTGTACGGGGGAGAGACCACCGAGGCGGCGTACGAGCGGGCCGCGTCCGAACTCCGGATTGTCGACACTGCCAACCCCGGCACCGACGACATCAACCGCGGCACTCGCGCCCCGGTCCTGCTCATTGAGATGGCGCACCAAGCGGCGTCGGCCGCGACGATCGAGGCGGTCACCGCGAACGCGACGTGGGGCAAGATCCAGAGTTGGAGCACGCCGTACGTTCCCCCGCCGCCCGCGCTCGCGCCGGTGGACGCCGCGCTGATCGACGCGCCGACCTACGGGCCGGGCGTGGGCGACGCGGACGACGACGGCGCGTACCCCGAATGGCTGGCGACCGGCGCCGGTGACGGGCAGATTGGCGGCTGGTGGCTGACCGGAGGAACCGAATGATCCCGCACACGCTTCACTTTGTCTGGGTGGGACCGCAGGACGTGCCGACCGAGGTTGTCGCGGTCATGCAGGCGTGGCGCGATCGAACCGGCTTCGACGTGTGGCTGCACTCCGATCGCGAGCGCGACCTGCCCCACACCATCGGCGTGAGCACGCGCGGCATCGAGTCGATGATCAACCGCCCGATCGTCGATCACATCATCGGGAACCTGCCCGAGTCGATGAAGTGGGCGGCCGTGTCGGACCTGCTCCGCGTCGAGGTGGTGCTCCAGAACGGCGGCGTGTACCTTGACGTGGACGTCTTCCCCATCGCGCCCCAGTTTGACCTGCTGCTCTCCGACCAGACGCTGGTGGTGTCCGAGGAGTACTCCGGGAAGTTCGTCGGCAACTTCTTCTTCGCGTCGGTGCCGAACCATCCCGCTCTTCACCGGCTGGTGTGCCACACGCGCGACCTGTACCACCAGGCTTGGCAGTCGCGCGGGCCGAACATGGAGATCATCTACACCACCGGGCCGCGCCCCTTCGAGCGCACCGTGCTCAACTACCAGGACTGCACCCGGCTTGCGTACCCGGTGCTGTCGCCGTGGCGGTGGAACATCGCGGCGCCGTCGCTGGAGGACTGGCTCACGCACTTCAAGGGCTACAAGGGCACCAGTCAGGCGGCGCACGTGTGGCGCAACCGGTGGGGCCACCCGGCCAGCAAGAAGGACGTCGACATGGTCCGCGGCATGCAGCCGTGGACGATTCAATCGGAAAGGGGTCGCGCGTGAGCCGGCTTGGCCGCCCCATCCCCCCGTCCGTTGACCCGACGGACCCCGTGCAGGCGCGGGCTCACCAGCGGCGCGTGTCGGCCGCGCTCGCGCAGCCCCTCGTCGGCGTCAGGATGACGTGGGGATCGGGGTTGAGCCCGCACAACGACCTGTCCCTCGTCGTCGTTGATCGCACCGGCGCCGCGGTGCTGTCGGTGTGCGCGGTGACGGTGTGGTTCGCGTCAACGCCGACGGGCGTCCCCGTGACGCCGGGGACGATCGCCGTCCCTGTCGGCACCAAGATCTTTGAGCCCATCGCCGGCGTCATGGTGGCCGTGCTCACCAACGCCAGCGGGGCGGCGACGGTGCGGTTCACTCCGGCCGGCGCGGGCACGGTCTACCCGTTCGCGCGTGCGGATGTGGCGGTCGATCCGGTTCCGTTCACGTTTGCGTAAGGAGAGGCCATGGATCCGGCAACTCTGCTTCTGGCGGGTGGTTCGTTGGCAAGCGGCCTCGGCTCGGCTCTCGGGCGGTCTACCGGGCGCGACCAGCGCGCCGCGACCCAGCTCGCCCGGCAAGACATTCTCGGCCAACAGACCCTGCTCGGCGATCTGTTCTTTGGGCCGGGTTGGCGAGACGCCTGGGCTGAAGCGAACTACAGCGCGGTCGACGCCATCGGCGGACGCCCGGATGCGTACGTCGCGGGCGGGCCCGGAAACGGTCAGGGCGGTGGTGCCGGCGCTTCGTACCGCCAACGCATCGGCCGCGTGATTGGTGGGCCCGACGTCATGACGGCGCTCCGCAATCAGGGCGAAACCGCCATGGGCGAGTTCAACAACGCGCTCGGCGGCTTCCGGGCCGACACGACCCGTCTGGCCGAGGGCGACCAGCGCGACCGCGAGGACGTCGACCGCGCGTACGCCGGGGTCACGGACGAGGCCCGCCGGTACGGGTCGCGCACCGCCGGCGTTCTTCGTCAGGAAGCCGGCGAGCGGGTGCGTGAGATGGACGGCGCGGCTATGGGCGCGCTCGCCCGTCGCGGGCTGAGCAACACCAGCGCGATCGGGAACCAACTTTCCGAAAACCGGCGGGTTACCGGCATCGACCTGAGCCGGTCGCTTGCGGATCTCGAACGGTCGGTCACCGACCGCGTGCTCCAAGCCGGCGGCGCCCGCGCCAGCGCGTTCGAGCGTTCAACCGCAACCATGAGCGGCCGGCGGTACGCCCGCGCGACGCAGGACACCGCGCTTGGGACCGAGAACGCGGGCCGGAACTACGCGATCCGGACCCGGCCGCTTGAAACCCTGCTCAACGTCCAGCAAGGCAACGTGATGAGCCCCTACTCGGGCGGGAGCGTGCCCCGTCAGGCGGGAGTGACGGAGAGCGGGACCGCCAACCTGCTTCAGACGCTGGGGAACGCCGCGGCCGGATTCGGAGCCCAGCAGTACGGGGCCGACCAGCAGACCAGCCGGATGGCGCAGATTCTCGCGATGCTGCAACAGGGTGGCGGCGGGTCGTCGTTGCCGTACGCTGGTCGTGCCGGAGGTGGCTGATGTCGCAACTCGCGTCGGTGATCATGGCGGGGCTTTCCCAGGGATCGCAGGACGCGGCCCGCGCGATGGACATGGCGCGGCTGTACCAGAGTCTTCAGGACGCGCAGCAGCAGGGCGCGTGGCAGGCTGAGGACCGCGACTACACGCTGAAGCAGCGGGACGTGCTTCAGGAGGACCGTGTTCGAGCGCTCGCCGAGCGACAGGCGTCGCAGGATTATCTGACACGGCGGGCGAACGACCTTGGGGTGTTCGTCACGCGCGACCCGCTCACGGGCAACGAGCAAAGCGACACGCAGGCGGCCGACCTGTTCGCACGCATGGACCCGTCGCTCCAGCGGGCCCGCGTCGACGCGGCCGAACGGTCGGCGCAGGCGCAGCGGGCGTCCGCAGACCGGTTCAAACTCGACCAGCTCCGCAACACGCTGAGGCAGGGCGCACAGGCGCGGCGGATTGCGGCGATTGAGGAATACCGGCCCAAGTTCGGCGACGAGTGGGCCGAACGCGAGATGGCCCGCGCGTCGGGCGTTGTCCCGCCGTCGGCCGGCCGCGCTGGGAAACCTCAAGCCGACCCGTTCGAGCGGATGGCGCAGTTCCGCAGTCTGGTCGATCGGATGGGGCCCGGCGCGATCAACCCTCAGTACGTGCCGATGCTCGAACAGGCGTTCATCGACGGCGACATGCCCACGACGCTGTGGAACAAGGCGCTGCAGAACAACACCAGCCGCGGCTCCATGGCGGCCGCCCGCGCCAACCTTGAGTTTCACAAGGCGCTGTGGTCGGACGCAAGCCGAAAAGCCCGGGACGCGGGCCGGAACGCCGACTACGACCCGGAGACGTTCGCCCGAGCGAGCGCCGAGGAAGACGCGGCCCGCGAGAAATGGAGCGAGGCGGTGCGGGCGTACGAACGCATGGCCCGCGGCGCCGAGGCTGAACCGGCCGACCCGGCGGCGACGGGCCCGCTTGAGCCGGGCGACCTGCAGACCGCGCCCGACGCGGGGCTCTCGGACGAGTTGATCGACCAGGCGATCGACGAGATGGCGGCGCAGGGCATCGACGTGGACGACCCGGACAACGCGGCCGACATCGAGCGGTACGCGCGGCAACTTCTTCAGGTGCGCCAGCAGAAACAAGGGGTCACCCCATGACCGTGGAAACGTCGGTGTACTACTCGGTGGTTGATCGCGAGTCGGGCAAGGCGTGGCCGACGGTCCCCATGACGGATCCGGCCGTGCTGACGTCGCCGGGCGCGTACCGGCTTGAGGACAGCGCGACGTTGGCGGAGAACGCTCGCCGCGCCATCTGGACGTACGCGGATCGGACGTTCTTCAAGTTCATCGGGATCCAGGTGGTGAGCGGTGAACTGACGGTGGCGCTGCACGTCGACACGCCGGTGTCGGCGAGCGATTCGGCCGCGTCGGGCACGAACCCGCGGGTGCGGTCCTTCAACGTCGGGCCGGGTCTCCCCTTCATCCTTTCGTCGCAGAACGCTCGCCTGCACGCGACGCTGACGACCGACGCGGGTTTGACCGGCGGCGTGCCCAACATCTTCGCGACGCCGAGCGCGGGCACGGGGTACATCTACGCTGTCTGGATCGGCAATCTCACGACGACGCCCGCGGTCGTGCGCTGGGTTGCCCGGTACTGACCGAAGGAGCCAAGGATGGCGTCCATTCAAGAGCGGATCGCTGCGCGTGTCGCTGCGCGGCAGCAGGTGAAAGCACGCCTTGCCGCCCGTGCCCAGCAGGCCGACCCGGCCGCGGCTGTCGCGGGGGCGATTCAGCGCGAGATCATGGCGCCCGCCAGGCCGGCGGGGATCAACCCCGCGGCCCGTCAGAACGACACCGTGCTGAACCCGGAGATCGCGGTTGATCGCGGGCAGACGCTCGCGCACACGCTCGGGATGATCTTGCCGGGCCAACCAACCGAGGCCGGTGCACAGATGATCCAGGCCGGGGCGGGCTTGGCGCGGTCGGTTGGCGGGACGTTGTCGGCAGCCGGACGAGGGATGCAGACCGGCGGGGGCATGGGGCGGATCGGCGAGATGATCATCGACCCGGCCCGGGCCGCGATCGGGCGCGGGCTGATGAGCGCCGGCGGGGCGTTGGAGGGAACGGCGGGTCCGATGGCGGACGCCGCAACGGCGGATGCCGCCGAACTGGGGGCCAAGTTCCCCGCCCCGGCGCAGGAGCCGTACACGCT
The DNA here is from genome assembly GCA_964615765.1 of uncultured Phycisphaeraceae bacterium. GTDB lineage: Bacteria > Planctomycetota > Phycisphaerae > Phycisphaerales > UBA1924 > CAZTQN01. Next base: position 34,453 of record CAZTQN010000038.1, read on the forward strand.
CGAATGGTTCGTTCGGCAGATCGGGAGCAGCGTTCCCCAGACCGCCGCGGGGGTCGGGGTCGGCGTCGCCACCGGCGGCGCCACCGTGCCCGCGCTGGTTCCGACCTTCGTGCTCGAAGCCGGCGCCGTCGCCAACGACGTGTACACCGCCCTTCGGGCCCGGGGTGTCTCCCCCGACGAGGCGGCCGCGCAGTCGCTTGCGGCGGCGGTCCCCGCCGGCGGGATCAACGCGGCGCTCGAGCAAGCTCCCTTGTCGGCCCTTCTGACCAAGACCGGAGCCGGCGGACGCGTGGCCGGGGCGGTCACGGGGGCGATTACCGAGGGCATCACGGAGCCCGTGCAGGGCACTGTCAGCGAGCTGGCGACGGCCGCGGGCGCCGGGCAGGCCATCGCCCCCGGGTTCCTGTCTCGGCGAGCCCAGGAGGCCGCCGCCGGGGCCGCGTCGGGCGGCGTGATGGGCGCGGTGCTCCCCGAGGGGGCGCGCCCGCTCACGCCCGCCGCCGAGCGTGTCGCCGAGATGGCGGCGGCTGCCAACCCCGACCCCCGGTCACCCCTAACAGACGAGCCTGCCGCCCCCCCGCCGCCCCCACCCGCCCCCGCGGCCCCCGCGGCCCCCGCGGCCCCCGCCGCCCCCCCGCCGCCCCCCCCCGCCCCCCCCC
>CAZTQN010000039.1:0-1679 GCA_964615765.1 uncultured Phycisphaeraceae bacterium
CCGCCAACCACCAACCCCACCCCGCCCCACGCCGCGGCCATCACCGTCGTCTCCACATCCCCGCAGTTCAGCCACAGCGTCACCAGCCCGCCCGCCATCGCCGCCGCCCCGATCACCGCGTGCGTCCACGACGGCCGCCTCCGCAGCAGCACCGCCCACACCGCCGCCGCGATGATCCCCGTCCGCACCGGCGGGAACACCGACACCGCATACCCAAGCCGCGCCGGCACATCCCGCAGCAGCCCGCCCGACGACAGGATCGCCCGCGCATCCACGCGGCTGCCCCGCTCGTCGGCCGTCACCACCCGCCGCCCCGACGCCGTCGCCACCGGCGACATCGTCTCCCCCTCCTTCGTCCACACCCAAACGTGCGACAAGTCCGACACCAGCCGCGGCGTATACCCCAGCCGCGTCAGCACCGACGCCGCCACCACCGCCCGCCCCTTGCAATCGCTCACCCCGCGCTCGAGCGCCTCCGCCGCCGTCGGAAAGTAGTTCGCACACCCCCAGTTGTCCCAATCAAACTCATACGGCAGCCGCTTCACGACCTCCATGTTGACCGCCATCAACACCGACGCGTGCTCCGCGGGCGTCCGCTCCGCCGCCGACGCCTCACCCCGATGCCCCCACCCCGCCAGCCGCGCCCGCACCCGCGCCTCAAGCTCCGCCACACCCGGCGCCTCCGGCGCAATCAGCCCGTTCAGATCCAACGCCCGCGCCACATGCCGCACCAGCAGCACCGGGTTCGGATACATCGTGAACAGCGCGACCACCCCCACGACCGCGGCTTTGATCGCCCACCGCCGCCCCCGCCGCTCCGGATTGAGCATCTCCAGCACACGCACCGTCACAGCGTACCGGCACTCCACCCCCGGGTGGCACGCCGCTCCGCGGACCGGGTCGCACGCGGCTCCGCGGCGTGACGGGTCAAGCCTGACAAAGCCGACAAAGCCGACAAAGCAGCAGCGCTCTCTCGGCCCCACGCCAAAACGCCTAGACATCACGATGAGGTCAAGAACCCCTGCAGCGCAGAGTCGACATTTGCCAGCAGACGCGTGCGATCAACCGCGATCTTCTTCTTCTCCATCCGGTCAAGTATCACCACCATCGCGCCACGAAGGTTGGTCGCCAGATACGCCCGGATTTGCCGACCGTCACGAGGCTCCCAAACCTCGCGCGGCACGAAGATATCGGCAGTGGCGTAGCCCATCGCGGGACGAACATACACATAGCCAAAGCCGGACCTGTTCCAATAGCAAATGTCTCCGTCGATGCGGAGCACAAAGTCAAACGTCTTGATCGTGTCGCTATACGGCCCTTTGCACGCGTCGCGAAGAAGAAAACGCAGCGGCATGAAGTGAGCCTCCATGGCACTCCCAGCCGTGGTATCGCCGGACTGCACCCCCAGAGACACGGCGCTGTCCTTCCACGGGTCGGTCACTGCTTCGACGGCCGTATCTGGTCTAGGTCTCTGAAGGCACGTGGCACCGATCCAACCCGTGCCACTGACCTGCCGCTCTGGGCAGGTCAGTGCAGTGCCGCCAGCCGCCAGTCTATCCGCACGCGAGTTCACGCCCGAGTGCCACGGAGTCTGATCAGAGCCACTTGCTGGCCGGGGGGGGGGGGGGGGGGGGGGGCCCCCCCCAAAACATGGACGCCGGGGCGGACCCCGGCCCGCG
>CAZTQN010000039.1:1689-34195 GCA_964615765.1 uncultured Phycisphaeraceae bacterium
CCCCCCCCCCCCCCCCCCCCCCCCCCCCCCCCCCCCCCCCCCCCCCCGTCCGCCACGCTAACGATGGAGCCTTGGACGTCGGCGAGCCGGCGGAGCGCCGGATTGCTCGGTCTCTACGGCAAACCCAACTCGTCCAGCATCTGAATCAGCCAGATGTTGAATGAAGATGCAATCAATTCAGGATGTTGCCCATTTCCGAGCTCATGATCCCAGAAAACAACAGGGCACTCGCCGTTACGCTTAATGTCAGTCTTCAAACACCAGTGATTGCCTGCTCCGTCATTCATTACTGGAACCAGTTCAAGTGGTAGACTGGGTCCCATCTGGGATCGTTCTGCGATAGTATTCCGTATGAGGTCCAAATGATCCGGGACCTCAGCCCCTAGGCCGTACACTTCTTGGTGTGCAAACCGAGCCCATCCGAACGAGAGCAAGAACTCTCTGTAACTTTCGGGGAGTTCAACGCCGAGCCTGCGTTCTGCACGATCAATGTCGCGCGCGGCAGCGCCCATGCCACACTCTTTATCAGAAAATGCGCGAATTTCTTGATGCATATAAATGCTGTTATGGCCCGGCAGGTGGCACCGATCCTACCCGTGCCACTGACCTGCCGCTCTGGGCAGGTCAGTGCAGTGCCTCCAGCCGCCAGTCTATTCGGCACGCGATTTCACGCTCGCATGACAAGGCCCAAACTTGTGCCCGCCGAGCAGGCGCTGGACTCGATCAGTGCCGCCCGCCGCTCGACCTGGGCAACCTGTCCGGGGCGAGCGGATGGACACAATACGCTTCGCAAAGTTCGCTCATCAAGAACAGCATCGCGGCATCATAACTGCGGAACCGCCGCAGCAGGCGAGCCTCGCCCCTCTCCACAAAGTCAACCTCCCACCAGCCATCCCCGTGCTGAAACAGCCAATGCCCTTCGTCCCGTTGCGACGACCCGAGGTGGTACGCTCCCCCAGGTATGTTCGCGCTCTTCACAAACGCTTTGAACACGTCAGCGACGAGAAACATGATGCGATCTCGTTGGCGGCGGCGGGTAGTGACCTGAGTCCGTGCACTATACCCCACGCCTCACCCTCCCCGACTCGCAATCACCACCACCCCGGCCCACCCGCCGCCCCGCGCCGTGACGGCGTGTCCCCCGCCCCATCCCCCGCCCCCTCACCCGCGCGCGCACACCCCGCGCGCGCACACCACCCCCAACCCCATCCCCGCAAAAATTCCCACAACCCCCACCGCGGCCGCCCGCCGCCGCTCTTGCCATCCCCCAATCCGGCCCCCCGCGCGCGCACGCCCGCGCCGCGCCGCCCATGGGTGATGACACCCACCATCCATGCTCACCACCCGGCCCTCAACGTCCGATATACACCCGGCCCACGCCCACGTACCCTCACCCCACACCCCGCCGTGCGTCTCAGCAAGTACATCCCCAGCATGTATCAGCGCCGACTGCTGCTCATCGTCGGCGGGCTGATCGTCCTTGCCGCCTTCCCCGCGCTGCAGATGGCCCGGCTCACCCTCGTCAGCGGCGACGTCCTCCGCGCCGCCGCCGAGAAGCACCTGATCAGCGAGCAATGGCTCCCCAGCGTTCGCGGCGAGATCCGCGACCGCAAAGGCCGCGTGCTCGCGATGGACCGTCCGTCCCTCGACATCGCCATCGACTACCCCGTCATCACCGGCGAATGGGCCGACGCGATGGCCGCCCGCAGCGCCCGCGCCGCCGCCCAGGGCCGCTGGGCCCAACTCAGCCCGCGCCAGCGCGACGACCTGGTCGCCCAGCACCTGCCCCCGTTCGAAGCCCATCTCGACCGCATGTGGGCCCTCATCGCGCGCACGGCCGACCTCCCGCGCGAGCACATCGACCAGCGCGCCGCCGACATCCGCCGCGAAGTCGAAGTCCTCGCGACCATCGTCACCGAGCGCCAGCGCCAGCAGCGCGAGCGCGAACTCAACCGCACCGGCGACGACCCGGCCGACGCCGCGGCGTCAGCCGCATCACCCGCCGACGCGGGCGATCTCGCCACCGTCGCCACCGCCGACGTCCGCCGCCCGATCCGCGAGGAAAGCGCCCGCCACGTCCTCTTGAAGAACGTGCCCGACACCGTCGGCTTCGAGTTCGAGCGTCTGCTCCGTCAGACGGTGACCGTGCAAGGTTCGACGCGCGCGGTCCCGGTGCTGCCGGGCCTCGCCGTCATCGACAACACCCGGCGGGACTACCCGCTCGAAACCGTCGACGTGCCGATCGACCGCTCCGTCCTCCCCGGCCCGCTGCGTCAAGACGGCGTGCACACCGTGCGTGTCGAGGGTGTCGCGACGCACCTGATCGGCTGGATGCGCTCACGCATCTTCAAGGAAGACGCCGACCGCCGACCGCTCAAACGCGCCGACGGCTCCGTCGATTTCGGGCACTACCGCGCCGGCGATCAGATCGGCCAAGGCGGCTTCGAGCAGGCCGCCGAGGACGATCTCCGCGGCCTCCGCGGCGTCCGCCGCACACACCTCGACACCGGCAAGGTCGAAACCACCGCGCCCGTCGCCGGCCGCCCGGTCGATCTCACCATCGACGCGCTCCTGCAAGCCCGCATTCAGGCCCTCTTCGACCCCGGCCTCGGGCTCACGGTCGTTCAGCCGTGGCACAAGGTGCGCCAGGCGGACACGCTGCAGCACCCGAGCGAACTGCCGACGGGTCAGGCCCTCAACGGCGCCGTTGTCGTGCTCGACATCGCCACCGGCGACGTGCTCGCGCTGGTCAGCGCGCCGTCGTTCACACGCACGGGTTTGGCCGACACCCCGGAAGAGATCTTCACCGACCGCTTCGCGCTCGCGTATCTGAACCGCGCGATCGACAAGCCGTATCCGCCGGGTTCGATCGTCAAGCCGATCGTGTACGCCGACGCCGTCACGCGCGGCGTGTTCAGCGTCGACGGCCGCGTCGCGTGTCACGGCCACTTTTATCCCGAGCAGCCCACCAAGTTCCGCTGCTGGATCTTCAAGCAGTTCAACGACACGCACTCGAACCAGCTCGGGCACGACGTCGACGCGTCGGACGCGGTCAAGGTCTCGTGCAACATCTTCTTCTTCGAGCTCGGCCGTCGCCTGGGCCCGGGCGGCATGCACGCGTGCTACACGTCGCTGGGCGTCGGCGCCGACGCGCCGCGCTGGAACCTGTTTGCGCTGCCGCCGGGAGTTGAAGGCGCAGGACTGCTGCATGAGCAGCGCGGCAGCGTGCCGCGTGGGGACAAGGCAACCTCCGCCGAGGCCGTGCTGATGGGCATCGGTCAAGGCCCGGTGACATGGACGCCGCTGCACGCGGCGGGCGCGATGGCGACGCTGGCCCGCGGCGGTGTCGCGCTCTCGCCGCGAATCCGCGCCGGCGCCCCGCAGACCCGCGCCGAACTCAACTACACGCCCGCCGCCGTGGCCAAAGCGCTCGACGGCCTGCGCCGCAGCGCCGAAGAAGAACGCGGCACGACCCATAGCGTGACGTACGACCTGCCCGACGGCTCGCGCCGGCGCGAACAGATCTTCGATGTTCCCGGCGTCGACGTCTGGGCCAAGAGCGGCACCGCCGACGCCCCGCCCTTCATCGCCGACCTCGCGCGCGACGGGCAGGACGACACCTTCGACGGCGACCACGCCTGGTGCGTGCTGCTCGCCGGCGTCAACGGGCGCCCGATGTACAGCATCGCCGTCGTCGTCGACTACGGCGGCTCCGGAGGGCGCGTCGCCGGTCCGCTCGCGAACCAGGTGCTCCGCACGCTCGCCGCCGAGGGATACCTGCCCGGCGTGGGCAGCGGCGAGCGCTCAGCGCTCGCGCCGGTCGGCGCGGAGGCGCACCCGTGATCGGCGTGACGGCCCCGACGTGGTGGCGGACCCGCTGGCGGGCGCTGGTGGGCTCGGAGATCGCGCTCGGCAACGCCGCGTGGCTGTGCGTGCTCGCGGGCTTGGCGCTCACGCTGCTGGGCATCTACGCCATAGACGTCGGCGCGAACCCCGCGCCGGAGTCGGGCGTGATCTCGGGCGGGCCGCTGGTCACGCGGCAGGCGATGTACCTGTGCGTCGGGCTCTTTGCGTGCGCGATCGCCGCGGTGCCGCACTTTCGGCTTGTTCGCGCGCTGGCGTGGGTCATGCTCGCCGTGGTGATCGCGCTGCTGGTCTTCTTGCTGTTGCCGTTCGTGCCGGCGTGGCTGGTGACGCCGCGGAACGGGGCCCGCGGGTGGATCGAACTGGGCATCATCGACTTTCAGCCGGCCGAGGCGGCGAAGATCGCGTTCGTGCTCGCGATGGCGCGGTACCTGCGATATCGGGAGGATCACCGGAGTTTCGGCGGGCTGGTGATCCCGGCGCTGATCGCGTTTGTGCCGGCCGCGCTCATCACGCTGCAGCCGGACCTGGGCACGGCGCTGCTGTTTGCGCCGACGACGCTGGCGATGCTGATCGCCGCGGGTGCGAAGCTCAAGCACATGGCCGTCATCGTGCTGGTGGCGGCGATGGCGGCCCCGGCGACGTACCCGATCCTCAAGCCGCACCAGCGGGCGCGGATCGATGGGCTGATCGCGCGCGTCTTCGAGGACCCGGCCAGCGGCGCGAAGGGGATCAACTACCAGGCGATCACGGCCCAGACGCTCGCCGGCGCGGGCGGCGCGGCGGGCGTGAGCGACGGCAAGGCCCGCGCGCTGGTCAAGTTCAACCGCCTGCCCGAGCGGCACAACGACATGATCCTGAGCGTGATCATGACGCGGTTCGGGCTGCTCGGCGGGCTCGTGGTGCTCGGGCTGTACGGCGTGTGGATGCTCGGCGCGTACATCACCGCCGCGGCGTGCAAGGACGCGTTCGGGCGGCTCGTCGTCGTCGGCTTCATGGCCATCACCGCGGCCCAGGCGCTCGTGAACATCGGGATGAACCTCGGGCTGTTGCCGATCGTCGGGCTGACGCTGCCGCTGGTTTCGTACGGCGGATCCAGCATGGTGACGATGTGGCTGATGACCGGCCTGATCATGTCGATCGGTCTGCGGCCGGGACTAAGGCTGGCGCGGCCGACGTTCGAGTTTGATGCCCAGCCGTACGACCCCGTGCGCGGACCGTCGCACCGAGCGGCGCCGCGGCGGCGGGGGGGGTGAGGTGATGGATGCGGGGAGGGGGGGAGTGGGGGACGCGGGGAGGGGTGTGGTGCGATGTGGAGGCGTCAGGACCGGCGGGCGAGGCTGTTGGTTATAGATGCGCTTGCGGATCACTGTCTGAACGGTCACGGTGCCGCCGTGCGTTCTGATTAACTGCTTCCCAAACGAGGAGGGTGGCGACGAGGCGTTCGCGGTGCTGAACGGCGGCGGGTAGTTGCAGGGGCCGACTGGAACGCGTTTTTACGACGATCGTGTGCCAAACGGGAATAGTCGCCGACTCTACATCGCTTGCGAGGACGGTGACTTTTCGAAACAGGGACTTGTGGACGAGACGGTCCAAGTACACCTCGATGTGCTCCAGTCGCCACTTGGCCACGCCGGTTGCGAACAGGATCAAGCCCATCACGCCGACTGCGGCGACAAAGTGTCGCCCGGGCGTGACCGCCACGTAGAAGAAGTATGCACTCATGGCCAGCACCGCCGCGAGGATGGGCAGAAACACGAACGATGAGTGTCTGGCGATGAACTCGGGCTGAGTTGACAATTGGTGCGCCTCGCTCACGGGTGGCCGCGAGGTAACGCTACGTGTTCAACTCGGTTGTCGACTATGCACCGATTCACGGCTGGTCGGCGATGGTTACTTAAGAGAGAAAGCACCGACCCGCTGGGAGCAGCGGGTCGGTGGGGATCATCGTGATGTGCGGAGGGAGGCAGGCGGGACGCCTGGCCCAGCGGGCTCACTTCATGCAGGTTCAGATTTACCGATCGCGGCGGCGGCGGAAGGCGGCGAGGCCGGCGAGGGCGAGGAGGGGGGTGGCGGTGGGGGAGGGGATGGCCTGGAAGTAGTTGTCGGCGACCCAGTTGCCGACGGCGAAGCCGCATTCTTGGCCGAAGACGTTGTCGAACTCGAAGTGGATCCCGCCGTAGATGCGCGAGCGGCCGGCTTCGTTGGCGGCGTCGTCGAGGCTGGAGAAGAAGCGGATGGCGCCGGGGGCGTCGACGTCGTTGATGAGCGAGAAGTCGATGGTGTCGGTGCCGAGGAAGCGCTGCAGGGCGGTGGCGCCGGCGCGGCTGAAGGTGGAGTGGCCGGAGGTGTAGGTCGGGTGGTTGGGGGTGGCGATGAGCGGGACCCAGGCGGTGTCGGCGTCGGTGGCTGGGTTGCCGTCGGTGTCGGCGAGGTTGATGGCGGTGATGGGGCGCCAGGTGGGGAAGAAGTACTTGCAGTCCCACGCGGCGATGCCGGCGTCGGCAAGGGCGACGTTGAGCTGCGCGAACATGCGGGCGGCGTCGGCGGTGGACTGGTTGGTGTTGGTGGAGATCTGCGTAGCGATCTGGTTCCACTGGCCGGGCGGGGTGACGGTGTTGGCGCCGGCCTTCCAGATGAGGGCGATCTCGGTCTGGTCGGCGGTGCGAGTGGAACTGGTGGCGGAGCCGAGGGACTTCACTTCGTTGAGCGCGTCGGCGTAGGCCTGGGAGTTGAGCGCGGGCGGGGCGGGCGGGCGGAACTGCGAGCCGGAGTTCATCGCGAAGGGCGTGACGTTGGGCCATTGCGGCAGAGCGCCGCTGGCGTTGGCGGGGGGCGCGGGGCGCCAGTCGCCGGGGGCAGTGGAGCCGGTGTAGGGCGGGACGGAGACGGAGGCGCCGTCGGTGGCGCGCCAGGTGAGGATTTCGCCGGCGGCGGAGTGGCCGACGGACTGGCCGTTGACGCGGGCGACGGGGTCGGCGATGGAGGCGAGGGTGTTGTCGCGGATGGTGTTGTAGGTGGACTGGTTGGCGGAGTAGATGGAGCCGAGGACGCGGGCGGCGGCGGTGGCGGCGGCGGCGTCGACGGAGGCGGCGCCGGCGGGGGTTTGCAGGGAGCGGTACTGCGTGTGGGTGCGCTCGATGGAGTTGACGGCGTCGTACATCGCCGTGTGCATCATGGCGAGGGCGCGAGCCGCGGCGGGCGGGGGCGTGTTGTTGGCCTGGATCGCCTGGAGCGCGAGCGTGTTCCACTGGGTGACGACGCCGGCGTCGGTGGCGGTGGACAGGGCCAGAGCCAGGCCGGCGGCGCCGGCGAGCGACAAGATACGGATCGACATCTTCGAGTTCCTCGTGGAGGGGCGGACGACGGCGGCCCGGGCGGCGGCCCGGACGCGATTGGACAATGCCACGAGACTGGTGAGGGGCTGGCGGGATTGATGGACGATTCGCTGATTTTGGGGGTTGGCTGGGGCGGGGGCGGTGTTCAGTTTGCCCAGGTTCACGGCTCGGCGGATGCGGGAAGGACCGATACGCTTGGGCATGAAGCTCGCGCAGCGCGTATTGGACCTGAAGCCGTCGGCCACGATCGCGGTCACTAACCGTGCGAAGGACATGATCCGGCAGGGGATCGATGTGTTGTCGTTCGCGGCGGGGGAGCCGGACTTTGACACGCCGGAGCACATCAAGGACGCGGCGATCGCGGCCCTGAAGGCGGGGCAGACGAAGTACATGCCGACGATGGGCGACCCCGAGACGCGGAAGGTGATCGCGGACAAGGTGTCGGCGCAGAACAAGATCCCGGGTGTGACGCCGGAGCATGTGGGGATCTCGGCGGGCGGGAAGCACGCGCTGTACACGGTGTGCCAGTGCCTGTTTGACTTTCCGGCGGGCAATGCGCCGGCGCAGGAGGCGCTGATCCCGGTGCCGGCGTGGGTGAGCTACATGCCGCTGGTAGAACTGGCGGGGGGCAAGGTGGTGGAGCTGGGGACGTCTCCCAAGGCGGACTTCAAGATCACGGCGGAGCAGTTGGAGCGGGCGATCACGCCGAATGCGCGGCTGCTGATTTTGTGCTCGCCGAGTAATCCGTGCGGGACGATGTACACGGAGAAGGAACTGCGGGCGATCGCGGCGGTGGTGGACCGGGCGAGCAAGACGGTGGCGCCGGACTTGGTGGTGCTGTCGGACGAGATCTACGAGAAGATCGCGTACGGGGGGATCGAGCACTTTTCGATCGGGAGCGTGCCGGAGATCGCGGAGCGGGTGATCACGCTGAACGGGCTGTCGAAGGCGTACAGCATGACGGGGTGGCGGATCGGGTACACGACCACGAGCGGGGCGTGGGGCCTGAAGTTCATGAAGGCGATGGCGACGCTGCAGGGGCAGATGTCGACGAACATCACGTCGTTCGTGTATCCGGCGATCCGGCGGGCGCTGCTGGAAGGTGACGGCGATGCGCGGCGGATGTGCGAGGCGTTCAAGCAGCGGGCGGCGCTGATCCACGGGCGGATGGCCGCGATGCCGGGGGTCGTGTGCCCGAAGCCGACGGGAGCGTTCTACGTGTTCCCGGATGTGTCGGCGCACTTCGGGAAGAAGTCGGCGGGCGGGATGGCGATCAACTCGGCGCTGGAGTTCTGCGAGGCGCTGCTCGCGGAGGCGCGGGTGGCGGCGGTGCCGGGCGAGGACTTCGGCGGGTGCGGGAAGAACCACGTGCGGTTCAGCTTCGCGTGCTCGGAAGATCAGATCAGCAAGGGCATGGACCGGCTGGCCGGGTTCCTGGCGGGGCTGCGGTGAACCCGGGCGGGGCGCGGTATCAGCGGCAGCGGCTGCTCGGAGTCGTGGGGTATGCGGGGCAGGCGCGGCTGGCGGCGTCGAGCGCGGTCGTCATCGGGTGCGGCGCGCTCGGGACGGTGATCGCCGACGGGCTGGCGCGGGCGGGGGTCGGGCGGCTGGTGCTGGTGGACCGCGATGTCGTCGAGGTCTCCAACCTGCAGCGGCAGACGCTGTTCGACACGCAGGATGCGGCGGAGGGGACGCCGAAGGTGATCGCGGCGGCGCGGCGGCTGAGGGCGGTGAACCCGGAGTGCGCGGTGGTGCCGGTGATCGCGGATGTGTCGGGCGAACTGGGCGAGCGCGTGCTGGATGTTGGATGGGCGGTGGAGCGGGCCCGTGGGGATGGTGCGATCGAGGCGTTTGAGATCGGCGCGACGACGGCAGGCGGGCGCGCGAGCGTGGTGATTGATGGGACGGACAACTTCGAGACGCGGTATCTGCTGAACGATCTGTGCGTGAAGCACGGCGTGCCGCTGGTATATGGCGGGGCGGTGGGGACGGGCGGGACGGTGATGGCGATCGTGCCGGGGACGACGGCGTGCTTGCGGTGCGTGTTTCCCGATGCGCCGGCGGCGGGGACGAGCCCGACGTGCGACACCGTCGGCGTGCTCGCGGCGGCGGCGGGGGTGATCGGGAATATGCAGGCGGCGGCGGCGCTCAGGCTGATGGTGGGTAGTGGGGAGGAAGCGTGGACGCCGCGGTTGGTGAGTGTGGATGTGTGGGGCGGCGTGGTGCGGAGCGTTGGGTTGGAAGGCGCGCGCGATCCGGCGTGCGTGTGCTGCGGGGGGCGGCGGTTTGAGTATTTGGAAGCGGACGCCACGCGGGGTGGGGCGGTGACGCTGTGCGGCGCGGGAGCGGTGCAGATCGGCGGGGGCGTGGGGACGCGGCTGGAGTTGGCGGCGGTGCATGCGCGGCTGGCGCGCGTGGGGGCGTCGCAGCTTGGCGCGTATTTCGTGCGGGCGCGGCCGGAGGGGAGCGGGGTGGAGTTGACGATTTTTCGCGACGGCCGGGCGATCGTGCGCGGGACGGAGGATGTGTCGCGGGCGCGGGCGGTGTATAGCCGGTTTGTTGGAGGATGAGGGGGGGGAAGTGGCGGAGAGGCGGAGTGGCAGAGTGGGGAAGAGGTGAAGTGGCGGATTGGCGTAGAGGCGGAGTGGCGAAGTGACGGAGTGCGGAGGGTGCTCGTTTACGCCCGGATGGTTTCGGCGATGTTGGACATCATGGCCATGAGGCGGCGGTCGGTGCGGATTTCTTCGTCGAGGGTCATGGTGGCGAGTTCGACGAGTTGGGGGCGTTCGAGTTCTTCGAGGACGGAGACGAGGGACTCGTAGGCGACGATCTCGTAGTGCTCGACCTTGCGGGAGGCGGAGAGGATGCAGCGTTCGACGAGGGCGGGATCGCCGCCCCAGCCCATGACTTCGTCGCCCTCTTTCAGGATGCCGTGCATGCCGATGGACTTGCGGGCGCCGACGTTGAGGTGGAGCTGGCGGGCCATGTCGAGCAGGCGGGTGGCGTGCACGCGGGTTTCGGCGAGGTGTTCTTCCACGAGCGTGCGCAGTTTCGGGGAGTTGGTGCGCATGGCGACGCGCGGGAGGGCGAGGATGAGCTGGTGCTCGGCGTTGAGCAGCTCGCCGATGCACTCTTCCGCGTGGATTTCCAGGGTGTCGAGGCGCATGGCGGGCTCCGGTGGTGCGGCGCGGGAAGGGCGAACGTGGGCGCGTGTCGGGTCGGCTTCAGAACTTGGGCTGGGCGGCCACGGTGCTGTGCGTGCGGGTGACGACGGTGGGGGAGGGGGCGGTCGCGGCGGTGGACGCGGCGCGGTCGGTGCGCAGCCCGGCGGGCTTCATGACGACCTTGAGGCACTCGTCGGTCTTGTCGTTGAACATCTTGTACGCGTCGGCGGCGTCGTCGAGGGAGACGGTGTGGGAGATGATTTCCGCGGGGTTGATAAGGCCCTTGAGGATGAGGTCGAGGAGCATGTGCTGGAGGGCCTGCACGCGGACCTGGCCCATCTTGAAGGAGACGGCTTTGTTGAAGGCGGGGCCCATGGGCATGGAGTCGACCAGGCCGCTGTAGACGCCCAGGAGCGAGATGGTGCCGGCCTTTCGGACGCACTTGATCATTTCGCGGAGGACGGCGGGGCGGTCGGACTCGATGCCGACGGCCTGCTTGGCGCGGTCGATGAGGTGGGTGACGCCGTGGCCGTGGGCTTCCATGCCGACGGCGTCGAGGCAGGCGTCGGGCCCGCGACCGCCGGTCTGTTCGAGGAGGTGCTCGTAGACGTCGGCGTTGCTGTCGGCGGCGTTGTAGGTTTCGAAGCCGGCGCGGGCGGCGACATCGAGGCGGGACCGGATGCGGTCGATGACGATGATGCGGTGCGCGCCGAGGATGCGGAGGGCGCGGATGGCCATCTGACCGACGGGGCCGGCGCCCCAGACGGCGACGATGTCGCCGGGCTGGACGTCGCAGTTCTGCGCGCCCATCCAGCCGGTGGGGAGGATGTCGGAGAGGAAGAGGACGTTCTCGTCGGGGACGTCGTCGGGGACCTTGATGGGGCCGACGTCGGCGAAGGGGACGCGGACGAGTTCGGCCTGGCCGCCGGCGTAGGAACCGGTGATGGAGGAGTAGCCGAAGAGCGAGGCGCCGGGGTAGCCGAGGACCTTGGCGGACTCGATCTGGTTGGGGTTGGAGTTGTCGCAGGCGGAGAAGAGGTGCTGCTTGCAGAACCCGCAGGAGCCGCAGGCGATGGTGCAGGGGACGACGACGCGGTCGCCTTCCTTGAGGTATCTGACGGCGGGGCCGACGGCGACGACTTCGCCCATGAACTCGTGGCCCATGACGTCGCCGCGTTTCATGCCGGGGAAGAAGTTGTTGTAGAGGTGGAGGTCGGAGCCGCAGATGGCGGTCGACGAGACGCGGACGATGCAGTCGCGCGGGTTGAGGATTTCGGGTTCGGGGACGTCCTCAACGCGGATGTCCTTCGAGCCGTGCCAGCAGGCGGCCTTCATGAGTTGGTCTCCGTGTTGGACAGGTCGCGGACGTCGGGATCGGTGTTGCGTGGGGCTTCGCCGGGACGATCGGTGCGGAAGGTGTTGGCGCCGACGGGCTGGCCCTGGGTGGTGGCGACTTCGCCGGCTTCCATGAGCATGCGGAACTGGTGCAGGGCCTTGCGGACCATGATCTGCGGATCAGCGCCGACGGCCTTGGCGACGGCGTTGCCGATCGAGCCGCTTGGCGGGACGTATTCCATGGTGACGCGGACTTCGGTGCCGCGTGCGAAGGGGAGTTGGCGGAAGCGGACGGAGCCGGCGGACTGCACCTCGGCGTTGTCGGTGGTGCGCCAGGCGATGGTGTCGGCCGGGGTGTCTTTGATGGTGGTCGCTTGCCAGGTGTAGTTAGCGGCGATGCGCGGGTTGAGCGTCCAGACGGTGGTGCCGTCGGGCTGAAGGACGACGGACTCGAGCTCGTCGATGAAGCGGGGGAGTTGGGAGAACTCGTGCCAGACCTGGTAGAGGTCTTCGGGGGAGCGCTGCACGGTGACGGCCCCCGTGGCCCGCACGCCGTTTTCGAAGAAGATGGTGCCGGGGTTGTCTTGCGCGGGCATGACTGCGGGCTCCGGGGCGGCGTGCGGGTGGTGAGGGGACGAGCGATACGTCAGGCGGGGATCGGTGCGGCGCGGTTGTTGTCGGTGATGATGCGACGGCGGTCGTTGGTGTGAACGCCGAACCAGGCGCCGATGAGGGCGGCGGTAATGCCGAGGAGCATCGCGATGAAGCTCCACCAGGCGGCGGCCTGAGCGCGATCGAGTTCGGCCTCCATCACGGCGGCGGAAGGGCGGGCGTCGGTCGCGGGCGTCGTGCCGGCGGCGGTGGTGGTGGTGCGATTGGCGTCGCGGGCGAACCAGGCCGAGTCGGAGGCGTTGACGACGGAGAGGGCGTTGGAAGCGGCGGCGCCGGCGGTGCCGTAGACGACGGCGAAGCCGAAGATGGCGGTGATGGCCCACATCGTCAGGCCTTGCCAGAGGAGGATGTCGCTGCGCGGGGTGGTGGAGAGGCGGCCGACCATGATGCCGCCGATGAGCAGGGAGAGCGTTCCGGTGACGATCCACCAGGCGCCGGCGGCGAAGGTGATGGCGCCGGCGTTGTCACCGGCGGCGCGGGCGGCCTCGCCGGCGGTGGTGGTCGAGTTGGAGGCGTCGGCGATGGAGATGCCCAGGGCGATGCCGAGGACGGTGAAGACGAACTGGAGCCCGATGGCGATGACGGCACCGGAGAGGACAGCGCCCCACGCGGAGCGGCTGTGTCTTCGGACGATGTGATCGTCTTCAAAGACGGCGGGGTTGGTGCCCATGAGAATTGAGTTGGCCATTGGCCGGTCTTCCTTATGAAAAGTCGAACGGGGGCGTGAGCCCAGGGAAGGTGCTTACGCCCCCGCACTAGAGTTGACTGTCCCGCCCGTGAACACAGTGGACGGGACGGTCAGCCGACGGAGGGATCGGGATCAGTCGCGGGAAGAGCGGGAGCTTCCGCGGGAGCCGGACGAGGAGCGCGAGCGGGAGGAGCTGCGATCGTCGTCATCGTCGTCGTAGGAGGAGGAGCGGGAGCGCGAGGACGAGGAGCGGGAGGAGCCGCGGTCGTCGTCTTCTTCCTGGTAGCGGCCGCTGCTGCCGCGGGAGCGGGATGAGCCGCCGCTGTTGCTGCCGCCGCTGCTGCCGGCGGAGTAGCCGGCGAACTGGCCGTACTCGTCGCGTTCCTGCATCTGGGCGGAGTGGCGTCCGCCGCGGGAGCGGTCTTCGTAGGAGAGGTTTTCGGCCTGGCTGGAGGAGCGGCGGCGGTCGTCGTTGTCGTCATCGTCGCCGTAGCCGCCGCGGGAGCGAGAGGACGAGCCGCGTGAGGACGAGCGGGAGCCGCGGTCATCATCGTCGTCGTAGCCGCCGCGTGAGCGGGAGGAGGAGCCGCCGCCGGAGTTTCCGGCGAACTGGCCGTACTCGTCGCGGTCCTGCGATTCGGCGGAGTGGCGACCGCCGCGGGCGCGGCCTTCGTAACTGCCGCCGCGGGATGAGCCGCGATCGTCGTCATCATCGTCGTAGGACGAGGAGCGGGAGCGCGAGGAGGACGAGCGGGACGAGCCGCGGTCATCGTCGTCATCGTCGTAGCTGCTGCGCGAGCGGGAGGAGCTGCCACCGCCGGAGTATCCGGCGAACTGGCCGTATTCGTCGCGGTCCTGTGATTCGGCGGAGTGGCGGCCGCCGCGGGCGCGACCTTCGTCGCTGCCGCCGCGGGAGTTGCGGTCGTCGTCGTCGTTGTCGTAGCCGCTGCGGGAGCGTGAGGAGGAGCCGCGTGAGGAGGACGAGCGGGATGAGCCGCGGTCGTCGTCGTCGTTGTTGTCGTATCCGCCGCGTGAGCGGGAAGAGCTGCCGCCGCCGGAGTACCCGGCGAACTGGCCGTACTCGTCGCGTTCCTGGGAATCGCTGGAGTGGCGGTTGCTGCGAGAGCGACCTTCGGAGCCGCCGTCTTGGCCGCGGCCGCGCCTGCTGTCGTACTGATTCATAAGAAATCTCCTTGGAAGATTGGATGAGAAACGAGCGGGAACCGGGAACAGTGCCCGAAGGGCCCGAGCGGCGCGGCGGCATCGGTGGTGTCCGCCGCGGTGGGCTGGGCGTGGTGCTGAAGGTGGGTTGGCGAGCGCGAGAAGAGATCGCGCGGAACAGTGCAGTAAGAGAGTGGGCGTGCTCTAACGATTCGGTGATGGGTCCATGAAGGGTGGGTCATTCGCGGGGGCGCGGGGCGGGCACGCGGCGAGTGTGCGGCTTTGAGAGCGAAGCTGGTGAAACGTGATTCAGGCGGTGCTCACTCGGGTGGCGCGGCGTGGGGTCATGATGGGACGTGCCGGGAACCCCGCCTCAAGTCGAGCGGCGTGTTGTCCTGGCATGCTCACAGATTCAACTCATAACGAGGGCCTGCAATGTCAAGGCGCAACCGCGGCGAACGTCAACGTGACACGGGAACGGATTACGGCCGGCAGTATGGCGAAGACCGCGAATCGGACTACCCCTCGGGCGGGTACGGGGAAGAGGGGGCCGGTTCGGGGAGCGGGCGTCGCGGTCAGCGCGGCGGCGGCTGGGACTCGGAGTCCGGCAGCGAGGGTGGGTACGGGGAATCTGGGTTCGGCCAGTCCGGCTCGATGGGGCGCGGGTACGGCGAATCCGGGTACGAGGGTGGTTCGGGCGGTGGGCGCGGCGGGCGCTCGAGCCAGCATGATCAGGACGAGCAGGGCTACGGCTCGTACATGGGCGGCGGGCGGTCCGGGCGCTCGGGCCAGAGCGGCGGCATGAGCGGCGGCCAGGGCGGCGGCATGAGCGGCCGATCTGGTGGCAGCAGCTCCGGCGGCAGCAGCTACGGCGGGCAGGGCTCGATGGGCAGCTCGGGCTACGGCCAGGGCGGGTACGGCTCGCAGAGCGGTTCCGGCCAGGGCGGGTACGGCCAGGGTGGCTATGGCCAAGGTGGCTATGGCCAGGGCGGCTACGGCCAGGGTGGTTCGTCGGGCATGGGCTCGTCGGGCATGGGCTCGTCGGGCATCGGGCGTGGCGCGCAGAGTGGCTACGAGCAGGGCGGCTACGGCCAGAGTGGTTCGGGCCAGTATGGCCAGGGCGGCTATGGCCAAGGCGGCTATGGGCAGTCCGGCTACGGGCAGTCTGATTCCGGGTCGTCGCAGGGCGGCTACGGGCAGGGCGGCTCGGGCTCGATGGGTGGCGGGTACGGCTCGTCCGGTTCCAGCCAGGGTGGCTATGGCTCGCAGGGCTACGGCCAGTCGGGTCAAGGCCAGTCGGGTCAGGGCCAGTCCAGTCACGGCCAGTCGGGCTATGGCCAGTCGGGCTATGGCTCGTCCGGGCAGCACGGCCAGGGCGGGTACGGCTCGTCGACGCATCAGAGCGGCGGCGGCCAGTACGGTCAGGGCCAGTACGGCCAAGGCCAGCACAGTCAAGGCCAGTACGGTCAGGGCCAGTACGGCCAGGGCCAGTACGGCTCGCAGAGCGGCTCCGGCTCGCAGGGCTACGGCGGGTCGCAGGGCTCGCAGGGCTCGTACGGCCAGGGCGGCTACGGCTCGTCCAACGTTGGCTACGGCCAGGGCGGGTACGGGCAGGGCGGGTACGGCGGCGTGTCGTCCGGCCACTCGGGCCAGCAGAGCGGCGGCACGATGCAGCGCGGCAAGATGCCCAAGAACTACAAGCGCTCCGACGAGCGCGTCACGGAAGATGTGTACGAGGCGCTGGTGAACTCCGGCATCGACTGCAGCGACCTGGACGTGACGGTGTCGCAGGGCGTCGTGACGCTGACGGGCGAAGTGCAGCAGCGGACGGACCGGTTCCGCGTTGAGCAGCTGGCGGCCGAGTTGCCCGGCGTGAACGACGTGGAGAACCAGCTGCGCGTTCGGCGCGGCGGTGAGACCGGCGGCTCATCCGGGAGCGGGTCGCAGGGTGCTTCGGGCGGCGGCATGGGCGGCGGGTCGGCCGGTCGCTCCGGCGGGTCCGGTTCGTCGGGCTCGGGCTCGTCCGGTTCGGGCACGTCGGGTTCTGGCTCGAGCGGTTCGTCGACCTCCGGCGGTTCGTCGGGTTCGAGCGGGTCGTCGGGTTCTACCGGCTCGTCGGGTTCCAGCGGGTCGTCGGGCTCGTCGGGCTCGAGCGGCAGCAGCAGCAGTGGTAATGGCGGCTCGTCGGGGAGCAGTTCCCGGCGGTCGTAAACGGATTCGAGTCTGGAGGCTCGTGCGCGGCGCCCGCCTCGTTGATTCGGGGCGGGCGCTTTCTTTGGTGGGGGATGTTGGAGGCGGTACATGTCTGATGAGCACACGGGGTCACGGCGGTTGGACGGGACGGAGAGTTCGGGGGGGTCGGTCGGATCGGGAGGGACGTGGGGGGGCGCGGGGGACGTGGCGAAGGACATGGGGTCCGCGCACGCGGTGCGGTTGCCGGGCACGCCCAAGGAGAACGCGGACACCGTGCAGAGCATCAGTCCCGAGGGACGGCCGGCGGATAGCGGGCTTGGGCCGTGGGGCCTTTGGGGGCTGGTGATCGTGGTGGGCGGCGTGCTGCTGCTCGGGGCGGTGCTGCTGGGGGTGTTTGTGCACTGGGGCCTGGGGATCGGGACGCTGCTGTTGGGCGGGCTGTTCATGCTGATGAACCCGGTGATCGGGGCGGCGTCGCAGCGTGCGCACGACCGCGAAGAGGCGGGGCGGCGCGAGCGTGCGTGAGCGCGTCCTGGGATGGCCGAGGGCGGGGCGGGACGACGGGAGCGTGCAGATGAACTCAGCGTGGAAGCGGGTGCTGGTGCTGTGTCGGCGGGCGCGGCAGCGCGTGACGGGTGTGCCGACGCGGCGCGTGGGGACGCTGCGCGACGATCTTCGGCGCAGTGATTGGGAAGGAATGGGCGGGATGGCCGTGGGCGGTCAGTCGCGGTCGTCGTTCGAACCGACCGAGGGGACGCCGGCGGACCCGGCGGCGCGGAACGCGTCTGCGGACGAACGGGGCGATCGCGCGTCGGGCGAGCGTGACTCGGGCACGCCGGGCTGACCGAAGCCCAGGCAGATCACCGTAAAGCCGAACTTGACCGCGGCGGCCCGCCAGCACTCGGCGAGGGCCTTGCCGGAGCCTGGGGCGCCGGTGCGATCGAGCATGAGCGTGGTCTCGGTGACGACGCGGATGGGTCGGTGAGCCCGTCGGAGAGCGTCGAGCGTGCGGATGACGAACTGCTCGAAGAGCGCGGTGTCGGGCTGGCCGGCGACCATGTATTGCGAGAGGGCCTCGTGCACGTTGAGGCGTGTGTACAGCGAGTGGGCCTGGAGGGTCGCGAGGTTGAAGCCGGCGGCCGGGAGGCGCTGCTCGAGCTGCCAGAGGTTGCTCATGCTGGCGACGACCAGGACGCAGTGATGGGTCCGGAGGCCCTCGATGGTGGCCCGCTCGATCGCGTCGATCAGCGTGATGGCTGACGGCGCCGCGGGAGCCGCGTGGGGCGATTCGAGGCCGGCGTGTGCGGGGGAAAGATCTTGGTGTGCGTCGCGCATCCTGGCGCATCCGTACAAGAAGAGGTAATCAGGTCTTGGCACTCTGCTTTATTCTGTGTGGAAGCGACAGAGCCGTGATGTTGAAATGAATACCCCTTTACCGGGTGCGCCGGGCGGGTGTAACCGGGGGGAATCACCTTTGTGGGCGGAGCGTGCGTGGGTTGCGTGCGCGTGTTTTCAGACGTACGCTCGTTCTCGGCGAACGCTTTGAACGTGCTGGTCGACTCATACAAGAACAATTGAACATGCAAGCACACTGCATCGCTCACACGGACGCCGTGTCGGCTGGGGTATCTGCTGTCTCGATGGCGCAGGCGGGGTCGCCGGAGGCGCCGCTGACGGACTTTGTCGAGCGGCTGTTTGACACGGCGGGGTTCCCGCCGCGGTGGCAGTGCGGGGACTGGGACGCGGTGCTCGGGTGGTTGCACATCTTGTCGGACATCGGGATCTTTGTCGCGTACGCGGCGATTCCGGTGATGCTGCTGTTCTTTGTGCTGCGGCGGCGCGACGTGCCGCTGCGGCTGGTGTTCTGGCTGTTCGCGGCGTTCATTCTGTCCTGCGGGCTGACGCACGCGATGGACGCGGTGATGTTTTACCACCCGATGTACCGGGTGTTGGGGTTGATGAAGCTGGTGACGGCGATCGTGTCGCTGACGACGGTCGCCGCGCTGGCGCGGCTGGTGCCGGTGGCGCTGCAGCTGCCTACGACGCTGCGGCTGACGGCGGCGGAACTGGAGCGGTGCCGAGACCTGGAAACGCAGATTCGGGATTTGAATGACCGGCTGCAGGATCGGAACAGCGCGCTGACGGTTCGGCAGCGGCGGATCGAGACGGCGATGACGACGGCGCGGTCCGCCGCGGTGCGGTGGGACCTGTCGACGGGCGCCATCGACTGGGAGACGGGGATCGTGGGGATTCTGGGTCTGGGCGGGTCGGCCCAGGCGCTGACGCACTGGTCGCAGGTGCTGGACGCCGAGACGCTGGAGCGGCTGATCGCGATCGCGCGGGCGCGGGCGGAGCAGGGGCTGCCGATCTCGGACGAGGTGCCGGTGGCGGGCGTGCCGGGCGTGCGCGCGATCCGGATCAGCGCGGCGGTGGAGCCGGGGACGCAGGAGCGGCCGATGGTGGTGGGGATGGTGCGGGCGCTGGCGTGAGCGCCCGCACGGGCCGCGTGGTGGTGGGTCAGTAGTCGGAGCGGCGGTAGCGCCGGTCGGGGTTCTCGTTGAAGGTGCGCCCTGGGGTGTTGTTGTACCCGCGGCTGTTGTTGTTGTCGGAGGCGGGCTGGAAGGTGAAGCGCTGGCCGCCGACGGAGAGTTCGGCCATGAGCCCGCCGCGGGGCTGGACGAAGACGATGACGCCCTTGGAGTGATCGGCGGCGCCGGCGGCGCCTTCGCGGAGGGCGACGGCGGACATGTTGGCGCTGAGGGTGAACTGGTTGGAGGTGAAGGCGTCGAGCTGGCGCTGATCGAGGAAGATGATGAGTTCGTCGTAGGACTGGGCGCCGGCCTGGAGGCCGACGCTGCCCTGGGTGATGTCGGCCCAGCCGATGAAGCGGCCGTTCTGGAAGACTTCGCCGCGGCCGTAGGCCCCGCCGGCGATGAAGCCGGCCTTGCCGATGTCTGGGAAGATGGCGTAGGCGACGGATTTGTCGAGGAGGTTGGAGAGGCTGGGGTCCGTCGAGGTCATGGTGCGGAGGGTGGAGTTGGTGCGGGCGCCGAGGGCCTCACGGTCGGAGTCGGAGCGGGGCGCGGTATCGCAGGCGGCGAGGCCAGCGGCGCAGGCGAGGGCGAGAAGAGCGGTCGGCGCGAGTGTCCCGGTGCGGGGCATGGTGGGTCTCCGGAAGCGGTGTTGATGTTGGTGTGGGCGGATGAGCCCGATGTACCAGAGGGTGAGCCGGGCGAGCACGCGGGGGAATGAGCGGCGAGTGAAGCGGCCGCGGGAGTGGGGCGAGCGCGGGTGTGTGAGCGGCTGAGTGGGGGTGGTGTTCAGACCATGCTCACACGCGACTTAGTGGCTCCGGGCACACTGCGTGGACACCAACCAAGGAGTATCACGCGTGGACACGCTCAAGGGACTGTTCGAAGAACAGATCAAGGATCTGTACAACGCCGAGAACCAGCTTCTGAAGGCTTTGCCCAAGATGGCCAAAGCCGCGACGGAGCCGACGCTGAAGGAAGCGTTCGAGTCGCACATGGAGGAAACCAAGGAGCACGTGGAGCGGCTGAAGCGCGTGGCGGAAACGCTGGGCTTCAAGCCGACGGGCAAGACCTGCAAGGCGATGCAGGGTCTGGTCGAGGAAGGCCAGGACACGATGAAGGAGGTCGAGGAAGGGCCGGTGCTGGACGCCGGGTTGATCGCGGCGGCGCAGCGCGTCGAGCACTACGAGATCTCGGCGTACGGCTCGGCACGGGCGATCGCGGAGCAGCTCGGGCTGGAAGACGCGGCGGGGCTGCTGCAGTCGACGCTCGACGAAGAGCTGACGGCTGATGAGAAGCTGACGGAGATCTCCGAGGGGAGCGTGCTCACGGCGGCGATGGCGATGGGTGAAGAGGGTGAAGGGGACGAGGAGGACGAGGAATAGCGCCAGCCGCGGGGGGAGGGGTTGTACAACTGAGTCGCTGACGGCGCCCGGGTGATGAGCCCGGGCGTTTTCTTTGGCAGGGGACAGAGGTCAGAGGCCAGGGGCTAGGGGCCAGGGGCGCGCAAGAAAAAGCCCGGTGGGTGCCGGGCTTTTGCGAGCGCGTGTGTGGTGTAGGTGTTACGGCGTCTGCGGCGGGTTCGCCGGCGTGACGGTGAGCTGGTTGTCCACGCGGTTCACGCCGGGGATGTCGGTGATGCGGCGCTCGATGAGCTCGCGGTCGGCTTGGGTAGGGACCGAGCCTTCGAGCAGCACGACGCCGCTGGAGACCGAGACGTTGACGCGCTGGGCCAGGGCGGCCAGGGCGGTGTCGTCGCGGAGCGTGGTGCGGATCTGCTCGGTGAGGGCCTGATCGGTGCGTGCGCCCGGGGCGGGCGCCGTGCCGGCGGGGTCACGCGGCGTGGTGTTGGGCTGTCCCGAAGGCTGGGACGGCGGCATGGTGGGCGAGCCCGGGGCGCCGGTGCCGGGTTGGTTGGGCCGGTTGGGGTTGGTGGTGCCGGGGGTGGTGGATCCCGGAGTGGTGGAACCGGGCGTGGTGCCGGTGCCTGCGCCGGTGGTCCCGCCGGTGGGGCGGTTGGCGTTGTTGGGGGTGGTGGTGGTGTTCGTGTCTTCGCGTTCACAGCCGCCCGCCAGGGCGATAAGCGCGACGGCGACGAGCGAGGTTGAACGATGCATGAGCAAACTCCTTGTGAATCAGACACCCGTACCCTGCAGCGAGAAGGTGAAGAGGGGGTTGCGCCAATCACTTGAGAAGATTGAGACGAGCGCGGTACGACGGCCGGTGGTGGATGGGTCGAAGGCGATGCGGAAGGTGGTGAAGCCGCCGCTCGCGACGGAGGACGCCGGGGAGGAGAGGAGGAGGAAATCGCCGGCGGCATCGCCGGTGATGGTGACGCGTGTGGGCTGGGCGAAGGTCAGTTGGCCTGGGCCGGTGTTGGCGATGGTGAAGGTGCGGGCGAGGGGCGCGGCGTTAGTGGAGCGGCCGCCGAAGGCGGTGCCGACGTTCGCGTTGGGCGCGGCCTGATCGTTGATGGTCTGGCCCTGCGGGCCGCGGACGGCGATGGCGCCGGCGGCGACGCCGTTGCCGGCGAGGGTGAAGGTGAAGGGCTGAGCGCCCTGCGCGGTGGAGCGGAAGGCGATGGTGGCGTCGCGCCGGCCGGACTGTGAGGGGTCGAAGCTGACGGTGAAGTTGCCGGACGCGCCGGGCTGGAGGATGCGCGGGGGCTGGGTGACGATGCGGAAATCGCCGGCGCCGGGGCCGGTGATCTGGACGCGGCGGCCGCCGGTGCCGCTGAGCGTGATGGCGGACTGGGTGGTGTTGCGGATGGCGTAGGTGCGTGTGATGGTCTGGCCGTCGACGTTGGTATCGGGGAGGAAGGTGCCGTCGATGGTGGAGGGGGAGGAGTCGGCGTGGGCGATCTGCACGCCTTCCCACTGGACGCCGAAGGCGTTGACGCCGGTGAGGCGGGAGGCGGTGGTGAGGCCGAGGTTGAAGCGGACAGTGTTTTCCTCGCCGTCGGAGGCGGTCATGGCGAAGGCGAAGTCGATGCGGACGGGTCCGACGCCGCGGACGAGCCAGCGGGTTTCTCGGAACGAGCCGGTGGCGGTGGTGCCGTCGGCGCGGGTCTCAGAGAAGGTGCTCTCGGTGACGACGCGGAGGGCTTCGAAGGACCCGGCGGCGACGGTGATGTTCTCGAGGCCGGGCGAGGTGGTGGTGGTGGTGAGGTTGCCGGTGGCCTGGTCGCCGTCGGACTCGCGCGAGGAGTAGGCCTTGACGGTGCGGACCTGACCGAAATCGCGGAGCAGGCGGGTGGAGAGGCGCTGGCCGCCGGCGAAGTTGAGGACGGAGAAGCCGTCTGGCTCGCCGATGCGCTGGCGGAACATGCGGTAGCCGGCGGTGGTGTGGGCGAGGAACTGGGTGAGCGTGGTCGCCGGGGTGTTTGGTGCGGCGGGGGGCGAGTCGGGCGTGATGCTGAGGATGAAGCGGCGCGTCGGCGTGCCGGAGATGGGGCCGCCGGGACGGATGTCGGCGACGGCGGTGGCGGGCTGGCCGTTGAGGGAGCCCTGATATTCGAGGCGGTCGCCTGGGGAGAGCGGCGCGAAGTCTGCGACGGGGAAGGCGGCGAGGAGGGCGCGCGGTTCGAGGGCGTCCATGGGCTCGAAAGTCGAGCCGAGCGGGCGGCTATGCATGCGGTGCTCCGGGGCGGTGGTCGTGGTGCGCGGTGTGGTCGCTCGGCGCGGATGTGCGGCGCGGCGAGCGACGAACAGAAAAGCCCGCGAGCAGGTGGTGACCCGCGGCGGGCTGGTGGTGTGTCGCGATTACTTGCGGCGGGAGAAGGGGCGGGCGAGCATGCCGCACCCGATGACCAGCAGGCCCATCGCGCCGGGCGAGGGGATGCCGTTGAAGGTGGAACCGGAGAAGGAGGATTCGGAGCGGAAGCTCGACGTGGGGAGGCGGGTGGAGGGATCGAGGGCGACGGCGGCGCCGAGCGCGCCGGCGTTGATCGCGGTGAGATCGAAGGCGAAGTCGTCGGGGCCGGGCGAGGTGCCGGTGCCGCCGGGGCCGACGGCGATGCCGTACTGCAGGGCCTGGGCAGCGCCGCCGAGGGCGTTGATCAGGGCGGTGGTGGCGGTGTAGGTGACGGTTGCGAAGGAGTCGGCGCCGAGGACGGCCCCGCTGGTGGCCCAGGCGTTCTGAGAGCCGGGGACGGTGAAGATGGCGGGGTTGGTGGGCCCGACGTCGACGGTGAGGAGGGCGTTGCCCATGGCGTCGAAGAAGCCGAAGTTGCCGGTGACGCGGTAGGTGTGCTGGAAGAGGGTGGGGGTGATGCTGGTGCTGGTGCCGTTGGTCAGCGTGAGGTTGGCGCGGAACTCGACGGTGAGCGAACGGGTGGCCAGGGGCCCGTTGTCGTCATCGATGAGGAGCGTGTAGGTGTTGGGGCGGCTGAAGTCCGTGAGTGTGAACGACCCGCCGGCGCCGGCGGTGCCGCCGAACGTGAACGCGTTGCTGTTCACGTCGGACGCGAAGCTGAAAAAGGTGGCGTACGCGGGGGCGGAGAGGGCGGCGAGCGCGGTGCCAGCGCAAGCGGCGAGCAGACGACGACGGTACATAGGCGAACCTCCTTAAAGTTCGTCGTCTCTTTCCTCCGGATGTGCGTGGACACAGCGCCATGATCGCTGTGGTGTGTGTGCGCGGTTCGGGCGGCTGGCCCCGCCACAGAGAGCAAGACCTGCGCACCGGAATGCCGTGACAAGGGCAATGTGAGCCGGCGGGATCAGGCGGGCTTGAAGCGGGGGTGAACGGGAACTCACCCGTGTGTGTAGCGGCGACGAAAAAAGGGCCCGGGAAACGCGCTCCGCGAGGGAGGGTCTCCCGAGGCCCTTCGTGGGCGAGAGGGAAGAAGGCGAGGATGGACGCCGCGCGAAGGTTGCGGCGGTGGGGGATCAGGCGCGGGAGATGTCTTCAGCGCCGTTATCGCGGAAGACGGTGCGGGCGGTGTCGCGCTTGTCGCCTTCGGCCTTGACGCCGACGAGGACGCCGCCCTTCTGGATGGCGTTGTCGAAGTACTTGGCTTCGTGCTCGGGGATGCCGAGGCCGATGAGGCCGCCGATGAGCCCGCCGGTGGCGGCGCCAGCGCCGGCGCCGGCGAGGGCGGCGACGATGGGCCCGGCGGCGACGAGGCCGAGCCCGCCGCTGGCGACGACGCCGACGGCGGTCAGCCCGACGATGAGTGCGCCGAGGCCGCCGCCGACGCCGGCGCCGATCGCGGTGCCTTCACCAACCTTGGATCCGGACTCGATGCCGAAGGCATCGGAGGTGCTGGACTGGGAGGTGAGGACGCTGATGTCGGCGTCGGTGAAGCCGGAGCGGCGGAGAGCTTCGATCGCGCGGTTGGCGGCGGTGGCGCTTTTGAACAATCCGGTGACGAGGCTGGCCATCGTGTTCGACTCCGTGTGAGGTGCGTGTGCGTGATTGGCGCCGCGAGATGTGCCGCGGGCACGCGGGGGGATTGCGGCCCCCGGGGCGGGGTGGGCGCTAAGCGTCGGTGAACGGGGATTCACCGGCGGGCGAGGTGTTTCGGCGGGGTCGTCCCAGAGCAAGCCCAGCGCGCTGCGCGCGACCAGCGCGAGGAGGAACAGCACGGCGAGCATCAGGGCGAGGACGAACACGACCTCGGCCCAGCCGGGCGGCAGGGCGGCGCTGCTCGTATAGACCAGCGCGCCGGAGGTGAGCGTGACGATGAGGCAGATGACCAGGACGGCGAGCACGTGGAGCGCCTGAAAGTGCGGGTGAAGCGGCGTTCCCCGCAGCAATGCGCGTTGGTGTGACCGCGTGGTGAGTGCGCGGTAAGCGCGTGCTCAATCCGTGCTGTTGCGTACAAGAGCCCCCGGACCGGCGGGTCCGGCGGGGGCGTCAGCGGGGCTGGGGTCGGCGTTTTGCAGCACAAGCGGGAGGCGGACGCAGAACTCGCTGCCGCCTTCGGGCGGGGTGGAGGCGGTGATGGTGCCGCCGTGCATTTCGGTGATGCCCATGGCGATGGAGAGGCCCAGGCCGTGTCCGCGGCCGCGGTGCTGTTCGTCGCGGGCCTGAACGAAGCGGTCGAAGATGTGTGGGAGCACGTCGACGGGGATGCCGGGTCCGCGGTCGCGGACGGTGATGACGAGCCATTCGGCGTCGACGTGGCCTTCGACGGAGACGGTCTCGCCGCGCGGGCTGAAGCGGATGGCGTTGCGGAGCAGGTTGTCGAGGACGGTGCGGAGGAGATCGTCGGAGCCGAAGACGGCGGCGTCGGTGTCGGGGTCGTCGGGGACGCGGATGGAGAGTCGCACGCCGTACTGGGCCGCCATGGAGGCGCAGCCTTCGTACGACTCGACCATGATGTCTCGTGCGTAGCAGAGCTTGGCGCGTGGGGGTTTGGCGCGGCCGTGGCGGACGCGCGTGAGGAGGAGGAAGCTGTCGACCATGCGCCCGAGCTTCTCGAGCTCGTCGACGCTGCTGGCGACGTACGCGCGAACTTCCTTGCTGACGCCCTCGAGCTTGAGCGTCTGGGCCTCGGTCATGAGGACGGCGATTGGCGTTTTGAGCTCGTGCGAGACGTTGGACATGAACCGCTCCTGCACGGCGAAGGCGGCTTCGAGACGGAGGCGCGTGTTCTCAAGGTCCTGCCGGAGGCCGTCGACTTCGTTGCCGCCGGCGCGGGTGCTGGGGAGCGTCTGGCTCAGGCGGTCGGGCTCGAGCCCGCGGGCGAGCTGGCGGATCGTGCGGATCGGCTGCACGGCCAGGCCGGCGATGGCCCAGGCGGCGCACGCGGTGGCGAGCGCGCCCATGGGGACGGTCCAGAGGATGACGCGGCCCAGGAGCTGGGTCATGGCCTGCGCGTCGTCGTCGGTGCGGACGAAGACGGCGATGTAGGGATCACCGCCGGCGGGCTGGATGCGGCAAGCGGCCGAGCGCAGCGGCGTGTCGGGCGGGCCTGCGAAGAGGGTGGTCGCGTCGCGGATGACCCGGCAGCCGGGCGTTTCAGGCGCGACGGGCCAGCGTGCGGGTGGTATGACGGGGTGATCCTCCTGGCTGGAGGCGATGCGGCGGCCGTCGACGGTGTAGACGTCGAGGAAGATCCAGCTCGCGAAGAAGTGCTTGGTGTAATGCTCGGCGGCGCGGTGGAGGGTATCGGACGACACGCCGGCGCCGCGCGGGCTGATTTCGTCATACACAAGCGCGGCGCGCCGGGCGATTCGGGCGTCGTAAAAATCCGAGATGGAGCGGCGCTGGATGAGCTGGAAGACCAGCACGAGCGAGAGCTGCACGACCAGGAAAATGAGGACCATCCACAACGACAGCTTGAGCCGGAGTGAGATGGACGTGGGTCGCGTTCCTACCTCCCGGTCCATGGCGTGGGTGCTCGGTCGAGTGGGGGGCGATCAGTCCATGACGCCGAAGCGGTAACCGGCGTTCTTGATCGTGTGGATGAGCGGGCGCTGGCCGGACTTGTCGATCTTCTTGCGGAGCGCGGAGATGTAGACGTCGATGACGTTGCTGGTGGGTTCGAAGTCCAGGTGCCAGACGTGCTCGCCGATCTGGGTTCGCGAGAGCACGCGGTTCTGGTTGCGCATGAGATATTCGAGGAGCGAGTACTCGCGGCTGGCGAGGTCCCAGTGCTCGGTCCCGCGCTTGGCGCGGCGGGTGTAGAGGTCGAGCTCGAGATCGTCGCAGCGGAGGATCTTGCCCTCGGTGGCCTGGCCGCGGCGGAGGATGGCGCGGATGCGGGCGAGGAGCTCTTCGAACTTGAAGGGCTTGGCGAGGAAATCGTCGGCGCCGGCGTCGAGCCCGTTGACCTTGTCCTCGGTCGAGCCGAGGGCGGTGAGCATGATGAGCGGGGTGGCGACTTTTCGGCGGCGGAGGTTGCGGCAGATCTCGACGCCGTCGCGGTCGGGGAGCATGAGGTCGAGCACGATGATGTCGTACTGCTGGCCGGCGGCGAGATCTTCGCCTTCAAAGCCGGAGTTCGAAACGTCGGTCGCGAACCCGGCTTCTTCCAGGCCCGTCTGGATGCCGCGCGCCATCTTGGGATTATCTTCGATCACCAGTGCTCGCATTGGTCCGTCCGCGTAAGAGGTGAGTGGGTGGGCGCACGCCTGATCGAAGTATACCCGAAGGGGTTCGGCGGCGCGTGAGTTTCGCCGGTGTTTTACGTGATGAAGTCTTCACGCGATCGTCACGCTCTGGGGCCGGCGAGCGAGCACTGGGCGGCGAGTCGTGTCGTTGATCCGTGCAGGTTCTTTCGCGAGACGCCGCCGTGCCACACCCGGACTCATGGTCATCGTCGGATGTTCGTCCGGATCGTCTTCTTGCGGCGGCGGACGCGATCCTCGCGTCGGCGATCGGCGAGGACGCGGGGCGCGTCGCGTGGGCTGGGGCGGACGGCGTGTCTCGCGAGGGGTTCACGAGCCACGAGCTTGTTGAAGCGATGTTGTTCTTATGGCGGCTGGACCTGGTGGATCTGGACCTGTCGGGCGTGGAGGGCGGGCGCGACGATGGGCCGGGTGGGACGCGGTGAAGCGCGAAGTGGGTCGGCCGGCGCATGGTGTACGGGTTTGTGCGGCGTGCGCGTGTGCGCACGTCGCGGGCGCGCCGGGGCGCGGCCCGATCGCCGGCGGGGGCGATCGTCCGAACGGTGACCATGACGAGGGGTTCACTGAACGCTCACATCGTGCTCAAAGGCGTAGGTCAGGTTGAGGAGTGAACGTCGCGGCGTACACCGCGGGCCGAGCGGAGCCATGGTCCGCCGGGGTCGCCGAGAGCTACGGGGCGACGGCGGCACACGAGAGCGTGCCCGGGCGAGCGGAGCGGATCCGCACGCGGGCGGCGGTCTTCGTGGAACTCGAAACACACACCCACTGGCAGTAAAGGAGTGACCAATGCGTCTCCCTCAAAGGAACGACAGGCTTGATTTGGCGATTCTGACGCTCAGCGCGACGTGCGCGGCGGCGCTCGGTGTGCAGCAGGGGCAGCCGACCAATCAGAACTGGAATAACCAGAGCGGTCAGCAGAACCAGAACTGGGATCGCCAGAATCAGGGTCTGCAGAATCAGGGCGTGCAGAACCAGCAGGGCATGCAGAACCAGCAGGGCATGCAGAACCAGCAGGGGATGCAGGACCGCGGGTGGAAGCAGCGCAAGCTGGTCCTGGGCGATGACATGCGCGGGATGTCGGTCGACAACGTCAACGACCAGTCGGTCGGGACGGTCGACGATCTGATCATCGATCGCGGGTCGGGCCAGGTGCGGCACATCGTGCTGCGGACGGGGACGACGCTCGGGCTGGGCGGGCGCCGCGTGACGGTGCCCTACTCGTCGTTCCGGTGGGACAACGTCGACAAGGAAGTCATCCTGAACTCGACGGTGGAAGACCTGAAGGGCTATCCGGAGTACAACCGGCGGACGTGGATGAGCACGGGCACGCAGTCGCAGGCGTATCGGCGCACGATCGGGTCGGAGTATTACGACGCGACGGGCTGGCCGACACGCGGCGACGCCAACAGCAACCGGGCCGAGACGCTGCGTGGGACGATCAAGGGGATCAACCGCAACGCGCTGGACGGCGGGCGGGAAGAGATGGTCGTGACGGTGACGACGCCGGGGCAGCAGGACCGCGAGGTCGTGCTCGGGCCGTCGTGGTACGTGGCGGGGAACAACTCGCTGGCGCTGTACCGCGATGCCCCGATCGAGATGAACGTGTTCTACGTTGATCGCGACGGGCGGCGTGTGGCGGTGGCCGAGTCGGCGAGCGTCAACGGGCAGCAGTGGACGGTGTACGACAAGCAGGGCCAGCCGGGCTGGATCGGGATCACCAGTGATTCGCAGCAGCCGGGCAACTGGCACT
The DNA here is from genome assembly GCA_964615765.1 of uncultured Phycisphaeraceae bacterium. Taxonomy (GTDB): domain Bacteria; phylum Planctomycetota; class Phycisphaerae; order Phycisphaerales; family UBA1924; genus CAZTQN01. Next base: position 30,461 of record CAZTQN010000039.1, read on the forward strand.
CGAGCTCGAGCGACGCCAGCCGCTATACCGGCGGGACGGACACCTCACGCGGAAACCTGGGCACGGGCGATCAGAACAACACCAACCGGGACAACTGGAACCGCAACGACCCGCAGAATCAGAATCAGAACCAGCAGAACCGGAACCAGCAGTACAACCAGAACCAGAACTGGAACCAGAACCGGGATCAGAACCAGAACTGGAACCAGAACCGGGATCAGAACCAGAACTGGAATCAGAACGCGAACCAGAACACGAATCAGAACCAGAACTGGAACCAGGGCGCCACGGGGACGGCCGGGACGCAGAACCAGAACCAGTACGGTCAGAACCGGACTGGTCAGAATCAGACGTGGCAGAACCAGCCGGGTCAGAACCAGTCGGGTCAGAACCAGACGGGGTATGGCCAGAATCAGAATCAGAACCAGGACTGGAACCGCGACCAGAACCGATGGAACCAGACGCAGTCCGGCACGAGCGGGACGTCGTCGGGCACGCGGTACGACCAGAGCGGCCGGCCGATGACGGGTCGCGACACCAACTCGGACACGACCCGGAGCGCTCCGTCCGCGACTGATCCGAACCGCACGCAGTACGGGCAGAGCGGCACGACGTCGCAGAGCTCGACCTCGACCACGCAGAGCCAGTACAACAAGGATCAGAATCAGTACGACCGGGACCAGAGCAACCGTCAGAGCACGGACTCAGACCGCTACCCGACGTCGCAGTCGGAAGCGATGCGGACGGGGCGGGCCCGCGACGGCACGCCGCTGACGGGTCGCGATAGCGGGACGGACCCGACGCACACGGGTTCGGACCGATGGCGCACGGAGCAAGGCACCCAGTCGACCACGCCGTCGGACGGTCGGTCGAACACCGACGCGACGCGCTCGAACCAGCAGTACCAGGGCCAGCAGGGCCAGTACCAGAATCAGCAGAATCAGTGGACGGGTCGGGACACGGGCGTCAACACCAACCGCGACAGCGCCAACCGCGACAGCACCTACCGCGACAACTCGACGTCTCGCGACAGCAGCAGCGTCTACCGCGACAACAACCCGACCTCGACGACGATGGGGCAGCAGAACACCGGCAACTACGTCGGCACGCTGCCCAGCAGCGGCGGGCAGAACACGTCTTCGTTCGACTCGCCCTTCGTGCTCTACAGCGAACTGGCGGGGCGCGACCTGGAATGCCGCGGCGAGACCTGCGGCGAGGTGCAGGATGTCGTCTTCGACTGTGCCAACGGGCGGGCGATGTTCCTGGTGATCGATCCCGACAGCAACTTCATGGGGATTGGCGACGAAGACCGGATCGTGCCGTGGAACGCGGTGACGCGCTCGTACGACGGCCGGATCTACGTCGACGCGACGCGTGCGATGATCGAAGCGGCCCCGGCGGCGCCGGACGACTTCGAGGATTTGGACGATGCGACCTTCCAGCGCGTGTACTCCTCCTACGGCATGCGGGAGCCGACCTACGGCAACTGGAACAACAACAACCAGTGGAACAACGACAACCGCAATCCTGACAACAACCGCAACAACGATCAGAACTGGCGCGACAACCGCGAATGGCGCGACCAGAACCAGCAGAATCAGAACCAGCAGAACAACAACGACGGGATGCGGCGCGACAACCGCTGATCCGGCTGGCTTCTCACAGCACTCTCTCTCGCCGGGCGGGCCCTCTGAACAAGAAGGCCCGCCTCGTTTTTTGGTATGTGCTCGTGGGTCACATGACCCGCCCGGAACGGGTGGTGCCCGTTTAAGTCAGGCAATGAGATCAGGTTCACTGACCCGTCACGGGGATGTCAGGGCCGCGGCGAAGATAGATATAGGGCGGGGACATTCAAGACTGCGGAGCAGCACAGCATGACCACAACGGTTGAGACCGTATCGGTGAGCGTCCCAATGACGACGGGCGCGGCGCGCGGCACGCGGGTGCGCTTGTCGGCGGAAGAAGAGGCGGATCTGGCGCGGCAGTGGCGGTATCACCGCAACCAGGACTGCCGCGACCGGCTCGTGACGGCGAACCTGGGCCTCGTGGTCGCGATCGCCAGCCGCTATCGCAACGCGGGCGTGGCGCTCGAAGAGCTGATCGCTGAGGGGAACCTGGGCCTGCTCAGCGCGGTGGACGGGTTCGACCCGGAATGCGGGTCGCGGTTCAGCGCGTACGCGGCGTACTGGATCCGCCAGGGCATCAGCCGCGCGTTCGCGGCCAACAGCCCGCGCGGGCGGCTGAAGGGTCGCGACCGGCGCGACCTGATGGAATACGAGCGGGCGCAGCGGACGTTCTACGCCCACACGGGGCGCCCGCCGACGGACGCGGAGGTGGCCCGCGAGCTCGGCTGGGGGCCGGAGCGGGTCACGCTGTGCCGGACGCTGCACCTCTCGCACGCGCGGCCGTCGTCGCTGGACTACGCGGCTCCGGACGGCACGACGCGCACGGTGCACCCGGCGGCGCCGGACATTCTGCCGACGGCCGAGCCGGGCGAGTCGTCGGGCACGGTGGCGAAGCTGATGGTGGGCTTGCCGGAGTTTGAGCGGCGCGCGGTGGAGATGCGGTTCGGGCTCGACGGGGCGGAGCCGCAGAGCGTCGAGATGATCGCGCAGACGATCGGGCGGTCGCGCCGGGAAGTGCGGCGGGCGCTGCGGTCGGGGCTGGCGCAGCTGGCGCGGCGTGCGCGGCCGCGTGCGTCCGCGGCGACGCAGGAAGTGGCCTGAGCGTTGGGACGCACCGCCCCGCGCGGGGGTGAGGCGCGGTTCACGCGAACATCACCGCCCCGCTCTGAGAAAGTGCCATTTTCAAGGCGACTCGCGGGGACACGGGCGGGGCTCGTTGGGGACGGGAACTCGGGGCCCGGGGTGCATTCGGAGGCTTGACCATGTGGAATCGTTTTCGTCGGCGGATGCGGGCGGTGGTGAGCGGCGCGGTGTGCGCGTGCGCGATGCTGACGGCGGCCGGGCTCGCCGGGTGCAATACCACCGAGGGCGTGGGGCGCGATCTGCAGTCGGCCGGCGAGGGCATCGAAGACGCGGCCGATCGGAACAAGTAAGTCCAACCACCACTCACTCATCCTCGGATGAAGGAGGATTGATCATGCTGTACTGGGCGCTGGTGTTCTTCGTGGTGGCGCTGCTCGCGGCGATCTTCGGGTTCACCGGGATTGCGGCCGGGGCCGCCTCGATCGCGCAGTTCCTCTTCGTGCTGTTCCTCATCCTCTTCCTGGTCTCGCTGGTGATGGGCCTGGCCCGTCGCGGCGGGTCGCCGAGCGTCTGAAAGGAGAACGCCATGGCGTATGCACAAGCCGGTGGGCGCGTCGACGGAGAGATCCACTCCGTCGCCGACGAACTGACCGGGTTCAAGAACACGGTGGCCGGCGGGCTGCATGACGCGTCGGCGAGCGGTCGGCGCGTGCTGCAGGCGGCGGGCACCGCGGCCCTCGACACCGCGGAAGATCTGCGGAAGTCCGCCCATCGCGCGGGCGACGGGGCGGCGCGGTTCGTGTCGAAGCGTCCCGTGACGTCGATCGCGATCGCCGCGGGCGCCGGGCTGATCCTCGGGGCCTTGTGCCGGTCGGCGTGGCGCTGACGAGCACCGGGTGAATGGATCATCGTCGTTGTGCGCCGGCGCCGGACAAAAGTCTGGCGCCGGCGGTGTTTTTGGAATCGGCTCAGGACTTGCGGCCGCGCGTGGTGCGGGAAGAGGCCTTCTTGGTGGCTGTGCGGGAGT